>NZ_JARTVO010000002.1:0-550106 GCF_029625675.1 Mesorhizobium sp. WSM4884
TCGCAGCCGCCGCCCAGAACATGAAAAAGATCGCTATCAGCCTCTGGCCGAAGCCCAAACCAGCCCTCGCATGAGGCTAAACGCCTCCTGTCAAAATCTCCTGACACGAACTTCTCAAACTCTTCAATCACATAAAACAAAACCCCGCCGAAAATCGACGGGGTTCGTCAGCAGTCTGACGGGGCCTGCCAGGCCCCGTTTCTTTTTGAGCGCCGTCTCCGCGCACGTCGCCGGGCAAGACAGCTCGCGCGCCTGGCCAGCCCAGGACGCCCATCAATCAATTTGAACGGTAGATGAATACCGGTCTCAGAACCGGTTCAGAGGCATGCGGGCATTCTCCTCGCCATTGAAGGAGAGACCAATGCTTGTCCGCCGCTTCACCATCGTCTGCCTACTGATGAGCCTGTTCGGCATGTCCTTCGCCATCCTTGTGGCCGAAGCCGGCCGTCCGGGCCGCTCATCGGGAATGGCCGACACCTGCCGACTGGACTGCGTGAACCATTTCGACCGCTGAGGCGACCAATACTCGAAACCGGAACGACCACCATGGACCGCATCGCCACCTCCACCCTCAAGGCTCTTCGGCTCCTGCCGCGGGCGATGCTCATCCTGGTGCTGCTTGCCGCTCCCGTGCTGGCGGTGCCGATGATGCGCGCCGACGCCGGTTCGGTCATCGAGGCGCCGACGCCGAAGAAGGCAGGCATCGGCTTCGTGCTGCTGATCAGCTTGCAGCGCGGGTAAGGCGCGGTGATCTTCAGGAGATGGCGGCCTGCGAACGCCCCGCCCCTGCGCTTCCGGTAGTCACATAGCCAAAGCCTGCAGCGCGGCTGACACGGTCGAAGAAAAATACGTCGCAGGGCAGACTTCGCGCCTGCCTCCCCCTCCCAAGCTCTCTTCCAAATCCCTATATTGGGCCATGGAAAAGCGAATCTACCCCCAAGCCATTGAATCGGTCGTGATGCCGGAGCCTTTCGGCAGGCAAAGTTTCGACGACGCCAAGAAGGCGGTCGCGGCACTGGAGGCGCTCTACGACCGCAACACCAAATTCCTGCGCGATTCCTTCGCCAAGCTCGCCGCCGGCGGCGACGAGAGCAAGCGCTACAGGGCCTTCTATCCGCAGATCGGCGTCACCACGACCTCGTTCTCCCAGATCGACTCGCGCCAGGCCTACGGCCATATGCCGACGCCCGGGCATTTTGCCACCACCATCACCCAGCCGAAGCTGTTCGAGAACTATCTCATCGAGCAGCTTCGGCTCATCATGCGCAATCACGGCGTCCAGGTGACGGTATCGGAATCGACCACGCCGATCCCGCTGCATTTCGCCTTCCTGGAAGGCACCTATGTCGATGGCACGGCTGCCGAGCGCATCAAGCGGCCGATCCGCGACCTGTTCGACGTGCCGGACCTCGACGGCACCGACGACCAGATCGCCAACGGCACCTTCGAGGTGGCGTTCGGCGAGCCAAGGCCGCTGGCGCCGTTCACCGCGCAGCGCATCGACTATTCGCTGCACCGCATGACGCATTACACGGCGACCAGCCCACAGCATTTCCAGAATTTCGTGCTGTTCACCAACTACCAGTTCTACATCGACGAGTTCGTCGCCCGCGCCCGAGACTTGATGGAGACGGGCGGTGGCGGCTACAGCGAGTTCGTCGAGCCGGGCAATGTGGTGACGAAAGCCGGGGATAACGCGCCAGGCGAAGGCACGCCGCCGCAGCGCCTGCCGCAAATGCCGGCCTATCACCTGAAGAAGCCGAGCCATGGCGGCATCACCATGGTCAATATCGGCGTCGGCCCCTCCAACGCCAAGACCATCACCGACCATATCGCGGTGCTTCGGCCGCATGCCTGGGTGATGCTCGGCCACTGCGCCGGCCTGCGCAACACGCAGGCGCTGGGCGACTATGTGCTGGCGCATGCCTATGTGCGCGAGGACCATGTGCTGGACGACGATCTGCCGGTCTGGGTGCCGATCCCGCCGCTGGCCGAAATCCAGGTGGCGCTGCAGGAAGCGGTGGCCGAAGTCACGGGACTTTCCGGCTACGATCTGAAGCGCATCATGCGCACCGGCACCGTCGCCACCATCGACAACCGTAACTGGGAACTGCGCGACCAGCGCGGACCGGTGCAGCGCCTGTCGCAGTCGCGCGCCATCGCGCTCGACATGGAATCGGCGACGATCGCGGCCAACGGCTTCCGCTTCCGCGTGCCTTACGGGACGCTGTTATGCGTCTCCGACAAGCCGCTGCATGGCGAGTTGAAGCTGCCAGGCATGGCGACGGAATTCTACAAGCGGCAGGTGGCGCAGCATCTCACCATCGGCATCAAGGCGATGGAGAAGCTGGCCGAAATGCCGATGGAGCGGCTGCATTCGCGCAAGCTGAGAAGCTTTTCCGAGACGGCCTTCCAGTAGCAGAGGCAATCCGTCACCTGCTCAGGCCGCAATTTGGCCGATAAGCAGGCCGAACAGATTGCAGGCGGCATTCGGCAGACCACGACTGATATGACGACAGGCGGCGCGCGCTCGAACATGACGGCTGGGGTGGCATTCCTGGCGATGATGGCACTCTCGGCCGCGCTGCTGGTCGGATTCCTCGGCGCGCTGCATCCCGCGTTCGATTCCTTCTCGCATTTCCGTATTCATCTGAGCATCTTGACGTTGCTGCTCGCTCTGCTGCTGCTCGCCAGCTCCTACCGGCTTCAGGCGGCAGCGGCGGTGCTCTTTGCCATTGCCAGCTTAGCCACGACAGCGAGCGCGCTGCCCAGGCTGTGGCCGCAGCAAGCGGTCGCCAAGCCCGCCGACCGGATTGTCTACACCCTGCTCCAGATGAATTTGCGCTTCGACAATCCGACGCCGAAAAAAGTATTGTCGCTGATCGGCCGTACCAAGCCGGATGTGATCACCCTCGACGAGGTGTCGGAAATGTGGGCGAGAGAGCTCGGCTATATCACCAGCGCCTATCCCTACCGCATCCTTTGCGCTTATCCGAACGGCGTATTCGGCGTCGCACTGCTGTCGCGGCGGCCCTTTGCCGCCGGCACTGCGCCGCACTGCGAACCGCGTGGCGCGATGGCGACCGCAACGATCGATTTCGGCGGCACCGGCGTCGACGTCGCCGCGATCCATCTGAGCTGGCCCTGGCCGCGCGAGCAGTATTGGCAGATCGGCGAGCTGGCGGAGCCGCTTGCCGCGCTCGGCGAAACCGCCATCATGGCCGGCGACTGCAACGCCGTGCCGTGGAGCGCGGCGGTGCGGCGCGTCGCCTCGCTCGGCGGATTGACCGTGATGCCTTCGGCCGGGCCAACCTGGATCCACGGGAAGCTGCCGGACTTCGTGCGACGCTTCGCCGGCCTGCCGATCGACCAGGTGTTCAGCAAGGGCGGAGTGACGATCCATTCGGCGACGCGGCTGGAGGATGACGGCTCGGACCACTTGCCGGTGCTGGTCGAGTTCTCACTGCGGCCCGACGACAGAGCGCCAGAGGACGAGCATGAATCGGCGCTGGCGGCAAACGCACAACTTGGCAAGACGGGCAGTTAGTCTAGTGTCGCATTCCTTCGCGCCCCCCCGCTGCCCTGCCAGCGTCAACTGTTTCGCAACGCGCCGCTAAGGCTTGATCAAAGCCGCGACCAGATGCTCGACATGACCGCCCTCGCGGTGCTCGCGGGCATCGAAGGCATTCTGCTTGGCCTCGTATTCGGCATAGGCGGCCTGGATGCGCTGGCGTGCCTCGCGGCGCGTCTTGTAGCAATAGGGATCGTCCGCGACCTTGAGGCCGGTGATCGACCGCTCGGTGACGCGCATCATTTCCCTGGCGATGCGGCCGTGGGTTTCCTCGTGGGCGCGCACACCGGCGAAAAACCGGGTCCATCGCTTCTTCAGCGCCGGCGTCGCCGAGGCGACGCGCGGAAAGGTGTAGAAGAGATTGAGCGTGCCGTTTGCCTGCTTGAGCCGGCACGAGCCCTTGTCCGGGATGACGCCCAGCTCCCAGTCGGCGGTGTAGGCGGTCTGGGCGATGGCATGCGTCATGAAGCCGTGCTTGGGGCCTTTGCTGTCCATGGCCTCGATGAGCGCCGCGCCGGAATTGCCGGCAATGTCGTAGGTGCGCGTCTGGACCAGCACCCTGGTGCCGGCCGAAGCCTGCGGCGCCGACAGCGCGCCGAGGGCGACAAGGCATGTCAGAACCGCCAGCCGCATGGTCGTTCTCCCTATCTTCAGGAAAAGGAAACACAAGCAGGCGGTGGTTTCAACAGCCTTGAGGTTGCGATGCCGCAACCTATTCGCAGGCAGGCGCCGCCGGCGGCGGCGCCACCGAAGAGGTATGGGTCAGGGGCAGCGAAAAGCCGTTGGCAATTGCCCTTCTACATACCCTGATAGACGGGCCCCTCTCCGCCTTGTGGCGGCACCCAGTTGATGTTCTGGTTCGGGTCCTTGATATCGCAGGTCTTGCAGTGGACGCAGTTCTGCGCGTTGATGACGAAGCGCACGTCCTTGGCGGACGGATCAGCGGCGGCGTTGCCGTCCTTGTCCACCCATTCATAGACGCCGGCCGGGCAGTAGCGGGTCGAAGGACCGGCGAAGACGTCGTGCTCGGAGCGCTGCTGCAGCGCCGCGTCGCCGACGATCAAGTGCACCGGTTCGTTTTCCTCGTGATTGGTGTTGGACAAAAACACCGAGGAGAGCCGGTCGAAGGTCAAGACGCCATCCGGCTTGGGATAAGCGATCTTCTGATGCTTGGAGGCGGGTTCGAGCGTGGCGTAGTCGGCCTTCCCGTGCTTCAGCGTGCCGAAAGGCGAGAAGCCGAAGAGCGTGTTCAGCCACATGTCGAGACCGCCGATGCCGACGCCGACGATGGTGCCGAAGCGTGACCACAACGGCTTGACGTTGCGAACCTTCTTCAGGTCCTTGCCGATGTCGCTGCCACGCCAAGCCGCTTCGTAGGAGGTCAACTCGTCATTGGCACGGCCGGCGCCGATCGCCTCGGCAACATACTCGGCCGCGAGCATGCCGGACAGCACCGCATTGTGCGAACCCTTGATGCGCGGCACGTTGACGAAGCCGGCCGCGCAGCCCATCAGCACGCCGCCGGGGAACGAGAGCTTCGGCACAGACTGCCAGCCGCCTTCGGTGATGGCGCGGGCGCCATAGCCGATCCGCTTGGCGCCTTCGAACGTGCCTTTGATCGCCGGATGCGTCTTGAAGCGCTGGAATTCCTCGAAGGGTGAGAGCCAGGGATTCTTGTAGTTCAGGTGGACGACGAAGCCGACCGCCACCTGGTTGTCTTCGAGATGGTAGAGGAAAGAGCCGCCGCCGGTCTTCATGTCGAGCGGCCAGCCGAACGAATGCTGCACCAGCCCCGCCTTGTGGTTCTCCGGCTTGACCTGCCAGAGTTCCTTGAGGCCGATGCCGTATTTGCCGGGTTCGCGGCCTTCGGAAAGTTTGTATTTGGCGATCAGCTGCTTGGCTAAAGAGCCGCGCGCGCCCTCGCCGATTAGCACATATTTGCCCATCAGCGCCATGCCGGCGGCGTAGGTAGGGCCGTGCGTGCCGTCCTTCTCGACGCCCATGTCGCCGGTGATGACGCCGGTGACGGCGCCGGTCTCGTTATAGACGAGGCTGGCCGCGGCGAAACCCGGATAGATCTCGACGCCGAGCGCCTCGGCCTTGGTCGCCAGCCAGCGGCAGACATTACCGAGCGAGACGATGTAGTTGCCGTGATTGTTCATCAGCGGCGGCATCAGGAAATTGGGCAGGCGGAACGAGCCGGCGGGACCGAGCACCAGGAAATGATCGTCGGTCACCGGCGTCTTGAACGGGTGCCCTTCCTCCTCGCGCCACCCAGGCAAAAGGCGGTCGATGCCGATCGGATCGACGACGGCGCCGGACAAAATGTGGGCGCCGACCTCGCCGCCTTTTTCCAGCACGACGACGGAAAGATCGGGATTGAGCTGCTTCAAACGGATAGCCGCGGCAAGGCCGGCCGGACCGGCGCCGACGATCACCACGTCGAATTCCATGCTTTCGCGTTCGATATCGCTCATCGACCCCTCACTGGCTTGCCATATTCTTGCATTTTTGCTGGCTCACGCGCTGCATAGCGCATCAATTCGCGACGCGAAACCGCTGCTATCGTGACAACGCCGATTTCGACAAAAAGTCGCGGTTTTCCATACGAAACAGCCTCGAATAAGCCATGGCGAAGCATAGGCCAGGGCCATTCAGTTGGAAGGCCAAGCCCGTCCGGCACGTTTTTAATTGTTTGGCGGCTTGCTTATCGGCAATACTTGACCCCATGCGCACTCCCAAGCCATCCGGCTTTCCATTGAAGCGCTTACTCTTCACGCCCGGCGTGCTCTGCCGCGCGGTTCTTTCGCTCCTCTTCCTAATCGCTCCGGCGCAAGCCGATCCGCAGAAAGTCTGGGCAACCGGCGCCTACTCCTTTTCCGACGAGCTCGGCGGCTTCCGCATCACCGGCGTCTCGGGTATCGGCACCAAGGAGGACCCGCTGATCGTCACCGAGGAACTGAATTCGGCGACACCGGTGACGCTGACCATCCGCGCGACCAGGCCGATCGAAGCCTTCGGCAAGGCCGGAGACGTCGCCAATGGCATCATGTACATGCGCATCGACGTGCTCAACAACAGCGCGCTCCCCTGGGTCGAGTTCCAGTTCGAGCTGCAGGAAATCCTCGACCAGCCAAGCGTGTTCGGCGACGGTCTCTCCTTCGACCAGCGCAACAAGACGCCCGACAATATCTGGTCGAGCAACTTCGCCGATTGCGACCGCCAGTTCGAACCCTATGACCGGCTCTTGTTCAAGAACGGCAAGGTCGATCCGCTGAAGACGGCGACCTTCGATTTCCTGATCACCGACTACACGCCGCGCTGGACGTTTTTCCTGGTGCAGGATCCGCGCATTCCGACGGGGTGAAGGTTGCAAATCGTCGCCTCGCGGACAATGGTGGCGCCATGACTGCCGCTTCCCCCAACAAGCCGATCGATATTGCCGAGCTGCTGGCCTTCTATGCCAGCGCCGGCGTCGACGAGGCGCTCGAAGACGCGCCCGTCAACCGGTTCGCCGAGGCCCGGCCCAAGCAGGCCGAGCGCGCGCCGGCGCCGGTCGCGCCCATCCGTGAAAAAAGGCCTCAAGAAAGAGGGGCTGCCGAGCCAAGTCTCGACGCAGGCAGGGCGTCGGCGCGACCGGCGCCTTCGCCCGGACTGGATGCGAGCGGGATACCGGACGCGCCGGCTCGCCCGATGCCCGCCACCGCCGCGGTGCCCGACGAGGCGCAGGCTTTGCTCGCGCGGCAACTCGCGGCGAGCGCCTCGACGCTGGATGAGCTGCGCCAGCACATGGCTGCCTTCGACGGCTGCAACCTCAAATTCACCGCCAAGAACCTGGTCTTCGCCGACGGTAATCCGAATGCCGACCTGATGCTGGTCGGCGAAGCGCCGGGCCGCGACGAGGACCTTGAAGGTCTGCCCTTCGTCGGTCGCTCGGGCCGGCTGCTCGATCGGATGCTGGCGGCGATCGGCCTCGACCGGACATCGGCCTATATCGCCAACGTCATCCCGTGGCGGCCGCCAGGCAACCGCACGCCGACGCCGCACGAAACGGAGATCTGCCGCCCATTCATCGAAAGGCAGATCGAGCTGGTCAATCCAAAAGTGCTGATCAATCTCGGCGGGCCTTCCGCCAAGACGCTGCTCAATACCACGGAGGGGATTCTCAGGCTGCGCGGTAACTGGCGCGTCCATACGACTGCGTCGGGCGTCGCCATTCCGGCGATGCCGACGCTGCATCCGGCCTATCTGCTTCGAACGCCGGCGCACAAGAAGCTAGCATGGCGGGATTTTCTGGAGGTGAAGGCGAAGCTGAGGGCGTTGGGGTAAAGCTCCCCTTCTCCCCTTAGGGGAGAAGGTGGATTGTCGCGAAGCGACAAGACGGATGAGGGGTGTTCCAGCTTGGCGATGGCTTTCGTCACCAAGGTATTGGTACCAAATATCCGCCGCCTCACTCCGTCCAGCACGCCTCATCCGTCGCCTTCGGCGAAACCTTCTCCCATAAGGGGAGAAGGGGAGCCATAACCTCCCAGGTAATTGAAACGCATCTCTCTCCGCCCTAGACATCCCCCATGACCACATCCGAAACCTCAGCCGGCAGCCTCATTCGCGAATGGCGCACGCGCCGGCGCATGAGCCAGCTCGACCTCGCTATGGAAGCCGATATCTCGCAGCGGCATCTTTCCTTCGTCGAGAGCGGCCGCGCCCAGCCTTCGCGCGAGATGGTGCTGCATCTGGCCAAGCAGCTTGCGATCCCGCTGCGCCAACGCAACCAGCTTTTGCTGGCGGCCGGCTTCGCGCCGAGCTTCAGCGAAAGGCCACTAACCGATGCGACGCTGGCACCGGCGATGGCCGCGGTCGAGACGGTGCTTCGAGGCCACGAACCCTTCCCGGCGCTGGCTGTCGATCGGCACTGGAACCTTGTTTCCGCCAACGCGGCGATCGGCCCGTTCCTGGCCGATATTTCCGAGCCGTCGCTGCTCAAACCGCCGGTCAATGTGCTGAGGCTCAGCCTGCATCCGGGCGGCGTGGCGCCGCGCATCGTCAATCTTGCCGAATGGCGGGCGCATCTGCTCGAGCGCCTCAAGCATCAGAACGACGCCACCGGCGATCCGGTGCTGATCGAGCTGGAGCAGGAGTTGCGCGCCTATCCGTCGGGGCTGAAGAGCAGCAGACCGGCGCCGGTCGAGCCGAGCGGCATCGTGCATCCGCTCAGGCTCGCGCATGGCGATCAGGTGCTCTCTTTCATCAGCACGATCACCGTGTTCGGCACGCCGCTCGACGTCACGCTGTCGGAACTGGCGATCGAATCCTTCTTCCCGGCCGACGAGCAGACGCGGATGACGCTGGTGCGGCTGGCGAAAGAGCGGGCGACGTAGGCGTCTCAGTTGGACGCTGCTTTCAGACGTTCGGCAGGACGGAACTCGGCCTTTGCGGCGTTCTTTTTTAAACAGATCACCCCTGCGGCGGCGCAGCCCTCCGGGTGCGCGTGCGCTCGAGCCCGAGTTGCCGTTCGCGCCAGATGATGAAGATGCCGGCGGCCACCACGATCACGCCGCCAATCAACGTGTTGAGCGACGTCACATCGCCGAAGACGAAATAGCCGACCGCGACGCCGAGGATCATCGAGGTGTATTCGAAGGGCGCCACGACAGAGGCCTCGGCGTGGCGGTAGGCGGCCGTCATCAGGATCTGGCCGAGCCCGCCGCAGAAGCCGCCTATGACAAGGAGCGCGGCTTGCATCGGCGTCAGCGCCTGCCAGCCGAAAGGCAGAGTGAACAGCGCCAGCACGCTCGCGGTCGAGGAGAACCACAGCACGATGGTCGCCGTCTTTTCGGTCTGCACGAGGTTGCGCACCAGAAGCATCGCCACAGCCGAGATCGCCGCGGCGATCAGCGCCGCCATGACGCCCAGCACTTCCTGGTCGTCGAGCGCCTCGTCGGAATTCAAGAGCGTCAGCTCCGGCCAGGAGATGATAAGCACGCCGACGAGACCGACGATAACCGCGCTCCAGCGATAGACACGGATCGTCTCGCCGAGGAAGACCGAGGAGAACACCACCACCAGCAGCGGCTGGGCATAGTTCAGCGTGATCGCCTCCGGCAGCGGCAGCCTGGTCAGCGCGAAGAAGCCAAGGCCCATGGCGCCGACGCCGACGACGCCGCGCGCGATGTGGTTGAACGGCCGCTTCGTGGCGAAGGCTGTGGCCAGCTGCCCCTTGAACGCCAGGAAGCCGACGATCGGGAAGATGGCGAAGAAGGAGCGGAAGAAGACGATCTGCCCGGCGGGCACCTCGCCGGCCGCCTTGATACAGGTCTGCATGCCGACGAACACCGCCACTGAGACGATCTTCAGCGCAATGCCGCGCAGCGTGTCGTGGCCGACGGCGTGATCGACGGTCATCTTGCCTCGTGACGATGGTCGGAAACGAAGCCCAGAAATAGACCCCTCCGCAGTTTTGTCGAGTGACTGTTTCGTGTAAAGAGCGCGGACTTCAAAATTCTTAGGCCAGCAACAGACGCTGTCCGCCCGGAAATCGACAGGAAAACCAACGGAATGCGCACCGATACCGGCCATGTCTTCAAGCTCGAAGACTACCGCCCCAGCGATTATCTCATTCCGCGGACCAGTCTCGATTTTAGCCTGTCACCGGATGCGACCCGCGTCACCGCCGTGCTGACCATCGAGCGGCGCGAAGGCGTGGCCGCTTCCGCGCCGCTGGTGCTCGACGGCGACGGGCTGACGCTGATCAGCGTTGCCGTCGACGGGCACGCGCTCGCGCCGGCACAGTACCAGGCGACGCCTGACCTGTTGACCATTCCGACGCCGCCGGCGGCGCGGCGCTTCGAGCTTCGCCTCGAGACCGAGATCGCGCCGTCCAGAAACGAGGCCCTGATGGGCCTCTATCGCTCCAACAACGTCTATTGCACGCAATGCGAGGCAGAGGGCTTCCGCCGCATCACCTATTTCCTCGACCGGCCCGACATTCTCTCCGTCTACACCGTGCGGATGGAGGCGCCACACAACGAGGCGCCGCTTTTGCTTTCCAACGGCAACCCTGTCGAAAGCGGCACGCTCGCAGACGGCAAGCACTTCGCCGTCTGGCACGACCCCTTCCCGAAACCCTCCTATCTCTTCGCGCTGGTGGCGGGCGCACTCGGCAAGGTGGCGGGCAGCTTCACCACCATGTCCGGCCGCGAGGTCGAGCTCGGCATCTATGTCGAGCCCGGCAAGGAGCGGCTTGCCGGCTACGCGATGGACGCGCTGAAGCGCTCGATGAAATGGGACGAGGAAGCATTCGGCCGCGAATACGATCTCGACGTGTTCAACATCGTCGCCGTGTCCGACTTCAACATGGGCGCGATGGAGAACAAGGGGCTCAACATCTTCAACGACAAATATGTGCTCGCCGACGAGGAAACCGCCACCGACGCCGACTTCGCCAATATCGAGGCGATCATCGCGCATGAATATTTCCACAATTGGACTGGCAACAGAATCACTTGCCGCGACTGGTTCCAGCTCTGCCTGAAGGAAGGGCTGACCGTTTACCGCGACCACGAATTCTCCGCCGACCAGCGTTCGCGCGCGGTGAAGCGCATCGCCGAGGTGCGCACGCTGCGCGCGCACCAGTTCCCCGAGGACCAGGGGCCGCTGGCGCATCCGGTGAGGCCGCGCCGCTACCGCGAGATCAACAACTTCTATACAGCAACCGTCTACGAGAAAGGCTCGGAAGTGGTGCGCATGATCCGCACCATTCTCGGTGCCGAACTCTTCCGCGCCGGCATGGACCTCTATTTCGAGCGGCATGACGGAGAGGCTGCAACCATCGAGGATTTCCTCAAAGTCTTCGAGGACGTTTCGGGCCGCGACCTCGCGCAGTTCGCGCTCTGGTACCACCAGGCCGGCACGCCGAACCTGACGGTGAGTTCCTCCTACAATGCGACGGCCAAGGTGTTCACGCTGGAGATCGAACAATCGGTGCCGCCGACGCCGTCGGAAAGCCGCAAGCGGCTGATGCATATTCCGCTGGCCTTCGGCCTGGTCGACGCGAGCGGCAAACCTGTCACTTGGGCGGCCGTCGACGGCGCCAGCGTGGAAAATGGCGTCATCCATGTTCGCAAGCGGCGGCACACGGTGCGCTTCTCGGGCGTTTCGGAGCGGCCTTCGGTCTCGCTCAACCGCGGCTTCTCGGCGCCGATCACGCTCTCGGTGCAGCAGAAGGCCGACGACCTGTTCTTCCTCGCCAGCCATGACAGCGACTCTTTCTCGCGTTGGCAGGCGTTCAATACGCTGCTCACCGACGCGCTGATCGCGGCCTTCCGCCAGGTGCTTGGCGGCAAGGAGCCGGTCTTCGCGGAAAGGCTGGCCGAGCTTGCCGGCAGAATCGCCGGCGACGAGGCGCTGGAGCCGGCCTACCGGGCGCTGGCGCTGGCGCTGCCCGGCGAGGCCGACATCGCCCGCGACATCGGCAAGGGCATCGACCCCGACGCCATCTTCGCCGCCCGCGACGCGCTGGCGCGGGCAATCGCCGCCGCAAACCGCGACACCTTCTCGGCGCTCTACGACAGCCTCGCCGACAGGGGTCCGTTCACGCCCGACGCCGCGAGCGCCGGGCGGCGGGCGCTGCGCAACATCCTGCTCGACTATCTGTCGCTGCTGCGCGAGGGCACGGCACTTGCTGCCGCGCATTTCGGCGCGGCAACGAACATGACCGACCGCGCCGCGGCGCTCACCGTGCTGGCGCACCGCCATGCCGGCTCTCCCGAAGCGGACGAGGCGCTGGCAAGCTTCGAAGCAAGATATCGCGGCGACGCGCTGGTGCTCGACAAATGGTTCCAGATCCAGGCCGGTGTGCCCGGAGCGCACACCGTCGACAAGGTGCGTGCCCTAATGCAGCACCCCGCCTTCTCGATCGCAAACCCGAACCGGGTGCGCGCGCTGATCGGCACTTTTTCCAGCGCCAACCAGACCGGCTTCCATCGCGCCGACGGCCAGGGCTACCGCTTCTTTGCCGATACCGTGCTGGAGGTCGAGAAGCGCAATCCGCAAGTTGCGGCAAGACTGGCGACGGCGCTGCGGTCCTGGCGCTCGCTGGAGCCGATCCGACAGGACAAGGCGAGGCAGGCGCTGCTGCAGATGGCGAACGCCGAGGGCCTGTCGGCCGATCTGCGCGACATCGTGGAGCGCACGCTGGCGTGACGCCCTCTCCTTCTCCACTTGTGGCAGAAGGTGGATCGGCGCGCAGTACCGAGACGGTCGAGGGGCGTTGGAAAGAATGAGACGTCGGTGTTCCCTGGAGCACCCCTCATCCGGCCGAGCTTCGCTCGGCCACCTTCTCCCACAAGGGGAGAAGGAAAAAGCGACGAATTTCAATCAACTTTTAATCTTTTTTGGCCGCGCCTCTGGACAAGGCGAATCACCTTTGATTCTTTACTGACGATTCGGGCGTGCGGCGTAGCCGGGTCGTCAAGTATGCGGCAAATCGGGGAGTGCCATTTATGGCCAAGACGGACGCGTGGGGCGCGCCCGGAGGGAAGGCTTTTGCGCGTCGCGAAGCAAGGGGCGACGGGCTTGCCGGCAATGCACGGCTGATCGCCGAACCCGCCTATCAGCGGCTGCTGGCGGCGGAGCCGCTGCTGCGCCGCTCGATCCCGGCGCTGATCATCATCTTCCTGCTCGTCATCGCAGCCCTCCGCTTCCTGTCGCTGATGAACGAGCGCGACGAGGTCGAGCGCGACGCCAAGGCGGTGCTGGCTCTGGCCGCCGGCCAGATGGCGCAGGCAATCACGGCGGATCCGAATGCCGCCGGCGCCAATGCCATGGATCTTCTGGAAAACACCAGCCGCCAGGGCGCCATGGGCCGCAGCCATGTGCTGGCCATCACCGACGGCGCCTTCAAGATCATCGCCGTATCGCCGTTGTCGACCGGCTGGCAGGGACGCTCGCTGGACAGCCTCGTGCTCGGCGGCCAGCCGCTGTTCATGTTCGGCGACCGCGCCGGCGTGATGGATGTCAGTATCGGCGGCAAGGACTGGTTCGCCGCCGTCAGCCTCTCGGGCGACCGCAAGAATGCCGCGGCGGTGCTCGTGCCCAAGGAGGCGGTATTCGACGGTTGGCGCAAGACGGTGTCGCTCAACGTCACGCTGTTCGTGCTGACGGCCGGCGTGCTGATCGTCATCCTCTATGCCTATTTCGGCCAGGCGGCGCGCGCCCAGGCAGCCGACCGCATCTATCTCGAGGCGCATCAGCGCATCGACATGGCGCTGGTGCGCGGCCGCTGCGGCCTGTGGGACTGGGACATGGTGCGCGGCAAGATGTACTGGTCGCGCTCGATGTACGACATGCTGGGCTACGAGCCCTGCGATACGATGCTGTCGTTCGGCGAGGTCGACGAAATCATCCATCCCGACGACGGCGATCTCTTCGAGCTCGCCAACCGCATCGTCGAGCGCGAGATCGACCATATCGACCAGGTGTTCCGCATGCGCCATGCCGATGGGCAGTGGGTGTGGATGCGCGCCCGTGCCCAGGTGATCGATCCGGAGGCGCCTGAGATCCAGCTGATCGGCATCGCCGTCGACGTCACCGAGCAACGGCATCTGGCGCTGCGCTCGGAAGCGGCGGACATGCGGCTCAGGACCGCGATCGAAAACATCAACGAGTCCTTCGTGCTGTGGGACGCCGCCGAGCGGCTGATCATGTGCAACTCCAAATTCCAGAAGGACAACGGGCTCTCGGACCGCGACGTGGTGCCGGGCGCGACCCGCGACATGCTGGAGGAGCGCATGTTGGCCTTCGCCTCGGAGCGGAGGCTGGCCAACGCCAATGGGCCGCATGGCGGCATCACCATTGAAAGGCAACTGGCGGATGGCCGCTGGCTTCAAGTCAACGAGCTCAGGACCAGGGACGGCGGCATCGTCTCGGTCGGCTCCGACATCACCCAGATCAAGCTGCATCAGGAAAAGCTGGTCGACAGCGAACGGCGCCTGATGGCGACCATCCACGACCTCAGCCTCGCCCGCCGCGCCGAGGAGGAACGCGCCAAGGAACTGGTCGAGCTCAACCGCAAATACATGAAGGAGACGGAGCGCGCCGAGGCGGCCAACCGGGCGAAATCCGAATTCCTCGCCAACATGTCGCATGAGTTGCGCACGCCGCTCAACGCCATCATCGGCTTTTCCGAACTGATGGAACAGCGACTGTTCGGGCCGCTCGGCTCCGAGCGCTACGAGGAATATGCCAGCGACATCAACGGCAGCGGTAAATATCTGCTCGGCGTCATCAACGACATACTCGACATGTCGAAGATCGAGGCCGGCCAGTTCTCGCTCGACCGCGAGGAGATCGACCTTTGCCCGCTGATCAAGGAGACGGTGCGCGTCATCTCGCTGCAGGCGGCGGAAAAGTCGATCACGGTGGAGACTCGCATCGCCGACTCCATGCGGCTCTACGCCGACCGCCGCGCGATCAAGCAGATCGCCATCAACCTGCTGTCCAATGCGGTGAAATTCACCGGACAGGGCGGCAAGATCACGGTCAGGGCGCGTAGCGCGTCCGGCGCGCTGGTTCTCACCATCGAGGACAACGGCTGCGGCATCCCGAAACAGGCGCTGAGCAAGCTCGGCCGGCCGTTCGAGCAGGTGCAGAACCAGTTCTCCAAGAACCATACTGGCTCGGGCCTCGGCCTCGCCATCTCGCGCTCGCTGGCCGAATTGCAGGGCGGCGCGCTGAAGATCCGCTCCACCGAAGGCGTCGGCACCATCGTGTCGGTGCGCATCCCGCTGAAGAAGGCGCCCACCGCGGTAAAGGCTGCGGCCTGATTTCGCTCAAGCTCGCGAAATCGGCGCTCCCGCGCGAAGCAGAAGGTCGAAATCCTTGCGGACCTTGCACGACGTCTCCTTCAGATGTGCTTCGAGCACCCCGAAATCCGGCAGGTCGGTGGCCGCCAGAAGCAGATCCGAAAGCCCGGGCGGCACGTCGTCGCGCTGAAACTCTCCGGTGAGGCAGAGCCTGATCATCTGGGTCAGGGCCAGATAGAGCCGCCAGGCCTCGCAGAGCTCCTGCCGGACATCGGACGCCGCGAAACCGGGGGCCAGCCTCGCCAGCACTTCCGACGTCGCCGTCGCCCGCCGGCCGGGTTCGATCGCGCCGGTGATGACGGCGACCTGGGCGATGAATTCGAGATCGATGAGGCCGCCTGGGATCAGCTTGATGTCCCAGAGATCGCGCGGCGGCTTCTCCTTCTCGATCAGCGCCCGCATCTCCGAAGCTTCCGCCTTCACCTTGGCGCCGTCGCGCGGCTGGGCGAGCACCGCCGCGACATCCTCCTCGACCTCGGCGCAGAGCTCGGCATCGCCGCCGATGGCGCGGGCCCTTGCCAGAGCCATATGTTCCCAGGTCCAGGCGTCCTGGCGCTGATATTTCTTGAAGGCGTCGACATGCGTGGCGACCGGCCCCTTGTTGCCGGAGGGACGCAGGCGAAGGTCGAGCTCGTAAAGCACGCCTTCGGCCGTCGGCGCCGAGACGGCGGCGATCAGCCGCTGGGTCATGCGGGTGTAGTAATGCGATGGCGCCAGCGGCTTCTCGCCGTCGGATTCCTCCGCATCGGCATCATGATCGTAGAGCAGGATGAGATCGACATCCGAGCCGGCGGTGAGCTCGCGGCTGCCGAGTTTGCCCATGCCGAGCAGCGCCACCCTGGCCCCGGCGATCCTGCCGTGGCGCAGCGCGAACTCTGCGATCACGGCATGAAGCGCAGCCTCGATGGTGAGATCGGCGAGATCGGAGAAGGCGCGGCCCGCCCGAGCGGGATCGATGGAGCCCGCAAGCAGGCGCACGCCGATCAGGAATTTTTGCTCGGAGGCGAAGATGCGCAGGCGGTCGAGCACATCCTCATAGGCGCGGTCGCCCTCGATGAAAGCCGCAAGACGCGCCGAGAGATAGGCACGGTCCGGCAGTTCGGTGAGCAGCGCAGGATCGAGCAGGCCGTCGAAGACATGCGGCCGCCGCGTGATGATGGCGGCGAGCCGCGGCGCGCCGCCCATGATCGTCGCCATCAGCTTGAGCAGCGCCGGATTGGACTGCAGCAACGAGAAGAGCTGGATACCAGCCGGCAGCCCGGCGAGAAACTCGTCGAAGCGGATCAGCGCCTCGTCGGCGCGGCGCGTCTGGCCGAAGGCCTTGAGCAGCGCCGGCGTCAGCTCGGTCAGCCGCTCGCGCGCTTCCGCCGATTGGGTGACGCGGTAGCGGCCGAAATGCCAGCCGCGAATGACGCGACAGATGTCGCTCGGGCGCTGGAAGCCGAGGCCATGCAAGGTCCGCAGCGTGTCGGGGTCGTCGACATCGCCGGTGAAGACAAGGTTGCCGACGCCCGCCGACAGTTCGGGCGCCGTCTCGAATAGCGCCGCATAGTGGCGCTCGACCTGCTGCAGCGAGGCGCGAAAGGCCTTGGCAAACTCCGCCTCGCCGGCAAAGCCCAGCATCAGCGCTATGCGTTCCAATTCCTCGTCATCGTCAGGCAGGACATGCGTCTGCTCGTCGGCCACCATCTGGATGGCGTGCTCGACACGGCGCAGGAACCAGTATTGTCGCGTAAGGGCATCGCGCGCATCGGCGGTGATCCAGCCGCGCGCGGCGAGCGCACCCAGCATCGGTACCGTCTCGCGGCCGCGCAATTCCGGAAAGCGGCCACCGGCAATCAGCTGCTGCGTCTGGACGAAAAACTCGATTTCGCGGATGCCGCCACGGCCGAGCTTGACGTTGTGGCCCTTCACCGCGATCTCGCCATGTCCCTTGTGGGCATGGATCTGGCGTTTGATCGAATGGACGTCGGCGATCGCGGCGTAGTCCATGTATTTGCGCCAGACATAGGGCTGCAATTCCTTGAGGAAGGCCGAGCCCGCGGCAAGGTCGCCCGCCACCGGCCGCGCCTTGATCATGGCGGCGCGCTCCCAGTTCTGGCCGCGCGCCTCGTAGTAGCGCAGCGCCGCCTCGACCGGGATCGCCAGCGGCGTCGACCCGGGATCCGGCCGGAGCCTCAGATCGGTGCGGAAGACGTAGCCGTGCTCGGTGCGGTCCTGCAGGACGCGCACGAGCCGGCGGGTGAGGCGCGAGAACAGCTCCGTCGCGTCAAGCGGATCGATGACGGCAGGCGCTTCCGGATCGAAGAAGACGACGAGATCGATGTCGGAGGAGAAGTTCAACTCATGCGCGCCGAGCTTGCCCATGCCGAGCAGGACCCAGCCCGAGCCGCGCGCGGGGTGTTTCGGATCAGGCAGCTTGAGCTTGCCCTGCCCATGCGCGTCGAGCAGTAGGAAATCGACGGCGGCGCGTGTTGCGGCATCGGCAAGGTCGCTGAGGCGACGCACGGTCAGCGCCGTCTCGGCTTCGCCGGAAAGATCTGCCAGCGCGATCAGGAAATGCGCCTCGGCCTTGAACTGCCTGAGCGCCATCATCAGGCTCGATTCCGAAACATTCTCGACCCGCGCCGCGCGATCGATCGCCTCGCCGATGTCGCTGAGCCGCGCTTCGATCGTCTGATCGAACAGCGTGTCGAGAACGGCCGGCCGGCGGCGCGCCGTGTCGCGCAGGAACGGCGACAAGTCGAAGATCGCGGCGAGCAAATCCTGCTGCGGCCCCTTGTCCGCCAGGAACGCGGCGAGACGCGCAAGGCCATCTTCCTCGGCGGCATCGGCGATCTCGGACAATTCCCGCCGGGCGTGGTCGCCATCCAGCGGGCGAAGCGCCAGCGTCGGTCGGAGTTGCCATTCCGTTTCGATCTTCTTCTTTGCCATCCTCGCCGCCATCAACGCGTCTCCCGCGCCGGGAAACTCATGACCACGGACAATCCGGGATTGGCGGGCAAAAGATCAAGCCTGCCGTTGTGGAAAGTCATGATCGCCTTGGCGAGGCTGAGGCCCAGCCCCGAGCCCGGCTGCGAGCGGCTTTTCTCCAATCGCACGAAACGCTCGGTGACCCTCGCGCGGTCGGCATCGTCGGGAATGCCATGGCCGTTGTCGGAAACGGCGAGCTTGATCTCACCGCCGGCGCGTTCCAGCGTGACGCGCACTTTCGGATTCTCGGTGGCGCCGGTCGAGTATTTGATCGCGTTGTCGACGATGTTGGACAGCGCCTGGCCGACTAGCTCGCGGTTGCCGTTGATCGTGAAGGCCTCCGCCACCGTGGTTTCCAGCGCAACGCCCGCCTCCTCCGCCACCGGCTCGTAGAGCTCGACGACGTCGCTCACCGTGGCGGCGAGGTCGACCGGGCTGGTCGTCTCCGAGGAATAGCCGGCCTCCAGCCGCGAGATCATCAGGATGGCGTTGAACGTCTTGATGAGCTGGTCGGACTCCGCGATCGTGCCCTCCAGCGCCTGGCGGTAGTCGGTCGTCTTGTGCTTGCCGGCAAGTGTGGCCTCGGCGCGGTTGCGCAGCCTGGTCAGCGGCGTCTTCAGGTCATGGGCGATGTTGTCGGAGACCTGCTTCAGCCCCTCGTTCAGCATCGCTATGCGGGCAAGCATCGTGTTGAGGTTTTCCGACAGGCGGTCGAATTCGTCGCCCGCGCCGGTCACCGGCAGCCGTCCGCTGAGGTCGCCCCCCATGATGCGGCGGCTTGCATCGGAGACGCTGTCGATACGCTTCAGCGCCGCGCGCCCGACGAAGAACCAGATCAAGAGCCCGCCAAGCCCCATCATGCCCAGCGCCAGCATCAGCGAACGTTTGATGACGGCGCGGAAGCGCTCGGGCTCGCCGAGGTCGCGGCCGACCAGCATGATCATCTGATTGGGCAACCTCAGCACCAGCGCGATGGCGTTGTGGCCCTTCTCCCCCTCGGATTGCGCGCCGCTCGTACCGGTCGAAGGCGCGGTCTGGTCTCCGCTGCGCAACCGGTCGAGCTCGCCCTCGCCGAAGCGCTGGTAGGAAAAGGGCTCGGTGGTCCAGCCCTCGGTCTCGATGACCCCAGGCTCCAGACTCTGCACGTTGCCGGTCAGGATCTGGCCGTTGGCGTCGGCGATCAGATAGAGGTTGGCGCCGGGCTGGCGGGAGCGGGCCTCGACCACGCGCACCAGCACCGGCAGCCCACCGCGCTGATAGGCGTTGGCAAGACCGAGCACCTCGTCGTTGATGGTCTCCTGGGTCTGCGCGGTCAGCATGCGCGCCGATAGCGACGTCATGTAAAGGACCAGCAGCACGGCGCAGAGCGCGAAAAGCAGAAGATAAAGCGCCGAGAGCCGGGCCGCCGTCGTCCTCATGATGGCCGGCAGGGAAAGAGCCATGATCGGCTTTACCCGCCTTTCAGCATGTAGCCGGCGCCGCGGATCGTGTGCAGGATCGGCTTGTCGAAGCCTTTTTCGATCTTGCCGCGCAGGCGCGAGACGTGAACGTCGATGACGTTGGTCTGCGGATCGAAATGATAGTCCCAGACATTCTCGAGCAGCATGGTGCGCGTCACCACCTGGCCGGCATGGCGCATCAGATATTCGAGCAGGCGGAACTCGCGCGGCTGCAGCGTGATCTCGCGCCCGGCGCGCTTGACCGAATGCGACAGGCGGTCGAGCTCGAGATCACCCACGCGGTAGACGGTCTCCGTTTCGCGCGCACTGGCGCGACGGTTCAGCACCTCGACGCGGGCGAGCAGTTCGGAAAAGGCATAGGGCTTGGTCAGGTAGTCGTCACCGCCGGCGCGCAGGCCGGTGACGCGGTCGTCGACCTCGCCCAGCGCCGACAGAATCAGCACCGGCGTGGTGTTGCCGCGCGAGCGGAGCGCCGCGATCACCGACAGGCCGTCGCGGCGCGGCATCAAGCGGTCGACCACCATCACGTCATAGTCGCCGGCATCGGCAAGCGCGAAGCCGGTCTCGCCGTCGCCGGCGACATGGGCAGTGTGACCAGCTTCGGCGAAGGCCTTCTTGAGGTAGTCCGCCGCCTCGCGATCGTCTTCCATGACGAGAATCTTCATGGAGCCGTTATACGCGATTTCAGAGGAAGATTGAGGGGCAGCCATGACTTAGCGCCTTTGCGTTCGCCAGCCGCATGTCGTGAAACCCAGACCGACACCCACTTTGCGGGCGGCATGCTTGGTAAAGCGGCAGCGGGTGATGGGAACCCGCTGCCGCCAGGAGCGAAACACGGTGACTGACTGACGTGCTCGGCCCCATGTTTTCCCGGCGGCGGCTCGGGGGTGTTGAAACCGCCGCAAGGGAAAGTCGTTCGACTTCAAACGGCGCATGATCCTTCCGAAAACCCGTGCGGTTTTCGGGTCATGCGCTATCAGCCCTTGCCGACCGGCAGCGCGACGAAGCGGTTCGCATCGTCGCGGGTGATCTGCATCAGCACGGCCTTGCGGCCCGACTTGGCGGCGTCCGTCATCGCCTTGGAAACGTCGTCGGTGGTGTTCACCTCATTCGAATTGATCGAGGTGATGACGTCGCCGGGCTGGATGCCGCGGTCGGCCGCATCGCTGTCCGGGTCGACATCGGTGACCACCAGACCCTTGCCGTTCTCCGACTTGGTGACGGTGAGGCCGAGATCGGCCAGCGTGTCGGCCTTGGCGGGGGCCGCCTGCTTGTTGCTGTCTTCGTTTGACGCCTGCTTGTCGCTCGAAGGCAACGTGCCCAGATCGACCTTGACCGTCTCGTTCCTGCCGTTGCGCCAGACGGTGACGTCGACCGACTTGCCCGGCGCATAGGCGCCGATCACGCGGGCGAGTTCCTTCGGCGAGGCGACATCCTTGCCGTCCACCTGGGTGATGACGTCGCCTGCGGCGATGCCGGCCTTCTTGCCGGGACCGGCATCCTGGGCGCTCGAAACCAGCGCGCCCTTTTCCGACTTCAGGCCGAGCGACTCTGCGATGTCGGAGGTGACCGGCTGGATCTCGACGCCGAGCCAGCCGCGCTGGACGGAGCCGTTCTTCATCAGGTCTTCGACCACCTGCTTGGCGGTCGAGGCGGGAATGTCGAAGGCGATGCCGACGCTACCGCCCGACGGCGAGAAGATGGCGGTGTTGATACCGATCACCTGGCCGTTGAGATTGAAGGTCGGACCACCCGAATTGCCGCGGTTGACCGAGGCGTCGATCTGGATGAAGTCGTCATACGGGCCGGCGCCGATGTCGCGGCCGCGGGCCGAGACGATGCCTGCCGTGACGGTGCCGCCGAGGCCGAACGGATTGCCGACGGCCACCACCCAGTCGCCGATGCGGATCTTGGAGTCGTCGGCGAAGTCGACATAGGTGAACTTGCCGCCGCCATCGACCTTCAGCACGGCGAGGTCGGTGCGCGGATCGGTGCCGATCAGCTTGGCGTCGAGTTCCTTGCCGTCATTGGTGACGACGGTGAAGTCCGAGCCTTCCGAAACGACGTGGTTGTTGGTGACGAGATAGCCGTCCTCGGAAATGAAAAAGCCCGAGCCTTGGGCGACCGGGCGCGGCTCGCCATTGCCGTGGTTGCGGTGGTTGAAGCGGCGCATGCCGAACTGGCCGCCCTGGTCGCCGAAGCCGCGGAATTCCTTGAAGAAGCGGCGCAGCTGCGGATTGTCGGGCAGATTGTCGAAGCCGTCCTGATCGTCTGAGCCGTCATCGGCCGTCGGCTGGACCTTGGCCTTGACCTTGACGCTGACGACCGCCGGCGAAACGTGCTCGACCACGTCGGCGAAGCTCGGGACCTGCGGAGCCTCGACGCGCACCGCGTCAGCCAGCACGGGGGCGGTGCCGGTTGCCAGCATGGCCGCGCCGGCCGTGCCGACGACGGCCAGGGAAGCGACGGCCGCCATCAGGCGCTTGCGGGTGCGGGAATATGAATTGGGGGCAATATTCATGGATTTCGTTTCCTCTTTCGAAGGGATGCGCTCAGGCGAAGCATCCTCGGGCAAGAGGATTAGAGCGGCGCACATTACGGCGCCATTTCCGGTGCATGAAAATTTTGTAATGTTGGGGATCGGCGACGACGTGTGGGATCACGAGGTTCAAAATGACCACGGGCCATACCGACCGAGTTCGAGTCTCGGGCGATTGGGAGACTAAGATGATCGAAGGCATCAAGCGCGGGATAGCCGATGCAAAGGCAGGCCAACCTCGAGGTCCGCAATTCGTGCGCTAATCGCTGAGCATCTTGTCCAGCGCCGCCTTCTCGTCCGCCGAGAGCGCTGCTGATACCGGGCGGCGCGAACGCGCGCTAAACACGATGAAGATGCCGCCGGCCAGAAGCAGAAGCGCCGGGGTGCCCCATAAAAGCGCGTTGCGCAGGCTGAAGCGCGGCTTCAACAGCACGAACTCGCCATAGCGCGAGACGATATAGTCCATCACCTGCTGGTCGGTGTCGCCGGCGACGAGGCGCTGGCGCACGAGGATGCGCAGGTCACGCGCCAGATCGGCGTCGGATTCGTCGATCGACTGGTTCTGACAGACCATGCAGCGCAGGCCTTCGGAGAGCGCGCGGGCACGGGCCTCCAGCGCTGGATCGGGCAGCACCTCGTCGGGCTTCACCGCCTGCGCCGTGCCGGCGAAGAGCAGCGCCAGCAGGAGGATCAGCGCGGCGGCCGAAAACTTCGCCTTCATGTCGGGCTCGCCGGTACCGTGGCGGCAGCCGGCTTGCGGCGCCTGGCGGGCGCGCCGACGCGCAGGCGACGGTCGAGCAGCGACATGGCGGCGCCAGCCATCATCACCAGCCCGCCGCCCCAGATCAGCGTCACCAACGGCTTCCACCACAGGCGCACGACGACGGAGCCGTCATTGCCTTCATCGCCGAGCGACAGATAAAGTTGGCTCAAGCCCAGCGTCCTGATGCCGGACTCGGTCGTCACCGTCTGCCGCACCGGATAGAAGCGCTTGGCCGAGGTGATCTGGCCATCGGCGTTGCCGTCGGCGCCAATCAGCAGGAAACGGCCGCGATCCTCGGTGAAGTTCGGGCCTTTCTGCGGGAACAGCCCTTCGAAACGCAGCGTGTGGCCGGAAAGCTCCACCGTCTCGCCGGCGCGCATGGTGAGGATCCTCTCGGTGCCGAAGCAAAGCGTGGAGACGATGCCGAGCAGGGTGAGCCCGAGGCCAAGATGGGCAAGCGCGGTGCCGAAAACCGAGCGCGGCAGGCCGGCGAAGCGCCTCAGCATGACGGCCGGCGCCACCGAGCCGACCCCCGACTTGACGGCAAGGTCGGTGAGCGCGCCGGCGACAAGCCAGACGGCGAGCCCGACGCCAAGCGCGGCGAAGACCGAGGCGCCGTCGATGAACAGGCCGGTGATCAGCATCGCCGCGAGCGCCACGGCAAAGGCCGCGATCAGGCGCTGCGAAGCGGCAAGCACGTCGCCGCGCTTCCAGGCAAGCAGCGGCCCGAAGGGCACGATGGCGAGCAGCGGCAGCATCAGCGGGCCGAAGGTCAGGTCGAAGAAGGGCGCGCCGACCGAGATCTTGCCGCCGGTGATGGCTTCGAGCGCCAGCGGATAGAGCGTGCCGACGAGCACCGTCGCGGTCGCCGTGGTGAGGAACAGATTGTTGAGGACCAGCGCGCCTTCGCGCGAGATCGGGTGGAACAGACCGCCGGCCGTCAGCGTGGAAGCGCGCAGCGCGAACAGTGCCAGCGAGCCGCCGATGAACAGCGTCAGAATGCAGAGGATGAAGACGCCGCGCGCCGGATCGGAAGCAAAGGCATGCACCGAGGTGAGCACGCCGGAGCGGACCAGGAAGGTGCCGAGCAGCGACAGCGAGAAGGTGAGGATGGCAAGCAGCAGCGTCCAGATCTTCAGCGCCGAGCGCTTTTCCATGACGATCGCGGAGTGGAGCAGCGCCGTGCCGGCAAGCCAGGGCATGAAGGATGCGTTCTCGACCGGGTCCCAGAACCAGAAGCCGCCCCAGCCAAGCTCGTAATAGGCCCAATAGGAGCCCATGGCGATGCCGCCGGTAAGGAACATCCAGGCGACCAGCGTCCATGGCCGCACCCAGCGCGCCCAGGAGGCGTCGATGCGGCCTTCGATAAGCGCGGCGACCGAGAAGGAGAAGCAAATCGAGAAGCCGACATAGCCGAGATAGAGCAACGGCGGATGGACGGCGAGCCCGAGATCCTGCAGGACGGGGTTGAGGTCGCGGCCCTCGATCGGCGCCGGGTTCAGGCGGATGAAGGGGTTGGATGTCGCCAGGATGAACAGGAAGAAGGCGGCGCCGATCATGCCTTGCACGGCAAGCACATTGGCCTTTAGCGTCGCCGGCAGGTTGTTGCCGAAGACGGCGACGAGCGCGCCGAAAAAGGTCAGGATCAGCACCCAAAGCAGCATCGAGCCTTCGTGGTTCCCCCAGGTGCCGGTGATCTTGTAGATCATTGGCTGCAATGAGTGCGAGTTTTCCCAGACGCTCGCCACCGAGAAGTCGGAGCCGGCATAGGCGGTGGCCAGCGCCGCGAAAGAGAGCGCGGTAAGCGCAAAGCCGGTCACCGCGACCGGACCGCCGACCGCCATCAGCCGCTGATTGCCGGCGCGAGCGCCGACCAGCGGCACCAGCATCTGAACCAACGACAGCGCGAAGGCGAGGACGAGGGCGAAATGTCCGGTCTCAACCAAGTCTGTTACTCGCTCTTGCTTTCCTGCCACACGCCCTTGGCCTTCAGGCCGTCGGCGACTTCCTTCGGCATATAGCGCTCGTCATGCTTGGCCAACACGCTGTCTGCGACGAAGACGCCGTCCGGGCCGAAGGCGCCCTCCGTGATGACGCCCTGCCCCTCGCGGAAGAGATCGGGCAGGATGCCGGTATAGGTGACCTTGACCGACTTCTGGGTGTCGGTAACCGAGAAGGCCACGGTTGCACCATTGCCGCGCACGACGGTGCCGTTTTCGACGAGGCCGCCAAGGCGGATGCGCTGTCCGGGCTGGACGCTTGCCGTGGCTAGCTCGGCCGGCATGTAGAAATAGGAAGCCTTCTGGCCGAGCGCGTAGAATGTGAGCCCGGTGGCGGCGCCGAGGAAGGCCAGCCCCGCCACGATCACCGACAATCGCTTCTGCTTGCGCGTCATCTCTTACTCCGTCGCCGTTACGCCGAGGGAGGCGGCAAAGGCGGTGAATTTCTTGGCTTGCTCGCTATCGGCGCCAAAGGCGGCGACAGCGCGGCCGAGCGCGTCGCGCGCCTGGTCGGCCTTGCCGAGCACGACATAGGAACGGATGAGCCGCATCCACCCTTCCTCATCGCGCGGATTTTGCTTCAGCCTGTCGTCGAGCCCGGCGACCATGGTTTCGATCATCGCCTGCCGGTCCTGCGGCGACATCTGCTGCGCCGCCTCGACCTGATCGGCATCCGGGCCGGCGGCCGGTTTGCCGGCCGTGGCCTCGGCCGTATCGGCGAGCGCCTGCTGGACGGCGCTGCGCCAAGGCGAATCCGGCGCGAGCTGTCCGAGCATCTTTTGCCAGGCTGCAGCGGCTTCCGCCTTCTTGCCTTCCTGAGCAAGCCCCATCGCCAGATAGAAATTCGCCTTGGCGTTGGCGGGATCGAGCTTCAGGGCAGCCTCGAAGGCATTTTGAGCATCGGCGGAGACGATGCCGCCGGCGGCGTTGGCGATCGCCTCGCCGAGGCCTGCCTGGCGAACCGCGCTGTCGCCATCGAGGCGGATGGCGTTGCGATAGGCCGTGACCGCGTCGGTGTAGCGCTGCAGGCGCAGATAGACCGGCGCCAGCACGTCCCAGCCCTTGCCGTCGGACGGATTGGCCGCAAGATGCGCCTCGGCGCGGGCGATCAGCTCGTCGATCGAGGAATCGGCAGGGTTCTTGGCGAGCCGTTCGGCCAGCGGCTGCGACGGCAGGTCGGGTGAGCCGAGCTCGCCGTAAAGTCCCCAGCTCACCAGCGGCACTGCCAGCACGGCGACTGTGGCAACCAGCCTCGCGGCTCGTGAAGGGCGCGGCGCGTCCGTGCCCGCCTGACTGGCGGAGCCGAGACGCAGGATGCGGCGGCCGATCTCGGCGCGCGCTTCCTCGGCCTCGCCCGGCTGGATCAGGCCGCGCGCCATGTCGCGGTCAAGCTCGGAAAGCTGGTCGCGATAGACTTCGAGATCGTGATCGCCGGCGGCCGACGCGCCTTTCGTGCCGCCGGCCAGCGGCAAAAGCACCGCCAGGCTGGCGCCCAGCGTAAGGATTGCGGCTATGACCCAGAACAGCATGGCTATTCCAATAAAGGCAGAGCCCTGCCCTGCCAACACAAGCATACTGCGACGCTTTGACGGCAGGCGCGCCGGCCGACCTTGATAAATATCAAATCGCGCCGGCTGTTGCCTAACTTAGGTCAGCGGCGTCCAACTGCCGTCGGCATTGCGGCAGGCCGTGCCGCGCGCGGTGACACCCGATGCGCCGGTATACACGGTGTGCGTGTACTGGCGGCAGTCCTGGGAACCGACCCGGTAAGGCTGGGCCGCCACGACCTCGCCGTAATGGGACGAGCTGTCACCCTTCCACGTCACCTTCTGACCGCTGGCGTTGTATTCCAAAGCCTTGTACTCCGCCTCGAGGCCCTTGCGTTTCTCGGCGTCGCTCAGACCCGAGCCGATCGAACCGCCGATGAGCCCGCCATTCATGGCCGCGACGATGCTGGTTCCCGCCTTGCCGCCGGCCGGCGGAGTGGCGACGGGCGTGACCGGCGAGGTCGGGCCGGTCCTGCCCAGCGTGGTGCAGCCCGAAACGGCCATCAGGGCGGAAACGAGCGCAACGCGAATCTTCATGCCAGCAACCGGTTCTTTGGAGCGGGATTGACTTCTTGAACGAGATGCACCGGGAGCCGCGCCATCGGGGAGGATGGCAAGCCCATAGTGTTGATATTTGTCGGAAATTTGGCCGCAGCCGGCCGCACGCAAATCGATAAAATACATTATTGAAGGCTCCGCAATCTCACCACCGCCCTCAAGCCGCCCATGCCGGACCGTTCCAGCGCCAGGGCGCCTCCATACTCGTTGACGAGGTCGGCGACAATGGCCAATCCCAGCCCCGTTCCCGGCTTCGTCTCGTCCAACCTCTTGCCACGTTTCAACACTTCCCGCGCGCTGTCCTCGGGAATGCCGGGGCCGTCATCTTCTATAACGATTTCAAACAGGTTGGCGCTTCCCGGAACTGCGGCGACCGAGACGGCGACGGCGCTTTTCGCCCATTTCATGGCATTGTCGAGCAGATTGCCCAGCAGTTCCTCGAGATCCTCGCGCTCGCCGGCAAAGACGATCTCGGCCGGCGGCGGCGACAGCGATAGCTTCGTCTGGGGGTTGAGCTTCCGAAGCACGCGCACCATCCGCTCGACCAGCGGCGCCACCGGCGTGCGGAAGACCACGCTGTCGCGCTGGGCGGCGACGCGGGCGCGCTGCAGATAATGATCCACCTGCTTCTGCATCGAGGCGGCCTGTTCGGCGATGAGCTGGCCCTTGGCGCCGCCGAGCGCGCGGCCCTCGTTGATCAGCACGGCAAGCGGCGTCTTCAGCGAATGGGCGAGGTTGCCGACCTGGGTTCGGGAACGCTCGACGATGCGCTTGTTGTTCTCGATCAGCGCATTGGTCTCGTTGGCCAGGGGCTCGATCTCGGCGGGGAAACGGCCGTCGAGTCGCTGCGCCGTGCCCTCACGCACCATGGCCAGCGCATTGCGCACACGGCGCAAGGGCTGCAGGCCGAGCAGGATGGCGATGGCGTTGATGGCGATCATGCCGACACCGAAGAGCGACAGATAGGTGAGCAGGCGACGCTGGAAGCTGGCGATCTCCTGTTCCAACTCGCTGTGGTTGCCCATGACGCGGAAACGCGCGGCGCGGTTCTTGGCATCGAGCACGAACTCGCTCTCGAAGACCTCCAGTTCCTCGCCCTTGATGCCTTCGGTCGAATAGCTGCGTTGGAAGTTGGCGTTGAAGGGAACTTCGGCGACGCTCGGCGACAGGACCGAGGTCGTCATCGAGGAGGAATGGATTTCGCCGTGAACACCTTCGGAGGCTGGCTCAACGGACCAGTACCAGCCGGAATTCGGCTCGGAGAAGCGCAGGTCGCCAAGGTCGGGCGCGCCGGTGAGCGCGCCGCTGTCGGAAATGCCGACCGAGCCGATCAGGTTGAACAGATGCGCCGAAAGCAGGCTGTCGAAGCCGCGTTCGCTGGCCTGGCGGTAGAGCGTGGTGATGAGGGTGAAAATGACGACCAGCGTCAGGATCGCCCAGACCGTCGAAAAGGCGATGACGCGGAAGGTCAGCGAGCGCGGCCAGAGCCGCAGCCTTGAAAGCCACGTTCTCATCGTCGGCTTCAGCGGTTCCGCGTCACGCCTCCGGCTCTCGCATGCGATAGCCCATGCCGCGCACAGTTTCGATCATGTCGATGCCCATCTTCTTGCGAAGCCGACCGACAAACACCTCGATGGTGTTGGAATCGCGGTCGAAGTCCTGGTCGTAGAGGTGCTCGACCAGCTCGGTGCGCGACACCACCTCGCCCATATGGTGCATCAGGTAGGCAAGCAAACGGAACTCGTGCGAGGTGAGTTTCAGCGGCACGCCGTTGACATCGGCCTTGGACGCCTTGGTGTCGAGCCTGAGCGGCCCGCAAGTAAGCTCGGACGAGGCATGGCCGGCGGCGCGGCGGATCAGCGCCCTCACCCTGGCCAGCACCTCCTCGATGTGGAACGGCTTGGTGACATAGTCGTCGGCGCCGGCGTCGATGCCGGCCACCTTGTCGCTCCAGCGGTCGCGCGCGGTCAGGATCAGCACCGGCATCTTGCGCCCGCCGCGGCGCCAGCGCTCGACGACGCTGATGCCGTCCATCTGCGGCAGGCCTATGTCGAGGACGACGGCATCGTAGGGCTCGGTGTCGCCGAGGAAATGCCCCTCCTCGCCATCATAGGCGCGGTCGACGACATAGCCGGCATCGACCAGCGCGTCCGCCAGCTGGCGATTCAGATCCTTGTCATCCTCGACGACGAGCACGCGCATGGGTTGAAAGCCTGTTGATGGGGAAAGATATAGGCCGATTCCGCCGGCCAGGGAAACTTAAGCCTGTTAAAGGGATGGGGCCTCAGTTGAGCGGCACCACGATCTCGGAACGGCGCGGGCGCTGGCCCTCCTTGCCGGGAACCAGCACGACGATGACACAGACCTGCTGGCCGCCGCGCGTCGACGGCGAGGCCTTGGCGAGCGTGCCGCCATTCTGCGCGGCGACCTGCTGGCCGATCGCGTAGCAGTCACCTGCAGCAAGCACGACCGGCTGCTCGACCGACGGTTCGACGACAGGCATGGCCGTCGCCTGCGACACAAAAAGGCCGGCTGCAGCAAGCGTCAGCGCCGCGGTGCGGATATGGGAGCGGAACTTTTTCATGATCACGGTTCTAACGCATGTGTGCTGAACGTGAAATGAACGGTGAACGGCCGAAAAATCCATGCCCGCCACGCCCCCTGACCGCGAGACATCCAACTGCCCGAGCCCCCATCAAGCCGGACTTTGAAATTCATAGCCGGAAGATCACCGGCGCGGCTACGGTTTTCGCGTGCGCGATCGTGCTCTAGTTAGCGCCGAAAAGCTGGATGACCCGAAGCTGGCAGGCCCAAGGGCGTCCTGTTCGGCCTGCCGGTGAACGGCAAGCGCGTCTCCTTCGCCGAGAACGTCTTCTATGAATTCCAGGACGGGCGGATTCGCGAGGTCTGGTCGGTCATCGACAAGGCCGCCATCCAGGCCCAGCTTTAGGGCTGGCGCGTCGCTCAGGCACTCTCCTGCGTCAGCGCGCGAAAGCGCAGCAGCCCATGATGGACCGCCAAGTCCTCGTCATAGCGCGCCTCGGCGAATTCCAGCGACAGACGGGTCTGGCCGCGCGGGCCGATGGAGAGCGCCGCACCGTCGAGGCGTGCCCTGATGCTATCCATAATGAGACGAACCTCGGCCTCCCCCTGAGCCTTCGACCAGACATGCAGCGTGATAAGCTGATCATTGTCGTTGTCGGCGCCGGTTTCGAGGTCGAAGGCGCTGGTGCGGCCGTAGGTCACGTTGGGAAAAGCGGCCTTGTCGTTGGCGCGCTCGAGCAGGCCGGCGCCGCCGAGCAGCGCCGACAGCGATGCGTCGGTCTTCAGCCGCAGGAACAAGGCCTGCATCAAATCGCCAGGCGCCGTCATCTATCGTCTCCGTTCGCCTGATAAACCCTGAACGCCGGCAGTTTCGCGCGCACCGTAACCGCGTTGCCCTCACTTCGCCAGAGCAACGGCGCCTGATCCGCGACCGCTTTCGGGCAGTCGGCGCGGCTCACCGCCGATCATCGCCGCATGGTCCTTGATCACTGCAGTCACGAAACGGATCACGGCGCGCACCGGCGCTTCATCACCGATGTCGCGGCGATAGACAAGCGAAACCGGGTGGCTGCCGAGAATATCGGGGGTGACCCGCACCATGCGAGGTTCCGGTTCGGCCAGCATGCAAGGCATCGCGGCCAACCCGGCGCCGGCCAGCGCCGCCGCCAACATCTCAGTCATTTCCGCAACGCGAAGCACGATCGTCGCGCCCTTGCCATAGGCATCGATCCAGCGGGCACCAGGGACGCCGGCCAGGGTCTCGTGGAAGCCGATGATTTCGTGCCCGGTGAGCCGACGCGGATCGATCGGCATCGGATGGTGATCGAGATAGGTTCGGGATGCGTAGAGCGACCAGCCCGAGTCGCAAAGCCTGCGCGCGACCAGCGTTTCATCGGCCACAGGCCCAATCCTGACCGCGAGGTCGGCCTCGCCATGCTGGAGATCGACAGGGCGGCTGCCGCTGGTCAATTCGAGGCCGATGTCGGGACAGGCCTTGCAGAAAGCCGCCATGCGTTCGGCAAAGAAGGGGCTGAACCCGGTAGGCAACGCGAGCCTGACGCGGCGCGTGCCCGACCGGACCAGCGCGGTCATCGCCTCGACGGCGCGTTCCAGATCCTCGCCGAGCGGCAGCAATCTCAGGCCGAGCGGCGTCACCTCGAGGCCCTGCGGCCCGCGCAGGACCAGCGAGGCGCCGAGCGCTGCTTCGAGCGCCGCCAGGCGCCGGCTGATGGTAGTATGACGCACGCCCAAGGCGCGCGCCGCGCCGGACAACGTTCCCGCCCGCGCGGCGGCGAGGAAATAGCGCAGATCGTTCCAGTCCGGTTCGCCGATTGTCATCGCCGGCGCATTCTAGACCAACTCGTCGCCGGATGTCTGTGCGGTTTTGCACAGGCTTGCGCGAAAATCGGCAATGGCCGGATCGGGCCGCCCGCGCGAGACTCTGGCAGAATCCGCAATCTGAGGAGCAAAGCCATGGACATGCAAAGCCTGCGAGCGGTGGTGGCGCGGCACGCGGCATCGGCAAACGCGCTGGCAGCACTCGGCCTTGCGCTGGAGGCACGGCTGCGTGGCACGGTGCCGGAGGACGAAGCCGCCCGCCGCATCGAAGCCGTGCTCGGCAGCCTCGGCATATCCGACATGGTTGCCGGCGCCAGCGACGCCGAGCTTTTGCCGGTGTTGGCAAGCATCAAGGTCGAACTCTTTTCGGGGAGCAGGCTGCTGTCGGCGCCTTACGCCAGCGCCGAAACCATGGACGCAAACCTGCGGGAGGCCCTGGGCGACGTTTCCACCGGTTTCCCGGCGCTGCTCAAGCGATCGATCGCGCCGCGGCTTGTAGGTCTGACGGAGCGGCTCGACGCGCCGGGCGCCGCCTTTCTCGATATCGGCGTCGGCGTCGGGGCGCTATCGATATCGATGTTGTGGGAGTGGCCGGAGCTGCGGGTGGTCGGCATCGATCCGGCGCCCGACGCCATCGCCCAGGCGCACGCCAATGTCAGGGCGGCCGGGTTCGCGGACCGCATCGCACTGCGCGTCGGTTTCGGCCAGGAGATCGCCCTCGAAGAAATGTTCGACCTCGCTTTCGTGCCCAGCGCCTTCATTCCGGAAGCGCATGTCAGGGCGATCGTCCCGCGCTGTCTGGCGGTCTTGAAACCCGGCGGCTGGCTGCTGCTGGCGATGATCAATCCCGGGCCGGACGCGCTGGGAGAGGCTCTGGCCAGCTTCCGCACCGCAATGTGGGGCGGCACCGTTTTCGAGAAAGGCGCGGCACAGACGCTGGTCGAGCGATGCGGTTATGTCGACACGAGGCTGCTGCCCGGCCCCGCTGGAGCACCGATAGCTTTTGTCGCCGGGCGCAAGCCGGGCTGACGAGAATCGGGAGGCTGGCGATGAGATTGCTGATCTTTGGCGCCTCGGGTGTGACGGGCCGCGCCCTCGTCTCGGCGGCGCTGGCGGAAGGCCATCTGGTGAGCGCCTTCGTCCGCGCGCCCGGCAAGCTCGCCGTCAGCCACGAACATCTGAGCGTGATCGTCGGAGACGTCGCCGACCGCAAGGCGGTGGAGGGCGCGATTGCCGGTCACGACGCGGTGTTGAGCTGCCTCGGTGTCGGCGTGCCGCTGAAGCACGATGGCGCGGTGATTGCCGGCATCGGCTTCATCGTCGAGGCCATGCAGCGGAGCGGGCCGGGCCGGCTCGTCTACCTGTCCTTCCTTGGCGTCCGCGACAGCCGTCGGCTATTGGGGCCGCTGCTTGGCGGCATCGTCGCGCCGCTGGTGCTGCGCCATGAGGTGGCGGATCACGAAGCGAAGGAAAGGCTCATCGCGCAGTCCGGCCTCGACTGGACGATCGTGCGGCCGCCAAGGCTCGGCAACGGCCCGGCAACCGGCGCGTTCCGCCACGGCAACGGCATCCAGGCCAATTCGCTACTGCCGACGCTGGCGCGCGCCGACGTGGCGGCTTTCATGCTTGGCCAGGTCGGCGACACCACGTATTCGCGTAAGGCGGTTGCCCTGCTGCCTTGATGTTCACGACATTGGCACCGCACCGCCCTCCTCGGTGCGCCGCGCGATGAACTCGTCGAGCACACCGGCGGTGGCGGCGGCGGATTGCGGCGGCTGGAAATCGGAGAGAATCCGCTTCCAGATGCCGGTGGCGCGCTCGGTCGCGGTCTTGCCGCCGGATTGCGTCCAGTTGCCGAAATTCGACCAGTCGGCCACCAGCGGCTCGTAGAAGGCGGTGCGGTAGCGCGTCATGGTGTGGGCGGCCGAGAAGAAATGGCCGCCAGGCTGCACCTCGGCGATGGCGTCGAAGCCGATCGCGTCGGCGTCGCCGGGTGTCGCGGCGCAAAGCTCGGCAACCGTCTGCAGGGCCTCGACGTCAGTGATCAGCTTCTCGAAGGAGACGCTCAGGCCGCCCTCCAGCCAGCCGGCGGCATGGATGCAGACGGTGGCGCCGGCAAGCACCGACCCCCACAACGCGAACTGCGTTTCATGCGCCGCCTGCGCGTCGGAGATGTTGGCGGCGCTGCCGCCGCCGGACCGCCAGGGCAGGCCGGTGAAGCGCGCCAAATGGCCGGCGCCCAAGGTCGCCTTGATGTGCTCCGGCGTGCCGAAGGCCGGCGCGCCCGACTTCATGTCGACATTGGAGGAAAAGGAGCCGTAGACCACCGGCGCGCCGGGGCGCACGATCTGGGCGAGCGTCAGCCCAGCCAGCGCCTCCGCGTGCTGCAGCGTCAACGCGCCGGCGACCGTGATCGGCGCCATGGCGCCGGCCAGGCAGAAGGGCGTGATGATCGAAACCTGGCCGGCCTTGGCGAAGTCGATGATGCCCTGCGCCATCGGGATATCGAGCTGGCGCGGCGAATTGGTGTTGATGACCGTGTAGCAATAGGCGCCGCTGCTGAACTCGTCCTCCGAGAGACCGCGCGCCAGACGGACCATCTCGAAACTATCCTCGACCTGCGGCGTGCCGCGCGCGAAGACGAAGGGGAACTTGTCTGACAAAGTGAGCTGCGCCCGGCCGGTTGCATAGTGGCGAAAGCGGGTGTCGACGTCTTGCGGCTCGATGCAGGGACCGAGCATATGCAGCACGTCGAAATGCTGCAGCAGCTTCATGAATTCCTCGAAGGCGGCCAGCGTGCCGGGCCGGCGGCCGCGTTCGAGATCGGTGACGTTGGGCGCACCGGACCCGGCGAGGAACGCCATCGTGCCGAGCTCCAGCGCAAGATCGCGGGAGCGGTCGCCGCCATAGGCAGGGATCGAGCGCGGCGCGGAAGCCAGGGCCGCATCGACCATGTCGCGGCCGATCCTCACCATCTGGCTGTCCTCGTCGACCAGGGCGCCGGCCTTGGCAAGCATGGCGCGCGCCTCCGACAGCAGTACCTTAATGCCTAGCTCCTCCAGCACGCGCAGCGCCGTGTCGTGGATCGCGGCGACCTGGTCGTCGGAAAAGACCGGCTGCGGCAGGAACGGGTTCTTCAGCGAACGGTAGTTCGGGCGACGGCCGGATTCGCTGCCCGCCTCGCCATTGCGTCCGCGGCGGCGTTCGCGCCTCAGATCGCGTGCGGCCTCGTCGATCATGCCCAATCCTCCTATTGCCGCATTGCCTCGCCCTTCGGGTCGTAAGGCGAGGCCGCGATGACGCGCGCCGCCCGTTCGACGCCGACAATGTGTACGGAAAGCTCGGTTCCCTCCCCGGCGAATTCGTCATCCACCAACGCCAGGGCGACGCTCTTGCCTAAGGTGTAGCCATAGCCGCCGGAAGTGACGAAGCCGACGCGCCTGCCCTTGCGCCAGACCGGCTCGAAGCCGCTGGCGTCGGCATCGACGGCGTCGACCTCAAGTGTCACGATCCGTTGCGAAACTCCGGCCTTGCGCTCTTTCAACGCCGCTCCATGACCGATGAAGTCGCCCTTGTCGAAGGCGATGAAGCGGTCGAGGCCTGTCTGTCCAGGCGTGTAGCCTTGCGTGAACTCGCGCGACCATATGCCGAAGCTCTTTTCCAGGCGAAGCGCGTTGAGCGCGTAATAGCCGATCTCGGCGAGACCGAGATCCTCGCCGGCGGCAAGCAGCGTCTCGCGCAGGGTCGCATGCAGGGTGGCCGGGCAGTTGATCTCGAAGCCGAGCTCGCCGGCGATCGACAGCCGCGCGATCCGGGCGCGCACCATGCCGATGTCGAACACGCCGCAGGCCATGAAGGGCAAGGTTTTGGCGGATACGTCCTGATGCGTGGTGCGTTCGACGATCTTGCGCGCATTCGGTCCGGTGGCGAGGAAGCCGGACATAGCGTCCGAGATATCCGTCACCGAGACATCCTTGGCCCAATGCGCCTCGAACCAGCGCATGTGGAACTCGCGCAAATAGTACGAGCCCATGATCCAGTATTCGCCGCCGCCCCAGTTGAGAACGGTGAGATCGCCCTTGAGCCTACCGTCAGACCCAAGCATCGGCGCAAGCTTCGCGCGGCCAGGCTTCGGCAGCTTGCAGGCGAGCAGCCGGTCGAGCCAGGCCTCGGCGCCCGGTCCCGACACGGCGTAACGCGAGAAGGCCGTGGTATCGACGAGGCCGGCGGCGCGGCGCACCTGCAGGACCTCGTCGCCGACGATGTCGAAGGCGTTCGAGCGCTTCAGCGTCGTCTCCTCGCGAAAACCCATCGGCGCGAAATACGCCGGGATTTCCAGGCCCCAGGATGCCGTCCACTCGGCGCCGGCGGCGCTCATGCCGTCATAGGCGCCGGGGCGCTTCAGCGGCCGGCCCGCCGGCAGGCGCTCGTTGGGGAAGGTCATGACGAAGCGGCGGGCGTAGAACTGGCGCGTGGTCTGCCTGAGATACTCGCGGTTGGCGGCGAACGCGCCGTAGCGGGCGATGTCCATGCCGAAGATGTCGGCCTGCGGCTCGCCATGGATCATCCATTCGGCCAGCGACTTGCCGACGCCGCCGCCCTGGCTGAAGCCGGCCATGACGCCGCAGGCGACCCAGTAGTTGCGTAAGCCCCTGACCGGACCGACCAGCGGATTGCCGTCCGGCGTGAAGGTGAAGGCGCCGTTGACCCATTTGCGGATGCCGGCCTTGGCCAGGCAGGGGAAGCGCTGATAGGCCTTGGAAAGCTCCGGGCTGATGCGGTCGATGTCCTCGGGGATCAGCTCGATGCCGTAGTCCCAGGGCGCGCCGTCCATGTTCCAGTGTTTCGGGTTCTGCTCGTAGACGCCGAGCAGCACGCCCTTCCGCTCCTGCCGCAGATAGGAGAAGCCGTCGAGGTCGACGGCGAGGCCGAGCTCCTTGTCGAGGGCAGCGACTTCCGGGATGTCCTCGGTGACGAAATAATGATGCTCCATCGGGGTCACCGGCAGGTCGACGCCGGCCATCAGCCCGACTTGCTTGGCCCAGAGCCCACCGGCATTGACGACATGCTCGGCGACGATCGTGCCCTTTTCGGTGACGACATCCCAGCCGCCGTCGGCGCGCTGCTTCAGCTCGACGACGCGGTTGCGCAGAATCATATCGGCGCCACGCTTCTTCGCGGCGCCGGCATAGGCGTGCGTCGTGCCGTAGGGATCGAGATGACCTTCGTTCGAATCATAGAGACCGCCCAGCACGTCGCTGACATCGACGATCGGGCAGATCTCCTTGATCTCATCGGGCGTCACCAGGCGGGCCGTCTCGATACCGACCGACTGGAACACCGCCCAGGCCGATTTCAGCCATTCCCAGCGCTGAGGGTCGCTCGCCATGTTGACGCCGCCGGTCATGTGCAGGCCGGCATTCTGGCCGGACTCGGCCTCGATCTCGCGATAGAGCTTGATCGTGTAGTCCTGCAGCGCCGCGACGTTGGGATCGGCATTGAGCGCGTGGAAGCCTGCGGCCGCATGCCAGGTCGAACCGGCCGTCAGCTCGGCGCGCTCGATGAGCGCCACGTCGTTCCAGCCGAACCTCGTCAGGTGGTAGAGCACCGAGGCGCCGACCACGCCTCCTCCGATGACGACCGCGCGATAATGCGACTTCACGAGCTCTCTCCCTCTCGTTGAAGGCTCTAGAATATACAGACTGGACATACATGTCTAGACACTTCTGTCCAGAACTTGCGCGCGGCTTCGCGCCATGCCTATTGTGCGGCCATGATCATCGCCGCTCCCCAGGCCGAACCGACGCCCGGAAACATCAAGGTCACGCGCTGGGACTGGATCAATCTCGCGCTGCAGACGCTGATCTCGGACGGCATCGAGAGCGTGCGCGTGCTTACGCTAGGCCAGAAGCTCGGCGTGTCGCGTTCGAGCTTCTACTGGTATTTCGAAAGCAGGCAGGACCTGCTCGACCAGTTGCTCAAGCACTGGCACGACACCAACACCACGGCGATCGTCGAGCGCGCCCGGCGCCCTGCCGAAACCATCGTCATGGGCGTGATGAATGTGTTCGAATGCTGGGCCGACGAGCGCTTGTTCGACCCGAGGCTCGACTTCGCCGTGCGCGAATGGGCAAGACGCTCGGACGATGTGCGGCGCATGATCGACCAGGCGGACGACGAGCGCCTCAGCGCCATCCGCGACATGTACCGCCGGCACGGCTACGACGACGAGGACGCCTTCATCCGCGCCCGCGTCCTCTACTACATGCAGATCGGTTACTACGTGCTCGACCTCAAGGAGCCGGTCGAGGCCCGCGTCAGCCATCTCGCCACCTATCTGCGCTCCTTCACCGGCCAGGAGCCGACCGAGGCCGATGTGGCGCATTTCATGCGCTTCATTGCAGCACGGTGATATTGCCGTGAAGCATCAACCTCAGCGTTCAACAAAGCCTGAGTGTGGCTTCGCTGCCCTTGTGAGCGGTGATAAAATGATCGATTAGTCGTGCAGGGGTGGCGCCCGAAACCGTTCACGCGGTTTCGGTCGAAAGCGCGTTGGGGCGGAAGTCTGAAATGGCAAGTCCTTCGAAACCACGCAAGAGAAGAGGCCGGATCGCCTCGGCGGCTCTTGCTGTCGACGCCTGGCTCGATTCCTCGCTTTATGAAATCGGCTTCAAGGCGCGCGAATTCTGGGAAGCGGCCACCATCTTTTCCCGCCGTTTTCGCCTGCACGGCTGGCGGCGCGCCATCATCGAGGTGCTGAGCGAAGGCTTCACCATGGGCGCCGGCGGCTTCGTGGTGCTGTTGGCGCTGGCCATGCCCGCCTTCGAGATCACCGCCGGCGACTGGCGCAACCAGGGCGACTTCGCCGTCACCTTCCTCGACCGCTATGGCAACGAGATCGGCCAGCGTGGCATCATCCAACGCGATTCCGTGCCGGTCGACGAGATGCCGGACATCGTCATCAAGGCGGTGCTGGCGACCGAGGACCGGCGGTTCTTCGACCATTACGGCATCGACGTCCTCGGCCTGTCGCGCGCGATCTTCGAGAACGTGCGCGCCAATTCGGTGGTCCAGGGCGGCTCCAGCATCACGCAGCAGCTCGCCAAGAACCTGTTCCTTTCCAACGAGCGCACCTTGGAGCGCAAGATCAAGGAAGCGTTTCTCTCGCTGTGGCTGGAGGCGAACCTCTCCAAGAAGGAGATCCTGCAGCTCTATCTCGACCGCGCCTATATGGGCGGCGGCACGTTCGGCATCGAAGCGGCGGCGGATTTCTATTTCGGCAAAAGCGTCAAGGACCTGAGCCTGGCCGAGGCGGCGATGCTGGCCGGCCTGTTCAAGGCGCCGACCAAATATGCCCCGCACATCAACCTGCCGGCGGCACGCGCGCGCGCCAATGTGGTGCTCTCCAATCTGGTCGACGCCGGCTTCATGACCGAGGGCCAGGTGCTGCAGGCGCGCCTCCACCCCGCCGACGTCGTCGACCGCGGCGAGAAGCAGAGCCCCGACTATTTTCTCGACTGGGCCTTCGACGAGGTGAAGAAAATCGCCAAGCCGGGCCAGCATTCGCTGGTCGCCCACACGACCTTCGACGCGAATATCCAGAAGGCGGCGGAAGAGTCGGTCGAATTCCACCTGCGTCAGTTCGGCAAGGAATACAACGTCACCGAAGGCGCGGTGGTGGTGATTGAGACCAATGGCGCGGTGCGCGCCATCGTCGGCGGCCGCGACTATGGCGCCAGCCAGTTCAACCGTGCCACCAAGGCGCTGCGCCAGACCGGCTCATCCTTCAAGCCCTATGTCTACGCAACCGCGATGGAGCATGGCTTCACGCCGGATTCCGTGGTTTCCGGCGGTCCGATCTCCTGGGGCAACTGGTCGCCGCATAACTATAGCGGCGGATCGGCCGGCAATGTCACGCTGCTGACCGCGATCGCCAAGTCGATCAACACGGTGCCGGTGCGGCTCGCCAAGGATCACCTCGGCATCGCCCCGATCAAGGCGATGGCTGAATCGATGGGCGTCGAATCGCCGCTGGAATCGCACAAGACCATGGTGCTCGGCACGTCCCTCATGACGGTGATGGACCAGGCGACGGGCTACAGCGTCTTTGCGCAGAACGGCTTTGTCGGCTCCAGGCACGGCATCACCCAGCTCGTCACCCGCACCGGCGACGTGGTCTATGACTGGACCAAGGACGCGCCGCCCCCGCACCGGGTGCTGTCGGAACAGGCGCTGAAATACATGAACACCATGCTGGCTGCGGTACCGGTGATCGGCACGGCACGACGCGCCCAGCTTCCCAACATCGTCGTCGCCGGCAAGACCGGCACGACGCAATCCTACCGCGACGCCTGGTTCGTCGGCTTCACCGGCAACTACACGGCCGCCGTCTGGCTCGGCAATGACGACTTCACGCCGACCAACAAGATGACCGGCGGTTCCCTGCCGGCGATGGTATGGCAGCGGCTGATGGTCTATGCGCACCAGAACATCGACCTGAAGCCGATCCCGGGCCTCGATCATCCGTTCGTCGACCCGGAGGTCGCGGCCAAGGCCGAGGAAGCGGCGAAGAAGGAGGCAGCGGATGCCGAGGCGCAGGCCGAGGCCGAGCGCCCGCCGGTGCTATCCAGCCGCACCACGCAGACGCTGAGGGACATGACCAAGGTGTTCCAGTCGGCGCCCGTGCTCGACGCATCCACCCTGCCGGAGACCCTGTCGGCGCTTAGGTTTTGATCTTACTCAGGCCTTCGTCCCGAAACCGGTTCCCACTTTCGGGAGACATGCTTTTTAACCTGCGCATGTCTTTGTCCCGAAACCGGCTCCCACTTTCGGGAGACATGCGTTAGCGGAGACTTGGCAATCTGAGACGGGCCCAATCGCCGGGTGGGATCTCAGCGCCGACGCGGAAGTTGAACGAAAGGACCCTCGTCGCATCGGAGTCGACCTCGCACCGGAAGCTTAGGCGGTACCATGTGGTTGTGGTGCTGAAGGCGGTCTCCGCAGGGCTAAGAACATTGCCCACCTTCAGCGGAATAGATGGCAGCCATTTGGGAGAATAAGAGGCGTCCTGCAATTCCTGGTTCAAGACGCTGCCGCAAAGGTTGGCGACGCGCTGATCGCGAGGCACGCCGGTCATGGTACTTGTGGCCAGCGCATCGCCGGTGGCGCCCTGCGAGTAGAGCTTTCGGACACCAGGAAGGCCCGAATAGGTAGGCGATCCAGCGACGGCGGCTTTTGTGGAACCTGGCGTCCCGGCGCTCCTGCTTCGGGACTTCGAGCCCTTTGCAGGCTTGAACTTCAGCGCATTTGCGGGTTTGGGCTTTGGCTTTTCGGCGGTTTGCGCTCCTGCCTCTTGCCCGTCTGCCTGTTGTTTATCCGCGTTCTGGGCTGCCTGCTTTTCCTCGCTCTGCGTGGGCTTGGCGTCCGTCTCGGCGGTCGCCGGCTTGTCGTCAGCCTTGCTTGGATCTGCCTGCTGGTCGGCGCCTGCCGGCGCGGCAGATTGGTTCTCAACGGGCTTGGGCAAGGCTGGCGGCTTCGAATCGCTATCCTTGGCCGGCGAAGGCGTGTTGTCTCGATCGCCGCCTCCATCCATGGATTTCCTCGGGCCAGCATCCTTGTTGCCGTACTGAAAAACGGGCTTCAGCACTGCGATTGCCGGCGGCTTCGGCGGCTGCTTTTCCGGCAAAGGCGGCTTTTCGGCCTTGGGCTCCTTTGGCTGCGGCGCGGGCGGAGGCTTCGGTTTCGGCTGCTCGGGCGGAGGCACAAGCGCGACATTGACCGGCTGTTCCCGATCCGGCTGTTGAGCAGGCCTCGGCAGGCTGTAGACCAGAAATACTGCGATGAGCGCATGCAGGATCAGCGATGCGGGCAAGGCGCACGCCAAATTCCAACGCCGTTCTTCCGTCTCGCCCTTCATCCCGATCGATGTGGAACGAAAAGGCGGCGGCTTCAAGCACAGACACCCGATTGAACGGCCACCCACAGCGACGCAGGAGGAAGCTGCCACTTGCGTGTCGGTTTCACCCGAATATCACCACGCCTTCGAGCGAGCCGGCTTGCCACGGGGCCTCGCGCCGCGATATCCCGAGCAACCTCCTCTGTTCCGGCCCTTCATGCTCAAGACCGCCTTCCTCACGCTGCTTTCGCTTGCAATAGCCATCGGCCTTGGCGGCGGCAGCGTCTGGTACGCACTAAACTCGCAGGACGGCGTCGGCGCGATCCGCATCGGCCGATGGACCGCCTTTCCCGACATCGGCACCCAGGCCGCCGATCCCTATTCGAAGGCGCGCATAGCGCGTGAGGGTGTGCTGGCGCTCGGTCGGGCCGAGGGACTCTCCTTCGTCGCCGAGCGCGACGAGTCCGGTGAGCCGTTGAAACGCGAATGCGCCTATACGATTGAAGGCGGCTACCCGACGGCCCGGTTCTGGACGCTCTATGCCGCCGACCAGTCGCTCGGCGTCATCGACACCGGCAAGGCGAGGCGGGCCGCGCTGCAATCCTATGAGGTGCTGCGCCAACCGGACAACTCGGTCGTCATCGCCGTCGGCAACCGCCCTGCCCCCGGCAACTGGCTGCTCACCAACGGCTTCGGCAAGATGTATTTCGTGCTGACCTTCTACGATACGCCGATCGCCAGCAGCACCGGGCTTTCCGACGTGACGCTGCCGCGCATCCTGAAGGCGGGCTGCAATGCGTAGCCTGCTGCACGCGCTCATCCTCGGCCTGCTGGGCGCCGGCATCGTGCATATAGTGGTGCTGTTCCTGGTGCCGGAATTTTCCGAGCGCGATGCCTGGTCGCGGCTGGCGATGGGCTCCGACCTCTACAAGATGACGCGCCTAGACGCCGAAGCCGGCGGCGCGCCGGTGGTGAAGTCGGTCGACCCCATGTTCTACGCGGCAGCCTGCCGCTTCGACCTCGCCCACGGGCTGGTGCGGATCCGGGCGCCGGGCGACGTTCCGTTCTGGTCGGCTTCGGTCTATGACCGCAGCGGCCACAACATCTATTCCTTCAACGACCACAACGCGAACGGCGAGAAGCTCGATGCCGTGGTGCTGACGCCGGCGCAGATGATCGACGTGCGGCGCGATCTTCCGGAGGAATTGCAGGGCGCGATCTTCGTCGAGGCGCCTATCGAGGAAGGCATCTTCGTCGTCCGTGCCTTCGTGCCGGACGACAGTTGGAAGCCGATCGTTTCACGCTTCCTCGAGCAGAGCGCTTGCGAGCTGCAGGACTACTGAGAGGAAAACGGATCAGTGGCGCGGAACGGTGGGGCGCGGCGAGCCTGGCTTGTCGGGACCGTCCGGGCGCGCCGCGCCGACCTGTGGCTGTGGCTCGTAGCGGACGCCGGGGAAGATGATGACCGCCGCCGCCGTATCGGTGGCGTGAGTTACTCGATTGACCGGTGCCGTTCTCGGCACAAAAGACAGGACCATGCCCATGGTTCGCGCATTCCTCTCGGTTTGACCGGAGCACAACGCAACGCCTCCAAAGTTGATTAAGGCGGGCAGAGGGTTAACGGAGCGCTAACGGATCGCAGCTAATTTGATCTTTAGTTCCCTGGAGACGCGAAACCGGCCCGACCGGATTGCGCGGGGCCAGGTCTGTGTCGAGTATCGGGCGTATCCTTCGTGTCTTCTTCGGACTTCAGGCACATCGCTATCCGGACCGAGGCGGGAAAAGCCGAAAGGCTGTTCCGCGCCGCGGTATCCGCCTTCTGCTCGCTAACACGCCCGTCGCGTCGCGAGATCGCGCAGCTCGAGGATTTGACGCTGCCGCTGTTCGACGAGGTGTCGGTCGAGTCGCGCCGCTATGTCGCCGCCGCTCTTTCCGAATGCGAGTATGCGCCGGCCGCGCTTGTGCGGCGGCTGGCGGAGGAGCCGGTCGAGATCGCGGCACCGCTGCTCACCCGCTCGAACGCGCTGAGCGACATCGACCTCATCGCGCTGATCGGCCGCCATGGCCTGCCGCACGCACGCGCGATCGCCCGCCGCAAGGAGCTCAATGCGACCATCGCCCACCTCATCCGCGCGCTGGAGAAGCCGACGCTGGTCAAGACCCGGCCACCGGAGACGGTGACGAAACTCGCGCCGGTGAAACCGGCGCCCGCCGAGACCGGCGAGGACAAGCGACCGCTCCCCGGCGAAGCCGAGGACAATGCGCGGCGCCGCCTGCGCTCGATGATGCGCCCCGCCGGCGAAGGTGTCGCCGTCAACCTGTTCCTCGGTGAGCCAATCTACGCGAAGCTGCGCGAGACTGCGCTGACCGGCAATGCCGCCTTCTTCCAGACAGCGCTTGCCGATGCGCTCGACATCGATTTCGCCACGGCTCGCTTGGTGACCGGGCAGTCGAGCTACACGGCGCTGCTATCGGCGCTCAAGGCGCTCGACCTCAGCGAGGACAGAGCCTTCCTGATCGCGGTCGCGGTCTATCCTGGCGAGTTCCCGCATCCGCAGGCGATCCGTCTGTTCCTCGACCGCTACCGGCTGCTGCATCGCGAAGCGGCGCTCGACAGGGTACGTGCCTGGAAAACCGAAACGCTGTCGCGAGCGATCCGCGGCAACGCCGTCGAGACGGCAGGCACCGAGCACCAGGCGTCGAACAGCGACGGCACGGCCGCCAGCCTGAAGGCGTCGTAAGCCTTGAAAACTGCCTATTCCGCCTTGACGGAAACAAGTTCCTCGACCGGAACGGAGCCAGCCTCGATCTCGACCACCCAGATGTCCGGATCGAATCGCTTTTCCTTCTCGAGCCGCGCATCGAATGCCGCAGCATCGTCGCCGGAATCGAGCAAGGTGAAGAAGCGCTCGTCGGGCTTGGCCGAATCGTAGCTCGTCTGCGGCGCCGGTCCGTAAAGAGCCGCCTCCCTCATCCGGCCGCGCGACAGCACGAAGACGGCGCCCGCCTCGGTCGCACCGCGCTTGACCACGGCGGCGAAGCCGCCGGCAGCGAAGACACGGCGCACAAGGGCCGACACCCAAAGATCGGTGGTTACGCGCATGGCAGGATTCCAGACGACATGCGCGGTTCCTTACAACGTTGAGGCCAAAACAGGAACGGTCATCGCCGCCTGGTGCCACTCGCAGAAGCAAGCTCGTGCGAGTCGGCTTACCGCTCTTCGAACAGCTCCGGTGTGATGTTCCGCCCGCCATACGGTGCGGCGGTAGCCGACAATACGCAGACCCGGCATGATCTCGGTCCGTTCGGTACCTCGCGCTGGAAATGTCGAGAGGCTGCGGCAATGATCGCGAATGCCGGCAACGAAATTCCACGCAACAGCGGGCGAAGCGCGTTCCGAAATATGCTCGTAAAGCTCTTCTAGCTCGACCTTCGCCTGAGGATGGAAAACAACCTCATGCTCCATCCTTACTTGGCTTTCGCCAGCTTAGCGCGGTGGCGCGTTTCCAGCTCGGAGAAAACGGCGTCTGCCGGGATGCCCTTCGCGGGATTCTGCCGAAGCTCGGCAAGACGGGACGGTATCTCGCCGCGCAGCCATTTCTCCCGCTCCGCCTCGAAATCCTCAAGCATCCGGAGGCCCGCGCGGACAACTTCGCTGGCATTGTTGTAACGGCCGGATTCGACCTGCTTGCGAATGAAGTTCTCATAGTGGTCGGTAAGGGCGTAATTGGGCATTGGCGACCTCCTGCCTGAGCAGGACTACAGTTAGCAATAGATGTCAGCTATTGGAACCTTTGGCTCCGATTTTACGCGCCATCCTGCTCGTCGGCCTTCCACTGGCAACAGCAGAAGAAAATCCCTGCTCAGTTCGTCAGCCCGATCTCGCGCATCTTGGCGTAGACCGCTTCGTCCGGCTCGCCTGTCTCCGGCAGGCCGAACAGCGCCTGGAACTCCTTGATCGCCGCCTTGGTGCGGGCGCCGACGACGCCATCGAGCTGCATGCCGTCATTGCCGAAGGCCTTCAGGCCGGCCTGGATCTTGATAATTCGGGCGTCAGGCGCCTGCGTTGCACCATTGGCCGGGGCGGAGATCGCCGCCGGTTTGGCGGCCTGCGCCGCTGCGCCGTCTGCCGGCCGCGGCGCCGGATGCGGAATGGCCGCGGTCGTCTGCCTGGCGCCGAGTTGATCGAGCAGCGCGCCGTCGACCTCGCCGGATGCCGGCAAGCCGACCTTCAGCTGGTAGGCCTGGATGGCTTTCCGCGTCGCAGGGCCCGTGAGGCCGTCGACCGTGCCGTCATAGAAATTGAGATCCTTCAATATGCCCTGCACCTGCTGGACCACCGGGTCGGGCTTGGGAGCCGGCTGCGGCGCCTGCCGCACGATGTTGATGGTGGTCTCCGGCTCGTCGGAGACGGCGTGCGGAAAATTCTCGATGCTCCTGGTGGCGAAGAAGGCGCCGGTATGCGGAAAAGGCTGATACCAGAGCGCGTTGGCCGAAACGTAGAAGAGCGTCACCAGGAAGGCGGTCGAGCCACCGACCAGAACCGGATTGCGCGAGATCATCTGGCCAACTGCCACAGCGCCCTCGGCAAGGACGCCGCGCTCGGGTTCGACCACCTTAGGCCGTCTTGCGGAGCGAGCCATTGCTGTCCCCATTTGCATCCCCCTTCGGCCTTGCAACCGGCACCGGAAGCACGCCGACCGGTGTGCCCGAGCGCCGCTTCGGTCCGTTCACCGGCAGGCTGATCGTCACCGTCGTGCCCTCGCCCGGGGCGCTCTCGATCGACATCGTGCCCTCGTGCAGCGCCACAAGGCCCTTGACCAGCGACAGGCCGAGCCCGGTTCCCTCGAAACGGCGCGTATAGTCGTTCTGGATCTGCATGAACGGCTTGCCGAGATTGGCCATGTCCTCCTCGGCGATGCCGATGCCGGTGTCGCTCACCCAGAAATGCAGCCGCGAGCCGACACGCTTGGCGCCGATCAACACACTGCCGCCGTCAGGCGTGAACTTCACCGCGTTCGAAACGAGATTGATCAGGATCTGCTGCACGGCGCGGCGGTCGGCATTGATCTCGCCTGTGTCCGGCGCGATCTGCGCGCCGAGCGCGATGCTCTTGGCCTCCGCCAGCGGCCGCATCATCGAGCGGCACATGTCGACCGCCTCGACGAAGCGGAACGGCTCGAGTTCCGTCGTATAGGCGCCGGCCTCGATGCGCGAAACATCGAGGATCGAGGTGACGACGGACAGAAGATGCTGGCCGGACTCCCTGACCAGACCGACATACTCCTTCTGCCGCGGATCGCGGAAAGCGCCGAACATCTCGTGCAGCAGCATGTCGGAGAAGCCGATGATGGCGTTGAGCGGTGTCCGCAACTCGTGGCTGACCACCGCCAGGAAACGGCCCTTGGCCACTTCGGCAGCGGCCGTGGCATCTCTCGCCGAGGCAAGCTCTTCGCGTAGCGCCGCGACGTCGTCGTTCTCACGAAGCACGAGGGTGAAGACGTCCGGTTCGAGCTCGCCGCGCATCAATTCCAGGCGGAACGGGCGGAAATTGTCGGCCGAGCCGCCGCCGTCGCGCGGTAGCCGGATGCGCAGGTCGAGCCGGCGCTTCGGAGCGCCCTCGCGCATGTCCGCGAGTGCGGTGAGATAGGCGACGCGGTCGGAAAGATGGACGCGCTCGAACAGGCCCGTGCCGAGCAGGAGCTCCGGCGCCAGCTTCAGAATGGAACGCGCCTTGACTGAGGCGTCGAGCACTTCGCCCTGGCGGCCGACGCGCAGCACGACGGCGTCGATGATGTCCTCGAGACGGTCGGCCGCGGGCTCTGCCTGGCGCGCGCGGGCCGGATTGGCGAAGACGGCCGCGCGCGGCAACAACGTGAGCGCCCAGGCAAGCGGCAGTAGCCAGTGCCAGGCAGCGATGCCGGTCGCGTCGAGCGGCAAGAACTGGTTCGCGAAAGGCTGCAGCAGAAAGGCGGCGATCGCCGCCAGCGCGCCCGAAAGTGCTGCGCGGCGCGATCCCGTGACCCACCAGGCCTCGACCGGCAAAGCGACGGCAAGCAGCGCAACCGGCGAGGCCAGACCGCCTGCCGCGGCTATTGCACCCGCGAGGGCGAGGCCACCCATCGCGTTCGCCGCGCGGCCGGCGAGTGCCATGTGGCCAGTGGCGGCAACCAGAAGTGCTGCGAACCAGCACAGACCGAAGGCGGCGAAGATCGCGGCCACGGTCACGGCCGCGCCGAGACTGGAGGTGACCAGTGTCACCGCAGCGCCCGCGGCGAGAAAGGGAGCGGCGAGCATGACGCCGATGAAGCGGCGCTGACGCAGGCGCTCGGCCTCGCCCGTGACGGTCGGGTGAACCATGCGTTCGCAGGCGGCGGCAACCGCGCCAGGCAGATGAACGTATCTGGCCGTAATCGAACTCAACGCACTCGTACCCGGTCGTGAAACTGCCCTGCTTTGCAGGTGGCTCTTGATTGGCTTGAAACTCGCACCCAGCGTTTAAGGAATGGATAAGGCTGACCAGGCGAGCGCCCCGCCCGCGACAAATATTGGTATGCCGGCGCCGCAAAGCCCGTCGATCTGCCGCCATGGTAAATAGAGCGTTAGCCGTGACCAGCGCGCGACGACTGCCGAAACGCTCGCGTCGGCAGCGGACAAATCCGAAATTTTCCTTTGAAAACAGGTATATAGATGGTTATTGTAAACTTAATGCAATCGATGAGATTTGAGTGAAACCAAACTCGAAAACCGTTCCTTTCGAATTTATCTAAAATTTGAAGAAAATTCGCGGCTTCGGCGCAAGCCGCCTTTTGCGCGGCTGTGCCACTATCCCGCCCATAAAAGAGGTCATTGCCGACGGATGCGTGATCCGGTCACGGACGAGAGGTTTGAGATGGGCTTTCTGATCAGGATGGCTTTCTGGTTTTCGCTGGTGCTTCTGGCGCTGCCGCTCAGCGTCGGCCCCGACGAGGATGGCCGCGAGGCGGTCGGACCGATCCAGGCGCTGTTTGCGGCGCGCGAGGCGGTCGGCGACATTGCCGGCATCTGCGAGCGCAAGCCGGACGTTTGTGAGACCGGCAAATCGGCCATGCACACCATTACCGTCCGCGCCCAGGAAACCGCCAAGATCGCCGCGGCCATGCTTGACGACCAGCAGTCGGAAAAGGCGGCCGCGTCCGAGACGAAGGTGGCGCAAACATCCGCCGAGACCACCGGCAGCGTCGCCGAGGGCATCGTGCTGCCCGCCAAGGTCAACATCCCGGTGATGAAGAACTGAGATTCCTTTTCGGCCGTTCGCTCGGCTTCTTTAGTTTTGGCGCAATTCCGGACGGAAAGCCGTTCACACTTTTACTGGAATTGCTCTAACGCCGCGGGCCCGTCCGACCTCTCGACGCCCGCGGCGTCTTTCTTTTTACGTGACGTGGCGGCGCCGGGTCACTATATCCGGGCGATGACGACCTCGATCGAAACAATCCGCGACGACTTCTCCCTGCTCGACGAGTGGGAGGACCGCTACCGCTACGTGATCGAGCTCGGCGAGGCGCTGCCGCCGTTTCCCGAGACCGAACGCACCGCGGCCAACAAGGTGCCGGGCTGCGTCAGCCAGGTTTGGCTGACGACCGAGCAGGGTCCGGGCATCGATCCGGTGATCAGCTTCCAAGGGGATTCGGACGCCCACATCGTGCGCGGCCTCGTCGCCATCATGCTGGCGCTGTTTTCGGGGCGGCCGGCCAGTGAAATCCAGAACACCGACGCGGAAGTGACGCTGAAGGACCTCGGCCTCGACGAGCATCTGTCGCCGCAGCGCGCCAATGGCCTTCGCTCGATGGTCAAGCGCATCAAGCGCGACGCCGATGCCGCCTTGAAGCAGACCGCCTGAGCACGGCTTCCCGCCCTTCCACAAAAAACGAAACGGCGCCCTGAAGGACGCCGTCGAACTGTCGAATAAAGAGTTGCGCTAAAGCGCGTCGCGATCTTTCAGATTCGCTCGATGCGCTTTAGGTTTTTGATTTTATGCATGTCTTTGTCCCGAAACCGGTTCCCACTTTCGGGAGACATGCTTTAGTCAGCGGCCTTTGCGCTTGCGGCCAAGGCCCATCTTCTTGGCGAGCTGCGAACGGGCAGCGGCGTAGTTGGGCGCGACCATCGGATAGTTGGCGTCCAGACCCCACTTCTCGCGGTATTCTTCCGGAGTGAGGTTGTAGTGGGTCATCAGGTGGCGCTTCAGCGACTTGAACTTCTTGCCGTCTTCGAGACAGACGATGTAGTCGTCATGCACGGAGCGCTTCGGGTTGACGGCCGGCTTCTGCTTCTCGGCCGACGGTTGCTCCGCCGTGCCGCCGACGCGGCCGAGCGCGGCATGGACGTCGGCGATCAGGTTCGGCAGTTCGCCGACCGGCACCGGGTTGTTGCTGACATAGGCCGCGACAACATCGGCGGTCAGCTCGATCAGCGCGTCACTATTGCTTGAAGGTGTTTCGACGATATCCATTGTGCTCAGGCCCCAACGAGAGTTTGTTTCTAGACTGTGCCCTTTTTTGAGATCGGGCATCGCGCGAATTTCATGCAGGCAAGCCCCTGCGATTCGCGTCGCGTCATCTTAATGACGCTGTGCTGCAAGTAAGTCAATTCGCCTATTGAATTATATTGAGCGATATTCATCAAATATTGCCGATTCAGCTTCAAAAATTCGTGCGCCGTGTAACTTAGCGAGATTTTTCTGGCCGGACCAGCGCGACCTCACGTAGCGTTAGGCCTGCTTTTACACCTCAGGCGAGCCTATAAATGGTTCTTGATGCTTGACTAATGCTTGGCCGCCTGTGGCGGCCTGCACGAAGAATCCTGCAGATCGCAGGTCGCGGATATTCTTCGCGCGTGAAAGCAACCAGTTGGCCGCGACGAGCTCTCAATAGGGCGCGATGTACTTGCCGTATACCCAGCCGGTGACGAAATCACCATTGTGCGCCGGACCGTGCCAGACCTCGCACCAGCGATAGCGGATCGCCTGCCGCTGCTTCCATTGCGGCTGACCGGCAATGTCGAGCAAGTCTACCCCGCCCGTGCAGCGGCCGGTCACCTGCAAGACGGTGCCGTTCGGATAGGCCGCCTGCTTTTGCGACGAGTTTGACGGATATTTGCGCGCGTTGAGCGTGTCGCCGAACGGCACGCCGCCACTTGCCAGGCGGCGAACGCGGTTGCATGAGACTGGCCGGAAAAGGCCAGGACCGCCGACGCGACAGCAAGGGCCGCCGCGGCGCGAACATAGGATTTCATCTTTTCCCCCTTCGACTTATCTTGTGTAGACCACCCTGAGCCCTGCCCCTTGAACCACTGCTGAGCGGCGTGTTCATTCGCCATTCAAGCAAATTGCGAGACGTGATGACCAGACCTTCCAGCTTCTTGGCCGCCTTCCCGACCGCCAACCCGCCGCGGCCCGAGAAACACCCTGTCTTCGATGTGCATCACGGCATCACCCGCACCGACGACTATGCCTGGATGCGGGCCGACAACTGGCAGGCGATGTTCAGGGACCCATCGCTCCTCGACGGCGCGATCCGCTCCCATCTCGAGGCCGAGAACGCCTACCAGGCGACGCTGATGGCCGACACGGCCAAGCTGCGGAGCAAGCTGTTCGCCGAGATGAAGGGGCGCATCAAGGAAGACGATTCCACGGTGCCGATGAAGGACGGCCCCTATGCCTATGGCTCGTCCTTCCGGCTGGGGGGCGAGCAGCCGCGCTACTTCCGCACGCCGCGCGACGGCGGCGCCGACGAGATCCTGCTCGACGGCGACGCGGAAGCCGAAGGCAAAGCCTATTTTCGTCTCGGCGGCGTCGACCATTCGGCCGACCATCGCAAGCTGCTCTGGGCCTTCGACGACAAGGGCTCGGAATTCTTCACGCTGCGCGTGCGCGACATCGCCAGCGGCAAGGAGCTGGCCGACCATACCCCCGATACGGGTGGCGGCGGCGTGTGGAACGCCGGCGACGACGGCTTCTTCTACACGCGCCTCGACGACAATCACCGCCCGTCAAAAGTGCTCTTCCATGCGCTTGGCGACAAGCCGGAAAACGACCGGCTGATCTACGAGGAAACCGATCCGGGCTTCTTCATGGATGTCAGCGGCACGCGCTCCAATGAATGGATCATGATCGGCATCAACGACCATGAGACTTCGGAATACCGGCTGCTCAGCGCCAGCGAGCCGTTCGCCGAGCCGACGCTGGTGGCGGCGCGCGAGACCGGCCTGCAATATGATCTGGAAGAAGGCGGCGACGTCTTCTTCATCCTCACCAATGCAGACGGCGCCAAGGACTTCAAGATCATGACCGCGCCGGCGGAAAATCCGGTGCGTGCCAACTGGCAGGAGCTGGTGGCGCACGAGCCGGGCCGGCTGATCCTGTCGGTGCTCGGCTTCAAACGCCACATGGTCAGGCTGGAGCGCAAGGACGGCCTGCCGCGCATCGTCGTGCGCGACCGCTCGAACGGCGAGGAGCATTTCATTTCCTTCGACGAGGAGGCCTTCTCGCTCGGCCTCTCCGGCTCCTACGAATACGACACCGAGGTGATGCGCTTCACCTATTCGTCGATGACGACGCCGGCACAGGTGTTGGACTACAACATGCGCACCCGCGAGCGCGTGCTCTTGAAGACACAGGAAGTGCCTTCAGGCCATGATCCGGAGCGCTATGTCACGCGCCGGCTGATGGCCCCCGCCGCCGACGGCGAATTGGTGCCGATCTCGCTCCTGCATCACCGCGACACGCCGCTCGACGGGTCGGCGCCCTGCCTGCTTTACGGCTATGGCTCCTACGGCATCACGGTGCCGGCGGCGTTCAACACCAACTGGTTCTCGCTCGTCGATCGCGGCTTCGTCTTCGCCATCGCGCATGTGCGCGGCGGCAAGGACAAAGGCTATGGCTGGTACGACGATGGCAAGCGGGCGCACAAGATGAACACGTTCACGGATTTCATCGCCTGCGCTCGCCATCTGGTGGCCGAACGCTACACAAGGCACGATCGTATCGTCGCCCAGGGCGGCTCGGCCGGCGGCATGCTGATGGGGGCGATCGCCAACATGGCGCCGGAAAGCTTTGGCGGCATCGTCGCCGAGGTGCCGTTCGTCGACGTGCTCTCCACCATGCTCGACGCCAGCCTGCCGCTGACACCGCCGGAATGGCCGGAATGGGGCAACCCGATCGCGTCGGCCGACGACTACCGCACGATCGCGGCCTATTCGCCCTACGACAATGTCGCGGCGCTCGACTATCCGCCCATCCTGGCGCTGGCGGGGCTCACCGACCCGCGCGTCACCTATTGGGAGCCGGCCAAATGGGTGGCGCGGCTGCGCGAGCGCAAGGCGGGCGACAACCCCGTGCTGTTCAAGATCAACATGGAGTCCGGCCATGCCGGCGCCTCCGGCCGGTTCTCGCGGCTGGAGGAGATCGCGTATATCTACGCCTATGCCTTGAAAGTAACAGGCAGGGTCTGATTTTTACTCGCAATTGCGACGGCTACGCGCTACGCAATTCGCCGTCCTTCAGGCGCGGCCTTGCGGGTCGCGGGGGTTGTCCATTCGCCAGGGTTCGCCATGCTGCTCGTCGACGTCTATCTCGACAAATCGCCTATCCAGGGCATCGGTGTCTTCGCCAAGCATCACATTCCGCGCGGCACGCTGATCTGGAAGCTCGATCCAAGGTTCGACCGATGTATTCCCGTCGACACCTATGAGAGCGAAAGCGGCCCGGTGAAGTCCTATCTCGACCGCTATTCCTATCCCGACCGGCGCGATCCCAACTACATCGTCTTCGAGGCGGACGACGCGCGCTACATGAACCACGCTGACGAGCCGAACTGCGACGTCTCCTCACCCGAGGAAACCTATGCGCTGCGCGACATCGCGCCCGGCGAGGAGCTGACCTGCGACTACAACCACTTTTTCGAAAACGGCTTCGACTTCCTCGGCGACCGCCACCCATAACAGGGGCAGTCTAACTCGCCGGCTTGCGCGCGGGATAGCCGTTGGGGTGCGGCGGGACGGCCTTGAGATAGGCGGCGATCGCGGCACGGTCGCCGGCCGTCAATTGCGCCATGTTGCGCTGCACGTCGACCATGGCGCCGCCGACGGAATCGAAATCTGGCGTGAAGCCGGTTTCGAGATAGTTGGCGATGTCGGCCTCCGACCAGTCCTTGGTGCCGCCCTGCGGGGTGATGTTGGGCACGACGCCCGAGCCCTCGGCGGCCACGGCGCCTGCCAGCCACTCGGCCTTCTTGACGCCGCCGGCAAAGTCGCGCGGGGTGTGGCATTCGCCGCAATGGCCGGGTCCTTCGACCAGATAACGGCCTGCCAGCACCTTGTCCGCCGCGCCGTCGGGCAAGGCGATCACCGGCTCGGGGCTGAGATAGAGCCGCTTCCAGAGACCGATGCCGCGACGGATATTGAAGGGGAAAGCAAGCTTATGGCCAGGCGCCTTGCCGGCGACTGCCGGCAGCGTCTTCATGAAGGCATAGAGGTCGGCGATGTCGGCGGCCTTCATGCGCGCGTAAGAGGCATAGGGAAAGGCCGGATAAAAGTTTTCGCCGGAGGGCGAAACGCCCTTCAGCATGGCGTTGGCGAAATCCTCCTCGCTCCAGGCGCCGATGCCGTCCTTGGCATCCTGCGAGATGTTGGGCGGCACGAAGGTGCCGAACGGCGTCTTCAGTTCCAGCCCACCGGCAAGCTCCAGGCGGGCATCGCCCTTGGACCCCGGTTTGGCATGGCAGGAGGTACAGCCGCCGGCATAGAAGATGCGCTTACCCCTGCCGGCGTCGCCGGGGCTGAGCTGCGCAAGGGTTCCGGCATCAAGCCTGACGGGTGCCGACAGCGCCCAGCCGGCGACCGCGCCGGCGCCGCCCAGCACGACGACGGCGCCGACAAGCTTCTTCAGCCAGGCCATGGCCGGCGGTCAGCCCTTCTTGATCCTGTAGCTCTGATGGCAGGTGCCACAGTCGCCGCCGATCGTGTTGAGCTGCGTCTTCAAGGCGTCGACATCGGCCGGCGGCGAGGCGACCGCGGCCTTGACGTTGGTCAGCAGCTTGTCTTCGGCCGCATTGAAGCCGGCCTTGTCTTCCCAGATCTTCGGCGCGGCCGTGGTATCGCCCTTGTCGCTGCCGGCGGGGAAGAGCTTCTCGGCATCGAACTTCTCGGCATTGGCCTGCAGCGCCTTCAGCGTCGTCAGCACGGCGGCCGCGTCGAAATCCTCCTCGCCCTTGACCACCTTCACCAACTGGCCGGCGAGCTTGCCGCGCTCCTTCATCAGGGCCTGGCGATCCTGGATCGGATCGGCAAGGGCGGCCGAACCGACAAAAGCAAGCATGGAGATGGCGAGGACAAGCTTTCTCATTCAACTGGCTCCGTGGTGAAGAAAGTTCGCGACTAAGGCATTTCACCGTGAACGGTGAAATGCTCTATCCACTTGTTGGCGCAATTCCGGACGGAAAACCGTTCCACACTTTTCCTGGAATTGCTCTGCACGTTAACGGACCTGGCGGCGGGAATATTCCCCGCGCACCGTCACGATTTTCCCGATCGTGATCAATCTCCTGTGTTGGCAGATAAAGAAAAGCCCCGGCATGCCGGGGCTTTTCGTCAAATAATCAGGCTTTCGCCTTTTCATAGAGCTCCAGGACATAGTCCCAGTTGATCAAGCTATCGACGAAGGCTTCGAGATATTTCGGCCGGGCGTTGCGGTAGTCGATGTAGTAGGAGTGCTCCCACACGTCGACGCCGAGGATCGGCGAAGCGCCATGGACCAGAGGGTTCTCGCCGTTCGGCGTCTTTGAGATTGCGAGCTTGCCATCCTTGACCGAGAGCCAGGCCCAGCCAGAGCCGAACTGGGTGGTGCCGGCGGCAATGAAATCCGCCTTGAACTTGTCGTAGCCACCGAGATCGCTTTCGACGGCCTTCTGCAATGCGCCCGGCAGCTTGTTGCCGCCGCCGCCCTTCTTCATCCATTTCCAGAAGTGGATGTGGTTGTAGTGCTGGGCGGCATTGTTGAACAGCCCGGCATTCTTGCCGAAGGACTGCTTCACGACCTCTTCGACCGACAGGTCGCCCATTCCAGCCTCGGCGGCCAACTTGTTGCCGTTGTCGACATAGGCCTTGTGGTGCTTATCGTGGTGATACTCCAGCGTCTCCTTCGACATGTAAGGCTGCAGGGCCTCATAGTCGTAGGGCAAAGCGGGCAACTCAAAAGCCATGGATGGTACTCCCTCAGGAAAAAGTCCGGTGCAACTACCGGACTAAGATAGGTCTGGAATGGATTGGGGCAACTCCGGAACGAAGCGCCGGTCGCCTTTTTATCCGCTCAGGCAGCGGAAGTCGAATGCGCCCAATCCCAATAGAGCTCGCGCGCCTTCTTGGCCACCGGCCCGGGTTGAAGATCGCGGTCCTCGATCCGGGTGATCGGCACCACTTTCGAGTGGTTGCCGGTCGAGAAGATCTCGTCCGCTTCGAGGAAATCGCGGATCGAGAGCGCCTTTTCGGTGGTCCTGAAGCCGTAGTCGCCGAGCAGGTTGATGGTGCGCGAGCGGGTGATGCCGGAGAGGAACGTACCGTTCGCCGCCGGCGTCATCACATGGCCGTCCTTGACCAGGAAAATATTGGAAGTGCCGGTTTCGGCGACATTGCCCAGCATGTCCAGCACCAGGGCATTGTCGAAGCCGCGCATCTTGGCTTCGAGGATGGCGCGGCCGTTGTTGGGGTAGAGGCAACCGGCCTTGGCATTGGTCGGCATCGTTTCGATGGTCGGCCGCCGGAACGGCGAGACGCCGATCGAGAAGCCGGAAGGCGGAATCATCGGCGATTCATAGAGGCAGAGGCAGAAACGGGTCGAAGATGGATCGGCCGGCACGCCCATGTAGCCGCCATGCTCAGCCCAGTACATCGGCCTGATGTAGACGGCGGTCTTGCCGTCGAACTTCTTCAGGCCGTCCCAGGTCAGCCCGACGATCTCGTCGGCGGTCACGGAGGGCTTCAGACCGAGTGCGATCGCCGAGGCGTTGACACGCGCGGCGTGGCGATCGAGGTCGGGCGCCACGCCCTCGAACCAGCGGGCTCCGTCGAAGACGCTGGTGCCCAGCCACATGGCATGACTGCGCGGTCCGAGAATGGCGACGTTGCCCTCATACCAGTCGCCGTCCACATAGGTCCATGTCGCGGACTGCGCCGCCGCCGCCAGTGTCATCGTTTGCCGTCCATATGGATGAATTCAGACCGCCATAGGACGATGCTTTGACGGCCTGCGTCAACCGACATCGGGAAAAATCGTTGAGGCCAGAGGCACTTGACCGCAATCAGTGCTTGCACGGCAGGCCCGCGCGCCGCAAAACTTCTCCCATGCACCATGCGGCTTATGTCTTCGACGCCTATGGCACGTTGTTCGACGTGCATGCGGCCGTGCGCCGCCATGCCGGCGAGATCGGACCGGACGGCCAGCTGCTCTCAGAGATCTGGCGCGCCAAGCAGCTCGAATATTCCTGGGTCAGGACGCTGATGGGCGCCTATGCCGATTTCTGGCAGCTCACCGAGCAGGCGCTGGATTTCGCGCTGCGCAAGGTGCCCTCGGCCGATCCGGCGTTGAGGGCCAGGCTGCTGGAAGCCTATTGGCGGCTCGATTGCTATCCGGAAGTGCCGGCGGTGCTGAAAGCATTGAAAGCATCGGGAGCAAAGCTCGCGATCCTGTCCAACGGCTCGCCGGAAATGCTGCGGGCGGCGGTGAAATCAGCCGCGCTCGACCAGATACTGGACGACGTCTTCTCGGTCGACGAGATCAAACGCTTCAAGACCGACCCCTCGGTCTACGATATGGTGGTCACCGGCTGGCGGCTCTATCCAGAGGCGGTGTCGTTCCAGTCTTCCAACCGCTGGGACGTCGCGGGCGCCGCCAAGTTCGGCTTCCGAACCGTCTGGATCAATCGCACCAACCAGCCGGACGAATACCAGGACTTTCCGCCGGGGCTTATCCTGCCCTCGCTCGAAGGCCTTTTGGCAGGCGCATGAGGTTGCTGTTGCTGCAGCGCAACAGATGTGTCGCGGTCACAGCTTCGCCTTCGTTTGTCCACCCTGAGGCCAGAATTGGAACCGCCTATCACGGCCGACTGTTATTGGAGCTGCCGGCGGCCAGCCTGCGGGTTCATGCTTTCTTGCAAGTCAAGTCCTAGAAAAGGCACCCATGTCAGACGATTCTTTCCGCATCAGCCGCCGCGGCTTCCTCAATCTCACAGCCCTCGGCGCCGCTTCGGCCGCGGTCTCTGCCTGCACCACCACCGGTCCAGGCCCCGAACCTGTTCAGCCGCCACCGCCGGCCTATGTCGAGCCGCCGCTCGGCGACTACGAGACGATGTATGGGCCGATGTCCGACAACGGCTTCGACCTGCCGGCGATTCCCGTGAACAAGATCGATCACAGATTCCTGCGCCAGATTGTTCCCGATCCGACCGGACAGCGACCAGGCACGGTCGTCGTCGATACCACCAACCACTTCCTCTACCTGGTGCGCGAGGGTGGCCAGGCGATCCGCTACGGCGTCGGCCTTGGCCGCGCCGGCTTCGAGTGGTCGGGCGATGCCGTGGTGCAGTGGAAGCAGAAGTGGCCGAAATGGACGCCGCCGGGCGAGATGGTCGCGCGCCAGCCGGAACTTACGCAATACAGCGCCAAGAACGGCGGCATGCCTGGGGGCTTGAAGAACCCGCTCGGGGCGCGTGCGCTCTACCTCTTCCAGGGCAATCAGGACACGCTCTATCGCCTGCACGGCTCGCCCGAATGGTGGTCGATCGGCAAGTCGGTCTCGTCGGGCTGCGTGCGACTGATCAACCAGGACATCATCGACCTTTACGACCGCGTGCCCACCAAGACCCCGGTCGTCGTGACGGCCGATATCGGCGAGCCGATGGCCGACATGCCCGAGCGCCGGGCCATCCCGATCGACAACGGCGTGCCGACCGGCTCGATCCTGCTTGGACCGGTAAGGCAGATCACAAACGAGATCTTCTAGAGGCGAGATCTTCTAGATCTTTGAATTCGTCAGCGGTGCTCGGCCAAGACAGTCGCCAGCACCGTAGCGCCTCCGCGTCGAGCCCGGCTTTGTTCGACGCCCGCCGCCAGGCCAGCACCGGGAAGTCCGCGCCGGACAGGTCGCCATAGCGGAAATCCGCGACCTTGGCCGGCTGCTGTTGCGCCGGCGGAGGCAGAGTCAGCAGTCGGCGGGCGAATGCCGAGAGGTTGCGCGGCGAAGCGACCGCGACGGGGGCCTCAGCCGACGCTTTCTCCAGTCCTGGGGCAACGATGGCACGCGCGCCTGCCGGATGATCAGGTAGCCTTGCGCGTCGAGCTGGTTGTAGGCCGCCGTCACCGTGGTTCGCGACGCGCCCCTTTCGGCTGCGAAGGCCCGCGTCGACGGCAGGCGGTCGCCGGGCCGGTAGGCGCCACTGTGGATCTGCGCCTTGATCGCCGCGATGATCCGGCGCGCGGTACCATCCTGCTCCAACTGGACCACCAAAAACCTTCAAAACTGGATATTCAAAGCAAGCCAGATTCCCGGCATCTTGCCATGCAAAGCAAGGAGTTTTCGCCATGTACATACCGCCCGCCTTCCGCGAGGACGACAGGGAGAGCCTCGTGGCCGCGATCCGCGCGGCGCGGCTGGCGACGCTGGTCACCGCCACGGCGGAAGGGCCGCTGGCGACGCCATTGCCGCTTCTCCTCGACGAGAGCGAGGGCAAGCATGGCGTGATCTATGGCCATGTCGCGAAGGCAAACCCGCACTGGCGTGTTCCGCCGCTGGGCGATGGCCTGGCGATCTTCATGGGGCCGGACGCCTATGTGACGCCTGCTTGGTACCAGACCAAGCAGGAAACCGGAAAGGTGGTGCCGACCTGGAACTACATCGCCATACATGCTCATGGGCCGGTCGAATTCTTCGAGGATGCCGACAGGCTGCTCGAGGTCGTCACGCGCCTGACCAATCTCCACGAAAGTGGGCGCGCCTCGCCCTGGACCGTGTCGGACGCGCCACCGGATTTCATCCAGGCGCAACTCAAAGGCATTGTCGGCCTGCGCATGCCGATCGCAAGGCTCGAAGGCAAGCGCAAGATGAGCCAGAATCGCAACGCGGCCGATCGGGCCGGTGTCGCGTCCGGACTGGCGGCGAGCGACCGGCTTTCCGACCGCGAGATCGCCGCTCTCATCCCATCGTGAACCCGCCCCTCGACTTTCGTAACTTGTCATCATCATGCCGGATCTGACCCAGTTCGCCTTGTATCTCGCCGCGGCGTTCCTGCTCGCCATCACGCCGGGACCAGGCATCTTCTACGTCGCCGCGCGCACGCTCGCCGGAGGACGCGCGGAAGGCATCGCCTCCAGTTTCGGGACGGGCCTGGGCGGAATGGTCCATGTGCTTGCCGGCAGCCTGGGCGTTTCGGCCATCGTGCTTGCGAGCGCGGAACTGTTCACCGCGCTGAAGCTGATCGGCGCCGTCTACCTCGTCTGGCTCGGCTTCCGCACCTTCCAGTCCGCCCGCCGCGAGGCAAAGACGATGGCCGAAGACGGCACGCAGGCGCCCGCGGTCGGCGCGGGCCGAGCCTTTCGCGAAGGGGTGCTGGTCGAGGCGTTGAACCCGAAGACGGCCGCCTTCTTCCTGGCCTTCATTCCGCAGTTCGTGAACCTCGGCGCCGGCCATGTCGCTCTGCAATTCCTGGTTCTCGGCTTCATATCGGTGACGCTCAACACCGTTGCCGATGTCGTGGTCGCATCTGCGGCCAGCCGCATCAGGGAAGGCGCGGCCGGGCGCTCGGGCGTGATACGCCGCCTGCGCGAGGCATCCGGCGGCGCGATGATCGCGCTCGGCATCGGCCTTGCCATAGCCAAGCGCCCTGCCCTCTGATTGCCCGACCGGGAAGGCCGGCAAGCGGCGTCTGGAACTTTGCAGAATCTGCTGCGTTCTCACCCAAGCCTGAGTCGAAGCACCGGCTGTAGCAGACCGCACCGATCATAAAGGCAGTCACCGCCCCTGGCCCGGAGATGGACTCTCCGACCAAACACGGGTGCAAAGTCCGGCCGGTTTCCGGAAGCTTGCTTCACGGCCCAGCCATAAAGATCCGCACACGAAACCGCCGAGTTCCGGAGCGCGTGCATATGCTGAGTAGCGAACAGGGCAAAAACACACTTCGCGCCCGAAGTCTTTTTGTCCCAACGATCATGATTTTTCTCGCCGCGTATCTGATGCTTTCTTCAAGCGTCGGCTTCGGCGAGGTCATGGCCAGCATGGCCGCGATCGACTTGCATGTCCTGGCCGTCGTTCTCGCGCTGTCGCTGGTGAACTACGCGCTCAGGTTCTGGCGCTGGTCGCTGATGCTTTCCCCGTCCTCGAACGCGCTGCCCCCGTCGCGGCATTTCCTGATCTATCTGACGGGATTTGCGTTGACGACGACACCGGGGAAAGTCGGTGAGGCCCTGCGCATCTTCTATCTCAGGCCGTTCGGCGTCAGCGCCAGGCGTTGCCTGGCGGCCCTCTACAACGAACGACTGCTCGACCTCGTCGCGATCGGCGTGCTTGCCATGTTCATCGTGGCCTCTTCCGGCGCCGTCGCCCGCTCGTTCGGCCTGCTCGGCGCGGCGCTGGTGGCGGCGCTGATCGTCGCCCAGCATCCCGCCACGATTGCGCGTCTCGACCGGCTTTCCGCGTTCTTGCCCGGACGGCTCGTTCCGTCTCTGACCAAGGCCGCGACGACGTTTCTTCGCGACGTCCGGTCCATGATGACGGTTCGGCTGGCCATCGTCGGAACGCTTCTGGGCCTCCTGGCCTGGGGCGCTGAAGGCTTCGGCACATACATCGTGGCCAGGGAGCTCGGTCTCAACATCGGGCCGCTGGCCGCGGTCGGCATCTATGCGGTAGCCATGCTTGCCGGTGCGTTGTCCTTCCTGCCCGGCGGGCTGGGCAGCACCGAAATCGTCATGATTTCTTTTCTTGCTTACGCCGGAGCATCGGCCCCCGAGGCCGTTGCAACGACCACCATCGTTCGACTCGCCACGCTCTGGTTCGCAGTGGCGCTCGGATTGGGCGCCTGGTCAGCTATCGAAGCCTTTCCGGGGCCGATAGCGGCAGGTTCGGGGCACACGTCAGAGAGAAAGAGCCCTCATGCAGCGTCTCCAAGCGGTCCCGAAGACCGATGAACCACAGCGCGTCACAAAATCGTCGATTCCCCTCGTCGTCGACCTCGACGGAACACTGATCCACAGCAACCTGCTGGTGGAGTCCGTCATCGCGCTGGTCAAGCGGTCGTTCCTGTCGATCCTGCTTTTGCCCCTGTGGCTCATGAGCGGCAAGGCAGCCTTCAAGGCGCAAGTCACAAAAAGGGTGGCGCTTGACCTTTCCGCCCTGCCCTTCAACCGGCCGCTCATCGATCACCTGAGACAAGAGAAGGCCCGCGGCCGCAGGCTGGTTCTCGCCACCGGTGCGCATGAATCCCTTGCTCGAGAGATCGCGCATCAGCTTGGCCTGTTCGAGGAGGTCTTTGCCAGCGACGGAAAACGCAACTTGACGAGCCATGACAAGCTCGCCGCCCTGCGCGACCGCTTTGGCGCCGATGGGTTCGACTATGCCGGAAATGCGGCGGCGGACTTTCCGATCTGGCGCGCCGCGCGATTTGCAACGGTGGTCAACGCGTCGCCGCGCACGGTCAACTGGGCGTTTGCCCACGCGCATGTGGACGAGGTGTTCCCGCGCAGGAAACCGACGCTGGCCATCTATATTCAGGCGTTGCGCCTGCATCAATGGCTGAAGAATCTGCTTCTCTTCACGCCGTTGATCGCCGCCTTGAGATTCACAGACACCGAGGCGCTCGTGGCGCTTCTGACCGGATTTCTCGCTTTCAGCCTCTGCGCCTCGAGCGTCTATCTGCTCAACGACATCGTCGACATCGAGGACGACCGCCGCCATCCCGAGAAGCGCGGCCGGCCCTTTGCCTCAGGCCGCCTCCCGATCGCGCATGGGTTCGTGCTTATCCCGGCATTGCTGGCGGGATCCGCGGTGCTGAGCTCATTCCTGCCCTGGAAGTTCGGTGCCGTGCTGGCGATCTACTACGTGGTCACGCTCGCCTATACTTTTTTCCTGAAGCGCCTGGAGGCGGTCGACGTCGTTACGCTCGCCCTGCTCTACACGACGCGGATTTTCGCCGGCGGCGCGGCGGCGAGCATTCCGCTTTCCCAGTGGCTGCTCACCTTCTCCATCTTCATTTTCCTCAGCCTGGCATTCGCCAAACGCTGCGCGGAACTGATGCTGATGCAGGAACACGGCAAAAAGGCGAGCCTGGGCCGGGGTTACCTGCTCGCCGACCTGCAGATGCTCAACAGCATGGGGGTGGGCGCAGGTTATGTCGCGGCTCTCGTGCTTGCCCTCTATCTGAGCACGCCGCAGGTCCTCATCGCCTATGCGCGCCCCGGCCTTCTTTGGGTTTTCGTGCCACTTCTGATTTTTTGGGTGACGCGGATCTGGCTCAAGACCTGCCGCGGCGAGATGCGCAGCGACCCGCTGGTCTTCGCCGCGCGCGACCGTATTAGCCTGGCGTTCGCCGTCCTGGGCGGCGGCGTTATCTGGCTGGCCATGTGATGGGACGGAACAGCCGATACCGGTCGTGGGGGCGGCCGCCGGCGCCGGGCACGCAAGGCGCGGTCCGGCTGCATTGGCGCGACGTGCAACTCCCGGCAGGCGGCGGTCCGTTCCTGGCCTACGGCAACGGGCGCAGCTACGGCGACAGCTGCCTGAACAGCGGCGGCACGCTCGTCGATCTTCGCGGCCTCGACCGCTTCATCTCCTTCGACGCCGAGACCGGTGTCCTGCGCTGCGAGGCCGGCGTTCTCCTGTCCGACATACTTGGCCGTTTCGTCCCAGAAGGCTGGTTTCTGCCGGTGACGCCGGGCACCCAGCAGGTGACGGTCGGCGGAGCCATCGCCAACGACGTTCACGGCAAGAACCATCACTGGGCCGGAAGCTTCGGCCATCATGTGCGGCGCTTCGAGCTCCTGCGCTCCGACGGCAGCCGGCTCCCGTGCTCGCCGCGCGAGAATGCCGACTGGTTCGGCGCGACCATCGGCGGGCTCGGGCTCACCGGCGTCATCCTTTGGGCCGAGATTGCGCTCAAGCGGATCGAGGGGCCGGCGATAGAGGTGGAGAGCCTGCGCTTCTCGCGCGTCGAGGAGTTCCTGGAGCTCAGCCGCGCCTCGCACAATGCCTATGAATATACGGTCGCCTGGATCGACTCCCTCACACCAGGACCGGGCGGGGCGCGGGGCCTGTTCTTCCGCGGCAACCACGCAGCCGGGCATCATGCCGACGCGCCTTCCCGCCGCAAGCCGGGATTGCCGTTCACGCCCCCGGTCTCGCTGCTGCCGAGGGCCGCGGTCGACCTGTTCAACACTGCCGTCTACCGGTGGCCGCGCCGCCGGCACGCCATCGCCCATTACGAGCCGTTCTTCTACCCGCTCGATGCCGTCCCGAACTGGAACCGGCTGTTCGGCCGCAAGGGTTTCTACCAGTATCAGTGCGTCATCCCGCAAGACCAGGCCGGGGCCGCGATCGGCGAGATCATCGCCAGGGTGGCGCGGGCTCAGGAAGGATCGTTCCTCTCCGTGCTGAAGGTGTTCGGCAACCGCAAGCCGCCGGGCTGGCTGTCCTTTTCGAGACCGGGAACGACGCTTGCCTTCGATTTTCCGGACCGCGGCCGCTCGACGCTTGCCCTGCTCGATACGCTGGACGAGATCACCGACGAGGCGGGCGGCGCCGTCTACCCGGCCAAGGATGCCCGCATGAAGGCAAGGATCTTCGAGCGCGGTTATCCGGCGCTGCATCGTTTCGAGCGCTATCGCGATCCCGCTGTCATGTCAGACTTCTGGCGACGCGTGACTTCCGGCGACACGCGACAGGGGGCGGCCAATGCGTAGGGTTCTGATCATCGGAGCGACCTCGGCCATCGCCGAAGCGACCGCCCGCCTCTTCGCGGATGATGGCGACAGGCTGTTTCTCGTCGCAAGGCGCAAGGCTAGGCTGGAGGCGGCGGCCGACGACCTGGCCGTGCGCGGCGCCGAGATCGCGGGATGCGAGGTTCTGGACGTCAACGAGCTGGACCGGCACCGCGCCGTGCTGGAGCAGGCGGAGCATGCTCTCGGCGGTATCGACGTGGCGCTGGTGGCCCACGGCACCCTGCCCGACCAGCAGCTTTGCCAGGCGTCGGCAAGGCTGACGGTGCAGGAGATCCAGACCAACGCCGTCAGCACCGTGGCGTTGCTCACCCGCCTGTCGGAACTGATGGAGCGCAAGGGAGCTGGCCGGATCGCCGTCGTCACCTCGGTGGCCGCCGACCGCGGGCGGCAGAGCAATTACGTTTATGGGGCGGCCAAGGCGGCGGTCGATACGTTCCTGGAGGGTCTGCGGCAGCGGCTCTACAAGGCGGGTGTCGGCGTGACCACGATCAGGCCCGGCTTTGTCGACACCCCGATGACGGCGGGGTTCGAGAAAGGCCTGCTCTGGTCACAGCCTGAAACCGTCGCCAAGCGCATCCATCACTCCATCCTCAATGGCAAGGACGTCGTCTATGTGCCGTCATTCTGGCGCTGGATCATGCTGGCGATCCGCCTGATGCCTCGCCGGGTTTTCAAATCGCTCAAGCTGTAACGACCCTATCTTGATGCCTGGCGCGGTTCTCCATCGAGCGTTTTGCGGAACGCGGGATCGAACATCGCGGGATCGATCCGCTCGCCGCCGTTGACGATCGGGATAAGTTCGCCCTGGGTGCCTCGGCGGATCGGATTGACGAACTCCCAGACGAGATCACCCGCGGGTGTGACTTCGAAGATGCGCCCGCCGTCGGACTCGGTGATCAGCGTGTTGCCGTTGCCGAGACGCTGGGCATCGGAGCGCAGCGCGCTGGAGAACGGATGCTGGGCGCTGCCGGCATAGCTCCATTTTACGCTCGATGAGCGCGGGTCGTACTCGATCACCCTGGAGTTGTTGCCGTGTCTGATGCCGCCGAGATTGTCGAAAAGCAGGATGTCGCCGTTCGGCAGAACTCTGGGATCGTGCTGTCCCAGCCACGGGCCGCGCGTCGCCCATGTGATCTCGCCGGTCTTCATGGAAAGGACCGCGATGAGCGACATGTCACGGAAGGAAACCAGCACGTCGCCCTCCTCGGCGAAGGGAAAGGCCTTCGCCTTGTCGGCGTCGATATATTCGACCGTATTGGGATGGAGCGGGTCGGCAAGAGAGAAATAGGGCAGGACCGCCAGAAGCGAGAAATAGGGCGAGCGCAGGAAGGCATCCGTCAGCGATACTTTCCTGATCTCCTTTCCGTCCGGCGAGAGCACGACCACGAAATCCTTGAGGTGGGGACGGTCGAGCTGCGGGGCAGCGGCGACCGAGTTGAAGTCGAACTCGTTGGTGAGCGTGTAGATGCGATTGTCCGGCGCGACCGCGAGGTCGTGATGGGCCGGAGCAAGGTAGCTCCAGATCACATTGGAGTCCTTGTCGAGCTTGACCATGCCATAGCCCCACGGGGTGTCGGCGGACGAAATGTAGATGACCAGAAGGTCGCCGTTCGGAAAGACGACCGCCCTGTCCATGTAGACGAGCGAGTCGGGCTGCGGCTTCCTGTTGAACGCGCCGTTCTTGGCGACATCGCTGAACGGGCGGCGCCATTCATGGACCACGTGCCCGTCCATCGCGACGAGACGCGCCACATTGTCGTCGCCTGACGTATAGAGCGTGTAGCCCGGCTCGGCACGCTTCGGGTCATAGATGGTGACACCGCGGGCAGGCGTTCGGGCCGGCTGGTAGAGATTGGCCAGGACGGGATTTTCGATGATCTGCCGCTGCAGGACCAGGGCTTCTCCGGCCCGATAGGCGTCGCGAAGAAATTCCGACGGAAATACCCGGCCGAAGACCACCATTGCCCCCGCGACGAAGGCGAGGAAGGCGATCATCAACACGAAGAGCGCAGATCCGATTTTCTCCATCAGCATGCCTTTGGCTCACCCATATCCGAACCGGCCGGCCACCGCCGCCGTGCGGCTGCGGATCTCGCTGCGCTCGGCTTGCGTGAACGATGGCTCGTAATAGGCCGGGAAGCTGATGGTCGCTTGCGCCGCCTGCCTGAGCCCGCGGTCGTCAAGCTCGCAGTGCTTGAGCATCGTCGAGACCGCTCCGCCGGGATCGCTGCAAAGATCCTCGTAGCGGACGACGAGCATGCTCCCTGCGATCGCCGGATCATCCAGCATCGCCGCCACATATCCGTAGACCGAGGCCCAATAGGTCGCCCATCCGGCAACGTCCTCGCCGCTTTTCCAGAGCCTGACGATCTCGCCGGCGGTCGTGCCATCGACATTGATCGGCACGCGGTTCAATCCGAACTCGAAATGTCCGCTGCGCCGCATGTGGCTGAGGACACGGCCGTCCCTGCTCCCCGCCTCGGAAAAGAGCCTGTGCTGCTTCATCAGCGACGCGATGTGCCATGTCGGATCGCGGATGGGCACGATGAAGCGCGCGTCGGGAAACAGTTTCCGCAGATAGCGCAAGCGCGTGACATTGTAGTTGCCCTTGGCGAGATAACGGCTGGCTTTGCGCAGCAGGAGCAGCTTGCGGATATGATCCCGGTAAAAGGCTTCAAAGCAGGGATGGCGCGCGGCTTCGTCCAGGACCGCGTTCGTCGACGGATCGTGCAGGTCCGGGAAGAATGCCATCCAGACGATCTCCTCGAAGGCCTCCGGGCTCTCTGGCGTCACCTTGATGCGGTCGCGATGCGCACGCTCGGTCGCAACCTGCTCGGTGCGCCCGGCACGGTCGACGAACCAGTTCCATGCCATGGGGGCAGGCACCAGGGGAAAGTCGCGATAGCGATGGCTGGCCGCGTCTGGATGGCTTGCAAGCAATTCGAGCAGGATGGTGCTGCCCGAGCGGGCAAGGCCGGCAATGTAGATAGGCCGGCTCACGCTGGTATGATCGAGCTGCTCGGCAAGCAGCCGCGTTTCCCAGTTTCCCACCTTGATCCAAAAACGCGGAAAGCGTTCCAACAGCCGGCCGATCGCGTCCGTCCACGTATCGACCTCCAGGCCAGCCACCCCGCCACGACTTTTCGTTGAGCGTCTGGTCCCGATCATGCGATGCCGCGCACGCTCTTGAGCATCAGGGCAACGAGGATCGTCGCGACGAAGAAGATACCTTCCCAGCCGCGCAGCCAGGCGGGACCGACGCCAAGAACCTGCTGCCGCGGCAGCCCAAGATCGATCCTGTCGAACGGCAAGTCGTCCGGCAGATAGCCCGCGGGATTGCCGACCAGCACGTTCCACCAGCGCCATTTCTGGATGACCGACACCGCCTGCGTCACCGGCACGTCGGCGACTGCCGAGCCTGCCCGGTCGATGATCCGCGCGTGCGGCACGCCATCGCCTGCGTTCACCCAGCGTCCCTCGAAGTCGTTGGATACGGTGACGCCAACCGGGGCGTCGGGCGGCGGGTAGACGTCGCCGTAGCGGCTGTCGAGCCAGACGGCAACCAGAAGCAAAGGCAGCGACGCGGCGATGGTTGCCGGAAACACCAGCGCCACGCGCCGCAGCGCCAACGTCAGCATCCGGCGAAGAAGGGGCCAGGCTTCCTGGAACTCGCCCTCGAAATCGGCAACGCTCTGCTGCGCCCGCGCATATGCCAGCTTGATCTCCGCAATGCGCTTTTGCGGCGAAAGGAGCCGGTAGAGCTCCATGCCGAGAAAGGCCCCGAGCGCCGCCCAAAGCACCAGCTTGGCCGATGACGGCAGAAAAGGCGTCAGCCAATTGTCCAGCGCCGAGAGGACTGGCGATGGCATGTCCAGGAGACCCATCGGACTGCCTCAGCGGCTGGTTTCGTCGCGTGAGCCGTCACTTTCGGCCCGGCCGGCACGCCTTTCAGTGGTCTTCATCCCGCGCGACGCACGCCGACGCCTCAAGGCCTTGCGAAACGGCCAGGCTATGATGAATGAAAGAGCCGTGGCCAGAGCGGCGACGAGCGCCCAGAGAGCGCCCAACAGGCCCAGACCCGCTCCCGGTCCGACATAGGCGAAAGCGGCTGTCGGAACGGTCAGCGCCAACATGAAGCAGATCGAGGCGATGAGCCTCCGCATATCGTGGCCTCCTCATCTCAGGATGGCTTCGACCAAGGAGAGCGCGCAGCGACGGTTCATCCGTCTACGCAGATGCCTCCTGGATCGTTCACAGCGATCCTCGCTGCCCCCACAGCCCAAGAGCTTGACGATCCGGCACGGACAACAAGCGACGACAAGTGAATGCCGCGCACTACGGTCCGGTTCCGGCATTACATCATCTAGTGCCCGGTCGCCGGCCTGCCACCCAAGCCTGGGCAGGCCTGGTAATTCGGTCGGAAAAGTAATCGATTTCAACAGTTTGATATGATCTGCCGCCGGGATCGACAGCACAGGCAGCCAGTCTTAACGCATTCGTGAACCGGACAGATCCACTCGCAGCTATGCCTAAGAAGAGGCGCCAGCCCAGGCGGACCTGCCGGCTGATCCACCTGGGAGGAGCCAGCCGATCATTTCGAGCTGACCGGTGTCACCGCGGCGCCATGCGGCGCGACCGGATCGTCGGCGGAGACGACCGCCGGGGCGGCCGGCTCGAGCCTCGTATGCATCAGGAAGACATTATAAGGGCCCCACTGGGACATCGTGTAGTAGAGATCGCCATCGATCTCGGTTCCCGGCACGATGTAGGGCGCGTAGAGACCCGGATATTGATCCGCGGTCACCACCGCCTGGGCGTCGCTCCAGGGGCCAGTCAGCACGGGGGCGGTGCGCAGCACCACCGCTCGCCGGTTTTCATCGAGATACATCATCAGCCAACGGTGATGGGGCTCGCTCCACGCCACGGAGAGCTCACCCACCGGCGCGGGCACGACCAGGGCCGCGGATTTGGCATCGGCATCCCACTTCGTGCCATCCCAGTACTCATAGGCATCGGGCGTCAGGATGCGCTCACGCGCAACCCGGCGCAGCCGCACCCCGCCGAAGCGCCCTTCAGGTATGCCGAAGCTGTAGAGAAAGCCGTCCGCCATGACGAAGGCAACCTGCTCGAAACCGCAGGCCTCGCGCCATGTCGCCCCGGCCGGCTTCGCCCATGTCTGTCCGTCGTCATCGGAATAGGCGAGGCCCGAATGGCCGACCGTCCAGTTGCCGCCTATCAAGCCCCAATGTCTGACTGACATGTAGTGGAGATAGATGCGCCCGCCAAGGGAGATACCCTGGGTCGGGATGACGGTCTTCTCGTCGCCTTCGATCTTGCGAGAGCGGATCAGCTCCTTGGCCGCGCCGTCCGGCCCGGTGACCATGGATTCGAACGGAAAGCCGTGGCGCGGATCCGGGTCGGCAATGCGGGCCATGACGTTGCTGCGCCAATTGCTGCCGCCAAAACCACCTGCCCCGAAAGTATCGCCAAAGACCATGTAGAGCCGGTCGCGATGCCAGAACATGTGACCAAGGTCGGTCCCGTAGACGCCCCATCGCGCAGCCGTGTCGTTCCGGGAATTCTTGCCGGTGACCTGATTCATGATCTCGGTGCCGAGCACGCGCAAAGGCATGACGTCCTCTTTGGCCGAACCGACTGCAGCGGGAGCTTTCGCGGCCTCTTCCGGCGACGTAGCCGGCGGCTGAATCGGCGCGGCAGCCGCCGCTAGCGTGGAGCCACGCGGGTCAGTTGGAGGAAGATTTGATAAAATGCCCAGACACGACAGATTCAAGAAAACGAGCCAAAAAACCCGCCCCACGCAACGCCCCTTTGTTAGTCACAACCCAAGTCGGACTGTTACGTATTGTGATCAGATGGCGGAATTGCGACAGCGCCGCATGAATGCGCCGCGAACCTGAATTCCGAGCGATCATGTAATTAACCTATTGATTATCTTATGATATTTTTTCCACAGGCAGACATGGGCCGGTTCTCCCTCACAGAATGCGACTCTTGGTCCAGATGAGTGATTGAACCCACCCTCCCGATAGGGGTTGGTGAAAATCGGGCTGATTTCTGTGGCGGGCCGAACAATCGACAAAACCCCGGAGGTGCCCGTGGTCCCGGCAGTCTCAACAAATGCATCGATGGGCACCAGTACCCGCGTCATGCGGCTGGCGTGGTTCGTGGCGTTGCTGTGCTACGCGGTCCTGCTCACCACGTTCCACTATGCTTCCACGACCGTCTGGTGGATCGCCAGTCCGGCTCTAATGGCCGACTTCATCGCGGCGGCGCCATTTCAAGGCCGGGTGCTGCTGCCGCTCATCGTCCACGCTATCATGCGCGTCACGCCCTGGTTCGACGTCGACCTCCTGTTCGCCGCGGCCGAAGTCGCCGCCTGGATGCTGCTGGTCGTCGTGGCGCGTAAAGCGCTTCGGGTGTTCCGCATCGAGACATCGGACCTCGTCAGCGGGATTCTGGCGCTGACGATCACGGTTCCGGTCGCGCTGCATCTGATCGTGCCCGACCTGGAGGTCCACTCGGTATTGGGGTTCGACAGCGGCGTTCTCGAATTGGGGAAATGGCAGACGGTGCCGTTCTTCCGCTATGTCTACGACCTGCCGGCGGCTGTCTTCACGCTGGCGCTCGTGCTCTGTCTCGCACGCTTCGTCCAGACACCCGGAACGGGCTGGTTGACGACCTATCTCGGTCTGTTCGCGCTCGCCACCGTGAACCGCGAGACCACAATGTTCTTGCTGCCGGCCTTCCTTGCGGTGTGCTGGGGGATGCTCGACCGCCGCACGATTGCGACGGCGCTGGCGGCGCAGGTGATCATTTTCGTCGTGATCCAGGCTGCCATCAGATGGTTGTTCCCGGGGCTGCCCAATCCCTATGCCAGCATCCCGGGGACCAACTACGAGATCCATCTGACGGACAATCTCTGGCTGTTCACCAATCCCCTCTATCTGTTGACCTATCTCGCCCGCTTCGGCGCCGGCCTTTACCTGCCCGTCCTGCTGCTGCACCGCTACCTCGACCCGGTGCTGAAACGGACACTGCTGTGGTTCGGCATACCGTTTCTCGTATCCACCGTGCTTTTCGGGCGTCTGGTGGAGCATCGGGTGGTCATCGAAATCGTGCCTTTGCTGTGGCTGGGTGCCGTCCAGGCAATCAGCGCCTGGAGCGCGGATCAGGCGCGGCAGTCCCAGACTCATGGGCGACAACCGTTGCCTTTAGAGGCCCAGCGCGGCCCTGAAAGCGCAAAGCTCCTCGTCGGCGATTGAGACGAAGTGCCGCGGCTCGGGTAGCCGCCGGGTGCGCACATCGGCGATGAACTCGCGATAGGCGGCGATGCGCTTGCGCCGGAGACGCCAATATCCAGCCGAGCCATGCGACCGGCAGTTGTCCAGAGCATTTCACCGTTTCACGGAAACGGCGAACCGCTCTATCTCTTTTTTTGACGCAATTCCGGACGGAAGGCTGCGGCGAAGTCGCCGAGCCCGACCGTTTCACACTTTTCCTGGAATTGCTCCCGCGTCAGGTGCAGACCCACTCGCGGATCTTGCACTCCTTCTTCTCGCCTCCGCACTGCGCCGTGGCCTTGTCCTCGGCCTCGCGGCGGGTCGTGGCCGAGGCGGCGCCCCAGAACGGGGTTGCCGCGCCGCGGCTCTTGCCGACGGAGAGGGCCGCACAGTGCTCGTAGGGAAAGCCGGTGCCGTCGTCATCGTCCCAGTGGCGATGGTTGCGGAACACCTCGACGACCCGGCAGCCGGCGCCGTCTGCATTCTCGCAATGCTTGAGCGCGATGTCCTGCGCCTCCTCGCGCTTGTCGGCACCCCAAAAGAAGCCGTGCCGGCCGTCGCCCGGCGAATAGGCGATCGCCCCCCATATGCCCTTTTCCTCGCCCGTCTGCGCCGGTTCCGGCGCCACCAGGTCGGCGGCATGGCCGGCGATCGTAAGTCCGATCAAAGTCGCAAGCAGCGGGAATGAGAGACGGGGATTGACCAGCATTTTCGTGCTCCAGCTTCTAACCATTCATGAGTCCAGCGCACTGCCGGCCGCTAGCCGCCCATGCGTGCCACGGAGACGACGATGCAGGTATTTCCGGTCGGGACCAGCAGGGCCTGGCCACCATCGTTGGCCAGGTTGAAAAGCACCGTGTTCGAAAGATTGTCCGTCGCAACGCTGCCCTTCGGCAGGGTTTGCGCGACTTCCTGGCAGGATTTCTGGAACGGGGCGATCCGCACGAAGCCGCCTTCGCAGGTCTGGCCGACAGGCGAGGCAAAGACGACGCCGGCGGCTTGCGTCTTGTAGTCAGGCAGGTCGTAGCTCATGCCGGCGACCGCCTGCAGAGCATGGGTATCCGGCGAGGATTTGTCCCATTGCGTTTGGACCGCATAGGTAGATCCAGCGGTGAGAGCCTGGCCAAGCGTGGCGAAAATGTTGGCGCAGGTGTGGACGCCCGCCTGGGTCACATGCGCCTGAAACGGATTCTTGTTCGCAGAGGCATCCGCCGGCGCGGGCTTGGTCTCCGCGGGCTTGGCTTCCATGGGCTTGCCTTGGGCGGCGGGAGCCTGCGCTTGCGCCGAGGCCGTGCCCGTGACGAGCGTGCCTAGCGCGGGGAAGAAACGGACCGACAGGATGACCGCCGCCGCGACGAGGACAGCGAACGCGCCGAGCAGCGCGGTGTTTCGCAGCAGCCGCCAGACCGACGAGCGCCTCGGCGGCGGGCTGGCCGACGGGTCATGCGGAGCTGCCGGCTGGGGTCGCATCAGAATTCTTTCCTCGATGGATTGGCGTGTCATTTGCAAGTCTTTCTATTTGATGGCCGACAGCGCGGTCTTGAGCCCCTTCAAAGGGGCGTCGAGGCTGACCGCCGCCCCCGACGGCAGGGAATAGGTAACCTGGACGGTGGTCTCCTTGCCGATCTCGCCGCGAAGCACGGGACCCACCGGGAGATAGCCGACGCAGACCGACGCATCGCAGGCCTGTAGTTGAACTTCGACCGGCTGCTTGCGGCCGGCAATTCCAAGCGAGAGCTTGCTTCCCGTGCCGGCTTGGCTGGGGGTCCGCAATATCAAGAAAGGCTTGCCCTTCTCGTCGGCCGCAAGCGACCAGCTGAAGACCAGCGCCTGGCTCTGGTCGATGAAGGACTGGCTGATGTTGCACACTTTCTTCCTGGCCTGCAGGTTCTCGTCGCAGATCAGCGTCCAGTTCTCGAACGGACGCGTGGTCCGCTGATATTGGCCAAGCTTTACGTTCGCGGGCACCGCGACTTCCGAAGGCTTTATCCGATAGGCAGACGGGACCGCCTCCTGCCCGGCCGCGCGTGGGCCGGACAGGAGCAGGCAGGTCAAGGACATCGCGATGGCAGAGACCGCGTACCTGGTCATGAACGGACTTCTTGTTTGCGCATGATCTTTCCGCAAACCGCTACACACTTTCCGGGATCATGCTCTAGTTGATGGTAAAGCTGACGCCCGCGCCGACACCCCAGTGGCCGCCCGCCGTCGTGCCGGACACATTGGCCCGGGCGCGCCCGTCCTCGCTAGTGTAGCCGGCGCCGAAGGCGACGGCTCCCTCGCCGCGCCAGTAGCCGCCGCCTGCCGCCACGCTCAGCTTGCCTGGACGATCGTCATAGCGCAGCGAAGCGGCCGCCAGGCCGATCGCGGCCGCCTGGCGCGCTTCGCCTCGAGCCTCACCCATGTCCATATTGAGCTGGCTGAGCTTGGAGTCGGTATAGGCATTGGCCTGCTGGAGCGTCGTGGCCGCCACCTGGTTGGTGTAGGTCTTGGAGTCCGTCAGGTTGAGCGCCAGCTGGTCGGTGAGCTGCTTGACGTTGACCGCATCGGTGTCGGCTGTGCCGGCGCCGACATTGTGGATGACGACGGGCGCATTCACGTCGCCGCCGACGAGCGTCAGCGAGTTCGACTTGGTGCCGTCCGGGTTCTTGTCGTATTGGACGGAGAACTCGGTCAGATTGCCGACGCTTCCCTGCACGGCTTCGACAGCCTGGTTGGTCGCATAGAGCTGGCTGCCGTTGATGGCGTCGGTGGAGGAGGCGCTGATCCGGCCAGCGGCCACGTTGGTGACGGTGCGCTCGTTGCCGACGCTACCGACGCTCACTGTGCTGGTCGGTGTGGTTCCGGCGAAGGTGTAGGCGACGCCGTTGATCGTCGTGCCGGTGGTGGCGACCGCGGCCGCCGTCGTCGAGCCCGCGCCGAGCGCGACGCTGCCCGGCTCGTTGGCCGTGGCGCCGGCGCCGAGGGCTACGGCCTGGGCGCCGTTGGTGGTGGCGTTGGTGCCGAGCGCGACACTGTCGGCCTGGTTGACGGTGGAGTTCTGGCCGATCGCGATGCCGCCCGGCGCCGTCTGCTGGACGATCGCGCCATTGCCCATGCCGATGCCGTTGTCGCCGTTGACGGTGGTGCGCGGGCCGATCGCAACCGAATCGGTGCCGACCGCCAGCGAGTCCGAGGCCGTCGAATTGGCGTGGAAATACATGGTGCCCGTCACCGCGAAGGAGCTCAGCGCGCCCTTCAACTGGCGAAGCGTGACGGCGTCCTGGTCCAGCGTGCCGTCGGCCACGTTGGTGATCTGGCGATAGGATGTCGAGTTACCCACCGACACGGCGCCGAGGAGCGTTAGGTCCGTGGTGTTGTAGGGAATGAGGCCTGTGCCGGAGAGAATCGATCCCGATACGGGCGCCACCGCACGATCCGAGACCGAACCGGCGCCGAGCGCAACTCCGCCGAGGATAGTGGCCTGGGTGCCTCGGCCGAGCGCCAGCGAATCGCCGGCGGAAGCCGTCGCCTGGTAGCCGAGCGCGGAAGAGCCCACCCCTTGCGCGAAGGCGTCGGTGACCGGCAGCGTGGTGTCGTTCGTACGCACGTAGCGGATGCCGTCGCCATTGGCGTCGGTGTAGGCGGTCGAGGTGTCGCCGGCAAAATTGTTGATCGTATTGCCGAGCGTGGTGATGTCGGCGGTGTTGGCGGCGATGTCGGTCGTGTTCTGCGTCACCTGCTGATTGGTGGCGAAGAGCTGCGAGCCGTTGACGGCATCGGTCGACGAGCCGTTCAACTGCCCGGCCGCCACGTTCTGGATCTGGCGCTCAGCGCCGACCGAGCCGACCGAGAAGGCGCCGGCCGGCGTCGTACCCGCAAAGGTATAGGTGGTGCCTCCGATGACCGTGCTGCCGACCGCGGTCGTGGTGCCGGACACGGCGTTCAGGCCGATCGCGACGTCGCCGGCATTGTTCGCCACGGCATTCGGGCCGATCGCCACCGAATCCGCCCCCAGCGCCTGGGAATCGGCGAGCGTCGAATTGGCATGGAAATACTTGATGCCGCCGCCGGTGTTGATGTTGGTGACCGTGCTGGCGAGACTGTCGACGGCCTGATTGGTCGCGAAGAGCTGCGAGCCGTTGACCGCGTCGGTCGAGGACCCGCTGATGCGCCCCGCCGCGAGATTGGTGAGGGTGCGTTCCGCGCCGGGCGCGCCGATGCTGACCGTCGAGGTCGGAGTGGTGCCCTGGAAGGCATAGGTGGTGCCGTTGATCACCGCACTCGGCGTGCCGACCGCTACAGCGGTCACCGAGCCCGAGCCCAGCGCGACATCGCCGGAGCTTGCGGTCGCGGCGGCGCCGTCGCCCAGCGCGACATTGCCGGCGAGGCCGGCTGCACCCGCGGTGGAGCCGTTGCCGAGCGCCACGGAGCCCTGTCCGATCGCCTTGTTGTTGTTGCCGATCGCGACCGCGCCGGCCGCCTGGTTGGCGGCGGTGGCGCTGGCCGTGCCGTCGCTGTTGGCGATGTTGTTGGCGCCGCCGGTGAAGGCGCCGGTGCCGCTGGCATAGCTCGGATCGCCGATCGAGACCGCGCCGTCGCCATAGGCCGTGTTGCCGGAGCCGATGGAGACGGCCTTGCCGCCAGTCGCCACCGCATTGGTGCCCATGGCGACCGCCTCGGCGGAATCGGCCTTGGCGTTGAGACCTACAGAAATCGTATTGTTGCTGCTTATGCCTATGCCGGCATTGGTGCCGATCGCGATATTGTCGTTACCCGTCACCAAGCTGCCTGCGGACGCCTTGAGCGTGGCGTCATAGGCCACGGAGCCGTCGCCGGTTCCGAACGCGACATTGCGCGCTCCGGTGACGCCGGAGCCGGCGCCCCGCATTACGCTGGCGATGCCGCCGCCGATCGCGCTGTTCTGGGCGCCGCTCACGAGCGTGCCGGCGGCGATACCCACCGCAAGGGAATTCGTATTGGCGGTGGTTGAGCCAGCGCCGGCGCCCTGTCCGACGGCAACCGTGCCGTCGCCGCTGGCCAGCGCCTGCCCGCCGAGCGCGAGTGCAGTATTCCCCGTCGCGCGAGCCAAATTGCCGAGAGCGACCGCTGCGGGACCGGCCGCGTTGGCCTGATAGCCGGCAGCGAAAGCATAGGTGGCGGAGGCCTGGGCCGCCGTTCCGATCGCCGTTGCGTTGGCGGCTCCTGCGTTTGCGTTGATGCCCAAAGCGATCGCCTGAGTTCCGCTAGAGACCGAGCCGCCGCCTATAGAGGTGCTGTTGACGCCACTGGCAGTGGAGCTCTCGCCTAAAGCCAGAGTGTTTGCCTGGTTCGCGGACGCGTTAGCGCCCAAGGCGACCGCATTGATGGCAGTGGCGTTGGCGTTTAGGCCCCCAGCAAAGGCCCCGGCGCCGCTGGCGACGGACTGGCGTCCTATCGCAATGGCGTCGACCTGAGATGCCGTGACATCAGTGCCGATGCCGATAGCACTCTGCGCACTGGCGCCTGTTCCGAAAGTGCGCGCGCCAAGATAGATGGAGTTCAACGCGGACGCGCTCGCCTGGGAGCCGACAGCGATGGCATTCTGGGCGCCTGCGCTAGCGATAAAGCCGTTCGCAAGGGATCCTTGTCCGCTCGCAGTGGAATTATAGCCGACGGCGGTCGACCCATCACCAGTCGCTTTAGTAAGAGAACCAAGAGCAGACGCATTCACCCCGGTCGCTGATGCTCCCGGTCCGATCGCGGAGGCATTCACGCCCTGGGCCTGCGCATCGGTCCCCAACGCAACTGAATTGTTCCCGTTGGAAATTGATCGGCAGCCTATAGCCGTGCCTCCTGTCGGCGCCCCGACGGTGGCCGTATATCCTGTGCAACCGATCGCGATGCCGTTGGCACCACTCGCGGTTCCAGCGCCCGCTGTATAGTTACCGCCTGGAATAGTTTGGCCAAATGCCTGAGGCGCAATAATCAGCCCCAAGGCGCCGAAAATAGCCCCAATCGCGCCGATACTCCGATCTTTACGACGCATCCCAAGAACGCGCGACGACATCCGAAGCGCCGCCAACAGCCGGCGCCGGAGCGAGCGGCTGTCGGCCGCGCCGGGTATCCAGTTTCCGGCGAAGCGGTCCGAGCTGCGCCGGATGATGTGTCCTTGCCTGAAGTTCATTGCGAGAGTGCCTCCTTTGGTGGGTCGCGCTCGATGACAGGTTCCGCCGACCCTGCCACTGATGCGTGTCTGCTCGAAAATGGAATGACGATATCGGCACCGCGCGCGAGCAGCGCATGGCCCTGCTTTTCGCCGATCGCCTCGACGCGATCGAGCGTGTTCTCAAGCCAGGTGTCGTCCGCCTCCGGCACGGCCTGAAGCGCTCCTGCGACCCGCTCGGCCGGAATCAGCCGGCCGAGATAGGACCGCACGGCGGCCAGATGGGCAGCAGGCGCATCGCCCGCGTGAACCACGGCAGTGAGGCCGTAGAGATAGTGGGCCAGCAGAATGTCCTGCTTGGCCAGGGGCACGCCATTTCCATAGCGTTTCTCGAGTGTCCTTGATGCCGACTCCAGCCAGTAGCCGATTTCCTCGGAAAGGCTGCGGCCGATGGCCGTGTCGTCGCTCATGTACCCCTCAGCCAGCTCAGAATCCGGAAATAGCCGGACTTGCTGGAGAAAGACATGTTTTCTGAATCTCGTATTTCAACAAATTGCTGTTTAGTTGAAAATATACAGCAGATATTCGGGAGGTTAATATAAAATTACTTTAGGTATGCCTTTTATAAGCCGACACGCAAATAAACTTGCAGTAAATTAGCGCCACCTTACTCGTTGGCCTGCGATCGACCCTGCCGTGCTCGTACCTGCCGCGGGGTCGCGTTGCGATATTTCTTCATCATGGTGGTGAAGTGGCTCTGGCTCGAGAAGCCGCTCAGATCGGCAATGTCCGTGATCGACATGCGCCTGTCGACAAGCAGCTTTTCGGCAAAGTCCAGGCGAAGACCAAGGACATACTGGTGCGGCGGCACCCCGAAGGTCTTGGAAAAAGCGCGGACGAAATGGTAGGGGGAGAGGCCACAGACCGCCGCCATCTCCGCCAGCGATAGCTTGCGCGAAAAATTCTGACCCAGAAATTCCTGTACCTGACGGGCACGCTTGGCCGACAGCCCGCCTTTCGCGTTCAGCAACGGATGTCCCTCAGCGGTGATTTCCAAAAACCGAGCCGGCAGATCATCGGCGCGCCGCGGTTCGGCCTCCCGATATTCAGCCTCCGGTCGTACCGGCTCAACCTGAAGGAGTGCTTTCGGTTCCCCGGGCAAGATAATTTCGTGATCGCTCATGGACGGTTGGCACCATCGAACTCGCCCCGACGGCAAGTATATGCAGGTATATCAAGAGGCATGATTTGTAGCCGTCGGTATTTCATGAAATTGCGGTTCCGCTGGAAAAAACTTCCCTCGCGAAAACTTAAACGCTGCTGATGAAGCCTGAGTGTCGTGGAGTAAGATTTGATCGTCGTGAGGTAACAAAGCCAACCTCCGACGCGATGCAGTCCCATATAGATTCACGTAGCTAGATTCACGTAGCGCAGCGGGCGCGGCCCATGCCGTCTTTTGCGAAGCGCTCAACTTCGTCGCGCGGGAACTGGGCGAAAAGGCGCTGAACTCGCTCGCAGGGCGCGAGTGGCCCATCTCCGAAATGAACATTGAAGTCGGCCGAGCAGCTTGGGAACTGGAGGCTGCCCTGCGGTTCAGCCCTCCAGTATAACCGCTCTTCTCACCGCCCGCGCGCCAGGCTCCCAAGTATTCCACGCACGATGGCGCGGCCGACGGAGGAGCCTACCGAACGCACCACCGACTTGATGGCGGCTTCGGCCACCGTCTGGCGGTTGGAGGACCGCCGGCCGCTTGTTCCCAAAACATCGTCGAAGCCGGGAATGGTCCAGCGCGAGCCGCCGCTGTTCTGCTGCTGCGCCTGCGCCTCGGCGTCCTGCGCCTCCTTGGTCTTCTTCTGCAGGATCTCGAAGGCCGATTCGCGGTCCACCACCTGGTCGTATTGGCCGGCGACCGGGCTCTCGGCGATGATCTTGCGGCGCTCGTCGGGCGTGATCGGTCCGAGCCGCGAGGACGGCGGCCGGATCAGCGTGCGCTGGACCATGGCAGGGACGCCCTTGTCCTCCAGCATCGAGACCAGCGCCTCGCCGGTGGCGAGCTGGGTGATCGCGGTGGCGCAGTCGAAATCGGGATTGGGCCGGAAGGTCTCGGCCGCCGTCCGCACCGCCTGCTGCTCGCGCGGCGTATAGGCGCGCAGCGAGTGCTGGACGCGGTTGCCGAGCTGGGCCAGAACCTTTTCCGGGATATCCAGCGGGTTCTGGGTGACGAAATAGACGCCGACGCCCTTGGAGCGGATCAGCCGCACCACCTGCTCGACGCGGTCGACCAGCACCTTCGGCGCATCCTCGAACAACAGATGCGCCTCGTCGAAGAAGAAGACCAGCTTCGGCCGCTCGAGGTCACCGACTTCCGGCAATTCCTCGAACAGCTCCGACATCAGCCAGAGCAGGAAGGTGGCGTAGAGCCTGGGGTTCATCATCAGCTTGTCGGCGGCCAGAACGCTGACCGCGCCGCGGCCGTCGCGGGTCGTGCGCATGAGATCGGCAATGCGCAGCGCCGGCTCGCCGAAGAAGTTCGCGGCGCCTTGGCTTTCCAGGACCAGAAGCGTGCGCTGGATGGCGCCGACGGACGGTTTCGTGACATTGCCATAGCGGGCGCTGAGCTCGTCGGCGCGCTCGGCGATGTTGGCAAGCAGGGACTGCAGGTCCTTGAGGTCGAGCAGCAACAACCCCTCCTCGTCGGCGATGCGGAATGCGATGTTCATGACGCCTTCCTGCGCTTCCGTGAGGTTCATCAGCCGCGACATGAGCAGCGGCCCCATTTCCGAGATGGTGGCGCGGATGGGATGGCCCTGCTCGCCGAACAGGTCCCAGAAGATGACCGGGAATTCCTGGAACTGGTAGGGATCGAGCTTCACCTCTCCGGCGCGCTTGACCAGGAAATCCTTGGCCTCGCCCATCATGGCGATGCCGGACAGATCGCCCTTGATATCGGCGCAAAAGACCGGCACGCCGGCGTTGGAAAAACCCTCGGCCAGGACCTGCAGGCTGACCGTCTTGCCGGTGCCGGTGGCGCCGGTGATCAGCCCGTGGCGGTTGCCATAGCGCAGCAGCAGCTCCTCGGCACGCTGGTAGGAATCGTCGGGCTTGCGGCTGGCGCCGATGAAGATGCTGGTGTCGTCAGCCATATGTCGGTCTCCGCAATCTGTTCCGTCAAAAAACGCCCGGCCTCATCGGAGGTATAGTAACGCTGTGGCCATGCGACAATGCCAATCATTGAAACGGCGCCGTCGGCGGAATTCGATCTTTTGAAGCTTGCGGATTTTGAGCATGTTTGGCAATCGGTTAGCGGCTGCCGGGGCAAGCGCGACGGATGTCGCATTGTGATATCCGGCCGAGAACCTTAGACTGGTGGCTGATGCGGCAAGAGACGAGGAATGCGATGGGCGCCGGCGCCTTGACCAGGGATGTCGACCTTCCGAACCCGGACGCCAAGCGCTGGCTGGCGCTGGCGGAAAAGGCGCTTGCCGGCAGCTCCTTCGAGGAGAAGCTCGTTTCGCATACCGATGACGGCATCCGCATCGAGCCGCTTAGCGAACGCTCGACCGGCGCCGAGCCGCTTGTGCGCACCAATCCGACGTCGCCCTGGATCGTCAGCCAGCGCGTCGACGATCCGGACATTGCCCGCGCCAGTGCCCAGGCGCTCGAGGACATCGCGCAGGGCGCGACCGGCCTGTCGCTGGTTTTCGAGGGCGCGCCGAATGCCTTCGGCTACGGCCTGCCCAGAACGGCTGAAGCGCTGGAAACAGTGCTCGACGGCGTGCCGCTCAACCGCGTGCAAGTGCGCATCGACGCGCATCCGTGGAGTCGCGCCGTGGCCGATTGGCTGCTCGCCTTCCTGACCCGGCGCCGATCCGATCCGACAAAGCTCAACCTTTCCTTCGGCATCGACCCGGCGGCGATCTTCGCCGGCACCGGGCGGCTGCGCACCTCGATCGAGGCGCTGCAGGAATCGATGCCGCAGTCGCTGGCGCATTTCTTCTCGATGGGTGTGCCGGGCGCGCTGCTCGAAGCCGACGGCCGGGTCTTCCACAATGCCGGCGCCACCGAGGCGCAGGAACTCGGCACGATGATGGCTTCCGCCGTGTCCTATCTCAGGATGTTCGAGAAGGCGCGCCAGCCGTTGGTGTATGCCGCGCCCTATATCGGCTTTGCCCTCAGCGTCGACCAGGACCAGTTCCTGTCGATGGCCAAGGTGCGGGCGTTGCGCAAGCTCTGGGCGCGCATCCAGGAGGCCTGCTCGATCCCGGCCTCGACGGCAAACGTCCACGCCGAGACCTCCTACCGCATGATGACGATTGCCGACCCGGAAACCAACATCCTGCGCACCGCGATCGCCGCCTTCGCCGCGGCGACCGGCGGCGCCGATTCCATCTCCATCCTGCCGCACACCATCGCGTATGGGCTGCCGGCCGGATTCGCGCGGCGGGTCGCCCGCAATGCGCAGCTGATCATGGCGCATGAAAGCCACCTCCATCATGTCGCCGATCCTGCCAGCGGCTCCGGCGCGGTCGAGGCGCTGACCGACGAGCTTTGCGCGGCGGCCTGGCAGGAATTCCAGCGCATCGAGGCCGAGGGCGGCGTGCTCAACAGTCTGCAGCAGGGCTATATCCAGAACCGTGTGCAGACGGCCGCCGCGAAGCGCAATGCCGCCTATCGGGCCGGTGAACGCGGCATCATCGGCACCACCTTGTTTCGCGTCGGCAGCGAACGTCCGGTCGAGACGTTACCGGCCGAACGCCGCCCGGCGCTGACCGAGGGTGTCGCCGTGTGCGAGCCGCTGTTTCCGGTGCGGATCGATCAATCGATCGGAGCCGGATCATGATCCCGGATTTCAGCCAGGTCGCCTGGTCGGCGCCGCGCCGCGCGCCGGTGGAGCTCAAAGGCCAGCGGATGACGCCGGAAGGCATCGCGGTCAAGCATCTCTACACGCAGGGCGACCTCCAGGGCCTCGCCAACCTCGACACCTATCCCGGCCTGCCGCCCTTCGTGCGCGGCCCCTACCCGACCATGTATGTCCAGCAACCCTGGACGATCCGGCAATATGCCGGCTTCTCGACGGCCGAAGAATCCAACGCCTTCTACCGGCGCAATCTTGCCGCCGGCCAGAAGGGGCTTTCGGTCGCCTTCGACCTCGCCACCCACCGCGGCTATGACAGCGACCATCCGCGCGTCGCCGGCGATGTCGGCATGGCAGGCGTGGCGATCGATTCCATCCTCGACATGCGCCAGCTCTTCGACGGCATCCCGCTCAACGAGATGACGGTGTCGATGACGATGAACGGCGCCGTGCTGCCGATCATGGCGCTCTTCATCGTGGCGGCGGAGGAGCAGGGCGTTGCCGAGAAGGATCTCGCCGGGACCATTCAGAACGACATTCTGAAGGAGTTCATGGTCCGCAACACCTACATCTATCCGCCGAAGCCATCGATGCGGATCGTGTCGGACATCTTCGCCTACACTTCGCGCAACATGCCGAAGTTCAACTCGATCTCGATCTCCGGCTACCACATGCAGGAAGCCGGCGCGACGGCCGACCTCGAGCTCGCCTACACGATTGCCGACGGCATCGAATATGCCCGCGCAGGCGTCGCCGCCGGGCTCGACATCGACCGCTTCGCGCCGCGCCTCTCCTTCTTCTGGGCGATCGGCATGAACTTCTTCATGGAGGTCGCCAAGCTCCGGGCCGCGCGGCTGCTCTGGTCGAGCCTGATGAAGAAGAACTTTTCGCCGAAGGACGAGCGCTCGCTATCGCTGCGCACCCATTGCCAGACCTCAGGCTGGTCACTGACGGCACAGGACCCCTACAACAACATCACCCGCACGATGATCGAGGCGATGGCGGCAACGCAAGGGCATACGCAGTCGCTGCACACCAATTCCTTCGACGAGGCGATGGCGCTGCCGACCGACCATTCGGCGCGGATCGCCCGCAACACGCAGCTCATCCTGCAAAAGGAATCCGGCACCACGCGCATGATCGATCCATGGGGCGGCTCGGCCTATGTCGAGCGGCTGACGCATGATCTGGCGGCGCGCGCACTCGCCCATATCGAGGAGGTCGAAAGCCTCGGCGGCATGGCGGCGGCGATCGAGAAAGGCATTCCGAAGCTGCGCATCGAGGAAGCGGCGGCGCGCACGCAGGCGCGCATCGATTCCGGCGAGCAGGTGCTGGTCGGCGTCAACGCGCATCGCCCGGAAGCCGATATCGAGGTCGACGTGCTGAAGATCGACAATGCCGAGGTGAAGGCCCGGCAATTGGCGAAGCTGCAGCGGCTGAAAGGCACGCGCGACGTCGCGGCACTGGAAAACGCGCTGGCTGCCCTCACCCGCGCCGCCGAGAGTGGCGAGAACCTGCTCGAATTCGCGATCCGCGCGGCGCGCGCCAACGCCACCGTCGGCGAGATCTCGCTTGCGCTGGAGAAGGTATTCGGCCGCCATGCGGCTACCGTCCAGACCATCTCGGGCGTCTATCGCGAGGCGCTCGGCGACAATCCGGCGGTCGACCGGCTCAAGGAGAAGATCGAGGCGTTCGAGAAGAAGACCGGCGCCAAGCCGCGCATCCTGGTCGCCAAGATGGGCCAGGATGGCCACGATCGCGGCCAGAAGGTGATAGCCTCCGCCTTTGCCGATCTCGGCTTCGACGTCACCGTCGGGCCGATGTTCCAGACGCCGGACGAGATCGCAAAGCTGGCGATGCAACACGACGTCGACATCATCGGCGCCTCCTCGCTTGCGGCCGGACATCTGACACTGATCCCCGAGCTCAAGGACGCGCTGAGGAAGCTCGGCCATGGCGACATGCTGATCGTCGCCGGCGGTGTCATCCCGCCGCAGGACTATGACGCGGTGCTGAAGGCGGGTGCCGCGGAAATCTTCCCGCCTGGCACCGTGATCCCGCAGGCTGCAGATCGGCTGATGGATCGGCTGCTGGCGTCTGGGTGAGGGTTCGGTAATAGAGGCGGCCAATGTCCGCGATTGGCCGAAGCATCCCCTCCCCTTCGTCATCCACGGGCGGAGCAGGAGCGAAGCTCCGTCGCGGAGACCCGAGGATCCATTCCGTGACGTCTGCGAAGGAACGCGACACGTCAGAATGGTCGCCTAATCGTCCGAACGCTATCGAGCCTTGTCGCTGGACTGGATATTAGCGACTAGTTCTGCATCGTTTTGATCCGCACAAGCGTCACGGAATGGATCCTCGGGTCTGCGCAGGAGCTTTGCTCCTGCTCCGCCCGTGGATGACGAGGATGAGGTGTCGCGGTTGATCGTGGACGTTGGCTGGTACATAGGGCTATGTTGGGTTATAATGTCTGTTGCAACAACACCTACTTAAGTTATAATCAACGTTGCAACGAGGATGCAGCACCATGAACACCACCATCCGCAAAATCGGCAATTCAGAAGGCGTGATTTTGCCGAAGGAACTTCTCGACCGACTGAACCTGAAGGCAGGCGATCAGTTCCAAATCGTTGAAACGGACAAAGGCATTGCTCTTGAGCCCGTAGACGACAGTTTCGAGCAGCAGATGGAAGCCGCGCGCAAGATCATGGACAAGTACAAGGTCGCGCTCCAGAAGCTCGCCGAATGAGCTGGAAATTCCTGTCGCGTCGCGCCGTCGAAGCGATGCATGCCGAGCAGTTGCGCCGACACGGCGGCGCACAGGGTTTAAGGGACGAGAACGCTCTCGAGTCCGCTCTTGCCCGTGCCGAGAACAAGGCCAACTATGGTGATCCATCGATCGAGGATCTGGCGGCGGCCTATATCTTCGGCATTGCCAGGAACCATGCCTTTGTCGACGGGAACAAGCGTACGGCGATGGTTGCTTCCGGCGCTTTCCTTTTAATCAACGGCTACGGTCTTACAGCTGATAATGGCACGATCTACGAATTCGTCATGATGGTCGCCGCAGGTGAAATCGATGAGGCCGGAGCCGCCGCATTCTTCCGTGACCACACCGTCATGCTTGAAGACTAGTTCTCGGACTTGTCCGAGAGCTTGACGATCTCCCATTCCTTGCCGTTGACGGCGACGACCTCGCCGACCCTCTTGCCGAAGAGAGCCATGGCCATCGGCGAGACATGGGAGATAGTGCCTTTCGACGGGTTGGCTTCATCCTCACCGACGATGCGCCAATGCACCTTTTTGCCGTCATCGTTTTCCAGCGTGACGCCCATGCCGAAGCGGACAACGTCGCTACCCGGTTCCGGCACGGAAAGCTCGGCGCTTTCGCGCCGGGCGGTCCAGTAGCGCAGGTCGCGCGACACGACAGCGAGGCGCTCGCGGTCGCCACGCCTTTCGGCCTTGGCCATCAGGTCGCGCAACTCGGCCAGGTTCTCCTCGATCATCGCCAGACCGCGCTCCGTCACCAGATTGCGATGCGGGCTGATCGGACGTTCGCCGACGCCGGCGATGGCATTTTCGCTGTCTTCTTCGCGTGTGAAAGCTCTGCTCATTCAATGAACTTAGGCTTGGTGAGGCTGCTGCACAAGCGATTTGGCTGCGGACCTGCCTTGGCACGATTCCTGCGATGAACCGGGCGAAACGCCAGGACCTGTGCCGATGTTGAACAGACGAACGCTGCTTGCCCAGACCGCCGGCCTCGCCGTTGCCGGGCTCTTTTCCGGCAAGGCATCGGCGAAGATGCTGCCCGGCATCGAGACGGCCGCGATGCGCGGCTCGATCAACGCCATCGAGATCGGCGTGCAGCCGGGCGCGCTGGACGACCAGAGCAAAACCTTCGCCAAGATGCTCGCCGACGCGAGCGAACGCGACGCGCCGGTGTTCCTGCCGCCCGGCACCTATCTCGTCTCCAACCTGAAGCTGCCGGCGCGCGTGCGGCTGTCGGGCGTGCCCGGCGCAACCCGCATCGTCTACGGCGGCAACGGCCATCTGATGATGGCCGAGCAGGCCGAGCATATCGAACTCAGCGGACTGATGCTCGACGGCAGCAATCGCTGGCTCGCCGACTATACGCAAGGACTGCTCGATCTGCGCCGCGTCGCCCATCTCGCCATCGACAATTGCCAGGTCACCGGCAGCGGCAAGAACGGGCTGGCGCTGGAGCATGTCGTCGGCCGCATCGGCCGCTCCGATATTTCCGGCGCCGCGGACGCCGGCATCTATTCGGTCGAGGCCGACGGGCTGGAGATTTCGGGCAACACGGTCTCAGACTGCGCCAATGGCGGCATACTCGTGCATCGCTGGCAACAGGCGGAAGACGGCACAATCGTCAGCGGCAACCGGGTGCAGCGCATCGGCGCGCGGAGCGGCGGCACCGGCCAGAACGGCAACGGCATCAACGCCTTCCGCGCCGGCAATGTCATCATCTCGGGCAACATCGTCTCGGATTGTGCCTTCTCGGCGATCCGCGCCAACAGCTCAAGCAATCTGCAGATCACCGGCAACACCTGCTCACGCTCGGGCGAGACCGGCATCTATTCGGAATTCTCCTTCGAGGGCGCGGTCCTCAGCAACAATCTGGTCGACGGCGCCGCAAATGGCATATCGATCGTCAACTTCAACGAAGGCGGTCGCATCGCCGTGTGCTCGAACAACATCGTGCGCAACCTGACGACAGTCGGCCCCTACACCGCCGACCCACCGGGCTTCGGCGTCGGCATCAGCGCCGAGGCCGACACCACGGTCTCCGGCAACGTGGTCGAGAACGCGCCGCTCTACGGGATGCAGCTCGGCTGGGGGCCCTATCTGCGCAATGTGGTGGCGACGGGAAACGTCATCCGCAAGGCGGGTACGGGCATCGTCGTCTCGGTCGTCGAGGGCTCCGGCAGCGCCGTCATCTCGGACAATGTGATCGATGGCGCGCAGAACGGCGCGATTGTTGGCCAGCGCTGGGCCGATCCGGTGACCGGCGATCTCGCCAAGTCAAGCGAGAGCGGCTACGCGCATCTCACTGTCGAGCGCAACAAGGTCAGCTAGGCCACAGCCACGACAATGTGCCTGGATTTTGACAGCGGCCGCGTCTGTAGCGATCACGGATTCGGCGCAATCGGTCGCGGATGCCAATTCCTTGTTTAGTCGTAAATTGGCACCTTATCTAGATATACGTTGTGTATGCGGAAATGCTAGACTGATGACGGAAGGATTCATTGCCATGGCCACGAAAAACCAGGACACCCACGCCAAGCCCGTCAATCTGCGCATCCGTGAGGATGTCCGCATCCTGATCGACCGCGCCGCGAAGATACGCGGGAAGACCCGCTCTGACTTCATGATCGACGCCGCTTACCGTGCAGCCGAAGATACGCTGCTCGACCAGACGCTCGTCAAGGTCGATGCCGAAAGCTATCAGCATTATCTCGATATCCTCGATCGGCCGCCGAGCGGCGAGGGATTTGCCCGCCTGATGAATGCGCCCAAGCCTTGGCAGGACTGATGCTATCGGCACCAGCCCTTCTTGCCGATATTCACGAACTCAACCTTTTTCAAAGCGGGACCGACAGCCTGGATCAATGGCTTCGACGGCGGGCGCGCGCCAATCAAGTCAGCGGGGCGTCCAGAACCTATGTGATTGCAGAAGGCGCGCGGGTTGTCGGTTATTATTGCCTTTCATCAGGCGGACTTGACCTTGCGGATGCGCCCGGTTCGATCCGACGCAATATGCCCGATCCCGTGCCCATGGCTGTACTTGGCCGTTTGGCTGTCGATGTAAGCTGGCAAGGAAAGGGTCTGGGTGTCGCCCTGTTACAGGACGCGGTGCTGCGTACCGGTCAAGCTGCAGCCATTCTCGGCATTCGCGGTCTCTTGGTTCATGCCCTATCGGAAGAAGCCAAAGCATTTTACGAGCGCTATGGCTTTCAGGCTTCCCCCAAAAATCCCATGACTTTGGTGCTGTCGCTGAGGATGGCTCAGAAGGGATAACTGTTCCGACTCGCCCACCCGGGGCGGCCATCAGGTATGTCACATTGTCCGCGCTAGCTTAGCGCTGCCGTCGGCCGCAGCGAGCCGACCTTGACGCCGACGCGGCTTTCGACCGGCGGACAGGCGTATTCGTTGAGCCTTGCCACGAGCGCTTCGTCGCCGTGCAGCAGTTTTGCCAGCACCGCGGCGATCATCACTTCGGAGGCCCGGCCGGCACCGTCATCGCATTTCAACGCGATGCCGAGGCCAAGTTCGGGAACAGCGGCGCAGTAAACGGCTTCGGCGCCGGTCTTGACGAAAATGCGGCCGGGAGCCGCCTGCATCAGCGCGAGGTCGGCCTTGCCGGTGCCGGCCACCAGAAACGGCTCGGCCATGCAGGCCGAGAGCAGGCGCTTCGCCGCCTTGGCACGCTCGGGCGCGAAGCCCCTGCCCGTCGCCATGCGGGCAAAGCCCAGCGCAAAACTCTTCAACGGCACGGCATAGGTGGGAATAGAGCAGCCGTCGGTGGCGCGATGGTCGACGTCATGCGCGGCGCCGGTGACGGATTGCATCGCGTCGCGCACCATCTCCTGCAGCGCGTGGCCGGCCTTGACGTAGCCGCCATGGGCGATGCCGGCGTGGACGCAGGTGCAGAGGAAGCCGGAATGCTTGCCAGAGCAGTTGTTGTGCAAAGGGTTCGGCACGCCGCCAGCGCGGGCGAGCGCGATCGTGGCGTCGTGGCTCGACGGCCAGTGCGCGCCGCATTCGAGCGCCGTCCTGTCGAGGCCGGCCTTGGCAAGCATCGCTTGCGCCAGTTCGATATGCGCCGGTTCGCCCGAATGCGAGGCGCAAGCGAGCGCCAGCTCGCGGTCGCCGAAGCCATAGGCGTCGGCAGCACCCGATTCGACCAGCGGCAGCGCCTGGATCGCCTTCACCGCCGAGCGAGGGAACACCGGACGGGTGGTGTCGCCGATCTCCCAGACGGGCTTGCCGTCGGCATCGAAAACGGAGACGGCGCCACGATGGGCGCTTTCGACCACCGCGCCACGCAGAACCTCGACCAGAACCGGATTCGCCATGTTGCCTCCCGCACGCGCGCCCAAAGCGCTTTGATGCGGGCCGCTTCTACCTGATCCGGTCCAGGATGGAAACGTAATTGGCTACCGCCGCGCCGCCCATGTTGAAGATGCCGCCGAGCTTGGCACCCGGCACCTGGATGCCGCCGGCCTCGCCGGTGAGCTGCATGGCTGTCAGTACATGCATCGAAACGCCGGTGGCGCCGATCGGATGGCCCTTGGCCTTCAAGCCGCCGGACGGATTGACCGGAAGGCGACCGTCCTTGGCCGTCACGCCTTCCATCGCGAGCTTTGCACCCTCGCCGGGCTTGGCCAAGCCCATCGATTCGTATTCGATGAGCTCGGCGATGGTGAAGCAGTCATGCGTCTCGACGAAGGAGAGGTCGTCGAGGGTGACGCCAGCCTTCTTCAGCGCCTGCCCCCAGGCCCGCTCGCAGCCTTCGAAGGCAAGGATGTCGCGCTTCGACATCGGTAGGAAATCCTGGACATGCTCGTTGGCGCGGAAGGTCACGGCGCGGCGCATCCTCAGCGCCGTCGCGGTGTCGGTGAGCACCAGCGCCGCCGCGCCGTCCGAGACCAGCGAACAGTCGGTACGCTTCAAGGGGCCAGCGACGAACGGGTTCTTCTCGCTTTCCTGGCGGCAGAATTCGAAGCCGAAATCCTTGCGCATCTGCGCATAGGGATTGTCGACGCCGTTCTTGTGGTTCTTGGCGGCGATCATGGCGAGCGCGTCCGACTGGTCGCCGTAGCGTTGGAAATAGGCCTGAGCGATCTTACCGAAGACGCCGGCGAAGCCGGCGGGCGTGTCGCCATCCTCGGGGAGATAGGAGGCCTTGAGCAGGTTCTTGCCGATCTCCGGGCCCGGCGTGGTCGTCATCTGCTCGGCGCCGACCACCAGCACGATGCGGGCGGCGTTGGCATCGATGGCGCGGATGCCTTGCCTGACAGCAGCGGAACCGGTGGCGCAGGCGTTCTCGACGCGCGTTGCCGGCTTGAAGCGCAGCCGATCGTCAGCCTGCAGCACCAGGCTCGCGGTGAAATCCTGCGGCGAGAAGCCGGCGTTGAAATGGCCAAGCACGATCTCGTCGACATCGTCCGGGCCGATGCCGGCGTGGTCGAGCGCGTCCACGGCGACCTTGGTGATGAGGCCCTCCAGCGTTTCGCCTTCAAGCTTGCCGAAGCGCGAATGCGCCCAGCCGACGATACATGCGGTCATGGCAGCCTCCATTTGCCGCGCAGCCTAGCACGTCCCGTCGCGGCCAGTTACTGAATATTGTTCAATAATGAACCGTTTTCCAGTCGAATGTATGGGCCAGAGCCACACGATCGGTTGATCGCAACACCGATTTTTTATTGATTGATCCGTCAATAAAAAATAATCTCGCCGGAAACTGGATCTCCCATATGCCGAAAATCGGAATGGAACCGCTGCGCCGCAAGGCGCTCATCGACGCGACGATCTCGGCGATCGGCGCGCGCGGCTCGCTGGACGTGACCATGTCGGAGATCGCCGGGCGCGCCGGCGTGTCCTCGGCGCTGGCGCACCACTATTTCGGCGCCAAGGACGAGCTGCTGTTCGCGACGATGCGGCACATCCTTGCCGAGCTCAACGCGGACACACGGCGCGCGCTTCGCCTTGCCACCACGCCGCGTCAGCGTGTCTCGGCCGTAGTCGCGGTCAATTTCTCCGATGAGCAGTTCCAACCCGAGATCATCGCTGCTTGGCTCGCCTTCTATGTCGAGGCGCAGAAATCGACCGAACTACGCCGCCTGCTGCGTGTCTACGCCCGGCGTCTCAATTCCAATCTGATGAGCGGGCTGACCGGCATCCTGCCCAAAGCCGAGGCCGACCGCGTGGCGGAAGCGACCGCGGCGCTGATCGACGGGCTCTACATCCGGCGCGCGCTGAAGGACGGCGTGCCCAACGCGGCCACCGCGATCGCGCTCGTCGAAGACTATCTCGAAACCAAGCTCAACGGACGGAGCCTGCCTTGACGACCCGACCCAATTTCCTGATCGTCATGGTCGATCAGCTCAACGGCACGCTCTTCCCCGACGGCCCGGCGAATTTCCTGCACGTGCCGCATCTCACGGCGCTCGCCGCCCGCTCGGCGCGCTTCGCCAACAACTACACGGCCTCGCCGCTCTGCGCTCCCGGCCGAGCCTCGTTCATGAGCGGCCAGCTGCCGTCACGCACAGGGGTCTATGACAACGCGGCCGAGTTCTGTTCCTCGATCCCAACCTTCGCCCACCACCTGCGCAGCGCCGGCTACTACACCTGCCTGTCCGGCAAGATGCATTTCGTCGGACCGGACCAGCTGCACGGCTTCGAGGAGCGGTTGACCACCGACATCTATCCCGCCGATTTCGGCTGGACGCCCGACTATCGCAAGCCCGGCGAGCGCATCGACTGGTGGTACCACAATCTGGGTTCGGTCACCGGTGCTGGCGTCGCCGAAACCACCAACCAGATGGAGTATGACGATGAGGTCACCTTCCTGGCCTCGCAGAAGCTCTACCAGCTTTCGCGCGAGCAGGACGATCCGGGGCATCGGCCCTGGTGCCTCACCGTATCGCTGTCGCACCCGCACGATCCCTATGTCGCGCGCAAGCAGTACTGGGATCTTTACGAAAACTGCCAGGCGCTCGATCCCGAAACGCCGTTCATCCCGCATGACGAGCAGGACACGCATTCGCAGCGCCTTTATCGCGCCAGCGACTATCGGTCCTTCGAGATCACGCCCGAGCAGGTGCGGCGCTCGCGACGCGGCTACTTCGCCAACATTTCCTATGTGGACGACAAGCTCGGCGAGCTTCTGGATGTTCTCAAGCGCACCCGCATGCTCGACGATACCATCATCCTGTTCTGCTCGGATCACGGCGACATGCTGGGCGAGCGCGGGCTGTGGTTCAAGATGAGCTTCTTCGAGGGCTCCGCGCGCGTGCCGCTGATGATAGCCGGCAAGGGTGTGCCGGCCGGCCTGGTCGAGGCGCCGGTCTCCAATCTCGACGTGACGCCGACGCTTTGCGACCTCGCCGGCATCGATATCGCACAAATAGCGCCGTGGACGGACGGCCAGTCGCTGCTGCCGCTGTTTGGCGGCAAGGCGCGCACCGCGCCGGTGCTGATGGAATATGCCGCCGAAGGCTCCTACGCGCCGCTGGTCGCGATCCGCGAGGGCAAATACAAGTTCGTCCATTGCGAGCTCGACAGCCCGCAACTGTTCGATCTCGAGGCCGATCCGCTCGAGCACGACAACCTCGCCGAGGATGCGGCGAACGCAGCCCTAGTGGCCGCGTTCGTGGAGAAGGTCGAGGCGCGCTGGGACATGGCTGCGTTCGACGCCGCCGTGCGCGAAAGCCAGGCGCGCCGCTGGGTCGTCTACCCGGCGCTGCGCAACGGCGCCTACTACCCCTGGGACTTCCAGCCACTGCAGAAGGCGTCGGAGCGCTACATGCGCAATCACATGAATCTCGACAATCTCGAAGAGAGCAAACGGTACCCGCGAGGCGAATGATGGCTGACGTCCTGGTTCCTACGCTCGACCACCTGAAGCAGGCCTATGCGGTGACGTCCGCGGCCACGCAAGTGACGCCGCTGCTGGAGTCGGCGGCACTCGCCAGGGAGACGGGCGCGGCGCGCGTCTTCGTCAAGCCGGAATCGCTGCAATGGGCGGGCTCCTTCAAGGTGCGCGGTGCCTATTGGCGGCTGAAGCGGCTGTCGCCGGATGAGGCGAAGAAGGGTGTCGTCGCCTATTCCTCCGGCAATTTCGCGCAAGGGCTGGCGGCCGCCGGCCAGGCGCTCGGCATTCCCGTCACCATCGTCATGCCGATCGACGCGCCCCCCGCGAAGCGCGACGCGACGGCCAACTATGGCGCGCGCGTAGTGCTGACCGACCACGGCGATCGCGCCCGCGAGGAAGTGGCCGCCGCCAAGGCGCGCGAGATCGCCGAGACCGAGGGGCTCACGCTGCTGCATCCCTTCGACGACCCGGAGATCGTCGCCGGCCAGGCCGGCGCCGGGCTGGAAGCGCTCGATCAACTGGCGGCGAAGAAGGCGCATGCCGACCTGGTGTTCTGCTCCGTCGGCGGCGGCGGGCTGATCGGCGGTGTGTCGCTCGCCTTCCACTATCTGTCGCCGAATACCGAGCTCATCGCCGTCGAGCCGGAAGGTTTCAACGGCATGGGCTCGTCGCTGGCACATGGCGCGATCGAGACCATGCCCATCGGGCCGAAATCGATCTGCGACGGATTGATGGCGCGCAAGCCCGGTGAGGCGCCCTTCGCGGCGGTGAGTGCTGCCGGCGTTCGCGGTGTCACCGTCGATGACACGGCGGTGCGGCGCGCCATGAAGATCGCCTTCGAGCGGATGAAGCTGGTGCTCGAGCCTTCGGGCGCGGCGTCGCTTGCCGCGCTGCTGGGCGGCAAGGTGAATGTGGCGGGCAAAACAGTCCTCGTGGTGGCTACCGGCGGCAATGTCTCGCTCGCCGATTTCATGGCGCATATGAACAATGCTTGAAGCGGATTTCGTCATCATCGGCTCCGGCTCCGCCGGCTCGGCCATGGCCTATCGGTTGTCGGAAGACGGCAGGCACTCGGTGATCGTCATCGAGTTCGGCGGCACCGATATCGGGCCGCTGATCCAGATGCCGTCGGCGCTGTCGATCCCGCTCAACATGAGCCTCTATGACTGGGGTTTTGCCAGCGAACCGGAACCGCATCTCGGCGGCCGCGTGCTCGCCACGCCGCGCGGCAAGGTGATCGGCGGCTCGTCCTCGATCAACGGCATGGTCTATGTGCGCGGCCACGCGCGCGACTTCGACCACTGGGCCGAACAGGGTGCTGCCGGCTGGGGCTTCGCCGACGTGCTTCCTTATTTCAAGCGCATGGAGGACTCCCACGGCGGCGAGCATGGCTGGCGAGGCAAAGGCGGCCCGCTGCATGTGCAGCGCGGCACGCGCAAGAACCCGCTCTATGGTGCCTTCATGGAAGCCGGTCGCCAGGCTGGCTTCGAGCTCACCGACGACTACAACGGATCGAAGCAGGAAGGCTTCGGGCCCATGGAGCAGACCATTCTGGGCGGCCGCCGCTGGTCGGCGGCCAATGCCTATCTGAAGCCGGCTCTCCGGCGAAAGAATGTGAGTCTGGTCAAGGGCTTCGCCCGCCGGGTGGTGATCGAGAATCAACGCGCCATCGGCGTCGAGATCGAAGCTAACAAACAGATTCAGGTCGTTAACGCGCGACGTGAGGTGATCGTCGCGGCCTCATCGATTAATTCGCCGAAGATCCTGATGCTGTCCGGCATCGGCCCCGGCGCGCATCTGCAGGAAAACGGCATAAAGGTGATCGCCGATCGGGCGGGCGTCGGGGCCAATCTGCAGGACCATCTGGAGCTCTATATCCAGCAGGAAGCGACCAAGCCGATCACGCTGAACTCGGTGCTCAATCCCTTCTCCAAGGCGATGATCGGCGCGCAGTGGCTGTTCTTCAAGACCGGCCTCGGCGCCACCAACCATTTCGAAGCCGCGGCCTTCGTGCGCTCGCAGGCTGGCGTCGATTATCCAGATATCCAGTATCACTTCATTCCGGCGGCGGTGCGCTACGACGGCAAGGCGGCGGCGAAGTCGCATGGCTTCCAGGCGCATGTCGGGCCGATGCGCTCCAAGTCGCGCGGCTCGGTGACTTTGCGCTCCCCTGACCCGAAGGCGAAGCCGGTGATCCGCTTCAACTACATGTCGCATCCGGACGACTGGAGCGAGTTTCGCCACTGCATCCGTCTGACGCGCGAGATTTTCGGCCAGAAGGCTTTCGACGGCTTCCGTGGCAAGGAGATTTCGCCGGGCAGCCATGTGCAGACCGACGACGAGCTCGACGCTTTCATCCGCGAGCACGCCGAGAGCGCCTACCATCCCTGCGGCACCTGCAGGATGGGCCGCGCCGACGATCTCACGAGTGTCGTCGATCCGGAATGCCGGGTCATCGGCGTCGAGGGCCTGCGCGTCGCCGATTCCTCGATCTTTCCGCGGGTGACCAACGGCAATCTCAACGCGCCTTCGATCATGACCGGCGAGAAGGCGTCCGACCACATTCTTGGCCGCACGCCGCTGGCGCCTTCCAACCAGGAACCCTGGATCAATCCGCGCTGGCAGGTGGCCGACAGATAGCGCATGATCCGGCGGGCGCCCTCCCCGCCCAGCGATAACGAACGGAGAAGACCATGCGCGCCCAGCCCACGGCATCGCATTACGTCAACGGCCGCTATATCGAGGACGAAGGCGGCGCGCCGTTGCCGGTGATCTATCCGGGAACCGGCGAGACCATCGCCACACTGCATTCGGCGACGCCGAACGTGCTGGAGCTGGCGATCGAGGCCGCGCGCGCGGCGCAACCGGCCTGGGCGCGGCTGAAGCCTGTCGAGCGCGGCCGCATCCTGCGCCGTGCTGCCGACATTCTGCGGGCGCGCAATGCCGATCTCGCCCGCATCGAGACGCTGGACACCGGCAAGGCGATCCAGGAGACGCTGGTGGCGGATGCGCCTTCGGCCGCCGATTGCCTGGAATATTTCGCCGGCGCGGTCGCCGCCTTCAACGGCGAGATGATCGATCTCGGCGGGCCGTTTGCCTATACAAGGCGCGAGCCGCTCGGCGTGTGCGTCGGCATCGGCGCCTGGAACTATCCGATCCAGATCGCCGGCTGGAAATCTGCGCCGGCTTTGGCCATGGGCAACGCCATGGTGTTCAAGCCGTCGGAGAACACGCCGCTTTCGGCGCTGGCGCTGGCCGAAATCTACAGCGAGGCTGGCCTGCCCGACGGACTGTTCAACGTCGTGCAGGGCTATGGCGATGTCGGGGCCGGCCTCGTCGACCATGATGTCGTGGCAAAGATTTCGGTGACCGGCTCGGTACCGACCGGCCGCAAGGTGCTGTCGCTTGCCGGCTCGAAAATGAAGCACGCGACGATGGAGCTCGGCGGCAAGTCGCCGCTGATCGTTTTCGATGACGCGGATCTCGAAAACGCCATCGGCGGCGCCATGCTCGGGAATTTCTATTCGACCGGCCAGATCTGCTCCAACGGCACGCGTGTCTTCGTGCAGAGGGGCCTGCATGACCGCTTCGTCGAGCGGCTGGTCGAGCGTACGAAAAAGATCCGCATCGGCGATCCGCTCGACCCGGAAACGCAGATGGGCCCGCTGGTCAACAAGGCGCAGCAGGACAAGGTCGTTTCTTACATCGCCGCCGGCAAGCAGGAAGGGGCGACGCTCACCAGCGGCGGCAATGTGCCCTCGCTGCAAGGCTTCGAAGGCGGCTTCTTCATCGAGCCGACGGTGTTCACCGGCGTGACCGACGGCATGCGGATCGCGCGCGAGGAGATTTTCGGGCCGGTGATGAGCGTGCTGAAATTCGACAGCGAGGACGAGGTGATCGAACGCGCCAACGACACCGAGTTCGGCCTGGCGGCAGGTGTGTTCACGCGCGACCTGCCGCGCGCGCATCGTGTGATCGCGGAGCTGCAGGCTGGCACCTGTTGGATCAACGCCTACAATCTGACGCCCGTGGAAATGCCCTTTGGCGGCGTCAAGCAGTCCGGCATCGGGCGCGAGAATTCACTGGCGGCGCTGGCGCACTATTCGCAGTTTAAGGCGGTCTATGTCGAGACCGGGGATGTGGCGAGCCCATATTGAGTTCCTGACTGCTCCAACTCAGCGTCGGCAGGACAGAGGGGGGCGCGAAGGAATGAGACTTGCGGTCTCTTCTGCTCGCCCTCACCCCTTCTCCGCCGTCCCATCCAGATATTGCGTCAGCGCATAGACCAGATGATAGAAGATGCTGGCCGGCACATCGGTCGCCAGTGAGCGGCCGCGCTCGTCGATGCGGTCGATCCAGAGGCCGAGCGGCGCCGGGTCGATGTGCCAGCGGAACAGCCGGCCGACGCGCGCCTCGATCTCCGGCTTGAGGTCGGGCCCGCCCGCGCCATTGAGCGCGATCGCCGCCTTCACCGCTTCGGCCTGCGGCCAACTGCGCGAGACCGTGTCGAGCGGCAGGCCCTGGCGCGAGACTGCGCCATAAGAAAGACCGGTGGCGCGGTTGAGGCCGTTGGCGACGGCCGACGCATAGAGCTTGCGGGCAAAGCCATTGAGGTCGGTCTGGCCACTGCGCGCGGCGAAATCGATCAGCAGCGAGGCCCATTCGAAATGATGGCCGGGCTCGGTCCAGGTGCCCTTCTCGCCCGCCACCGGCTTCCAAGCGTCGTCGAAATACTCGCCCAGCGTCCAGCTCTCGGCGTCGAAGAAATGGCTGCGGAAGAGGTCGATGATGCGGGAAGCGCGGCGCAGATAGGCGCGCTCGCCAGTCGCCTGGTGCCAGGCGAGGAAAGCCTCGAGCAGATGCATGTGCGGGTTGGAGCGCCGCTCGCCTTCACCACCGGACGTGTCGAGGAAGCCGGTCATGCGGCTGTCCTCGAGATGGGCGTCGAGGAAGGCAAAGGTCTCCTCGCCAAGCCGTAAGGCGTCGGGATGACCCGAAATATGGGCGTGCGCCAGCGCTAGAAGCACGCAGGAATGGTCGTAGGCGTCCTCGACCGGATCGGCGACCGAGCCGTCGACATTGAGCGTGCGCACCCAGCCGCCTCTGTCCGTGCGGCCCTTGCCGGCGACAAAATCGATACCGTGGGCGATCAGCCGATCGGCCGGGCCTTCCCAGCCGCGCCGCTTGGCCACCGCGAAGGCATAGATTTGGCGCGCTTGCGTGCGCATGCGCTTCGGCTTCATCAACGGCGTGGCGTCGAAGCCCAGTGTTTCGTGGAAGCCGCCATGGCGTTCATCGACGCCCACGGTCGACCACAGCGGCAATGTCTCCTCGAACAGCCAGTGGCGCACGCGCCGCCGCCAGGCGCCGCTCTCGATGACGCGGCCATGCGCCGGCGTGAACCTGGTCTCCAGCCGGCCGGATTTCTCCAGCTGCTCGACGATCTTCTTGACGTGCTGGCTGTGGCTGACCGGCGCGACGAAGGTGGCGTCCGCGGTCGAGACAATGGCGACGTCCTTCATGCCGATGGCCGACAGCAGGCGGCCGTCGCCGCGGATGTAGGAGTTCTCGCAGTCGATGGCGACGACATCGCCGAGGATTACATTACCATCCTTGTCGGACGGCCCGACATCGAGCAGCGACTGCCAGGAGCCGAGGTCGTTCCAGCGAAAGCTCGCCGGCACCATAGCGATGCCTTCGGCCCGCTCCATGACGGCATAGTCGATCGAGGTCGAGGGAATGGCCGAGTAAAGCTCCAGCGGCATGTAGAGGCCGGAAAGATCGCTGGTCGCGGCGTGATAGGCGGATTCCGTCGCCTGCCAGATCTTGGGCTCGTACGCCGCGAAGGCGTCGCGCATGGCCCCGGCGCGAAACAGGAAGATGCCGGTGTTCCAGTAGAAATTGCCGGCGTCGACATAGGCCTGTGCCGTGGCGAGATCGGGCTTCTCGACGAAACGCGAGACGTCGAACACGCCGTCCCGGTCAGCCGCGACCTCGATATAGCCATAGCCGGTCTCTGGCTGGGTCGGCCTGATGCCGAAAACCACCAGGCGTCCAGCGCGGGCCGCTGCGGCACCAGCCTCAATGCTTTGCCAGAACTGCCGTGCGGTGGAAATCTCGTGGTCGGAGGGCACCACCAGCACGAGCTCGTCGCCATATTCGGACAGCGTGCGCAGCGCGGCCAGCGCGACGGCGGCAGCTGTGTTGCGGCCTGTCGGCTCGAACAACGGACCACCGCCGGCAAGGTCAAGCCCGGCAAGGTCGGCACGGACGCGCTCGGCGTGACGTTCCGACGCGATGAGGAAGATCGGCGTCTGCCCGTCCGGCCTCGCCGCCAGCCGGCGCAAGGTCTTGGCCAGCATAGAGCCATCGCCGGAAAGGTCATGGAACTGTTTGGGATTGTCCTCGCGCGACAGCGGCCAGAGCCGCGAGCCGACGCCGCCGCTCATGACGAAACTGACGATGCGCTGGGTCATGGATGCCCTGTCAGAAAGTCTGGTTGTAGGCGCCGACCTCCGGACTGCGGCGCAACACGGCGTCGATGGCTTCGAACATCTGCCGGCGCCGTTCGGACGATACCGGGCTCTCCACCACCACGACAAGCTCCGGCTTGTTCGAGGAGGCGCGCACCAGGCCCCAGGTGCCGTCCTCGGCGACGACGCGCACGCCGTTCACGGTAACGAGCGCGGCGATTTTCTGGCCGGCGAAATCGGCGCCCTCGCGCTGCATTGCCTCGAAATCGGCCACGACGCGCTCGACCACGCCGTACTTCACCTCGTCGGCGCAGTGCGGCGACATGGTGGGCGTGCCATAAGTCAGCGGCAGCGCGCGATAGAGATCGGCCATCGAGCTCCGTGGGTTGCGGTCGAGCATCTGGCAGACGGCGATTGCGGTGACCAGTCCGTCATCATAGCCGCGGCCGATCGGCGGATTGAAGAAGAAATGCCCGGATTTCTCGAAGCCCGCCACGGCGCCGAGTTCGGCGACGCGACGCTTGATGTAGGAATGACCGGTCTTCCAATAGTCGGTGACGGCACCGTTTGCCTTGAGCTTATCATCGGTGGCGAACAACCCGGTCGCCTTGACGTCGACAACGAAGGTCGAGCCAGGGTGGAGCGATGAAATATCTCGCGCGAGCATGACGCCGACCTTATCGGCAAAGATTTCGTTGCCCTCATTGTCGACGACGCCGCAGCGGTCGCTGTCGCCGTCGAAGCCCAGTCCGACATCCGCTCCCGTTTTCAGCACCCTTTCGCTGATGGCATGCAGCATCTGCATGTCCTCGGGATTCGGGTTGTAGCGCGGGAACGTATGGTCGAGCTCGACGTCGAGCGGGATGACCTCGCAGCCGATGCGCGTCAGCGCTTCCGGCGCGAAGGCGCCCGCCGTGCCGTTGCCGCAGGCGCAGACCACTTTCAGCTTTCTCGAGATGCGCTTGTCCCTTGTGAGATCGTCGAGATAGGTCTCGCGGAAGCCGGAGACGAATTCATAGGCGCCGCCGGCAAGGTCGAAGTCCGCTTCGAGCACAATCTTCTTCAGCGCGCTCATTTCCTCCGGACCGAAGGTGAGCGGCCGTGCCGCGCCCATCTTGACGCCGGTCCAGCCATTCTCATTGTGCGAGGCCGTGACCATGGCGACCGACGGCGTGTCCAGCGCGAACTGGGCGAAATAGGCCATGGGCGACAGCGCCAGGCCGATATCCTTCACCCGCGCGCCCGCCGCCATCAGCCCGGAGACAAGCGCCAGCTTGATCGACAGCGAATAGGAACGGAAATCATGGCCGGTGACGATATCCGGCCTGACGCCGAGGCGACGGATCAGCGTGCCCAGGCCCATGCCGAGCGCCTGGACGCCAATCAGATTGAGTTCCGGCGCCTTCGCCGAGCCCGGATGGCCGAACCACCAGCGCGCGTCATATTCGCGAAAACCCGACGCCTTGATCAGTGCCGAGGTTTCGAATTCGAAGCTGTTGGGCCGGGCTTCGCCAACGATCGTCAGGGTCAAGAGTTGAAACTCCAACGGGTCGAAATGCTGTCTATTGACCTGCGGCCTATCACAAAAGCCTTTAAGCCGGTCTTTATCCGGCGGTTAAATCCCATGCCTTCCAGACAACCTTGGTGAAAGCCGACGAAATGCGACACTAGTGCAGCCATTGGCGCTTGCAGGATCGGAAAGTGGCGGCTATAAGCCCGCCGTCTGGTCACGGAGTGTAGCGCAGTCTGGTAGCGCACATCGTTCGGGACGATGGGGTCGCAGGTTCAAATCCTGCCACTCCGACCAGAAAAACAATGGGTTAGGCTCTCAGCCCTTCCATCTCCTTCCCGATGTCCGCCTGGAACCATGCGCGCAGGCCGGCCATCCCGATCGTGATCGCCGCATTCCTGCTCAGGCTCTGCCATTGCTCTCGACTGTGACGCCGTCATCCTTGACGGCCCGCATATCCGCACGCCAAGCAGCGGGGGACGCCGATAGTATGCTTGTGTTCCCGTCTCCCGCATCAACCTTTCAGCACCGAATAGCGAGCCTGAACGGTTGCTGCCGTCATTGTGCTCGACAGCGCGCTCTTACTTTGACCTAATGGCCCCTGCCCCAGTTCGACGGAATCCAAACCATCGGAGCGGCCAGGTAAGAGAATGAAGTTCACGCCGACAGCTATTTCGCCGGTAATCGCGACGCTGCTTTTCGCCGCGGGCTGCTCATCGACGGTAGCGTCGATCGATCCGGCAAAATACGACAGGATGAGTTGTGCCGAGCTCAACAGCGCGCTCGGCGACACCGCCACCGATATCTCACGGACCGCCATCGGCCGCGGCAAGGTCGCCAATACCAGCGTGCCGAGCTGGCTGCTCGGCGGCGAGCGGGTCAAGACGGTCGTGGCCAATCGCGATACCGCCAGGATCGAGAAGCTACAGCAACAGCAGCAGGCGATCATCGCGGCGAGAAAGCAAAGGTGCCCGTCCGCGCAATGAGCCGCGCCGCAACGCAGTAGCCAGTTTCAAGCGCTGATCCTAAACCGCGCCGTATCGATCGCCGCGTTCATCAGCGTCTGGGTGTAGGCCTCGCGCGGATTGCTGAAGATTTCCTCCGTCGGCCCTTCCTCGACGATCTTTCCCTGCTTCATGACGATGATGTAGTCGGCCATGGCGCGCACCACCGCTAGGTCGTGGCTGATGAAGAGATAGGACAGCTCGTGGTCGGCCTGCAACTTGCGCAGCAGTTCGACGATCTGTTTCTGCACCGAGCGGTCGAGCGCCGAGGTCGGCTCGTCCAGAACCACCACCTTCGGCTTCAGGATCATGGCACGGGCAATCGCGATGCGCTGGCGCTGGCCGCCAGAGAACTCGTGCGGGTAGCGGTTGCGCGCATTGGGGTCGAGGCCGACCTCGCGCAGCGCCTCCACGGCGCGATGGTCGCGCTGCTTGCCGGTCAGCGACGGCTCGTGCACCAAAAGTCCCTCGGTGATGACCTGGCCGACCGTCATGCGCGGCGATAGCGAGCCGAACGGATCCTGGAAGACGAGCTGCAATTCGCGCCGCAGCGGCCGCATCGCCTGGCGGTCGGCTTCTGAAATGTCGCGGTCGCCGAAGCGGATCACGCCGTCGCTGGGCAGGAGCCTCAGCAGCGCGCGGCCGAGCGTCGACTTGCCGGAACCGGACTCGCCGACGATGCCGATGGTCTGGTTGCGCTTCAGCCGGATCGAGATCTTGTCGACGGCCCGCAACATCAGCGGCTCGCCACCCAGGAAGCCGCCGCCGATCTTGAAGACGACCTCGACGTTGCGGCCTTCGAGCAGAACAGGCGAATTGGCGGGCGGCGCCGCCTTGGTGCCGGTCGGCTCGGCCGCCAGCAGCATCTTGGTATAGGCATGCTGCGGGTTGGCGAAGAGCGCTTGCGCCTCACCCTCCTCCACCACCTCGCCCTGGCGCATGACATAGACGCGGTCGGCGAAGCGGCGCACGATGCCGAGATCGTGGGTGATGAAGACGATCGCCATGCCGAGCTTGCGCTGCAGCTCGGCAAGCAGCATCAGGATCTGCGCTTGGATGGTGACGTCGAGCGCCGTCGTCGGCTCGTCGGCGATCAGAATGTCGGGATCATTCGCCAAGGCCATGGCGATCATGACGCGCTGGCGCTGGCCGCCCGACATTTCGTGGGGATAGGATTTCATCCGTCGTTCGGGATCGGGAATGTGCACCAGCCTCAGGAGCTTCAGCGCTTCCTCACGCGCCGCCTGCGCGTTGAGGCCGCGGTGCCGGCGGATCGGCTCGATCAACTGGTTGCCGATGGTGTAGAGCGGATCGAGCGAGGTCATCGGCTCCTGGAAGATCATGCTAATCTTGCGGCCGCGAACCTTGTTGAGCTCGCTCTTGGTCATGGTCAGAAGGTTGCTGCCCCGATAGTCGACAGCGCCGCTGGCTTCGCCATTGGACGAAAGCAGACTCATCGCCGCCATCATCGTCTGGCTTTTGCCGGAACCGGATTCGCCGACGACGGCGACCGTTTCGCCGGCATTGACCCTGATGTTGATGCCCTTGACCGCCTCTACCGTGCCGTCGAGGGTCTGGAAGCGGACGCGCAGGTCCTTGACGCTGAGGATCGTTTCGGAAGCCATGTCAGCGATCCCCAATCTTTATCGATCTTTCGGGTCGAGCGCGTCGCGCAGGCCGTCGCCGACGAAGTTCAGCGCGAACAGCGTCGAGACGAGGAAGAAGGCGGGGAACAGGAGCAGCCAGTTGGCGGTGCCGATGTTCTTGGCGCCGACGGAGATCAGCACGCCCCAGCTGGTCATCGGCTCCTGCACGCCAAGGCCGAGGAAGGAAAGGAAACTTTCCAGGATGATCACCTGCGGCACCAGCAGCGTCATGTAGATGACCACCGGCCCGAGCAGGTTGGGGATGACGTGGCGCAACAGGATGCCGCGCTGGCCGACGCCCATCGCTTCGGCCGCCTGGACGTATTCCTGCCTGCGGATCGACAGCGCCTGGCCGCGCACGATGCGGGCCATGTCGAGCCACAGCACCGCGCCGACCGCCAGGAACATCAGCACGAAGTTGCGGCCGAAGAACACCACCAGCATGATGACGAAGAAGATGAAGGGCAGCGAGTAAAGCACGTCGACGACGCGCATCATCACCTCGTCGACCCTGCCGCCGGCAAAGCCGGCCGTCGCGCCGTAAATGACACCGATGATGCCGGCGACGACGCCGGCAAGCAGGCCGATGGCCAGCGAAATGCGCCCCGCCACCAGCGTCCGCGAGAGCAGGTCGCGCCCGGTGTTGTCGGTGCCGAAGAAGAAATATTGCTGCTTGACGGCGGAGCTCATCGTGACTTCAAGGCCGTCGGGCGACTTGCTCTCGATCCTGGTGTCGTCGAAGGCATCGGAGCGGTCGAGATAGCGGATGTTGCGGTCGTCGATCGGCTTGGTCGAGGTGACGGTGACGATGACGCGGCTGCCGTCCTGGTGCCATTCCTTGATGTCGACGCGCATGCGCTTGATTGCATCGCTCAGAGCGCCCTGGATCATGTCCGGCTTGGGATAGGCCGAAAGGCTCGGCGGCGTGCGGACATAGTCGCCATAGATCGTCGTGTATTCATGCGGCACGACCATTGGGCCGAACACGCTGATGACGGCGACGAACGCCAAGTAGTAGAGGCTGAACATGGCGGCGCGGTTGCGCTTCAGCCGCGCCCAGGCATTACCCCAGAGCGAGCGGCCGACGATCGGCTCCGGAACGGTGACGGCGAGCTCAGTCATAGCGCACCCTCGGATCAACGACCGCGTAGAGGAGATCGACGATCAGGTTGAAGACGATGGTGAAGAGCGCGATCACCACCACGGTTCCCATGACCAGCGTGTAGTCGCGGTTGAGCGCGGAATCGACGAAGTAGCGGCCGACTCCCGGGATGGAGAAGATGGTCTCGACGATGATCGAGCCGGTGAGCAGCGCCGCCGCCGCCGGACCGGTGAAGGAGACGATCGGCAGGACGGCGCCGCGCAGCGCGTGCTTGACCACCACCGACCAGTCGGAGAGGCCGAGCGCGCGGGCGGTGCGAATATGGTGCGAGCGCAGGCTCTCGATCATCGATCCGCGCATCAGGCGGGCCACGATGGCGATCTGCGGCAAGGCGAGCGTGAGCACCGGCCCAACCTTGTTGACCAAGGCGCCGTCGCCCCAGCCGCCGATCGGCAACAGCTTCCAGGAAAGCCCGAAGACGAGCTGGATCACCGGCGCGGTGACGAAGGTGGGGATGGTGCTGCCGGCGGTGGCCAAAGCGATCACCGAATAGTCGGCTATCTTATTCTGATTGAGCGCCGCGATCGTGCCGAGGATCGAGCCCAGCAGCAGCGCCAGCACCAGTGCCGAAGTACCGATCTGCACCGAGATCGGCAGGCCCTTGGCGAAGAGCTCGGTGACGGTGAAATCCGGCAGGTTGTAGCTCGGGCCGAAACTGCCGCGCAAAAGATTGCCGAGATAGTGGAGATATTGCAGCCAGAGCGGATCGTCGAGGCCGAACTGGGCTTCGAGATTGGCCCTGATCTCGGGGCTCAAGCCCCGCTCCTGGTTGAACGGGCCGCCTGGCGCGACGCGGATCAGGAAGAACGCCACCGTCACGATGACGAATAGCGTCGGAATGGCGGTCAACAGCCGCCGGAAGACATAACGCAGCATCGGCGCCCCGCTTCAGCCAGGCGACGGCTCTCCGGACGAGATCGTGGCGCGCTGGCATCTCTGATCTTCGCACCGGGTAGCCTGAAAATCCAATCCGACTTTCGGCCCGGCACGACGACAGACCGCGACCGCCGCTCCCGAAAAGAGAGCGGCGGCACGGCCAAGGTTTATTGTCAGTCCTTGGAGATGAAGCGGGACGGATGAATGTCCATCACATTGTCGTCGAAGCCATGCAGCTTCGAGGAAACGATGTCGTGGTAGCTGTAGTAGAGAAGCGGGATCTGGCCGACGTCGTCGACGAGGATGCGCTCGGCCGCAGCGAGGTCCTTCATGCGCTCCTCGGGCTTGCCGCCGGCGGCGGCTGCCTTGTCCATCGCGGCCTCATAGGCCGGGCTGTTGTAGTTCGAGTAGTTGTTGCCGCTCGCCTTGCGCGAGATGCCGAGGAAGGTCTCCGGATCCTTGTAGTCGGCGATCCAGGCGGCGCGGGCGACGTCGTAGTTGCCCTTGTGCTCGAGGAAGCCGTAGTGGGTCTTGGTGTCGGTGTTAAGCAGCGTCACCTCGACGCCGAGCGGCTTCAGCTGTTCCTGGATGGCGACCGCCGTGTTCTTATGGTTCTCCGAAGTGTTGTAGCGGATCTCCATCTTCAACGGATGCTCGGGCGTATAGCCCAGCTTTTCCAGGATCTTCTTGGCCGCATCCTCGCGGTCGATCTGCGACATGTCGGCGTATTTGGCCAGTGCCGGCGTGTAGCCCTCGACGCCCGGAGGCACCATCGAATAGCCGGGCAGCATCGAGTTCTGCCAGACCTTCTCGGCGAGGAAGTCGCGATCGATTGCCATCGAAATGGCGTTGCGCAGCTCGACATTGTCCCAAGGCGCCTTGTCGGTCTTGATCGCATAATAATAGGTGCCGAGATATGGCCCCACACGGACCTGGTCACCGAACTTGGTTTTGAGATCGGCGAGCTGTTCGGTCGGCAGGTCACCATAGCTGTCGAGTTCGCCGGCCTCGAAGCGCTTCATGGCCGACGAGCGGTCCTCGGTCGGGATGTAGTTGACCACGTCGAGCTTGACGCTCGCGGCGTCCCAGAACTTCGGGTTCTTGACCAATTTCATGTGGTCGTTGGGAACCCACTCCGCCAGCGTATAGGCGCCGTTGGAGACCAGCTTGCCCGGCTTGATCCAGTCGGCGCCGAGCTTGTCGATGGAAGCCTTGTTGACCGGATAGGTCGCCTGGTGGGTCAGCATCTCCAGGAAGTAGGGCGTCGGTGCCTTCAGCGTGACTTCAAGCGTGTTGGCGTCGATCGCCTTCACGCCCATATCCTCGGCCTTGCCTTTCTTGGTGTTGAAGTCCTCGGCGCCCTTCACCGGATAAAGCATCGAGGCGTATTCTGCGGCGGTGGCGGGATCTTCCAGCCGATGGAAGGAATAGACGAAGTCGTCCGCCGTCACCGGGCTGCCATCCGACCAGAGGCCGTCCTTGCGCAGCTTGAAGGTGTAGACGGTGCCGTCGTCGGACACCGTCCAGCTTTCGGCGGCGCCCGGGATGAGGTTTGTCTTCTGGTCATGCATGACGAGGCCCTGGAACAGGTCTCGTATAATATCGGCTTCGTAGACCGTCGACGTCTTGTGCGGATCGACCGTTTCCGCCTCGGCGGCGGCTCCGCGGTTGTAGACGGTCTCGGCGAAGGCTGGCGTGTAGAAGGCCCCGGTCGCCAAGGCCATGGTGGTGGCGAACACGGTCGCCTTCAGCAGATTTTTCAGCATGAAGTCTCTCCCTTTGGACGCGGCCCCTCAACCACGCCTTCAAGTGTTGACGCCCCGGAACCGTTCGACGGGTTCCTTTTTGAGCGTGCCGCCGGTCCCTTCCGGCGGCTGGTGGCGGCGAGACTAGACAGAGCGAAATCTTATTTCAACTGCCCACTGCTTGACGTTGAGTGAGCTGCACCTCGCTAAAACAGCGAAATCTAAAGCTTAAGCATCCCATTCAACTTGGTGCACCTTTCGGTTGTTCCAGCCGTTTTCTGTTTTTGCAGGCAGGCTTTGGCATTCTCCGGACCATGCTGAAGAACCGAAAATTCCTTGCTCCTTGGTCTTGTTTCCGGGCTGACGCCGCTGGCACGTCGGCGGTCGAATTCGCCATGCTGGCGCCGATCTTCATCCTGCTGTTGCTCGGAATGGTTGCATACGGAATCTATTTCGGCGCCAGCCATTCGGTCCAGCAAATCGCCGCCGACGCGGCACGAACGGCGATTGCCGGCCTTAACCAGACGGAGCGACAGGCGCTGGTCACGGATTTCATCGCTCACGACGTCGCAGGTTATCCCTTTGTCGACCCGAACAAGCTGACGGTCGACGCCAGGGACAGCGTCGTCGATGGCAGCCAGTTCGTCGTCTCGGTCAGCTATGACGCGCGCAACTTGCCGATCTGGAACCTGTTCCATAACCTGCCGCTGCCGGGCACCACGATCCAGCGTCAATCGACGATCCGGGTCGGAGGCATATGATGCGCAATTCGGGCGGGGGCCTAGTGGACGCGGCGCGACGGCTGATCGCCGACCGGCGCGCCAACTTCGCGGTCATGACGGCGCTCTGCACGCCGGTCGCGCTGGCGCTGACTGCATTCGCGGTCGACGAGGGCTCGCTCTACAACGAACGCCGCGCCGCGCAGTCGATCGTCGACCTGGCCGCGATCACCGCCGCCGCCCACATCAACAATGCCCAGCAAGCGGTGCTGACGACGCTGAAGGACAACGGGATCACGTCGGTCGCCGTGCAGCAACAGGGCACCAATGTCGCGCCGACCGGCAGCAAGGCGGTCGTGCAGGTGGTGCCCGGACGCTATTCCGGGGTTAGTTCTATAGCGGCCGGCAGCCGCTTCGAGGCCGGCAAGCTGCCCTACAATGCCGTACAGGTGTCGCTGAAGAAGCAGGGCACGCTCTATTTCGCCGCCTCGATGATGGCGCCGCCGGTGATCGGCACGACGGCCACCGCCAGCGCCCAGCCCGAAGCGGCGTTCTCGGTCGGCTCGCGCCTCGCCAGCGTCAACGGCGGCATTCTCAACGCGCTGCTCGGCGCCCTTCTCGGCGGCAACATCTCGCTCAGCGTGATGGACTACAATTCGCTGATCTCGGCCGATGTCGACGTGCTCTCCTTCACCGATCAATTGGCGACGCAACTGCATCTGACCGGCGTGACCTATTCGGACGTGCTCGCCTCGAAGGCGACGATCGGTCAGATCGCCACGGCGATGGCCAACGTGCCCGGGCTCGACCGGACAGCCAAGCTAGCGCTGCAGATCATGGCCTCGAGCGCCACCAATACGGTCAAGATCCCGCTCAGCCAGCTCATCGACCTCGGCTCGGTGGGCAGCCTCGGCCTCGGACAGAAGCCCGCCGGACTTTCGGTCGACGCAAGCGCCATGAGCATGCTGACCGCGGCCGCGGCTTTAGCCAACGGCACGAACCAGGTCTCAGTCAATCTCGGGGCGACCATACCGGGACTGACATCGACGACGCTCGAGATCGCCATCGGCGAACCCATGCAATCCTCGGCTTGGCTGGCAGTCGGAGAACTGGGCACCGTGGTGCGCACGGCGCAGACCCGCATCAAGCTAAACGCCGGCGTCACGGTCGGCACACCTAACCTTGGCGGCGGCATCAAGCTGCTCGCCGTCAACTTGCCGCTCAACGTCGAGATCGCCTATGCCGAAGCCAAGCTGACCGACATCAGCTGTCCGACCGGCCCATCCAGCATCAAGGTTTCCATCGCCGCGCAGCCGGGCGTCGTCTCGGCGCATCTCGCCGACAGCAGCGCCAGCGGCTTTGCCGATTTCACCAAGCCGCAATCCTTCAGCGACGCCGAGATCGCCGATGTCAGCCTCAAGCTGCTGCTGATCAACCTCAACCTTTTGCAGATCAAGGGATCGTCGGCCTTCTCGGTCACCAACATGACGCCGACGACCCTCACCTTCAGCGCAACCGATATCGCCAACAAGACAATCAAAACGGCGTCGACCAAGAACCTGACACAGTCGCTCACCACCTCGCTGGTGAACAACCTGTCGCTGTCGGTCAAAGCGCTCGGCCTCGGCATCGACGTGACCTCGCTGCTCGGCACGGTGAAACCGGCGGTGACAACGCTGCTCAACGGCGTGACCGCGCCGGTCGACGACGTCGTCTACAACGTGCTTGCGGCGCTTGGCGTGCATGTCGGCGAGGCCGATGTGCGCGTTACCGGCGCGGTCTGCGGACGCTCCGTGCTCGTCCAGTAGGCGGGCCGTCAGCCAATTCTCCCAGCGAAGCACCCCACAGGCGGCAGTGCCAGCGCAATCTCTTCGAGAACACCGCCAAGGACGCCGGCGACGTCAACGGCAAAAGCCGTTATTTCGAAATCCCTGATCTCGGCCGGCAGCGTCCAACTCGCCGGTTCACCGGCGAAGTTGAAGACGCATAACAACCTCTCGTCTTGATGCTCGCGGATGAAGGCCAGCACATCACCCTCGGCCTCGAGAAACCGGATCGAGCCGGCAATCAGCGCCGGATGGCGCTTGCGCAAGGCCAGGATCGAGCGATAGGCGGAAAGCACCGAACCGGCCTCGCCATTTTGCACATCGACCGCCCGACCACGATGCGCCAGTGGCACCGGCAGCCAGGGCTTTGCCGTTGAGAAGCCGCCATTTTCGGCGCCGGCTTCCCAGACCATCGGCGTGCGGCAGCCGTCTCTTCCCTTCACGCCCGGCCAGAAGCGGATACCCAGCGGATCGCGCAGATCCTCATAGGCAAGCTCGGCTTCCTCGAGCCCAAGCTCCTCGCCCTGATAGAGGCAGATCGAGCCGCGCAGGCAAGAAAGCAGCGCGATCGAGAATTTCGCCACGATGTCCGGATTCTCGCCTGGCCGCGTCCAGCGGCTGACATGGCGCATGACGTCGTGGTTGGAGAAGGCCCAGCAAACCCAGCCGTCTGCAACGGCATTCTCGAACGCCTCGACGCAGCCGCGCACATGGGCGGCAGAGAATTGCTGACCCAGCAGGTCGAAGGTGTAGCACATCTGTAGCTTGTCGCCGCCGGAGGTGTAGGCGGCGAGCGTCTGCAGCGAACGATCCTCGTCGCCCACCTCGCCGACCGCGGCGCGGTCGGGATATTCGTCGAGCAGCGCGCGCAAACGCCTCAGGAAGTCGATATTCTCGGGGCGTGTCTTGTCGAAAAGATGTTCCTGGAAGGCGTAGGTGGTGGTGGCGCCATTGGTGCCGGCGACGCTTGACGCCAATGGCGGGTTGTCGCGGAGCCAACGGTCGTGGACATAATAGTTGACCGTATCCAACCGGAAGCCGTCGACGCCGCGCTCCAGCCAGAAGCGCACGGTGTCGAGGACCGCGTCCTGCACCTCCGGGGTATGGAAATTGAGGTCCGGCTGCGCGGCCAGGAAATTGTGCATGTAGTACTGCCGGCGGGTGGCGTCCCACTCCCAGGCGGGGCCGCCGAACAGCGATTGCCAGTTGTTGGGCGCGCTGCCGTCCGGCTTGGCATCGGCCCAGACATACCAGTCGGCCTTGGCATTGTCGCGGCTGGTGCGGCTCTCGACGAACCATTCGTGCCTGTCGGACGAATGCGAGATCACCTGGTCGATGATGAGCTTCAGGCCAAGCCTATGCGCCTCGGCAACCAGCGCGTCGAAGTCCTCCAGCGTGCCGAACATCGGATCGACGTCGCGATAGTCCGACACGTCGTAGCCCATGTCGGCCATGGGCGACTTGAAAAAGGGCGAGAGCCAGACGGCATCGACGCCGAGCGACGCGACATGCGCAAGCCGTGACGTGATACCCTTGAGATCGCCGCTGCCGTCGCCGCTCGTGTCCTGGAAGGAGCGCGGATAGACCTGGTAGATCACGCAGCCGCGCCACCATTCCGAATTGCCATCAGCCATCATGAAGCCTTTCCGGCGCGGGTCTTGCCAGCCCTGCGCTCGATCATGAAATTGACGCTGCGGCCCGGCAGCGGCCGCGCAAGGTCGATCGCCTGCGCCTCGATTGCCGGACGCCACTCGTAGCCGTCTCGAGCGGGCAAGGTGAAGACGCATTGGCGGCGGTCGCCATTGACCATGACGGCAAGGCGACCGCCTTCGCTATTCCCCAGCATCATGACGAGGCGATGTCGACCGGGATCGCTCCATTCGGCCTCGCCGAGCGGCGCCCCGGTTTCGGTCAGCCAGACGACATCGGGGATGGCTGCTGCATCGGACGGCTTCCCGGTCAGGAAATTCGTGTCGGACAATGGCGGAAAGGCGCGACGCAATTGCGAAAGCGCTGCTGCGTATCGCTCCAGCGTCTCATCGCGGCCGGCCCAGTCGAGCCAGGTGATGGCGTTGTCCTGCGCATAGGCATTGTTGTTGCCCTGCTGGGTTCTGCCGAATTCGTCGCCGGCAGTCAGCATGATGGTGCCCCGCGACGCAAAGAGTGTCGCAAGCAGCGCGCATTGGTCGTCGAAGCGGGCCTCAGCGGTTTCCGCGTCGTCCGTCTCGCCCTCGACGCCGTTGTTCCACGACAGATTGTCGTTATGGCCATCGCGATTCTGCTCGCCATTGGCCGCGTTGTGCTTCTTCTCATAGGCGACGAGGTCGGCCAGCGTCATGCCGTCATGCGCGGCGATGAAATTGACGCTGCGGCTCGCCACCTGCCCTGCCCTGCCGAACACGTCGGATGAGCCGGCAAGCCGCGTGGCTAAAGCGCCGACCATGCCGGCATCGCCCCGCCAGAAGCGCCTGACATCGTCGCGGAAGCGGTCGTTCCATTCCAGATATGGCGGCTGGAAATTGCCGAGCTGATAGCCGTTCGGTCCGATGTCCCACGGCTCGGCGATCAGCAGGCGGTCGGCAAGCACCGGATCCACCGCGATGGCCTGGAGCAGCGGCGCTTCCGGATCGAACGCACCGTCGACGCGGCCGAGCACCGGCGCCAGGTCGAAGCGAAAGCCATCGACGCCTGCGAAGCGGGCGAAATGGCGGAGCGTGTCGAGCACCATATCCCGCACGACCGGATGATCGCATGCGACCGTGTTGCCCGTACCGGTGTCGTTGGCCAGCCGGCCGTCCGGCAGGTGACTGTAATAGGCCTGCGCGTCGAGGCCGCGCAGCGACAGCGTCGGACCAAGCCTGTCGCTCTCCCCGGTGTGATTGAAGACGAGGTCGAGGATGGTGCCGATGCCTGCCTTGCGCAACGCCGCGACGGTGTCGCGCAATTCCTTGAGACCGCCGGGCGCCAGGCGCGGATCGAGCGCCATGAAGGTGACGGGATTGTAGCCCCAGGCGTTGCTCAGTCCCAGCGGCGGCAAATGGCGCTCGTCGATCGACGCCGTGATCGGCATCAGTTCGACGGCGGAGACGCCGAGGCGCTTCAGATGCTCGAGGACGGCGGGGTGGGCGAGCGCCGCAACGGTGCCGCGCCGCGCTTCCGGGATATCCGGATGCAGTTTGGTGAAGGAGCGGACGTTGAGCTCGTAGATCAGGCCGCCGGGCTGGAACAGCGGCGGCTTCAAGGACGCAGGCTCCGGCCAAGCACCCGCCACGGCCTTCGGCATCAGCGGAGCGGTGTCGGCGCCTTCGTTGCGTTTGGCGGCAAGCCGCCAATGGTATTGATAGGGCCGATCGATCTCGACGGCATAGGGGTCGGTGAGAAGCTTGTCCGGATCGAACCAGAGGCCGCGCTCGGGCGCATAGTCGCCATCGGCGCGAAGGCCGTAGCGCGTGCCCTCGGCGAGGCCGGAAACAAGGAGCGCATGCACGCCCTCGCCTTCCGGCTTCAGTTCCAGCCGGTCGGTTTCGCGGGCTCCCGTATCGTCAAAGATCGAAACCAACAGCCGTCTCGCCGACGACGACCAGGCGGCGAAGCGGATGCCTTCGGTGGTGATGGTTGCGCCGAGTTGGGTCATGCGGGCTCCCCCTTCTCCCCTTGTGGGAGAAGGTGTCGCCGAAGGCGACGGATGAGGGGTGCTCCAGCTTGGCGCCGACGGCCCTCCGGCCAACACCCCTCATCCGTCTCGGCGCTGCGCGCCGATCCACCTTCTCCCACAAGGGGAGAAGGAAAGAGGCGCCCCACCACCCTCAAGTAATCACGCTCGGCTTGTCGCGGCCGGTGTGGCTCTTGATGCCGGCGATGTCGTCGGCGGCTGCGATCAGGTCGGCGAGCGCCTCCTGCGTGTCGAGGTCGTGCCTCGCCTTGTCCGGCTCGTAGCGCTCGATATAGACGCGCAGCGTCGCCCCGGATGTGCCGGTGCCGGAGAGGCGGAAGACGACGCGCGAGCCGCCTTCGAACAGGACCCGGATGCCCTGGTTCTTGCTCACCGAGCCGTCAACCGGATCGTGGTAGGCGAAGTCGTCGGCGCTGGCGATTGTCATGCCGCGCAGGGTAGTGCCGGGCAGCGAGCCGAGCTTGGCGCGCAATTCGTCGACCAGCCTGTTCGCCCGCTCGGTCTCGACCTCCTCGTAGTCATGACGCGAATAATAGTTGCGGCCGTAGGTCTCCCAATGCTTGGTGACGATGTCCTTGCAGCTCTCGCCACGCACGGCGAGGATGTTGAGCCACAAAAGCACGGCCCACAGGCCGTCCTTCTCGCGAACATGGTTGGAGCCGGTGCCGGCGCTTTCCTCGCCGCAGATCGTCGCCATGCCGGCGTCGAGCAGATTGCCGAAGAACTTCCAGCCGGTCGGGGTTTCGTAAATGCCGATGCCGAGCTTTTCGGCGACACGGTCGGCAGCGCCGCTGGTCGGCATCGAGCGGGCGATGCCCTTCAGGCCTTCCTTGTAGCCTGGCGCCAGATGCGCATTGGCGGCAAGCATCGCCACAGAATCCGAAGGGGTGACGAAAATGCCCTTGCCGATGATCAGGTTGCGGTCGCCGTCGCCGTCGGAAGCGGCGCCGAAATCCGGCGCGTCGGGACCCATCATCTCGTCATAGAGATGCTTGGCGTGCACCAGGTTCGGATCGGGGTGGTGGCCGCCGAAATCCGGCAGCGGCTTGAAGTTGCGGCAGGTGCCGTTCGGCGCGCCGAGTCGGCGCTCGAGGATCTCCTTGGCATAGGGACCGGTCACCGCATGCATGGCGTCGAAGCGCATGCGGAAGCCGTATTTGAAGTTGGCGCGGATGGCGTCGAAGTCGAACAGGCTTTCCATCAGCTCGGCATAGTCCTTGACCGGGTCGAAGACCTCGACCGTCATGCCACCGGCGTCGACCGTATCGATCGTGTCGATGTCGACAGTGCCGATGTCGGCGATTTTGAAGCTCGAGATCGTCTTGGTCTTTTCGAAGATCGCGTCAGTGATCTTCTCCGGCGCCGGGCCGCCATTGCCGGCATTGTACTTGATGCCGAAATCCTCGTGCGGGCCGCCCGGATTGTGGCTGGCCGACAGGATAATGCCGCCAAAGGTCTTGTATTTGCGGATGATGTTGGAAGCTGCAGGCGTCGAGAGAATCCCACCCTGCCCGACCATCACCTTGCCGAAGCCGTTGGCTGCGGCCATGGCGATCGCCTTCTGGATGACCTCGCGGTTGTAGAAGCGGCCGTCGCCGCCGATCACCAGCGTCTTGCCCCCGAAACCTTCCAGCGCGTCGAAGATCGACTGGATGAAGTTCTCCGCATAGTGCTCCTGCTGGAAGACGGGCACCTTCTTGCGCAGGCCGGAGGTGCCGGGCTTCTGGTCGGTATAGGGTTTGGTGGGGACGGTTTTGATCATGCCTCAGGCAGCCCTTTTCGAAAGCAGCAAGCGATAGAGTTCGACATATTTCTCGGCGCTCTTGTCCCAGGAGACGTCGGCCTTCATGCCCTGGCGCTGGATCGAGGCCCAAGCGGCGGGCCTGGCATGCGCCTCGACAAGGCGGTGGATGGCATGCAGCATAGCGCCGCCATTGTTCGGCGCGAACTGGAAGCCGGTGGCGACGCCGGCCGAAAGGGCCGCCTCGTTGGCGTCGATGATGGTGTCAGCGAGGCCGCCGGTGCGCGCGACGACCGGCACACAACCATAGCGCAGGCCGTAGAGCTGTGTCAGCCCGCAGGGCTCGAAGCGCGACGGAATGACGATGGCGTCGCAGCCGCCCTGCATCACGTGGGAAAGCGCTTCGTCATAGCCGATGACGACGCCGACGCGGCCGCGATGCCGCGCGGCGGCGGCAAGCAGCGAGCCTTCGAGGCCGGCATCGCCCGAGCCCAGCACCGCCAGTCGTGCCCCACGCTGAACGACGCCATCGACGACGGCAGCCAATATGTCCATGCCCTTCTGCCAGGTCAGGCGGCTGACGACGCAGACGATCGGGCTGTCGTCAGGCTCGAGGTTGAAGCGATCCTCGACGGCCTTGCGGTTGAGGCTGCGGGCTGCGAGCGTCTCGGCCGAGTAGTTGGCAACCAGATGCTTGTCGGTCGCGGGGTTCCAGATATCGACATCGATGCCGTTGACGATGCCGTAGAGGTCGACGGCGCGCATGTTTATCAGGCCGTCCAGGCCCATGCCGAATTCCGGCGAGCGGATTTCCTGCGCATAGGTCGGGCTGACGGTGGTGATCGCCCAGGCGGCCTGCAGGCCGGCCTTGAGATAGCCGACGCCACCATAATATTCGACGCCGTCGAGCTGCATCGCCACGCCCGGCAGGCCGAGCTCGCCAAAAATGCCGGCGCCGAACTGACCCTGGAAGGCAAGATTGTGCACGGTGATCAGCGACGGCACGCCGACCGCCTTGCCGTAGCGCATGTAAGCCAGCGTCATCGCCGACTGCCAGTCATGGGCATGCACGATGTCGGGCTGGTAGCCGGAGATCGCGCCGCCGGCAATGTCGCCGCCGACCTGGCTCAGCGCCGCGAAGCGCCGCCAGTTGTCGGGCCAGTCGGAGCCGGAGGCGGTACCATAGGGTCCGCCCTGGCGGTCGAAGAGATGCGGCGCGTCGAGCACGAAGAGGTCGAGCTCGCCGATCTTGACGGCATGGACCGAAGCCTTGCCGCCCTGCAGCAGCGGGTACTGGTAGACGGCCTTCTTTTTCTTGAAGGCCTCCATCACCACGGGATAGCCGGGAACCAGCGTGCGCATCGCCACGCCCTTGCCGGCCAGCGCGATCGGCAGCGCACCGGTCACGTCGGCAAGCCCGCCGGTCTTGATCAGCGGGAAGATTTCGGGCGTGACCGACAGAACCTGCATGCGCATCACATTCCGGGTTTAAAGTGACAGCTTGTTGATCAGATCGACAACTTGCTGATCAACCCTATCAGGTTGACAGCTTGTTGATCGACCTGGTCAAGTCGACAACTTGTTGATCATGTCCTGCGTGATCAGGCAGATCCCCTTTTCCGAAACGCGGAAGCGCTTTGCGTCGAGCTCCGGATCCTCGCCGACCACCAGCCCTTCCGGGATGCGGACGCCGTGGTCGATGACGACGCGCTTGAGGCGCGCGTTGCGCCCGACAAAACAGTCGGGAAGCATCACCACCTCCTCGAGCTTCGAATAGGAATTGATGCGGGCGCCGGTGAAGATCAGGCTGCGGCGCAGCGAGGCGCCGGAGACGATGCAGTCGCCCGAGACCAGCGAGGAGATCGCCTCGCCGCGGCGGCCGTCCTCGTCGTGCACGAACTTGGCCGGCGGCTTCAATTCGGCATAGGTCCAGATCGGCCAGTCGCGGTCGTAGAGATCGAGCTCGGGCGTGACGTCGGTCAGGTCGATATTGGCTTCCCAATAGGCGTCGACTGTGCCGACATCGCGCCAATAGGGCTCGGCCTCGTGCGAGGAGCGTACGCAGGACTTGGCGAAACGGTGCGCGATCGCCTTACCGTGCTGGACGATGTAGGGGATGATGTCCTTGCCGAAGTCGCGGCTGGACCCTGGCTCGGCCGCATCGCGGCGAAGTTGCTCCATCAGGAACTTGGTCTTGAAGACGTAGATACCCATCGAGGCCAGCGCATAGTCCGGCTTGTCCGGGATGCCGGGCGGATCGGCGGGCTTCTCGATGAAGGAGATGATGGTGTCCTTCTTGTCGACATGCATGACGCCGAAGCCGGTCGCCTCCATGCGCGGCACTTCCAGGCAGCCGACGGTGACGTCGGCGCCGGCGTCGACATGCTGGCGCAGCATCAGCTCGTAGTCCATCTTGTAGATGTGGTCGCCGGCAAGGATGACCATGTATTCGGGGCCATAGGCCTCGATGATATCGATGTTCTGGTAGACGGCGTCCGCCGTGCCTTCATACCACTGCGTTTCCGACACGCGCTGGCTGGCAGGCAGGATATCGAAGCTTTCGTTTCGCTCAGGCCTAAGGAAGTTCCAGCCGCGCTGCAGGTGGCGGATCAGCGAGTGCGCCTTGTACTGGGTGGCGACGCCGAGGCGGCGGATGCCGGAATTGAGCGCATTGGACAGCGCAAAATCGATGATGCGCGTCTTGCCGCCGAAATAGACGGCGGGCTTGGCGCGCCGGTCGGTCAGCTCCTTGAGGCGGCTACCGCGGCCGCCGGCCAGAACATAGGCCATGGCATCGCGCGCCAGCGGCTGGGTTCTCTTGATCTCTGCCATTGCTTGCCTCCCTCCTAAGCTGTCCGGAACTTTGCTTCAGCCATCATCTGCTTTCGTCCGCGACGAATTCCAGCATAATCGTCGACAGCGGCGGCAACAGCATCGTCGCCGACGTGCCGTCCCCTTCCCCATTCACCACGACCATGCCGCCATTGCCCATGCCGGAGCCGCCATAATCGGCGGCGTCGGTGTTGATGATCTCGCGCCATTGTCCCGCCTTCGGCAGCGGCACACGATAGTTCTCGCGTGGCACCGGCGTGAAATTGGAGATGACGGCGATCGGATTGCCATCCGGCGCGCTGCGCAGCCAGGCAAAGACGGAGTTGTCGCGATCGTCGACGATCAGCCAGGAGAAGCCTTCCGGCTCGCAGTCGCGCGCATGCAGGGCCGGGCGCGAGCGGTAAAGGTAGTTCAGGTCGCGCACCACCTGCCAGACGCCGCGATGCGGGGCATATTCGAGCAGGTTCCAGTCGAGCGCGCGTTCCTCGCTCCACTCGCGGCGCTGGGCGAATTCCTGGCCCATGAACAGGAGCTTCTTGCCGGGATAGCCCCACATGAAGGCGTAGTAGGCGCGCAGCGTGGCAAATTTCTGCCAGTCGTCGCCGGCCATCTTGTGGAGCAGCGTACCCTTTCCGTGCACGACCTCGTCATGGGAGAGCGGCAGCACGAAATTTTCCGAGAAGGCGTAGACCAGGCCGAAGGTGATGTCGTTGTGGTGGTGCTTGCGGTAGATCGGCTCCTTGGAGAGATACTCCAGCGTGTCGTGCATGAAGCCCATGTTCCACTTGAAGCCGAAGCCGAGCCCACCTTCATGCACCGGGCGAGAGACCTTCGGCCATGAGGTCGATTCCTCGGCGATCGTCATCACGCCGGGATGATGACCGTAGAGCTCCTTGTTCATCTTCTGCAGGAAGCTGACCGCCTGCAGGTTCTCGCGCCCGCCCTTCTCGTTGGGGATCCACTCGCCCGCCTTGCGCGAATAGTCGAGGTAGAGCATTGAGGCGACCGCGTCGACGCGCAGGCCGTCGACATGGTATTTTTCGGCCCAGAACAGCGCGTTGTTGACGAGGAACGACACCACCTCGCGGCGGCCGAAATTGTAGATCGCGGTGTTCCAGTCTGGATGGAAGCCCTGGCGCGGATCGGCGTGCTCGTAGAGCGCGGTGCCGTCGAATTTCACCAGCCCATGCTCGTCGACCGGGAAGTGCGCCGGCACCCAGTCGAGGATAACGCCGACGCCGGCGCGATGCGCGCCGTCGACGAAACGGGCGAAGCCGTCGGGGTCGCCGAAACGCGCGGTCGGCGCGTAGAGGCCGGTCGTCTGGTAGCCCCAGGACGGGTCGTAGGGGTGCTCCGAGATCGGCAGGAACTCGATGTGGGTGAAGCCGGTGTCGACCGCGTAAGGGATCAGCCGCGCGGCAAGCTCGTCCCAGGTGAGAAAGGTGCCGTCGTCACGGCGCTGCCACGAGCCGGCATGGACCTCGTAGATCGAGATCGCCTCTCGCCGCGGATCGGCCTTCTGCCAGAAGCCGCGATGGGCCTCGTCGCCCCATTGATGCGCCATCGGCGGCGCCGTTACCGAAGCGGTCGCCGGGCGCAGCTCGGATTCGAAGGCGAAGGGATCGGCCTTGAGCGGCAGACGCACACCGTCCGGACCGATGATCTCGAACTTGTAAGGCTGGCCGGCTCCGAGATCGGGAATGAACAGCTCCCATATGCCGGTGTCCTTGCGATCGCGCATGGTGTGCCGGCGGCCGTCCCAGTCGTTGAAGGCGCCAACCACCGAGACGCGCCGGGCATTGGGCGCCCATACCGCGAAATGCACGCCGGTGGCGCCCTCATGTTCGATGATATGAGCGCCGAGCTTGTCGAAGAGCCTGAGGTGCGAGCCCTCGGCCATGTAGTAGTCGTCCATCGGGCCGAGCACCGGACCGAAGGAATAGGGGTCGGTCAGCCACCAGTCGCCGCCGGCATTTCTGGCGTGATAGCGCAGCGGCTGGCGCTTGCGGATCGAGAGCCTGCCCTCGAAGAAGCCGGCATCGTTGCTGCGGAAGAGTTCCCCGACCTCCTTGCCGGTCAGCGTGTAGGCGGTGACGAATTCGGCATTGGGCACGAAGCAGCGGGCGACGAAGCCCTTGCCGGCCTCATGCACGCCCAGAACCGCGAAGGGATCGCCATGCGTTCCGGCGACAATCGCAGCGACATCGCCGGCTGGCGCCAGTCCGTCCGGCCCGCTCGTCGCAGCGGTCGCGCGCGGCTTCCTCATCAGGCGGTCGCCCTCCCCGGGCAGCTTTTTGTTTGGGTGCATGCCGCAATCCCAAAATCGCTAGGCACTTTTGGGAGGCATGCACCTTTTAGATTTGGTGCATGCCGTAATCCCAAAACCGCTGTGCATTTTTGGGCGGCATGCACCTTTTAGTCTTGGTGCATGCCGTAATCCCAAAACCGCTGTGCATTTTTGGGCGGCATGCACCGGGGCCACATCGTTCGTGACCTCATGCAATCACATCAGACAGGCACGTTCCAGATTTCTTTCGCATATTGGCGGATGGTGCGATCGGACGAGAACCAGCCGACGCGGGCGACGTTGCGGATGGCGCGCGCGTACCAGTCGGGACTGTTGCGCCACACGTCGTCGACCTCGCGCTGGCAGGCGGCGTAGGAGTCGAAATCGGCCGCCACCATGAACCAGTCGCTCTGATAGAGACCATTCATGAGGTCGCGGTAACGGTTGGGATCGTCGGGCGAGAAGACGCCGGACGATATCGCCGATACCGCCTGCGACAGTTCCGGCGAGGACTCGATCACGCCGCGCGGGTTGTAGCCGTTGCTGCGCCGCTCGGCGACCTCGGCGGTGGTCAGGCCGAAGATGAAGATGTTGTCGTCGCCGACACGCTCCTTGATCTCGACATTGGCGCCGTCGAGCGTGCCGATGGTCAAGGCGCCGTTGAGCGCGAACTTCATATTGCCGGTGCCCGACGCTTCCATGCCGGCGGTCGAAATCTGCTCGGAGAGGTCGGCGGCCGGCATCATCACCTCGGCCAGGCTGACATTGTAGTTCGGCACAAACACCATTTTTAGCAGGCCGCGCACCGACGGATCGCCGTTGATGACCCTGGCGACGTCATTGGCCAGTTTGATGATTAGCTTGGCATTGTGGTAGCTGGGCGCCGCCTTGCCGCCGAAGAATTTCACCCGCGGCATCCAGTCCCGCTCGGGGTGCGAGCGGATCTGGTCGTAAAGCGCGATCGCCTCCAGGATGTTGAGGAGCTGACGCTTGTACTCGTGGATGCGCTTGACCTGGATGTCGAACAGCGCCGACGGATCGAGCCTGATGCCCAGCCGATCGGCGACGAGGCTCGCAAGCCTCGCCTTGTTCTGCCGCTTCACGGCGGCGAACTTCTCGCGGAAGGCGGCATCGTCGGCAAGAGGATCGAGATCCTTGATCGCCTCGATGTCGTCCATGAAGCGGTCGCCGATCGCCTCGCGCGCCAGCGCGGTGAGGCCCGGATTGCACTGGATCAGCCAGCGCCGCGGCGTGATGCCGTTGGTCTTGTTGTTGATGCGGTCCGGATAGAGCCTGTGGAGATCGGCGAACACCGTCTCCTTCATCAGCTCGGTGTGCAGCGCCGAGACGCCGTTGATCGAATGCGAGCCGACGAAGGCGAGATTGCCCATGCGCACGCGGCGATCGCCATTTTCCTGGATCAGCGAAATGCGGGCGATCTGCTCGCCCGAGAATTTTCCGGTGGCGCGCGCTTCCAACAGCACCTGGGCGTTGATGGCGTAGACGATCTGCATGTGGCGCGGCAGCAGGCGCTCGAACAGCGGCACCGGCCAGCTTTCCAGCGCCTCGGGAAGAAGCGTGTGATTGGTGTAGGCGAAGGTGCGCCTGGTGGTGTCCCAGGCGAGGTCGAAATCCATGCCGTGGACGTCCATCAACAGCCGCATCAACTCGGCTACGGCGACCGCGGGATGGGTGTCGTTCAGATGGATCGCAGCCTTGTCGGGCAGCGACTTCAGGTCACCATATTGGCTCAGATGGCGCTGGACGATGTCCTGCAGCGAGGCGGTGGAGAAAAAATACTCCTGCCTCAGCCTGAGTTCCTGCCCGGCCATGTGGGAATCGGCGGGATAGAGCACGCGCGACAGCGCGTCGGCCTTGTTGCTCTCGGCGAGCGCGCCGATGTGGTCGCCGGCGTTGAATTTGTCGAGCAGGATCGGGTCGATCGGCATGCCGGACCAGAGTCGCAGCGTGTTGACGCGCCTGGCGCGCCAGCCGGCGACCGGCGTGTCGTATGCCACGGCCAGCACATGCTCGGTCGGCTTCCAGACATGGCGTTCCAGCCGGCCGTCCTTGGAGGTGATCGATTCCACCGAACCGCCGAAGCCGACCTCGAAGGAACGTTCACGCCGCTCGAACTCCCACGGATTGCCGTGGTCGAGCCAAGTCTCAGGCAGCTCGACCTGCCAGCCGTCATGGATTTCCTGGCGGAACATGCCGTTGGCGTAGCGGATGCCGTAGCCGTGAGCGGGAATATCGACGGTCGCCATGCTCTCCATGAAACAGGCAGCGAGCCGGCCGAGACCGCCATTGCCGAGGGCTGCGTCCGGCTCGAGGCCGGCGATGAGATCGAGGTCCACACCGAGCGAGGCCAGCGCTTCGCGCATGTTCTCCATCAGGCCGAGATTGGAGAAGGCGTCACGCATCAGACGCCCGATCAGGAATTCGAGCGACAGGTAATAGACGCGCTTTTCCTGCTGGTCATAGGCTTCCTTGGTCGCCTGGATCCAGTGGTCGACGATGCGGTCGCGCACGACCTTGATCGATGCGGTCAGCCAGTCATACGGGGTGGCGACCGTGGTGTCTTTGCCGAGCCGGTACTTGAGCGACATCAAGACTTCTTCGGCGAGCGTCTTGGGGTCTGGGTTGTCAAGAGCGGGAGCTTCGATGGTCATGGCGGATGTCATATCGCCTCTCGTTCGGTTGGCCTGATCATACCGGCTTTCACCGTTTCTCCTACCCCAGCTTGCCGCGCTGCAGCATATGTTAAATCGATTTAGGCTGCGATGTCCATCCGATACTCCTGCGGTTATTCATCGTGGCGAGTGGGGATCAGGCCGCCAGCGCGTCCTCAGGCGGCTTCTTGGCGCCGGTCATGAGCGCCACGGCATCCGACATCGAGATCTGCTTCGGGTCGACGACGCACAGACGCCGTCCAAGCCGATGGATATGGATGCGGTCGGCCACCTCGAAAACGTGCGGCATGTTGTGCGAGATGAGCACGATCGGCAGGCCGCGCTTTTTGACATCGAGGATCAGCTCCAGGACGCGGCGACTTTCCTTGACGCCGAGCGCCGCCGTCGGCTCGTCCATGATCACCACCTTCGATCCGAAGGCGGCGGCGCGCGCCACGGCGACGCCCTGACGCTGACCGCCCGAGAGCGTCTCCACCGCCTGGCTGATGTTCTGGATGGTCATCAGGCCGAGTTCGGTGAGCTTGTCGCGGGCGCGCTTCTCCATCGCCGGCCGGTCGAGCATGCGGAACCAGCTGCCCAGCGGGCCGGGCTTTCGGATCTCGCGGCCGAGGAACATGTTGTCGGCGATCGACAGTGCCGGCGACAATGCGAGGTTCTGGTAGACGGTCTCGATGCCCGCTTCGCGGGCCTCGATGGGCGATTTGAACTGGACCTGCCTGCCGTCCAACTCGATCACCCCTTCGTCGGGATGCACGGCGCCGGAGATCGCCTTGATGAGCGTCGACTTGCCGGCGCCGTTGTCGCCGATCACCGCCAGGATTTCGCCCGGATAGAGATCGAAGTCGCAATTGTTGAGCGCGGTCACGCGGCCATAGCGCTTGGTAAGACCGCGCGCGGTAAGGACAGGCTGCTGGGTCATGGTTACACCGAAACCTTTCTGATCCACTGGTCTATCGCCACGGCGCCGATAATCAGGACGCCGGTGAGCAGCACTTTCCATTGCGGGTCGGCGCCCAGCATGTTGAGGCCCATCGAGACGACGCCGACGATCATGGCGCCGAACAGCGTGCCGAGGATCGAGCCTCGGCCGCCGAAGAGCGAGATGCCGCCGATCACCGTCGCGGTGATCGCCTGCAGATTGTAGTCGGTGACTGCGGCAGACGGTGATATCGAGCCGTTGCGGCCGATCGAGACCCAGGCCGCAAAGGCGGCGATCAGGCCGGCAAGCGTATAGACAGCCATCAGCACCGTCTTGGTCTGGATGCCTGAGAGCTTGGCCGCTTCCGGGTCGTCGCCGACGGCATAGACATGGCGGCCCCAGGCCGTGTGGTTGAGCACGTACCACAAGAGCAGCACCAACAGGACCATGGCGATGACGCCGGCCGTGAGCACGGCGGAGCCGACCCTGAAGCTCAGCGCGAAGAGATGCAGCAGCGGCGCCTGTGCGTCGACGTCGGCATCGCGGATCGTCTCATTGGCCGAGTAGATGAAATTGGTGGCCATGACGATGTTCCAGGTGCCCAGCGTGACGATGAAGGGCGGCAATTTCATGTAGGCGACCAGCAAGCCGTTGAGCAGGCCGCAAACCGCGCCCGCGGCAAGCCCGAGCAGCACCGCCAGGATCGTCGGCATGCCGTAGGTGATGGCGCAATTGCCCATGACCACGGCCGAGATGACCATCACCACGCCGATCGAAAGATCGATGCCGGCGGTCAGGATCACCAGCGTCTGGGCGGCGCCCAGAATGCCGACGATGGCGATCTGCTGCAGGATCAGCGTCAGCGTGTAGGACGAAAAGAAACGTCCCCCGATGGCAATGCCGAAGATGATGATCGACAGCACCAGCACGATCAGCGGCACCGCCGCCGGCGTGGAATGCAGGAAATGCTGGGCGCGCTTGACGAACGACTTGCCGTGCTCGTCGAAGGCCGCGACGCTGGTGTCGCTGCCCGAAAGTACCTTCTCGAATTCCTGAATCTGAGACATGTATCCTCCCGTATGCGCGCAGCCTTCTCATCTGCCGCACGCGCCGTCGGCGCCGATTCCGGTCTGTCGCCAGGATTGTCCGCGCTTGACGAAAGCGCATCGTCCACCCGATGCGGCCGGGGATCAAGCCCCCAGCCGCAAGCTTTATGGACCCGTCAGAGCATCAGCCCCAGCACTTGGCGAGACCTTCCTTGGTGTCGATCGACTTGACGCCGTTGGCCGGCTTGTCGGTGACGAGATTGACGCCGGTATCGAAGAAGTTCTTGCCTTCGGTCGGCTTCGGCTTGGTGCCGTCCTTGGCATAGGCGGCGATCGCTTCGATGCCGAGCGCCGCCATCTGCAGCGGATATTGCTGCGAGGTGGCGCCGATCACGCCTTCGGCCACCGACTTGACGCCCGGGCAGCCGCCGTCGACTGAGACGATCAGCACCTGCTTTTCGAGGCCGACGGCCTTGAGCGCCTGGTAGGCACCGACGGCGGCCGGCTCATTGATAGTGTGGATGACGTTGATGGTGTTGTCCTTCTGCAGGAGGTTCTCCATCGCCTTGCGGCCGCCTTCCTCGTTGCCGTTGGTCACGTCATGACCGACGATGCGCGGATCATTCTCGTCGCCGATCTTATTCGGATCCTTCACGTCGATGCCATAGCCCATCATGAAGCCCTGGTCGCGCAGAACGTCGACGGTCGGCTGCGAGGGGGTGAGATCGAGGAAGCCGATCTTGGCGTCCTTGGCCTTGTCGCCGAGCGTGGCGGCGGCCCAGGCGCCGATCAGCTTGCCGGCTTCGAGGTTGTCGGTGGCGAAGGTCGCATCGGCGGCATCGATCGGATCGAGCGGGGTGTCGAGCGCGATCACCAGCAGGCCGGCGTCGCGCGCCTTCTTCACGGTCGGAACGATGCCCTTGGTGTCGGAGGCGGTGATCAGGATGCCCTTGGCGCCGTCGGCGATGCAGCTTTCGATCGCCGCGACCTGGCTCTCGCTGTCGCCGTCGATCTTGCCGGCATAGGTCTTCAAGTCGACGCCGAGTTCCTTGGCCTTGGCGGTCGCGCCCTCCTTCATCTTGACGAAGAAGGGATTGGTGTCGGTCTTGGTTATCAGGCAGGCGCCGACGCCGGCGGCCGACGCGGACGAAGCGAATGCGAGCAGGCCCAGCCCGGCCGCCGCGAACACTGTGGACTTCAGCAGCGATTTCTTGGTCACGATTTCCTCCCAATGGAACCATTCCGGACGCCGGCCAACCCGGCGCCTCAAGCGCATCCAACCATTTCTCCCAGCGTGGACGCCACCTCAAAAGACACCAGTCCGAGACATCTGTCAATAATTAAATCACTCTTATTTATTATTGACAGACTTGCGCCGTTCACTCATTCTGAACGAAAAGCAGCGTGGGAAACTAACGGGAGGAACAGGGTGGAAACCGGCATTGCGAGGCACGGTTCGCCCGAGGCTCGGGAGAGCCGCTTGCATCGCGGCACGAACCAGAGCGGCATGCGCGACCACAACGAGCGGCTCGTGCTGTCCTTGGTGCGCCAGCACGGCAGCCTGGCCAAATCCGACATCGCCCGCATGACCGGGCTGTCGGCGCAGACGGTATCGGTCATCATGCGCGAGCTCGAAGAGGACAAGCTGCTCGTCCGCCAGGCGCCGCAGCGCGGCAAGATCGGCCAGCCCTCGATCCCGATGGCGCTCAACCCGGAAGGCGCCTTCTTCATCGGTCTCAAGATCGGCCGCCGCAGCGCCGAGCTGGTGCTGATCGACTTCCTCGGCAACGTGCGCGCGATGCTGCGGAACTCCTATCGCTATCCGGCGCCGCGCGAGACGGTGGAGTTCGTCAGCGCAGGCATCAAGAAGATGCGCGGCGAGCTGACGCCGGCGCAGGACAAGCGCATTGCCGGCCTCGGCATAGCCATGCCGTTCGAACTGTGGAGCTGGGCCGATACGGCGGGCGCGCCGCGCGAGATCATGGATGAATGGCGCCACCGCGACATCCGCGCCGACATCCAGGCGCAGTGCGACTTTCCGGTCTACCTGCAGAACGACGCCACATCCGCCTGCGGGGCGGAGCTCGTCTTCGGCCAGTCGGGGGGCGCGCGCGACTTCGTCTATTTCTATATCGGCGCCTTTGCCGGCGGCGGCATCGTGCTCAACGGCCGCCTGTTCGGCGGGCCGACCGGCAACGCCGGCGCGCTGGGTTCGATGCCGGTGCCGGGGCCTGACGGCAAGCCGACGCAGCTCATCGACGTCGCCTCGATCGCCATGCTGGAAAAGGCGCTCAGCGCCAAGGGCATCGACGGCTCCTATCTTTGGACCTCGCCGCAGGATTGGGGCGAGATCGGCGCGGAGCTCGACGAATGGATAGCCAAGGCCGCGCAGGCGCTGGCCTATGCGATCGTCGCTGCCTCCTCGGTCATCGATTTCGAGGCGGCGGTGATCGACGGCTGGATGCCGCTCGAGGTGCGGCGGCGGCTCGTCGACGCGGTCACGGATGCGATCGCCGGCATCGACGCCGAGGGGCTGAAGCTGCCCGTCGTGCGTGAGGGAACCGTGGGCATCCATGCACGTGCGCTGGGCGGCGCAAGCCTTCCGTTGTCCGAGCGGTTCCTGATCGGACCGACCACGATTTCCAGGAGCGCCTGACCATGCTGATCGGCATCCCGCCGCTGCTCGGCCCGCAGCTTCTGGCGACGTTGAGAGCCATGGGCCATGGCGACGAGATCGCCATCGTCGACGGCAATTATCCCGCCGAGGAGCAGGCGCGCAGGCTGATCCGCGCCGATGGCCATCCCATCATTCCGGTGCTCGATGCCGTTTTGAGCGTGCTGCCCGTGGACGAGGCGGTGCCGGAGGCTTTGTTCCGCGCCTCGGTCAAAGGCGATCCGGCGCTTACCGATCCCGTGCATCACGAGATGGAAGCGGTCTGCGCCAAGCGCGCGCCAGGCCATAAGGTGATTGCGCTCGCCGGCGCCGACTTCTATGCACGCGTCAAGGCCGCGCATGCAATCGTCGCGACCAGCGAGCCCAGGCTTTACGCCAACATCATCATCCGCAAGGGCGTGATTTATCCGCCGGAGACCAAGACACAATGATCCTTTGCTGTGGCGAAGCCCTGATCGACATGCTGCCGCGCACCACGACGGAAGGCGAAGCTGCGTTTGCGCCTTACGTCGGCGGCGCGGTGTTCAACACGGCGATCGCGCTCGGCCGGCTGGGCGCCCCGGCAGGCTTCTTCTCCGGCCTCTCCTCCGACCTGTTCGGTGGCCAGCTCCGCGAGTCGCTCGGGGCGAGCAAGGTGAGCTCCACCTACGCGCACACCTCGCCAAGGCCGACGACGCTCGCCTTCGTGCGGCTAAACAACGGCCAGGCGACCTACACTTTCTATGACGAGAACACCGCCGGGCGCATGCTCACCATCGAGGATCTGCCGAAGCTCGGCGCAGAGATCGAGGCGATGCTATTCGGCGCCATCAGCCTGATCTCGGAACCCGCGGGATCCGCCTATGAGGAGTTCATGCGGCGCGAGCACGAGAGCCGGGTGATGATGCTCGACCCCAACATCAGGCCGAACTTCATTCCTGACAAGGCCAAGCATCTCAGACGCATTCGCGAGATGATGGCGATGGCTGACATCGTCAAACTGTCGGACGAGGACCTCAACTGGTTCGACGAGGCAGGCTCGCATGAGGACGTCGTACGCAACTGGCTGGACCGCGGGCCGAAGCTGATCGTCGTCACCCATGGCAGCGAAGGCGCCGTCGGTTACAGCAAGGAGCACAAGGTGACGGTGGTGCCGCAAAAGGTGAAGGTGGTCGACACGGTGGGCGCCGGCGACACCTTCAATGCCGGCATCCTCGCCTCGCTGCACGAGCAGGGCCTGCTCACCAAGGCGGCGATCGGCGGCCTCTCGGAGGAGGCCATCCGCAAGGCGCTGGAGCTTGGCGCCAAGGCGGCCGCGGTGACGGTATCGCGGGCCGGCGCCAACCCGCCCTGGCGGCACGAAATCGCCTGATTGACCGTCCGGCAGGCGCTGCCGACCGATCACTTTATGTTTCCAAAGGCCAAAACAGCGCGATAAAGGGTGCCGACAATACGCCTGGAAGCCCGGATTCCGGGCTTCCTCGGGCAATACGTCGGCAAAAGACGGTAACAGGCTGCGACACTTGCGCGATTTGCCCTGCCCACGGTCGACTTTCTCAGCCGTGCCAAGTCTGGTACCAGCGGGCCGGTTTACCGATTGGAGCGACGTGCGTCCATCCGGACGCACAAAGTACGCTCCAACACTTTCTGAAGCCATTTGAGGCCAACATGCAGTTCATCGATCTTGGCGCGCAGCGCGAACGAATCCGCGACCGGCTGAAGGCCGCGATCGACAAGGTGGTCGAAGACGGCCGTTACATCCTTGGCCCCCAGGTCACCGAGTTCGAGAACAAGCTCGCAGCTTATGTCGGCGTCAAGTATGTGGTGGCCTGCGCCAACGGCACCGATGCGCTGCTTCTGCCGCTGTTTGCCGCCGGTATCGGCCCTGGCGACGCGGTGTTCGTGCCGAGCTTCACCTTCGCCGCGACGGCCGAAGTGGTGGCGCTCGCCAAGGCGGAGCCTGTCTTCGTCGACGTCGATCCCGACACCTACAACATCGACATCGCCAGCCTCGAGGCGGCGATCGACATGATCAAGAAGGAAGGAAGGCTGAAGCCGAAGGCGATCATCCCGGTCGACCTGTTCGGGCTCTCCGCCGACTATAGGGCGATCATGGCGATCGCCAAGCGCGAGAACCTGCTGGTGATCGAGGACGCTGCCCAGTCGATGGGCGGCTCGGCCGACGGCACGATGTGCGGCGCCTTCGGCCATGTCGGCTCGACCAGCTTCTATCCGGCAAAGCCGCTCGGCTGCTACGGCGACGGCGGCGCGATGTTCACCAACGACGCTGCGCTGGCCGACAAGCTCAGATCCTTCGCCTTCCACGGCAAGGGCGAGACGCAATACGACAACGTCCGCGTCGGCATCAATTCGCGCCTCGACACGCTGCAGGCGGCGGTCCTGATCGAAAAGCTCGCCATCCTTGAGGAGGAGATGGTGGCCCGCCAGGTGGTGGCGCAGCGCTATGCGGAAGGGCTCGGCGACATCGTCAAGGCATCGCGCAACCTGGGCCACGGCCGCTCGGCCTGGGCGCAGTATGCCATCGAGACGACGAAGCGCGACGGGCTGAAAGCCCATCTTGGCGAGAAGGGCATCCCGTCGGTCATCTATTATGTGAAGCCGCTGCACGAGCAGGTCGCCTACAAGGATTATCCGCGCACGCCGACCGGCCTCGCCGTCTCGGAGGACCTGCCGAAGCGAATCCTCTGCCTGCCGATGCACGCTTATCTCAGTGAAGCCGACCAGGACCGCATCATCGAGACGATCCGCAACTACATCGGCTCGAACTCGGCGCATGTAGCGGCGGCTTAAACAGCACTTTCGTCATCCTCGGGCTTGCCGAGGATCCATGCCGTGACCTACGACGTCGAGCGCAACGGTGCAGATTCTGTAACCGCTGCAACGCTTTAGCGTAGCGGCATGGATCCTAAAGCATGTCTCCCGAAAGTGGGAACCGGTTTCGGGACAAAGACATGCGCAAAATCAAAAGCCTAAAGCGTACGGAGCGAATCCGAAGGATCGCGACGCGCTTTAGGGTCTGCGCGCGTCGCTGCGCTCCTTGCTCCGCCCTAGGATGACGACGTGATGGATTGGCGGCTGCCATTCACCAACCTTTATGTTATGCTGCGCCCTTGCCCATTGCAATAAAATGTGGGTTGGCGAAATCCGTGTCGCTGGCCTGATTGCGCTTGCCGTAGACGAGCGGCTGGCCGTCCAGAGTGCGGGTCATGCCGCCGGCGGCGCGAAGCACGGCGTCACCAGCCGCCGTGTCCCATTCCATGGTGCGGCCGAAGCGCGGATAGACGTCGGCCTCGGCGGCGGCGAGCAGGCAGAATTTCAGCGACGAGCCGATCGAGACGATCTCGGCGGCGCCGAGATCGCGGATGAAGGCATCCGTTTCCGGCGTGTTGTGCGAACGGCTGGCGACGACGGCGAGCGGCGAGCCCCCTTCCCGGACGGCAATCGGCCGGCGGCCGACGATACGATAGTCGCTGTCGATTTCGAGCGCTTCCGCCCTGCCCGGTCGTCCACTGAAGAAACGTCCGGTGCAAGGCGCGAAGACGACGCCGACCTCCGGCACGCCGTGGCGCACCAGCGCGATATTGACGGTGAAATCGGTACGGCGGTTGACGAATTCTTTGGTGCCGTCGAGAGGATCGATCAGGAAGAAGGCGCCGTCGAGGTCGGGCGTCGCGACGCCTGCCGCGACCTCTTCCTCGGCCACGCAAGGGATATCCGGATAAGCGGTGCGCAAGCCGGCCAGGATGATCTTTTCGCTTTCGCGATCGGCTTCGGTCACCGGTGAAGAGTCGGACTTGCTGTCGACGGCGCAGCCCTCGTGGAAGACCCGCATGACCTCGCGCCCGGCATCGAGCGCCAAGCGCTCGAAGACGCCGAGCATCGCCTCGTCGTCAGATACCGCCGCCATTGTCATACTGCTCTTCGGCAATGTCTCGCTCGGTCAGCCAGTGTTCCAGGGCTTCCGCCATCTCCTGCGGGGTCCTGCCGAGCGTCTTCAGGTGGATTTCGGGATTTTCCGGTGCCTCGTAAGGCGAATCGACGCCGGTGAAGTTCTTGATCTCGCCGCTCAATGCCCGCGCGTAAAGGCCCTTCGGGTCGCGGCGGGCGCATTCCTCGAACGGCGTGTCGACAAAGACCTCGACGAATTCACCCTCAGCCATCAGCTCGCGGGCCATGCGCCGCTCGGCGCTGAAGGGCGAGATGAAGGAGACGATGACGATCAGGCCGGCATCGGCCATCAGCTTCGCCACCTCGGCGACTCGGCGGATGTTTTCCACGCGGTCGGCGTCTGTGAAGCCGAGATCGCGGTTGAGGCCGTGGCGGACGTTGTCGCCGTCGAGGATATAAGTATGGCGCCCCGACGCGAACAGCTTCTTCTCGAACAGGTTGGCAATGGTCGACTTGCCCGAGCCGGAGAGGCCGGTGAACCAGAACACCGCCGGGCGCTGGTTCTTCAGGTCGGAGCGGCCGCGCTTGCCGACGTCGAGCGACTGCCAGTGGATGTTTTCGGCGCGGCGCAGCGAGTGCAGGATCATGCCGGCGCCAACGGTGGCGTTTGTAATGCGGTCGATGAGGATGAAGGCGCCGGTCGTGCGGTTCTCGGCGAAGGGATCGAAGGCGATCGGCGCTCGCGTCGAGAGGTTGCAGACGCCGACCTCGTTGAGGTCGAGCGACTTCGCCGCCTCGTGCGCGAAATCGTTGACATTGATCCGATATTTGAGGTCGGTGACGGTCGCGCTCACCTGATCGGTCTCCGTGCGCAAAATGTAGGACCGGCCGGGCAGCAGCGCCTGCTCATCGAACCAGACGATGTTGGCGGTGAACTGATCGGCGACCTGCGGACGCGCGGCGGGCGACACCAGCATGTTGCCGCGCGACACTTCGACCTCGTCCTCGAGCACGAGCGTTACGGCCTGGCCGGCGACGGCTTGCTCGAGGTCGCCGCCATGCGCGACGATGCGCTTGACGTGCGAGGCCCTGCCGGACTTGGCGACCACGACCTCGTCGCCCTGCGAAACCGTGCCCGAGGCGATGGTGCCGGCAAAGCCGCGGAAATCGAGATTCGGGCGGTTCACATACTGGACGGGAAAGCGGAACGGCAGCTCGACGGCGGCCTCGTCGACCGACACGTTCTCCAGATGCTCGATCAGCGACGGCCCGGAATACCAGGGCGTGCGCTCGGAACGGCTGGTGACATTGTCGCCGAAACGCGCCGACATCGGGATCGGCACGACGCTGGTGAAGCCGAGTCCCCGCGCAAACTCGCCGTAGTCGGCGACGATCCGGTCGAAGACAGTCTCGTCGAAGCCGACGAGGTCGATCTTGTTGACGGCAAGCACGATGTGGCGAATGCCGAGCAGCGAGGCGATAATGGAATGACGCCGGGTCTGGCGCAGCACGCCCTGGCGCGCATCGATGAGCACGATGGCAAGATCGGCGGTCGATGCCCCCGTCGCCATGTTGCGCGTATACTGCTCGTGGCCAGGCGTGTCGGCGACGATGAACTTGCGCTTCGGCGTGGCGAAGAAGCGATAGGCGACGTCAATGGTGATGCCCTGCTCGCGCTCGGCTTCAAGCCCGTCGACCAAAAGCGCGAAGTCGACGTCGTCGCCGGTGGTGCCATGCTTGCGCGAATCGCGCTCTAGCGCCGCGAGCTGGTCCTCGAATATCTGCTTGGTGTCGGAAAGCAGCCGGCCGATCAGCGTCGATTTGCCGTCGTCGACCGAGCCGCAGGTGAGGAAACGCAATAGCGACTTCTTTTCCTGCGCGGCCATGTAGTCGCGGATGGAGTCGGTGGGGGCGAGGCTCTTGGCCATGATGTGGCGCATGCTCAGAAGTACCCCTCGCGCTTCTTTTTTTCCATGGAGCCTGCCTCGTCGCGGTCGATGAGGCGGCCCTGGCGCTCGGACGTGCGGGCGGTCAGCATCTCGCCGACGATGGCCTCGAGCGTGTCGGCATCCGATTCGATGGCGCCAGTCAGCGGGTAGCAGCCCAGCGTGCGGAAGCGCACGAGACGGTTCTCCACTGTCTCGCCGGGACGCAGTTGCATGCGATCGTCGTCCTTGAGGATGAGCATGCCGTCGCGCTCGACCACCGGCCGCGCTTTAGCGAAATAGAGCGGCACGATCGGGATATTCTCCTGCAAAATGTACTGCCAGATGTCGAGTTCGGTCCAGTTCGACAGCGGGAAGACGCGGATCGACTCGCCCGGTGCGATGCGGGTGTTGAAGATCTTCCACATTTCCGGCCGCTGGTTCTTCGGGTCCCAGGCATGCTGGGCGTTGCGGAAGGAGAAGATGCGCTCCTTGGCGCGCGACTTCTCCTCGTCGCGACGGGCACCGCCAAAGGCGGCGTCGAAGCCGTATTTGTCGAGCGCCTGGCGCAGCGCCACCGTCTTCATCACATGGGTGTGCGTATTGGAGCCGTGGTCGAAGGGATTGATGTTGTCGCGCACGCCGTCTTCGTTGACATGGACGAGCAGGTCGAAGCCAAGCTTCTGCGCCATCTGGTCACGAAAGGCGATCATCTCGCGGAACTTCCAGGTCGTGTCGACATGGAGGAACGGAAATGGTGGCTTGGCCGGATAGAAAGCCTTCATCGCCAGATGCATCAGCACCGAGGAATCCTTGCCGACCGAATAGAGCATCACCGGCTTGGAGAAAGAGGCCGCAACCTCACGGAAGATGTGGATGGATTCGGCCTCGAGCCGCTGCAGATGGGTGAGCGCGATGTTCATGGCTTATTGTGCGTTCTTTCGTGCCGGCCAGAACCTTGCAGCAGGCGATTGGCGCGGTTTCCCCTCGAACAGCCCGTCAAGTCCTGGACACTTCTTGCCGGCGTTCTAGCAGATCGCCATCGTCGATAACAATGCAAGACACGCGCGGCGCGGCGCGGTCCGCGAATGAATTTTCCAAGCGATCCCAATAAAGCAGAAAATCCTCCCATGCATATAGGCCAATTGAAAGGCGATAAAAAAGCTATTGCCTGGACCAGGCAGGCTGACCTTCAAAGGCTTCATCCGCGCCGACGATTTTTGGCTGAACATCCTTCGGCCGCCCTATCGGAGATGAAGGCCAACCGCTATACCGGCGCGGGAGACGGGGCGAGGCGCGACAGAACGGGGTCGAGGGCAACTGCCACCGCCCTGAATCCGCGCACAACCTGGAAGATTGCGAAGCAAGGCATTGAACCCGTTTACGTCGCTCAGGCGCCACCTCACGCCGACACAGATCAACATCTACTTCTCGATCGTCTGCTTCTTCTCGCCGCCAGTGCTTGGATCGGTGGTAAGCTTCGTCTTCAATGGCGGCGCGCTATGGTCGGTGTTTCTGATCGCCACCGGACGGCGGCGATTCAACATCGACCGGCCTATGCTTGCCATGACGGTTGCGATCTGTGCCTATTGCGCGGCCGTGGTGCTGGCTTCGATCGTCAACGGCGCGCTCGGAGCGGATCTGAAATACTTCCTGCCGCTGATCACCTTTCTGTTCTTCCCGATCTCCTATTCGACCTGGAGCATCACGGAGAAGATCACCCTTGCTCGCATAGCCGTGCTGGCAAGTGCCGCGGCATGTTGCGGCGCGCTGGCCATTGCCATCGTCCAGTACCACTGGATCGGCACCAGGGCCGAAGGCGGCGCCGGGAATGCGATCGTGTTCGCGACGGTAACCTGCCTTGCCGCCATGATGTGCCTTGCCGGCGCGCTCTCAGGGATCGTGAAGGGCTGGAAGCCGCTGGCAGGCTCGGCGCTCGCCGGAGTGCTGGCGATCCTTCTTTCGGGGTCGCGCATCATCTGGCTTGCCCTGCCGATCGCCGCCATCGCCGTCGTCCTGATCAACCGGCACAGGTTCGCCAGCGCCAATCTGATGCGTCTGGCGCTGATCGCGGGCGCGGCCTGCCTGCTGATTGCGGCCATCGGCTTCCCCGTCATCATGGACCGCACCGACTTCCTGTTCAGCGACTGGGACGCGCTCGCCACCAAGGGCGATCACTCGACGGCGATCGGCCTGCGCGTTGCAATGTGGGAGATCGGCGTCGGCGCATTTCGCGAGATGCCGATTTTCGGCCACGGCATCTCGGGCAGCCGGGTGCTGATGAAACAGGGGTTTCACGATCAATTCGGCATGACCGCAGGTTACAACCACTATCACGACGGCTTTCTGACCGCGGCGGTGCAGGCCGGTTTGTTGGGGGCGCTGTCCCTCGCGGCCATATTCGTGGTCGCAGCCCGGAATGCGGCAAAAACGCTGCGCCTCAGCGCCGACCCGGCGGAACGGTTCGGCGCAACGATGATTATCGTCACGGTCATCACCTATCTCATCGGTGGCCTGACCGGCATCCTGGTCGGCCAGGACCTTCTCGATTCGACGCTGATGGTGTTCCTGGTTTCCGGAACCTACCTGGCCTGCGGACGAACGGTGTCGCCGATCGGCGAGAGCGCCGCCGCCACTCCATCGGCCGCCGGCCAGCGATCATGAAGGTGCTGGTCACCGGTGCGACCGGGCTGATCGGACGCCAGGTGATCGACCGGCTGCGCCAGGCCAGATTCGACATACGCATCGTTTCCCGCCAGCCAGAAAGACTACCGGCTGCCGGCGATGCGCTTCCGCTGCCCGGAACGGATGCACCGGACGCGGCCTTCCTGGCGCTGATGCGCGATGTGAGCCACGTCGTCCACTGCGCGGCGCTGAACAGCGACCGGGACGCCGCCGAAGCCGACTATCGTGCCGCCAATGCGACGCTGACCGGGCGGCTGGCCAAGGCAGCGGCCGCATCAACCGGCGTGCGCTTCATCTATCTTTCCTCGATCAGGGCCGTAGCCGGTCCCGGCTTCAGCGGCACGATCGATGAGGCGACGCCCCCTGCTCCGCAATGCGTCTATGGCCGCTCCAAGCGCGAAGGCGAGATCGGGATGATCGAGGCTTACGCCGGACGCCCCGATGCCACGGCGCTGCGCCTGCCGCCCGTCTACGGCGAAGGCATGAAAGGCAACTTGGCGGCGCTGATGCGGCTTGCGGACACGGGCCTGCCGCTGCCGGCCGGCGCGCTTGCGGGTGTGCGTTCGCTGATCGCGTCCGAGTCGGCCGCGGGCGCGGTGCTGCATCTTCTGAACCACCGGGGGCCGCTGCGCCCGGCCTATGTCGCGGGCAATGCTGCCCCTCTGGCGATGTCGCAAATCATCACCGCGTTCCGGCAGGGTTTCGGCCGCCCGCAGCGCCTTGTTCCGGTGCCGGCGCTGCCTCTCCGGATGGCGGCGACGCTGCTTGGCAGGCAGGCGTCGTGGCGGGCCTTGACTGCGACCCAGATCTGCGATCCGTCGCTGCTTGTGTCGGATGGCTGGACGGCGGAAACCGATACAGCCGACCGGCTTCGCGAATTGGCGCGACAGGCCAGTCAGGCCCGGTAGAACGTGCCAATAAGGATTTTGACGTCGAGGCCGATCGAGGCGGCCTTCAGATAGGCCGCGTCGGTCTCGGCGCAGAGTTTTGGGTCGGACATGTCGATGCCCTTGATCTGCGCCAGCCCGGTGATGCCCGGAAGTGCCGCCAGCACGCCCAGCCGCTGGCGGTGCCCGATCAGGTCCGTTTGCGTCGGCAGGCATGGCCGGGGGCCGACGAGGCTCATCTCGCCCTTGAGCACGTTCCAGAGCTGCGGCAGTTCGTCGATCTTGGTCCGGCGCAGCAGCTTGCCGACCCCGGTGACCGAACTGGCCGGCGCCTCATGCGTGGGCAAGGACGGGGTATCGCGATGCATGGTGCGCAGCTTGTGGCAGGCAAAGACGGAGCCTGCCCGCCCCACGCGCGGCTGCGAGAAGATGGCCGGCCCGGGCGATGTCGCCTTGATCGCCAGCATGGCGATGAGCATGATAGGCGAGGTCGCCGCCAGCATCACGGCCGCGACAGTCAGGTCGAAAGCCCGCTTTGCCGTCACGAGTCAGATCCGGCGCCAAAGGAAGGCGAGGTAGAGCCCGAGCGTTCCCATGAGGGTCTGCCGATAGACACCGCTTTTGCCGAGCAGGCTGAAGCGCCTGAAAGTGCTGCCCTTGCGCGCCCTGATGAACAGGCGAAGGCAAAGCGCCGCATCGCGCGCGATGAGGTCGCGGTTGACGGCAAGGCCCCTGAGATTGCTGTCGGTCCAGGTGGAGAACTGGCCCTTGAACAGACGTCCGAGCCTCGAAAACCTCGCCTTCCACGAGACATTGGCGCCGACGAGGTTTGTTGCGTGCTGGCGGTATCTGACCAGCGGCCGCGGCTCGTAGCGAACCTTGCCGCCGGCGGCGGTGACGATGAGATAGGCCCACCAGTCATGGCTGACGAATTCGGTTCTTGCCGACGCCTTGGCCAGAAGGTCGCGCGCCGCGCGGTTGAACAGCATGGTGTTGCCGCCGGCGATGCTTTGCACCAACGCATTGGGGAAAGACGGCGGGCGGCGGAACAGCGGCGAAAAGCCGACCGCGACGCCGGCTTCCGAAATGGTCGCCGTCCGCGAGCAGAACAGGAGCGGCGTTTCGATGTCCTGCCCCGCCATCCAGCGGATGGCGCTTTCCAGCCGGTCCGGCTCCCAGACATCGTCCTGGTCGCAAAAGGCGTAGTAGTCGGCATCGATGCGCGGATCGATGATCATCGAGCGGAAATTGGCGGCGAAGCCCTTTTGCGGACCCTCCACCACGGTTAGGGAGCCCTTGTTCCAGCGGGACCGCCACGCCTCGACGATTGCGAGCGTGCCATCCGTCGAGCCGTCGTCGGAAATCCAGAGATCGACGCGAGGCCAGGATTGCGCGAGCAAGGAATCCAACTGCTCTCCGATATATGCCGCGCCATCCTTCGTGCCCATCAGAACGGCCACGCGCTGATTTTTTCCGGTCACGGCCTCAGAACCTGCAGGGCATTCGAATGGGCTTCAATGGCCAATCATGAGCGGACAGCACAGGTCTAACCGACCTGTCCGGCCGTTTTCGGCACAGCGTGATCGCGCGGCGCGCCGCCAATGTCCTCCTCCGCCCGGTCGAGCCCGGCCAGGATCGCAAGCGCGGCGGCCTTGTCCCGGTCGTGCATGGCGGCCACCAGCGCCGGCAGCGCGGCCTCGATGCTCGCCCATGCCACGACGTCGGTCCTGAGGCCGAAGATCTTGGCGGTGTCGAGCTTGACGACCTCCTCGTTCTCGCCATGCAGCGTCTCGTGCAGCTTCTCGCCAGGCCTGATGCCCGTGAAGCGAATCGGAATGTCGGTGTAGGGGCTCTTGCCGGCCATGCGGATCATGGTTTCGGCGACTTCGAGGATCGGCACGGGCTTGCCCATGTCGAGCATGTAGATGGCGTAGTCGTCGCTGCCCTGGCGCTGCCCGGCATCGGCGGCCGACATGATGACGAGGTCGACCGCCTCGGCAACCGTCATGAAATAGCGTGTCATGCGCCGGTCGGTGATGGTGACCGGCCCGCCGGCCTCGATCTGCGCCTGGAAGATGGTCGCCACCGAGCCGTTGGAGCCAAAGACATTGCCGAAGCGCACGGCGATGAATTTGGTGCCGGGACGATGCGCGCCGGCCTGGTGGCCGTTCAGCCCGCCGGCATGGAACGGCGCGGCGTGGGTTTCATGCAGCGAGGAAACGATCTGCTCGGCCGCGCGCTTGGTGACGCCGAGCACCGAAGTCGGGTCGACCGCCTTGTCGCTGGAAATCAGCAGGAACTGCGGCACGCCGCATTCGGCGGCGACCTCGGCGCAGGCGAGCGTGCCGAAGACATTGGTCTCGATCGCCGCTTCCCAGTTCTCCTCCAAGAGCGGCACGTGCTTCAGCGCCGCGGCATGAAAGATGATCGAGGGTTTGAACTCGCTGACGAGGCGCCTCATGTGCGGCCTGTCGGTGACGTCGACGATGCGGCTGGTCAGCCGGTCGCGGTCGTTCTCGTCGATCATCTGATCGAGCTGGAAAATGCCGAACTCGGAATTGTCGGCCACCAGCACTGCCTCGGCGCCGAGCTCCAGCGCACGCTTGACCAGGATGCGGCCGATGGAGCCGGCGCCGCCGGTGACCAGCACGCGCTTGCTGCCGACGAAGGCGCCGATGCGCGCCGTATCGGTGGCGACCGCCGAGCGGCGCATGATGGTTTCCATCTCGACGGCATCGAGTACCAGTCTGCCGCCCTGCCCCAGCTCGGAAAGGCCGGAAAACTGGACGACGGCGATGCCGCTGTGGCGGGCGACGCGCACTAGCTCGGCATAGTCCTCGATCTCGCGCTCGACCCCGTTGCCGAAGATCAGCAGGTCGAGGTTTTCCGTGCCCTTGACATATTCCTCCAGCACCTCGACCAGGCGCGGCCTGAGCGCCACGACCGGAACGCCCTGGATCTGGGTGCCGAGCGGCGCGTCGCTCTCGGTCGCCATGATGCCGGCGATGGCGTATTCGGCCGGCACGGACGTGCGCGTGAAGCGCACGATCACGTCGGCCTCGCTCAACCGGCCGATGAACAGCGCCTGCTTGATCGAAGGGTCGCTGGCGGCGCGGCGCAGGATGCGCCAGGACGCGCCGTCGCGAAGGAAGCGATAATAGAGCCTGGGCGCCGAAATGATGGTGAAGGAAACCAGGAAGAAGACGATGAACTGGCGCTCGTTGAGGCCGGAGACCGGCTGATAGAAGGAACGGAAGGCGACCGCGGCCAGATAGAGGACCACCGTCAGGCTGCCGCAACCCTTCAGGATGTTGAAGAAGTCGGGCGTGGAGGCAAAGCGCCAGACGGTGCTGTAGAGGCCGCTCGTGCGGAACAACAGATGGGCGGCAAGCACGATGACCGCCCAGCAGACCAGCCCGCCAGGGGAGAACGCATCGAAGGAAAGCCGCGACTGCGAGAGCGTGAGGCTGAGCGCCACCGCGATCAGGACCATGACGAGGTCCTGAACCATGATGATGGCGCGCCGCATCTTCGGTCGGATTCCCGATACGGCTTCTACGTAGGCGGTCATTGGGTAGTACTGAACTCCAGGCGCGGGAATACTATCAGAGCGGCGCAGGACCGACCATTGTCCGCAGCCACTTTGGATTGCAAATCCCCGACCCCGTCACCCGACTATCGCATTAGCGCGGAGTTGGGGGGACCGCCAGATGTTTTTGGACTCCATCGGCTATAAGACAGTAAAATTATAGACTTCTAATGGAGGCCAGGTAGCAGGAGCTCGGCCCCTGCTGTTTAGCCGTTGCGACCCACGAGTTGACGGTAGAGCTCGGCGTAGGATTTGCCCATCCTGTCGGCGGTGAACAAGCGCAGGTACCGGTCGCGCGCCGCCCGCCCCCAGTTCGCCGCCTCAGCCGGCGAATCGACCAGTCGGTTGATTGCATCGGCAAGCCGCATCGGGTCCGACGGGGGAACGACGAGCCCGGTCTGGCCGGCTTTGTTGACATAGCTTGTGCCCGTTCCGATTTCGCAAGAAATCAACGGTTTGCCGCACATGGCCGCCTCGACCAGCGAAAGACCGTAGGCTTCCGATCTCTGGTTCGAAGGAAAAACGAAGCCGAGGCAGTTGCGAAGCAGAGCGATCTTGCGTGGTTCGGCTGTCTCGCCAACAAAAAGCACGTTGTCGAGGCGCAGTGTCTTGGCCTGTTGCCTGAGTTCCCGCTCGACTGGCCCCGACCCGGCGATGACGATCTTGCACCGTGCCTGGGAGGCTGCCCGGATCAGGACATCCAGCCCCTTGTAGTAACGCAGCACACCTACGAACAGCACGAACGGCTCCGGGACCGTCGATCGGCACCAATTGTCGTCGGCCTCGCCGGGCGGGGGATAGGCGCCTTCGTCGATGCCAATGGGAATCACTTTCGATTTGGCCTTGAAGGCTCTCAGAACAGGGCTCGACTCCAGATAGTTCGGCGAAGTCGCCACGATCGCATCGACATCCCCCAGGAAGCGCATCATCAAAGGCCGGTAGAAAGGCAGGATGAGCCTCTGCTTGACGATGTCGGAATGATAGGTGACGACGGCCGGCTTGCCGTGACGGGATTGGAAATGCACCATATCCATGACCGGCCATGGAAAGTGGTAGTGGACCAGGTCGACTTGCCGGGCGAGCGCACCGAACTTGCGAAAGACCTCACGCGAAAATCCGGTCGATGCCAGCTCGAAATCCAGCCTGGCTTTCCGGGCCATGTGATCGTCAAGGCGTTGAGTGTTTTCTTCTGGAGCACGGCTCAGCGACAGCACTTCGGTTTCTACGCCATGAGCGGCCGTGCTTCGAGCGATGGCATGGATGGTACGCTCCACGCCGCCGAAGGTATCGGGCCAGTACGTCTTGAAAAAATGCAGGACTTTCAAGCGCGGAACTTTCGTCTTAGCCGGATGGCCTGCTCGAAGATCTGCAGCATGCCCCCGGCGTGATTCTCCCATGTGAAGCGTTCCGCATTTTGGCGAGCCCCTGCGGCGAGCTTCTGGCGCAATCGCGCATCGAGGCAAAGCTGGCCGAGCGCGCCGGCGATCGCCTCGGGGTCGTGCGGGTCGACCAGGACAGCGCTGTCTCCGGCGACTTCCGGCATGGACGAGGTGTTCGACGTCAGCACGGGTTTACCGAAAGACTGCGCCTCGACAATCGGAAAGCCGAACCCCTCATAAAAGGACGGCATCGCCAAAAAAAGACAGTTCGCATAAAGCGTTGCGAGCATCCGGTCGTCGACGAACCCGGTGAAGATGACGTTTTGCCCAAGCCCGCCGCGGCGAACGTCCTCGGCCAGGCTTGTCTGCTTCCAGCCGCTGCCACCGACTATCACCAGATCGCAGCCCGACCGGGTGCTCGCCGGCAGGAGGCCATAGGCCCTTATCAAGTTGCCCAGATTCTTTCTCGGTTCGAGCGTGCCGACGAACAGGGCGTAAGGCCTGGTGATGCCGAGAGGTTCGAGATCGGAAAAACCACCCGGCGGAGGAAGGGCAGTCGTACCGGGAGCGACGGTCCGGATCGGCGCTTTTAGCCACGAAAACTCCGTCTTCAAGGCGGCTGCCGTTGCGCCCGAATCGGCGGCCACGATATCGGCCCTTCGCAATGCGGGTTTCATCAGGAGACGCTCTCCGACCAAGGTCCGCAAACGCATGGTTTCGGGCGCGTGCACCCAGACGAGATCGTGGATCGTGACCACCCGCGCGATACGATCGTCCAGAAAGAGCGGCAGGCGGTGGGACGGCCCCCAGAACACCTCGACCTTGTCGCGCGCGACCCAGAAAGGCAGCATGGCCTGCCCCCACAGCGCTCGCGCAGGAAGGGCGTGAAATGTGCCGGTCCGCAGGGTTACGCCAGTGGGCAGCTCGTAATTGGCGTTGATCTTTGCCGGAGCGTAAACGTGAACCTCGGCGCCCAGCGCCGCAAGCGCCTTGACCGACTTGTGGACGAATCGGCCGATCCCGTCCGTGGCCGATAAGAGGTTCCTGCCGTCGATTCCGATTTTCAAGGGCGGCTCCGGGATTCGATCCCTTTTAGTTGGACCGAAGGACTATAATTGGCTGGATATACCAACGGCGGTCGTTTGCGAGAGGAAACTTGGCTAGCGCCTGAACAACTCAGACAGTCCGTACTTGAAGTTATCATAGGCGAATTTCCTAGACGCAGTTTCCTGGGCGTCTTTTTGCCGTAGCACTGCCGAGGCGCGGTCTTCGAGGATCGACATCACTTGGTCCGCGAACCCCTCGCAGTCGCCGACTTCGACCAGATCCAGGCAAGCAGATGCTTCTCCGAGCTCCAATGTAATGAGTGGGATATTCGTCGCTACGACCGGCACGTCCAGATGTAGTGCCTCCGTTATCTGGGTCGGGAAATTTCCTTCCATTTCAGACGTGAACAGCAGGCAGAGCGCATTCTTGTACAGATATCCGAGCTCCGCGTCCGTCAGCTCCGACAACGAGACCAGATGCTCTTCCGCCCCGGCCGCCGACTTGCCTGTCAACGGGGTGGTCAATACACCAACGAGCTGCTCCTTGTTCCCCGCTTCTTCAAGTCGTTTGTTTACGATCGCCACCGTCCTTGCGAAGTCTGCCAGCCGCTTCGAGGGTCGGTCCCTCGTGGGATAAAATGCGTAATATCTTGGCAGTGCCCTGAGCCGGCCGGAGGCCTCTGCATTGCCTGGGCTGCCATTCAGATACGGCAGGGGAACGTGCACGATGTCTTCCGGGCGTGCGGCCAACGTGGTCTTCGGCAGATACGACGCCGTGAACGCGGAGTTCGTCAGAATGCGACGCGCCTTGGCGACCATCTTCCTGCCGATCATGGCCGCCTGCCGTGTAGCGCCCATCTCTATCGAGCCTTTGTAGAAATGAGGCATATAGTCAGGAAGATACAAGACGACGTTCTTGCCCTCCAGGTGGGCAAGCTCAGGAAACATATAGTAGTGTGATATCAGCACATGATCGATGTTCGAGTCTGCATTTATCAGATCGACATAATCCGCACGTGGCGTGGCGCCGTTCGCGAGTTTGAAATTATCGACCTGTTGCTCCACTCTGCGCAATGCCTTGAAAATTGCCGCCGCAGCTGTCGTCGCCAGCGCCCGGGGAATGTTCCTCATATCTCTTGTACGGCAAACGTTCTTGAGATGGTCGATATTCGCTGAAAATGGTCGCGTCCGAGCAATCTGGCGAAGGCGTTCTATCGCCGACATCGCCCGGCTTCCGGCGAGAACTTCCTTATCGATTACCATGATTTTCAGGTTGCGGCCTGCGGCGGAATTGAGAAAGCCGTGGATTCGGCCGACGTCTTCTTTCCGGCTCGTGACGACGACCTTGAATCCGAGGTCGGCCAGTGCGCGAATGACTTGCCGGATGACCCGCGCGATTCCCTCTGCACAGTGGTATTCGCCGTTTTGGTGAACGACGAGCGGTCCAAAGCCATGGAAGGCTACAAGAACGGTTTCGGCCGCCGGCGCCTCTATCTTTACTGTTGGCGTATAAATCAACTCAGGCGCTTTGTTCGTTCCCTCTTCGCCGAGTGCCCTTGTTATGGCGTCGTCGAATATGGGCCACACATATTCCGGCTGGTACAGTTTCCGGACCTCGGCCTGGCTTTCGATGAGTTCGCGCGACAAAGCACGGTCGCCCTTCCGCAACTGCTCCGATCGCTTCACCAGCTCTTCGATGCTGTCGGCCCTGCCGGGTGCCCCGGCGGGAAAATACCGGCAAAGCAAAGACCCTTTTTGAAACAGCACAGGACCGCCAAGCGTCATGAACTCTATCGGCGGTAGATAGCAAACGGTCGGCTCTTCATAGTGATACGCAAATCCGCGCATCTGGGTTAACCGTCTGATGAACTCGGATCGTTCGACCGTGCCTATCACCCGCTCATCGCGGACTGGCACGTTCTGCGCGCCGAAAATCCTGTAACCTTTCGCGGGAAAATAGCGCCTCAGGTAGCGGTAATTGGTGGCGTAGTAAGGAATGTCCGCAACTCTCGGGCAGAGCAATCCTAGCTCCGGCACCGATGCTCCGATATCCCACGTGTCTCGCAGATCGACGACGTCCTGAGTGAGGCAGTAGGGAACGATCATCATGCGTGATCGCAGCCAGTCGTCCTCTATATCCGTCACCTTTTCCGAATGCGGCAAGAACCAAAAATCGTTCCGCTCGGTGACAAGCGGCAGCGCTCCCAAATTGGCCAGTTCATCCGACAGACTGTGAGGCTGGCCATATGTGCGATAGATGACCCGGCCATGATAGGCTTTCAGGAAATGGCCCAGCCATAACGGGTTGATCGTTACAACCGCGGCGTCGAAATATGCATTCAGAACTTCCGCTGCTGCCGGCGGAATCTCATCATAAAAGAAGTTGGTCCTTGCCAGGATCTCCAGAGCCTCTTTCGGCAGACTGGAGTCGGGCGCAACCCAATCGTAGACGGCGGACTGATCGTAGACGTCGCTCAGATAAGGTGGATTGAACACCTCGTAGCCAAGCTCTCGCAAGCGGGGGAGTTCGGTTTGCGAGAGCACTTTGTGCATGCCCAGCCAGAAAATTCGCTTCTTATTGATCATTCCGCTTTCCGGCTCTCCAAGAGCGGTGTCTGGTATTGCAGTGCACCATCGCTTGTCAAATTCGTAGGCCCTATGGTCGACAGCGATACATGCACAGAAAATGCAGCAGGGAGACGGCAGACAACGAACGGCAAATGAATGCGATTAAGCTGTTTGCCGCCATCCTGCCTTTGACCTTTGAGGCCGTGACGTCCGGCCTAGTGTGCAACGATAGTCCGACTTGCGTTCCTCTGAGTGAAGGGGTGAGCCTTTTCGCTTGCCATCTTTCGTTTCCGCCGAGTAGGAAGCGGATGCTAAAGGGTTGAGTTGCGGCATGAACAATTGCGAACGGCTAATCGTATTTGACATGAGATGCCTACAAGACCCCGCTTACAAGGATCGCGGAGTCGGCAAGCTATCTGCGAATCTGGTCAGGAACGTCCGTAAATTTTGGAAAGGAGTCGAGACATCGACTCTCGGCTTGGTCGATCCGAGCCTGCCGCGTCTGGACGACCGCTTTGCTGGCCTCGTCGATCAGATTCAGAAGAACGCTTATCTAGGTGTCAAAAGGTGTTCGACGGTTCTTCTCGAACTGTCCCCAATGACCCACGATCCGTTATTCCTAGGCCGTACAGTGAACGATCCGGACATCCTCAAACTTGCGATCGTCTACGACTTCATTCCACTCATGAAGCCTGAGCGCTATCTGCCAACTGCCTCCAATCGGCTCGACTATCATACTCAGCTCATCTGGCTTTCTCGCTATGATCATTTTTTCCCTATCTCGCAACATACATCCGATGAACTTCGGCGCATCCTCAACGTAAGTCCGACGCGCATTACGAACACTGGAGCGCCGATTGATAGCGCCTTTGAACGCGTCGACACTTTCCGGCGGCGAGCGGAAATTTCCGAGCGCTACGTGCTTGCCTGTGGCGGAGCCGAACCGCGGAAGAATGTCGAGTGCCCTATCCTTGCCCACGCAGGAAGCCGTGACATGCAAGACGCTCGCGTTCAGCTTGTGGTCACCGGAAATTACCCGCCGGCTTGGCAGGAGCGTTTGCGCGATCTGTATGTCAGCAATGGCGGCAGACCGGAGCTTCTGATTTTTCCTGGCTTTGTCGATGAAGATGATCTCGTATCGATCTACCGCGGCGCGCGATGTACGGTCGTTGCAGCGCAGATGGAAGGGTTCTCGATGCCCGTCGTCGAGGCGATGGCAGCTGGCTCGCCGGTGATCGCATCTTCCATCCCTGCTCACAAGGAGTTGGTCGGTCGGAGCGATTTGATGTTTCCTCCGGAAGACGTCGAGGAGGTCAGGAAGAAGGTCGAAACGCTCGTCCTGGATTCAACGAGGCGGACTGAAATCGTTCAGGACCAGTCGACGCGGTGGCAGCGGTTTCGAGCTGACAAAATTGCAAGTGAATTTTGGGCGAAGGCAAGCGATTTGGTTGCGCATAGCCGCCCCAGGCCCACAGGCGTCCTCAGAGGCGCACGACCACGAATTGCATTTCTGAGTCCCATGCCGCCAGACCAGTCCGGGGTTGCCGATTATTCGGCGGCGACAATCCGCGAACTCGGGAAATTGGTAGATGTAGATGTTTTTTCAAAACATGCACCCGTAGCCGTGCCTGAAGGAGCCACGTCAGCGCAGCAGATTACGGCTCTTCCATACTTGTCTTCCAGCTTTGATCGAGTAGTCGGAGTGGTTGGAAACTCACATTTTCATCTGGAGGTATTTCATCTTCTTGAAAGATACGGCGGGGCTTGCATTGAGCACGATAACCGCCTTCTGGGCTTCTATAGAATTCTCCTGGGCTCGTCACGCGCCCGCGCCCTTGCGGAGCGCGAACTCGGGCGACCTGTGATGGAGGAAGAGATCGTTTCTTGGCTGCAAGATGAATCGAAGCTTCAGGCGACGTTTCTTGGGGAGATCGCTGACTGGGCGTCGCCCATGTTCGTCCATTCACGCGTAACGGCCCAGATTGTACAAGATCGCTTTTCCAAAACAGCGATTTACCTACCCTTTTCAATTTATCGGCAGTGGGATATCGACCCGACAGATCAAGCGTTAAAGATTGCGGCCAGAAATCGGATCGGTGTCGATCCAAAGGAGTTTTCAATCATATCACTCGGTTATGTTCATTCTAACAAGGCCGCTGAAGAGTGCATATGGGCTGTCGACCTTCTGCGCGGTTGGAACATTCGAACGAAACTGTATTTCGTCGGCGGATTTGCCGAAGATGAAGGCAGATTCAGGAATTTGGTATCCAGCCTTGGTTTAATGGATCACGTAGTCTTTTTATCGGAATTTGTCAGCGAAGCACAATATCGAGATTACTTGCTTGCGGCCGACGCAGCAGTTCAACTTAGAACCCACTTCTTTGGAGGCTTGTCCGGCGCGTTGCTCGATTGTATCGCCGTCGGGTTGCCCACCGTTGCAAACGAGGATCTGGCACTGGCAATGGAGAGCCCGACTTATGTCTCATCCATACCGGATCATCCGAGCCCGGTGCTCATCGCGGAGACGCTGGCCGAGATTAGCCAGAAGGGCTCGAATCGGTCCCAATTTGATGAAGCGCGGCGACATTACTGCGAAGTTCACAGCTTCAAAAATTATGCGCAGCAATTGTGTGAGGGACTAGGCTTTGAGACTCCCGCCAATCAACTAAGGCCTTAAGAGCGTTGTCACCAGTCCCAATCTTTGTCGATCTAACCGAGTTGACGACTTATCCATTCCGTACGGGTATCCAGCGGGTAGAACGCGAGATCTTGCGCCGCTGGCCTGGTCCGCGGCCGCTAGTGCCGTGTCGGTTCGATACGGAGAAGTTGGATTTTTGCGCGCTTCCGGACGCGATAGTGGAAATACTCACCAGAAACGAAAATCGGTCTATGGAAGACGACAAAGAACAACTTCTGATGCATCTTCATAAAGGGACCCCGATACCGACTGATAGCCTCAGAGCCGGCTTACACAATCCCGAAGTATTTTACGATCCGCGGCGTGCCGAAGCATATCTATCTCTGTGCCGTAAGGGCGCCGCTTCGGTCAGTTGGCTGGTTTACGATTTCCTGCCCTACCTTCGCCCACAAGACTACGAGGCCAGAAAGACGCACCAGCTGATGCACTATTTGCGCGCGCTCCGCGAAATACCGCACACGGCGTTTATCAGCGAAGCTACTCGCCGCGACTACGTACATCGCGTCATACGCGATGTTGGCCGCGCAGGTCCGGCCATTCCCCTCGGAGGCGACAGTGTTGCAATACCTCCGCAAAAGTTCGCTCCCCAAAGCCGAATGTTTACATATGTCGGGACAATCGAGCCCAGAAAAAATGTGGCTGATATTCTTGAGGCTTTTGAGACACTTTGGCGGCGGGATATTGATGTCGAGTTGACGGTTATTGGTCGAATAGACGGTCGATCGACGCGCGAGCCTGAGATCCTCAAACGCCTCAAGACTGAATCGCGGTTCAAATATCTGGGCCACGCAAGTGATGACGCGATAAGACAAACTCTGCAGAGCACCAGAGCAACGCTATTCGTCAGCTCAATGGAAGGCTTTGGCATTCCGCCATTTGAGAGCCTGGCAAGCGGTATTCCAGTCATAGCATCCGCCAATTTGCCAAGCCTTGACATGCTTCCGAATGGCGGCCGCATCATCCTCGACGAGATTAGCCCCAAGGCGATCGCGAGCGCAGTGCTTCAGCTGCTCGACGACCAATTCGCGGAAAGACTGTGGGGCGAGGTGGCGCAGCTGCGAATACCGACCTGGGACGGGTTTGTGCAGAGATTTGCGTCTTGGCTGCACAGCGTAGGGTAGCGTTCTCGCAGCACGCTGTTGGAGCGAGCGCAAGGGCGAGCACTTCCGTGCTCCTCACAGGCCACCACGATCGCTTCTTGGATTGTAGTAGAGACTATCTAGCAGTTGAGGAGCTATTCGACGCAGTCGGAACCTGATATCATAATTATTGTTATCTATCGCTAATTTTACCTGGGAGGCAAATGTGAATCTGTTTAAGCGCACGAATCGAACGCAGGAGAAAGAAGATCTGCAACGCCGGGTAAATGAGCTCCCCTGGCACCATCAGATTGATTTTGGCGAGGGGGTTCTTTCACCTGGAAACACGCCGATTGGTGTTCTTCGGAACCAAGCGGATGTCTATTTTGACGGAATCATCCATGGGAAGACGTTCCTGGATATTGGAGCGTGGGACGGTTTCAACAGTTTTGAAGCACACAGGCGTGGTGCATCAAGGGTCCTTGCCACAGATCATTTCGCATGGTCGGAGCAGTGTTGGGGCGACCGCCGCGCCTTTGATCTAGCACGAAGCCGGATAGCGCCAGAAGTCGAAGTGATGGATATCGACATCCCCGAAATGAACCACGAAACGGTCGGGAGGTTCGACGTCGTTCTTTTCGCGGGGGTTTTTTATCATCTTCGTCACCCCTTTGCCGTGCTGGAGCAGATATCCGACTTGGCCAAAGAATGGCTTATTGTGGAAACGCACCTAGACGCACTAGACTACGACAGACCCTCGATGGTGTTTTACCCAACGAACGAGCTTGCAAACGACAACACCAACTGGTGGGGTCCTAATCCGGCATGCGTCATTGCCATGCTGAAGGACGTGGGCTTCACAACCGTCGAATACGTCGTCCACCCCAACCACCCTAATCGTGGTATTTTTCGCGCCAAACGCTAGAGTGACTGTACCTTTCGCGTAAACGTGAATATCGACCGCAAAGCGTTAGACGCGGTTCGAAGCGGGGAGCGGCTCAGTTTCTGGTTCGTTGTTTTGCTGTGGTCGAGCGTTACGCGGGCTAAGAGTTCTCGATCTTCATAGAGAATAGCTCCCAAGTATTCTTTAGATTTCGTTGAAAGATTCAGAATTTCTTTGGAAGATCTGACGTTCTCTTTAGGAAACGGCAAGTGTCCCAACCCAAGCTTTTCTGCAATGTAGCCAAGAAGTTTGTCCGCATCAGAGAACTCGGCGAGTCCTGTATTTCCGTCATCCACAAGCCTGCTCGCCGCGCCCCGCTCCGTTCCAAGGCCCAAGAATGCGCACTGTTGATTCGCGATATGTTGGCCGAACTGGCCGTTTAGGTCGCAATTGATGTCTCCGGTGAGCCCCAATACTTCTGCTTCAGATGGTATGCTCATCAAGTGGCTATAATAGCTCTCGGCTCGACTAAACGGTTCACGCACAAGAGAAATAAACGTTTTTTCGAACGGAATGTTGCCAGCCTGATCCCGCGTGAAGTGGCCTCCTATAACCTTGAAGCGATCGAAATCACAGGCCCCTTGAAGGTCCGCAAATCCAAAATTGACACCTAGCCATCCGACCCGCTCATGGCCGAGGAGTTGGCAAAAATAATGATAGACGCTGGTTCCGGCGGTTTTAGGAATATGTAGGAAAATAATCCTATCGGTCTCACGCATTTTGTGAGGCAGTAGCATTGAACCGTTATCTCCGCAGGGCCGCATCAACAATACTAGGGTTAGCAGACGTGCAAGAATCTGCATTTTGGCTTTAAGATGTTGCTAATAAAACATGGAGCGCGGCCGGTTACAAGATTCCGCTTTGGCAGACCAACAAGAATCAGCGAGCTTCAATTGCTTGACTATTCGCGGGAAAGTTGCAGATCAGGGGATGAGGTACCGACCTGGGAAAGATTCGTGCAGAGACCGCATCATGCCTGCAGGGTGTCGACTAACGCTCTCGCGGCGGGTTTGAAGCTATAGTGAGGGCAAGCATTTCCAAGCTTTTGGCGAGCTCGGCTTGCTCCTGTCCGAGTGTGTGAACACCCTGTGGACGTAGCTGATCCAGGCGCTCAAAAACCGGTTGCAGGAGGAAAGTCCTGAGCCTCCACATGACTGGGCGCACGACTGGCCTGAACAGAACCTTGTAGATGCCAAAAGCGACTTTCTTCGTGATCGATTGGCGATCTTGAACCGCATCGGAGGGCGATGAAAAATTGGTCGACGAAACCATGAGGCTCCTCGTTTGGGTGGGGTGAACGTCGCTGTTACGACGGACAGTATGATGAACTCGGCGAAAGAGCCGGGCCAATGGGAGCACGGACCTCAAGGCTCGCGGGCCACCCTCGTCGCGAAGTTCAAGGACGAGGCTGTCGTAACGCGCCGCACGAAAGATCGCAAAGGCGTGTGAGTGACGTTCTTGCTCTAGCTGCTCAGATAGGGCTGCCACCTGGGCTCTAAAACGCGCGGCTTCGACCTCTGCCCGTTCCTGTTCTTGCCTAAGCTGCTTAGATAGGACTGCCACCTGAACCATCAGACGCTTGCCTTCGGCCTCCGCCTGCTCAATTTCCGCAGTAAGATCATTCGAATGCTTTTGGATTTGCACGCTCTTTTGGCGAAGAGCATCACATTCTGCGGAAAATTCATCTCGCTCCACAATGGTCCGCCTGCGTTCAGCTTCTAGTTGCTCCACTGCTTTGCTCGCATGCCATCGGGCAAACGTCACGTAGTTATCGAGAACATTCACGGGCGCTTGGAAATAACGAAGTAGCTCTCGGCTCTCGTCCCTCACATAAAAGACATTTATGCCGTCGAAATATGCCCTCAGGAACCCGTTCGCGAGCAGAGTGGGCTCCCAACTCTGATTAACAAGCTGATTCGACCACGGCGCGGTTGCCTCAATCACAAGCACCTGTGGTCGAACTGAGTTCCAGTTTGTCGCCCGAATGATTGCAGCCTCGGAGCCCTCCACGTCTATCTTAAGAAAATTGATCTCTCGTCCCCTTGCATGCTGAGCAACGAGATTGTCCAACGTCATAGCTTGGATTCGAAGCATTTCCCCTTCGCTGTCAGCATTGACCATCTCTTCGGCCACTTTAGACATGCCAGGATCAGACTGATTCTCGAAGAAATAAACTTCACCCTCCTGATCTATAATTGCAGCTCTCACGTTTATGTCGCGCGACCGTTCACGTGCTAACTCGTCGAAAACCGATCCGGGTTCGACATTTATGCCGGACCATCCGCGGTCATAGAAAGTTTTGGTGACAGATCCGATTGTTGGGTGGTAGGCGCCGATGTCTATATAGAAGCCATTCACAGCATCTTTGAAGATACGGTTGAGCAAAACGTCTTCACGATTTTGAGCGTAACTGATCATAACGGGTGCAGAGCATAGCGGCATAGCGTCTGTACTCATGGCTCTCAGTGCCTTTCACTTGAGTCGTACGAGCTCCGTACTGCCGTAGCTATGTCATCAACCTTAGCCGGAGTCGCTTCAAGTCAGTTGGATAGCTCTCAACCAAAATAGGCCGGCAAAACTTCATTGGCAGACCCGTCCATCCGCACACGACCGTGCTCCATCCACAAAATACGATTACAATTTTTCTGCAGCAGGTCGCGCGAGTGGCTGGCAAGGACCAATATCTTGGTCGTGTCGACGATCTCACGCAGCCGCTTGTCGGCCTTGTGCTTGAAATCCTCGTCGCCGGTGGAGAGCCATTCGTCCATGACGAGTATTTCCGGCCGAATTGCCGTGGAGGTCGAGAAAGCCAGGCGAAGCTGCATGCCGGAGGAGTATGTCCGGAACGGCATATCGAGGAATTCACCCAATCCGGTGAACTCGGCGATCTCGTCGAATTGTTCCCGCAATTGTTCTGGCCGCATGCCCATCATGGCTGCACGGAGCTTGATGTTTTCGCGGCCTGTCGCTTCCGGATCGATGCCAAGCGAGATGTTGATGAGCGAGACGCACTCGCCGTGAATGACTGCGGATCCGCCTGTCGGCCGATAGATGCCCGACAGCACACGAAGCAGCGTCGTCTTGCCGGCGCCGTTGTGGCCGACGAGGCCGATCCTGTCCCCTTCCTTCAAGGAAAGGCTGACATTCTCGAGTCCGCGTACAATGACGTGCCCATCCCCCCGACGGTCGATCGCACCTCCAGTCGCGACGCTAAGCACCCGGTTCTTGAGAGAGCGGCTTGCCGCATTGAAAACCGGAAATTCGACCGAGACGCCGGCCAAGGTGATCGAGACCATAGGAATTCAAAGCCAATAGGGAATACGGTGACGGTAACGGCCAAACAGAAGCATTGCGACCGTCCAGCCGACGGCCGCGAACGCTATGCATGCCACCCAACTGGTTGTGGATGGCAATTCGCCCAGAAGCGGTTTCCGCACCACGCCGATGAGATGGTAGAAGGGGTTGAGATCCAACAAGAGCCGCGAAATGCCTTCCGGAAGCGTGCGTGGCATCCACATCACTGGGGTCAGGTACATAATGACCAGCAGGAGATTCTGCATCACTTGCGTCATGTCGCGATATCGGGCGCATAGCACGCCGAGAATGAGCATGATCCAAAGCAAGTTGAGCGACAAAATGACGAACCCGGGCGCCGCCAGGAAAACGTACCATGTCGGCATGCGCCCGACGGCCAGCAGGACAAGAGGATATATGAGAATGTTGTGGCCAAGAATGATCGCGTTGCGGTACAGCGTCCGCAATACATGGGTGAAGAGCGGCATGCGCACCTGCAGGATGATGCCCTCCGCGCCTATGAAGGCGGTGCACCCCTCGTTGATGGACTGCGAGATGAAACTCCAGAAAATCAAACTGACGCAGATATAGGGAAGAAACTCCTGCATAGGAGAACGGAAAAGCGTGCCGAAGACGAACCCGAGCGCGCCAATCAGAACACCCATGTTGACGGTCAGCCAAAACGCTCCGACCCGAGAGCGCCGGTAACGCTGCGCCACGTCCTGCCAACTGAAAGTCGTCGCAAGATGATGCTTCTCCAGCGCGGCGCTTATGTCGGCGAATGCCTCTGTAAGGACGCCCGTCTTGGTTGGCGACATGTGTTGAGATGTCCCGATCGTGTGTTCCTGAGCCAAGCTCTAACTGCCGCTCTATATGATCTCGATTTCCGGGAACGGGAAGATGAACTTGCCTCCGTCCGCTAGGTATTCACGTTCCCGGCGCAGGATGCCGTCCTTGAAATGCCAGGGCAGGACCAGAAAATAATCCGGCTTCATCGCTCTCGCGTCCGTTTCGGAAATGATCGGTATGTGCGTTCCGGGGGTCATGCGGCCGAACTTTTCCTGGTTGACTTCGGCGATCGCCGGAATTTCGGCCGCCGTTAAGTTGCAGAACTGCAGGACGACATTGCCCTTCGTCGAGGCGCCGTAGCCCAGCACCTTCTTGCCGTCGGCGACGAGCGCCCGAATGAGGCGCGACAGGTCATCCCTGTGCCGAAACACGCGCTCCTCGAAGTCGCGGAACGGCCGCGGTGTGGACAGCCCCATGCGGTCTTCCTGCTCCAGCAGCCAATCGATGACGGCTTGGTCCGCTTTGAGGCTCTTGTTGCCCTTGTGGGCGGCGGTGACCGCGAAACTGCCGCCATTGATATTGTTCATGACGACATTGACGATCTTGAGACCGGCCGCCTCAAGGATCTTCGCGACGACTCCGAGAGAATAATATTCGATGTGCTCGTGGCAGATCGTGTCGTAGGAGTTGAGGCGAAGCATGGACGGCATGTAGCTCTGCTCGAAATGCCAGATGCCATCCTCGGCGAGCACCTCGGCCACCTGGCGGGCAAACGCGATGGGATCTTCCAGATCATAGAACATGGCGATCGACGTGACGATTTTCGCGCACCTTTGCGAGGCACCGCGATATGCTTCGGCGGAAAAGAAATCCGGCACCAGCTTCACATCGTCCGGATAATACTGCGCAAACTTCTTGCCGGTCGGATCGATGCCAATTCGGGTCAGTCCCGCGGTCGAGTAGGCCTTGAGGGTCGTGCAATCGTTGCTCCCGATATCGAGGACGACGTCGCCGCCGCGCGGAGAGGCAAGCCTTTCCAGGAACCGGACCTTGTGCGTCAGGTGATCGACCATCGACTGGTTGAGGCCTGAGCGATAGCCGTAGTTGTCACCGTACATTTCGCTCGGCTCATAGGAATGCTTCAGCTGCAAAAGCCCGCTGGACGGGGACCAGACCAATTCGAGCGGCCCTTTGGTAACGGGTTCGGAGGCCGATTTCGGAAACACGCCTGTCAGCGCCTGCTCACCGAGATTGAGCACTGAGACGAGATCCTTCTCCTTGCCGACACGGCAGGCCTCGATAGCGTGATAACTTACCTCGTTCATGATTTCTGCACTCTCAAGTTGTTGATCAGGGGGCGGGTTGCCTAGTTCGCTGCAAGCCAATTCAACGCCGTTTACGCTTGGGTTACGCGTGCGCGGCAATCGTTCAGAACCGCACCGAGCGTCGCCTCGAAGCGATGTATGGGCGCCCAGCCAAGTTGCTCACGAGCGCGGGTTCCGTCTCCGACGATGCGCGGCAGGTCGCTCGGCCGCAGCCGCAGGAGGTCTTGCTCCGTGGCGATCTTGACGCTGCTCTGCGCCAGGAGCCGCTCCAAGATATTTCCCATCCGCCATGATATGCCGGATGCTATGTTGAAAATCGTGTTCGGTGCGAGATCGGAGCTGCTCAGCACCACGCGCGCGTAGGCGTTGGCGACGTCGCGCGCATCCAGAAAATCCCGCTCCGCATCCAGATTGCCGACGCGAATGACCGGGGGAGCCAGACCCGCTTCGATCCGCGCGATCTGCATGGCAAAGGCCGGCACGGCAAACGCTTCCGTTTGCCCCGGTCCGGTGTGATTGAAGGGGCGCAGGCGAATGCATTTGAGACCGCGACGCGAAAGCGCCCCCAACGCGAGATCGGCCGCCGCCTTGGTGACGGCATAGTCGTCGACAGGCGCAAGCAACGCGCTCTCGTCGAGCGGCAGGCCTGCCTTCGCACTTTCACCGTATACCAGGCCGGACCCTACGTGGAGCAGCCAACACTCCGGTGCCTTCTCGAGGATAGCGTGGGCCACGTTCAGCGCGCCTTGCACATGGATGCGCCAAGTGTTTTCGGGGTCGGCCCGCGCGGCTCCCAGCGCCGCGACGGCAGCCAGGTGAACGATATGCGTTGGCCTATGACGAACGATCGCGTCTTGGACAGCAACCTTGTCGGTCACGTCCAGCGCTTCGACCTGGCGGAATACGGGATGTGGCCCTCCATCCTTGGAGGTCGCAATCACGGCTATGTCGCTGCCGCAAACGCCGCGCAGCGCGTCGAAAACATAGGGACCGACAAAGCCCCTCGCACCCGTGATCAAAACCCGCATGCCGACCTCGCTACCGCATGTCACAGGTGCTGGTCGCGCCTGACACGCTCAAGGTCGGCTTCGACCATTTCAACGACAAGCTCCTTGAGGCTCGTTTCCGCTTCCCAGCCCAACTTCTCTTTGGCCTTGGCTGGATTGCCATGCAAGACTTCAACTTCCGCGGGCCTCAGGAAACGTTTGTCGATCGTGACGTGGTCTTCCATGTTCAGGCCAACGTGCTCGAATGCAAGCTTGCAGAACTCCCGAACCGATTGGGTGCTGCCGGTCGCGACAACATAGTCGCTCGCGGTATCCTGCTGCACCATTAACCACATGGCCTTAACATAGTCACGCGCGTGCCCCCAATCGCGCTTGGCATCGAGGTTGCCGAGGGCCAGATCCTTCCGCAACCCCAGCTTGATGCGCGCCACACCATCGGTGATCTTGCGCGTGACGAATTCGATACCCCGCAAAGGCGATTCATGGTTGAAGAGAATTCCGCTCGAAGCGTGGAGCCCAAAACTCTCGCGGTAATTGACCGTCATCCAATGCGCATAGAGTTTTGCCGCCGCATATGGAGAGCGCGGATAGAAGGGGGTTTTCTCCGACTGAATGGGCTCCTGGATAAGCCCGAACATCTCAGATGAGGACGCTTGGTAGAAGCGGGCTTCGGGACGCGCTATCCGCACTGCTTCCAACATATTGGCGGCCCCAAGGCCGGTCACCGAGCCGGTCAACAACGGCTGCTGCCAGGACGACTTGACGAAAGATTGCGCCGCAAGATTGTAAACTTCGTCGGGACGAACCTCGCCAAGCACCCGAATAAGGCCAGACAGGTCAGTCAAGTTGCCGTCATGGAGCTCGATCTTGTCCGCGATCCCGAGCCATTTCAGCCGGGATCCGACCACATCGGCTGAAGCGCTGCGCCGCAGCAGGCCGTGGACCTCGTATCCCTTCTCAAGCAAGAACTTCGAGAGATACGCTCCATCTTGTCCTGTGACGCCGGTAATAAATGCTTTCTTGGAAGTCATCGCTAGGCCGTTTCCGTTCAATCATCGTTTCCAAAGAGACCGCAAAACGTTCATCCCGCGCCAAGAGCGCCGGCGACTTTGCGGGTATGTCGTCGTCACCTCAACCGAGCTACGTCCGTCCATAAACGTCATCGAACCGCACGATGTCGTCTTCGCCGAGATATTCGCCGCTTTGCACCTCGATCATCACAAGCGGAAGGATGCCCGGGTTTTCCAGGCGATGCTTGTGGCCGCAAGGAATATAGGTGGACTGGTTGGTCGTGAGCAGGATTTCATTCTCGCCATTTACGACCTTCGCGGTTCCACTCACCACCACCCAGTGCTCGGAGCGGTGGTGATGCGCCTGAAGACTTAGCCGGGCGCTCGGTTTCACCTCAATCCGCTTGATCTTGAAGCGGTGCCCCTCCTCCAGGACGGTATAGGTACCCCACGGGCGATGCACCGTGCGATGCAGCGTCGCGGTCTCATGCCCATCCGCCTTGAGGCGGTTATAGAGGTCCTTCACTTCCTGTGCCTTGTCCTTGTGCGCGACCAGAAGCGCGTCCGGCGTGTCGACAATCAAAAGATCCGACACGCCGACAAGGCCGACCAGCCGATCTTCGCTGTGCACGTAGCAGTTCGCCGCGTCGTGCAGGATTGCTTCGCCTGTGGCCCGGTTGCCCCTGTCGTCGGCCGAAACAAGCTCCGACAGCACGGACCATGAGCCGATGTCCGACCAGTCGAAGCCGCAGGGGACGAAGCCCACGTTCCCGGCCTTCTCCATCACTGCATAGTCGATGGAAACGGCGGGAACGGCCGCGAAGCCGTCCCTGTCTACCTCAACGGTAAGCCGATCCGTTGCGTCACTTGTCCTGCCTTTCTCGAGGGCCGCGCGCGCGCTGGACAAGATATCCGGGCACAGGTCCCGCATGGCTTCGATCATCGAGCCGGCCGTAAAACAGAACATGCCCGAGTTCCAAAAGAAACGACCGCTGGCGATAAATTGGGCTGCCGCGGTCGCATTCGGCTTTTCCACGAACCGAAGGACCCTGTCCTCCTCGGCCTCGATATAGCCAAAGCCCGTTTCAGGGCGATCGGGCTTCACCCCGAACGTGACGATCTGGCCCGAAGCCGCAAGCGCGGCCGCTCTCGCCACGCTCGCGCGGAAGCCATCTTGATCCAATATCAGATGATCCGCGGGGAGCACCAGGAGAATGGCGTCCGGATTCTGCCCGGCGACATGCAATGCCGCCAGCGCAACCGCTGCCGCGGTGTCGCGGCCGAACGGCTCCAACAGAAACGTGTTCTTCACGCCTGGCGCCGCCACCTCCGCATATTCATCGGCCGTGAGAAACAACAGATCGCGGTTGGTGACCGTTACGACATGATCGACGCCTTCGATCTCCACGGCGCGGGCGTAGGTTTTCCGAATGAGCGTCCCACCCTCCGGCAGAGGGATAAAGGGCTTCGGATGCGAGGCACGGGAAATCGGCCAGAGCCGAGAACCGACACCGCCGCTTATGATGACAGGAACGATATTGGTCAAAGTTCAACTTTCCAGGATCTGAGCTCGGCCAAGGGCGAGGCCCCAATCGAGCAATTCGTTTGCACGGGATTCGGCTTTTGCTTCGACGTAGCACCGCAATTCGGGTGCATTACCCGACGCACGGAAGTGTACGACTTCTCCGTTACGGGCGGTGATACGCACGCCATCATGGTTGTTAATGTCCGCGACGCCCCCGAGAGCAGCGAAGATATTGTCGGCATAGGCTGCGTCAGCCGCCATCCTGCCGAGAAAGGACGCGCTGTTTTCGGTTGGCACTCCTTCAAGCCGACCACTTGCACCGGCAAGAAAGCGAAAGTCTGCCGCTATCTCGGCCAGCGGGCGGCCGGTCTGTGCAATCGCTGAAAGAGCGCAAAGAATTGGCAATATCGAATCCCGCGTCTGCAAAGCCGGGAGGATGCGCCCCCCTCGCTTGACGGACGATCCCAGGAGAACGCCGCCATTGGCCTCGAAGCCCACGACACATCTTACGCCCCCAGCAAGAGCGGTGCCGATACCTTCAATGACGTAGGGGGAACCCACGCGTGTACGAACGACCCTTGCGAAGTAGCCGCAGCGCTCCAGGCCAGAGTTGGAACTAACCGGTGTGACAACGCAGTCGGCGCCCAGGAAATGCGCAGTGATTGCGCCTATCAGATCGCCGCGCACGAAAATTCCGCGGGCATCCGCCACGAGCGGCCGGTCGCCATCGCCGTCGGTAGACACGATCGCGTCGAACGGCTCCGCCGCGGCCCATCCTTTGAGAAGTGCCACATCCTCTTGCCTGAGCGCTTCGGTATCGACCGGAATGAAGTGCGCGGCCCTGCCCAGAGGTATCGTCTCAGCGCCCAGTCCGCGAAGAATGTCGACGATGATGTCTCTTGCCACGGATGAATGCTGGTAGACGCCGACGCGCAGCCCCGAAAGGCTCCCTTTTTCGAAAAAACCCAGAAACCGGTCTGCGTAGCCTCGGGATGGCTCGGCGCCCAGCCGCACTGGGTCAACTGGCGACAATGATGGACCGACATTCCCCATGGCTGCGTGGATTTCGACGATCTCGCTTTCATCGCGTTTGTCGATCTCGCCGTCCGCCCGGTAGAATTTAAGCCCATTTCTGTCGTCGGGAATATGACTGCCGGTGATCATTATCGCCGGAGCGTTCTCGCTGTTGGCGTGAAGCGCGAGCGCTGGCGTTGGCAAGGCTCCGCAGTCGACCGGCACCAGCCCGATCTTGGCGATCGCGTCATGAACAAGCCGCGCGATGTCAGGACTGGACGACCGAAGATCACGTCCGACATAGACCTTCGAGCCCTCCTTCAGTGCGCCCCGGTCCAGAAGCATGCGCGCGAACGCGACCGTGTAGGCGAATGCCGGCGGTCCTCGAAGCTCGCTGACGAGACCGCGCAGTCCACTGGTACCGAACTTCAAGGTCACCCGTTGCCGCCCTTTCCGAGGAAATTTGACCGGATGCAAATCAGACAAGCTGACATCGTTTTCGCGCGGCCTGCGACAGCATTGAGGCGGATGCGGAGCATCGGATGACGCATCGCTACAAATCAAAGCCTGAGCAGGTTGCTGTATATTTCGGTTTAATATTAGACATATCTAATATTACTGGGCAGAGGAACGTTCCTCTGCCTTCAGCAAGGATAGTGCCTTTCAAGAAGGTCTCCTTGAGTTGCCGAGCCCCCCGACCCTGCAAGCTGCCCGTGCTTAGGTTTCGCGAAGTGGCTTGTCAATCTCTGGCTGAACCTACGCACAGCCGCTTCGCCATTTACATCAGACACCAGTCATCAAAGCAAAGAAGCCGGCGCGAACGCCGGCTTCTTTGGTCGATCTGTTATTGTTCGGACGGTATTTCACGTCCGCTTCGGCAGCAGCGCCCAGACGGCCGGCACGAGGCTGGCGGCCAGCGCCACCTTGATCAGGTCGCCGGCAATGAAGGGGACGACGCCGAACTGCCACGACTTTTCCGGACCGATGAGGGCCTCCAGCCAGGCAAAACCCATCGCCATCATGACGACCTCGGCCACGAGCATGGCGCCGAAGAGCCTGAAAGGATGCCGGTCCCAGCCGCGGTCGGCGGCCCAGCCGGCGATCGCCGCCATCACCACGAAGCCGGCGAGGTAGCCGCCGGTGGAGCCCAGCATATAGGCGATGCCGAGGCCCTTTTCCGGCGTGCCCTGGAAGACCGGCAGGCCGATCGCGCCCTCGGCGAGATAGAGGATGAGCGTCGCGACCGCGAGGCGCATGCCGAAGGCCGAGGCAATCAAGAGGACGGCAAGCGTCTGCAGTGAGATGTCGACGGGGCCAAGCACCACTTTCGTCTTCGCCGACAGGGTAAGCAGGAGGGTTCCGGCAAGCGCCAGAAAGAACTGCGTCGCCAGCCGCGCCGCGCCCTGGTCGGGCAGAGCGAGAGAAACGAGCGGACGCATCGTGGTTGCAGTTGCCATGGTCTTCCCCGTTGTGACTGATTTGCTGACTTTAAAGCGCATCGCGCAGAAACGGATCAGGCGACGCGCTTTAAAATTCTGTCTCGATGCCTGTCGTTCTCCCAAAACCGCTGCGCAGTTTTGGGCGACATGCACGATTTTCCTATATTGGCTTCGGGGGGAAGCGGCAATCGTTTTGCCGCCTGAGCAGCAGGACCGGGCATGACGCTAGAATTCGACACACGTTTCGATCCCGCCTACAGCCAGGCGGTCACCGTCGCGCCGGACGTCCAGCGCATCACAGCCCGCAACCCGAGCCCGTTCACCTTTCATGGCACCAATAGCTATCTCGTCGGCCGCGACACGCTTGCCGTGATCGATCCGGGACCGGATGACGATGAGCATCTGGCGACGCTGCTCGCGGCGATCGGCGGCAGGCCGGTCAGCCATATCTTCGTCAGCCACACCCACCGCGACCATTCGCCGCTCGCGGCGCGGTTGAAAGAGCGCACGGGCGCGATCGTGCTTGCCGAAGGCCCGCATCGGTCGGCGCGACCGTTGCGCATCGACGAGGTCAACCCGCTCGACGCCAGCGCCGATTTGACCTTCGTGCCCGATGTCGCGCTGGCCGACGGCAGCCTTACCGATGGCGACGGCTGGACGATGCGGACGGTGCTGACGCCCGGTCACACCGCCAATCACGCGGCCTTCGCGCTCGAAGGCACCGGCATGCTGTTTTCGGCCGACCACGTCATGGCCTGGGCGACGTCCATCGTGGCGCCCCCGGACGGCGCGATGGCCGACTATATGCAATCGCTCGACAGGCTGATCGAGCGCGGCGACCGCCTGCTGCTGCCCGGCCATGGCGGACCGGTGACGGCGCCGCGTAGCTTCATGCGCGGGCTGAAGACGCACCGCAAGATGCGCGAAAGGGCGATCCTGGAACGCATCCGTGGCGGCGACCGGACGATCAGGGACATGGTCGCGACGATCTATCGCGACACCGATCCGCGGCTCCACGGCGCCGCCGGGCTGTCGGTGCTTGCCCATCTCGAGGATCTTGTAGCCCGCGGCCTCGTCGCCACCGAGGGCGATCCTGCGATCGACGGTATGTTCAGGCCGGCGTGAGTTAGTTTTTACGCACTTCCGGACGGTAAACCGCTACACGCTTTTCCTGGAATTGCTCTATTCGGCCGGCGCCGCGCCGACCTGGCCGGCTACCTCCTGATCGAGCTCGCCGAGGAAATCTGTGATGCGCGCGGCATTGTCGCCCAAGTCGTAGCGGCCGTAGCGGGAGGCCGAGCGCATGTCGACGATTACCGAATCGCCGTCGTCGGTGACGCGGATGGCGACGTCGGCCGGCAGCCCGAGCACGAAGCCCCTGGCGACCGCATTGATCGTCGCCTCGCTCTGCCCGTTGATGTCCGGATAGGGCGCGGTCAGTTGCCAGTCACGCCGGTCGAGCACGGTTTCGACCGCGTCGACCACGGTTTCGAAGGGCAGATTGTAGCTACGCCCGGTGACCAGTGGATAGGCCTGCGCCTGCAGGCTCTGCTCGCCCGGGGTGGGCGGCGACAGCGCATTCATGTCGCTTGTCCGGTCGCCGGTGTCGAGCAGCGGCGGGTCGTCGAGGTCTGTCGAGATGTCGCGCAAGGGCGGGTAGATCGTCGCCCAGTAGACGGCGATGCCGAAAGGGGCAAGCACCAGCAGCGCCAGCAGCGCGCCGATGCTGAGGTCGCGGCCGCCGCGGTCGCCGAAATTCCACAGCCTCGACAAGGCAAGCCCGGCAAGCAGCAGCGCGAGCGCCGCAAGCAGCGCGGCGATCGCCAGCACCCACAGGAAGGGCGGCGTCTCGACAAGGTCCAGTCGGTAGCCGGCAAGGGCCGTCAGCAAAAGGACGAGCGAGAACGCTCCGATCCGCCGCGACCAGCCGGCCGCCCTCGACGTCTGCCGTTCAGGAATTGTAACCATCACCTGCCGCATTTACCCCAGCCCGGGCTGAGACTTAGATGTTTTTGGCGCGGGCTTGAAGCCGAAAGATCGAACAATCCTCAATCCGTCGGCAGCCGGTACTCCTTGAATTGCTGGCGCAAGGTGGTCTTCTGGATCTTGCCGGTGGCGGTGTGGGGGATCTCGCCGACGAAGGCGACATCGTCGGGCATCCACCATTTGGCGACCTTGCCGCTCATGAAGGTCAGGATTTCGCTCTTGCTCGGCTCCTTGCCCGGCTTGCGCACGACGACCAGCAGAGGCCGCTCGCCCCATTTGGAATGCGGCACGCCTATGGCCGCAGCCTCCGCGACATCGGGATGGCCGACGGCAAGGTTCTCGAGGTCGATGGTGGAGATCCACTCGCCGCCCGACTTGATGACGTCCTTGGCGCGGTCGGTGATCTGCATGTAACCGCTGGCGTCGATATGTGCGACGTCGCCGGTGTCGAACCAGCCGTCGGTATCGAACTGCTCGGAGCCGACACCGCCGTAATAGGCGCGCGCGACCGCCGGGCCGCGCACCTTGAGGCGTCCGAAAGTCTTGCCGTCCCAGGGCAGCGCGTTGTTCTCGTCGTCCGTCACCTTCATTTCGACACCGAAGGGCGGATGGCCCTGCTTGCCCTGGATATCGAGCCGAGCATCGCCAGTCAGTCCCTCATATTCCGGCTTCATGGTGCACAGCGTGCCGAGCGGCGACATCTCGGTCATGCCCCAGGCATGCACGACCTGAACCTCATATTTGTCCTGGAATTTGGCCGTGATGGCGCGCGGGCAGGACGAACCGCCGATGACGACCTTGTTCAGATAAGGCAATTTCTTGCCGGTCTCCTCCAGATATTGCAGCAGCATCATCCACACCGTCGGTACCGCGGCGCTGAACGTGACCTTTTCGGTGTCGAGCAATTCATAGATGGAGGCGCCGTCCATCTTGCAGCCTGGCATGACCAGCTTGGCGCCGATCATCGGCGTGGTCTGGCCGAGCCCCCAGGCATTGGCGTGGAACATCGGCACCACGGGCAGCACGACGTCGCGCGCGGATATGCCCATGGCATCGGGCATGGCGGCGATCATGGCGTGCAGGACGTTCGAGCGGTGGCTGTAGACGACGCCTTTCGGGTCGCCCGTCGTGCCGGAGGTGTAGCACATGCCGGCGGCGGTGTTCTCGTCGAAAGTCTTCCAGGCGAAGACGCCGTCGGCCTCGGCAAGCCATTCCTCATAGGCAATCGCATTCGGCAACGACGTTTGCGGCATATGCGCCCGATCCGTCAGTACAATTACCTGCTTCAGCGAATTGACTTGGCCGGCGATCTTTTCCAGCAGCGGCACGAAGGTCAGGTCGACGAAGATCGCCCGATCCTCGGCATTGTTCATGATCCAGGCGATCTGCTCGGGAAAGAGGCGCGGATTGAGCGTGTGATAGATCGCGCCAATGCCCATGATCCCGTACCAAGCCTCAATGTGGCGGGCGGTGTTCCAGGCAAGCGTGGCGATGCGGTCGCCGAGCCCGAAGCCGTCACGCTCCAGCCGCTGCGCCACTTTAAGCGCCCGATGACGGATGTCGGCAAAGGTCGTGCGCTCGATCGGGCCTTCGATCGAACGCGTCACGATCTCCCGGCCGCCGTGCTGGCGTTCGGCGTGATCGATCAACTTGTGGCAGAGCAGTGGCCATTCCTGCATCAGTCCGAGCATCTCGGCTCCTCCCCTTTTCGCGCTTTCGCGTCATTGTTTCACGCATTGTGGAATGATCCGGCGGATTGTCCAGCGACCATAAGTCCAAGGCGGTGGATGGATCGAACAAGTCGTGAACCCCGCCACAATACGGCCATCGTCGGCGTTAAGTTTCACTAACGGGCTGGGTGAGATTGGCGAATGGAGAGGTTCGCATGGACGCGCAGCTCGACGAAAAAGCCCTCGAAAGCACCCTTGCCGAAAGTCTGGACGATCTGACGCCGGACTCCAAAACCGTTTCCGACGACGAGTTTGCCGAAGTCGTCGGCGGCGCGCTGGAGGCTGTCGGCGGAACGCTGCTGTTCAAGATGTGCGTCGAAAACGACGGCGAAGGCCAGCATGTTGCTGCCGCATGCGTCGGCGACGGCGGCAACCGCCAGTTCCTTTTGCTCACGCTGCCGACCACGGGCGGAGCGCTGAAGGTCGAGACCGCGGCCAGAAGCACCAATCCGGTCGCCGGCATCGCCGCAGCCTATGCGGGCCTCATGGACGCGTTCAAGGCAGCCGCCTGACCGTCGGCATCGGCTGGAACAGTATTTCGTTTGGGCGCGATTTCGCGCCATGGCGCGCTCTTGCGCGAGGCGCCTGTCCGCCCCATCTTCGACGAACTTTGTGTTCACGCAATTCCGGACAGCTACGCACTTCTCCTGGAATTGCAGTCTTTGTCTGTCGCAATTCCGGACGGAAAACCGCTACGCACTTTTCCTGGATTGCTGAAGGAGAACCGTCATGGACAAGCGCGCCAACCCCGCCCCGGGCTTTCAACGCAATCCGGACAAGGTGATAACGATCGAACCTTACCGCGGCACCGTCACAGTCAGCGCCGGCAACGTCATCATCGCCAGGTCGACCCGGGCCAGGCTGTTGTCGGAACCGCCCTACCCCGCGGTTTTCTACATTCCCTTCGAGGACATCGATTTCGGCAAGCTCGCCAGGACCGGGCATTCGACGCATTGCCCCTACAAGGGCGATGCGAGCTACTGGAGCGTCCTGCCGGCCGGCGAAAGCGGCAAGGACGCGATGTGGGCCTATGAGCAGCCTTTCGACGAAATGACCGAGATCCGCGATCACGGCGCGTTCTATACGAGCAAGGTGACAGTCGAGGCCAAACCCGACTGAGAGCTTCGAACCGGCGCCAAGGTGCGTTGAGATTCAGGTCAGGCCGTGTCGAGAATGGCGGGTTCCGAGAACCGGAGCGGAGCGTACTTAAGCACGTGAGCACCGGAAGCGCAGGAAACCGCCCTTCGCAGATGGCATCACCTGAATATCAGCGCACCGGTCAGTCCGTGGTGCCGTCGTTGCCCACACCCTCCGCGTCGTCCAGCCGAACGAAGGTCATGCCCTTCTGCTTCAGGGCCAGCAGCCCCTGGACGACGCCCTCGCCCGCCGCGTGGGTCGGCTGGTTGATGTGCGCGATGATGACGTCACCGTCCTTGGCGGCGGCGATACGCCGGGCGGTTTCCCTGGCGCCGAGCAGCGACCCGCCGTCACCGTTGACGGAGAAGCCGGCGATCTTGAAGCCCAGCTTGCGGATCATCGCGATCGCCGACGGGCTGTATTCGGCGGTGGCGCCGCGAAACCATTTCGGCGGCGGGCCGCCGGCGCTTGCCAGCGCGGCGGCGCCGGACTCGACTTCGGCCTGAACGGCATCAGGGCTGCCGGCGCTGCTGATGCCGTAGATCTTGCGCGGCGTATCGACAGCCGGGATGTGACGGCCGCCGTGATTTTCCAGTTCGAACAGGTCCGGATGCGCCCGCATGATCTCGACAGCGGCGGCGTTGTGCTTCAGCCAGATGCCGGTGACGAAGATGGTTGCCGGGATCCTGTTTTCGACCAGAGCCGAAAGGATGCGCGTATCGGTCTTCCCGCCACAGGCATCCAGCGTAAGGGCCACACGCCCGCCGCCGCCCCTCAGATGCAAAGTCGGCTCGACCAGCGTCGCGGCATTGCCGGCCGAGGCCAGCGCGACCGACAGCGCGAGCGCGCAAAGCGACTTCCGAAGCAAATCCGTCATTCTTTCCAAGCCCGGCATGCCCAGCCATTCAACCGCAAGATGGCGTCAACAAGACCCGCATCTAGGCGAAAATCGGGACGGTTCGTATCCGAAAAGCAACCGCGCGACAATTTGCGTGAGCGTCAGACCGCCTGCTCCAGCGAAACCTCGGTCCGCGCCAGAAGTTCGCGCACTGCCTCGACGACGGAATCCACTTCCAGGCGCCAGACACAGCATGCCTTGCTCGGATCGGTCCTGCGGCACAGGTCGCCGCCGACGCAATCGCAGGGCATCGGCGGCCGCAACGAGATGCTGGGAACGCCGACAGGTCCCCACTGCGCCGGGTTGGTCAGGCCGAACAAGCCGACGACGGGAGTGCCGGCGGCGGCCGCCATATGCATCGGACCGCTCTCATTGCCGAGGAATAGCCTGGCTTCCTTGAGCAGCGCCAAAAGCGTTTCGAGCGAGAGCGCGCCGACCAGATTGACGACCGGTGCCTTCGCAGTCGCCATGATCTTGTCTGTCGCCTCGTTTTCGTCGGGACCGCCCACTAGAACGACGTCCAGGCCGGTTTCGGTCGATATCCGTTCGATCGCTGCGGCAAAGCGCTCGGGCTGCCAGCGGCGCCCGGGGAAGCTCGCTCCGGCGTGCACCGCCACGAAGGCATTGGGCCGCAGACGATATTTGCCCAGCAAAGCGAGGGCCAGCGTCGTTTCGAAAGGCAGCGGACGGATCGCCGGCACCCTGACGCGTAGGTCCACACCAAGCGCCTCGAGCGGCGACAGATAACGGTAGAGATAATGCTGTTCGCCGAAGGCGTAGGGCTTCATCCTGACATTGGCGGGCTGGCGCTCATACCAGCGCATCGGCCGCTCGGTTGGGCAGTGCCCCATCCGGACCGGAGCGTTGACGACACCGGAAAGGATTCGCGAGGTTTTCGAGTCTGTTATGTCGATGGTCATGTCGAAGCGCTGTTGGCGCAACTCGCGCATCATCCGGAACAGCTCGCGCCCGCGCTGCAGCGGCGTGCCACGCATATGGGCGCGGCGGAAGGTGATGACTTCGGACGCGATGCCATGCGCGGTGAGGAAGCCGCCGAAACGAGCGTCGCAAAGAAAGACGATCCTGGCGCTCGGATATTCCAGTTGCAGATTCTTCGCCAACGCCGAGGCAAGCACGATGTCGCCGACAAACTTGGTCTGCAGGACCAGGATCGACCGGAAGGAGGTGGGCGAAATCTGCAACATCTGTTTCTCGCACCGAGGAATTCGGAACCATAAACTGCTCGGAGACGATGTCGAGATTCGGAACCATCACACGCACGTTCGCGTGAGTTTCCATACAAAATCGTAAGGTGCCGGCGCGCCTGTCAGGCGCGCTTTGCCTTGCCCTTCGCGGCTTCCACGGCGGCCTGCGCGGCGGCCAGCCGCGCGATCGGCACGCGGTAGGGCGAGCACGACACATAGTCGAGGCCGACCTCTTCGCAAAAGCGGATCGAGGCTGGATCGCCGCCATGCTCGCCGCAGATGCCGAGCTTGATCTTTGGCCGCGTAGCCTTGCCCTTTTCCGCCGCGATCCGCACCAGTTCGCCGACACCGTCGGCGTCGAGCGATACGAACGGGTCCTGCTCGATGATGCCCTTCTGCCGGTAAGTCTCGAGGAAGGAGGCCGCGTCGTCGCGCGAGATGCCGAAGGTCGTCTGCGTCAGGTCGTTGGTGCCGAAGGAGAAGAATTCGGCCGCTTCGGCTATCACATGGGCGCGGATCGCCGCGCGCGGCAATTCGATCATGGTGCCGGTGAGATAATCGATCTTCGTGCCTGTCTCCTGCATGACGCTCTTGGCCACCGCATCGATGCGTGCCTTGACGTATTCCAGCTCCTTCACCAGGCCGACCAGCGGCACCATGATTTCGGGCACCACCAGAGCGCCGGCCTTGCGGCCTGCCTCGACCGCCGCCTCGAAGATGGCGCGCGCCTGCATCTCGGCGATCTCCGGATAGGAGACGGCGAGTCGGCAGCCGCGATGCCCGAGCATAGGATTGAACTCATGCAGCGCCTCAGTGCGCTGCCTGAGCTTGTCTGCTGATACGTTCATCGCTGCCGCGACCTCGGCGAGCTCGGCTTCGGTCTTGGGCAGGAATTCGTGCAGCGGCGGGTCGAGCAGGCGGATCGTCACCGGCAGGCCGGCCATGATCTCGAACAGCTCGAGGAAGTCCGAGCGCTGCATCGGCAGGAGCTTGTCGAGCGCCGAGCGCCTGTCCTTCTCGGTGTCGGCGAGGATCATCTCGCGCATGGCGACGATGCGGTCGCCGTCGAAGAACATGTGCTCCGTGCGGCAAAGGCCGATGCCTTCGGCGCCGAAGGAGCGTGCCATGCGCGCATCGAGCGGCGTTTCGGCATTGGTGCGCACCTTCATGCGGCGCGCGGCATCCGCCCACTCCATGATGGCGGCGAAATCACCGGAAAGCTCCGGCTGCAGCATGGCGACCGCGCCCTTCAGCACCTGGCCGTTACCGCCGTCGATGGTGATGATATCGCCCTTGCGGAAGGTCTGGCCCATCGAGATCAGCGTGCCGGCCTTGTAGTCGACGCGCAGCGAGCCGGCGCCCGACACGCAGGGCTTGCCCATGCCGCGCGCCACCACCGCGGCATGGCTGGTCATGCCGCCGCGCGTGGTGAGGATGCCTTCGGCGGCATGCATGCCGTGGATGTCCTCGGGGCTGGTTTCGATGCGCACGAGGATCGCCTTGCGACCTTGCGCCTTGGCGTCCTCGGCATCGCTGGACGAAAAGACGATCTCGCCGGTGGCGGCGCCCGGCGAGGCCGGCAGGCCCATGCCTATGACATCACGCGCGGCCTTCGGATCGATGGTCGGGTGCAGAAGCTGGTCGAGCGAGGCGGGATCGATGCGGGCGACCGCCTCCTCTTTCGTGATCAGCCCGTCCCTCGCCATCTCGACGGCAATCTTGAGCGCCGCCTTGGCGGTGCGCTTGCCGGAGCGGGTCTGCAGCATCCACAATTTGCCGCGCTCGATGGTGAATTCGAGGTCCTGCATATCGCGGTAGTGCTTCTCCAGCCGGTCGGAGATGTCGACGAAGGCCTGGAAGGCGTCCGGCATCAGCTTCTGCAAGGACGGCTTGTCGGAGCCCGCGGCGATGCGCGCCGCCTCGGTGATGTTCTGCGGCGTGCGGATGCCGGCCACCACGTCCTCGCCCTGAGCATTGACCAGGAATTCGCCGTAGAGCTGCTTTTCGCCGGTCGAGGGATTGCGGGTGAAGGCGACGCCGGTGGCGGAGGTTTCGCCCATATTGCCGAACACCATGGCCTGGACGTTGACCGCCGTGCCCCAGCTTTCCGGGATGTCGTGCAGGCGCCGGTAGGTGATGGCGCGGTTGTTCATCCAGCTCGAAAACACCGCGCCGATGGCGCCCCAGAGCTGCTCGCGGGGGTCCTGCGGGAACGGCTTGCCGAGCTCCTCCTCGACCTTGGCCTTATAGAGCCCGATCACGTCCTGCCATTCCCCGGCTGAAAGCTCGGTGTCGAGTTCATGACCGAGGCTCGCCTTCTGGTCCTCGAGGATTTCCTCGAAAACCTCGTGGTCGAGGCCCATGACGACGTCGGAATACATCTGGATGAAGCGGCGGTAGCTGTCATAGGCGAAGCGGGCATCGCCGGAATCGGCGGCCAGTGCCTCGACGGTCTCGTCGTTGAGGCCGAGATTGAGCACTGTGTCCATCATGCCGGGCATCGAGGCACGGGCGCCGGAGCGAACCGAGACCAGGAGCAGCTTCGATGGGTCGCCGAAACGGCGGCCGGTGAGCCTGCCGATATGGTCGAGCGCCGCAAGGACATCCGCCTCGAGCGCCGCCGGATAGGTGCGGCCGTTGGCGTAGTAGGCGTTACAGACATCGGTGGTGATGGTGAAGCCCGGCGGCACCGGCAGGCCGAGGCTGCACATTTCGGCCAGATTGGCGCCTTTGCCGCCGAGAAGATTGCGGTCGCCGGCACGGCCTTCCGCGGCGCCGTCGCCGAAGGTGTAAACCCACTTGGTCATGCATGCCCTCCAGGTCCTTGGAAGATAGACAACACCCGGACCCAGGCCCGGTTCCCCGTCCTTCCGATCCGAGCGATAGGATGCTGCAGTGCGAAAGGCAAGCGTCGGCAAAGCGAGCGCAGCCACTACAATCGATTAAGCAAAAGCTGCGTCAAAAAGACTTGCCGGTATCGGCCGGGCGATATAGAACATAACAAGAACGAAGTGGAGTAGCGTTATGAAACTCAACGGAAAACTCGACTATCTGGAACTGCCGGCCACCGGCGGCACGCTGGACAGCGTCAAATCCTTCTACAGCGCGGCGTTTTCCTGGTCGTTCACCGACTACGGGCCAACCTACTCCGCTTTTACCGAAGGGCTCGACGGCGGTTTCCAGGCCGATGCCGGCGAGGCGCTCGCCAGACCGCTGCCCGTGCTCTATTCCGAAAACCTTGAGGGCACAGCTGAAGCGATCGAGAATGCCGGCGGCAGCATCGTCAAGCCGATCTTTTCCTTTCCCGGCGGCAGGCGGTTCCATTTCACCGACCCAGCCGGCAACGAACTGGCCGTGTGGGGCGAATAGCCCGCAGCTCCCGTCGTCGGATTTAATCTTTCCCCTTGGGTTCCGCCGGAAAACGCGGCGGCAATCCGCCGACGCAGGCGTGCGGCAAGATTACCTTGGATGTCGGCGGTCCAAGCATTGAGCTTTCCACCGGCTCGTCCTATAAGGCCGCGCGCAGCGGGCACCGCCCGGCTGCTGGGGCGTCGCCAAGTGGTAAGGCATCGGTTTTTGGTACCGACATTCCCAGGTTCGAATCCTGGCGCCCCAGCCATCCCTCACCGTGGCCTCGCTCGGCCCAGTTGGTCGCGAACCACTCGTCGCGCCGTGTAGCCACCATCCACCAAGCGATAGCTACCGGTTATGTAGCTCGCTTCGCCGCAAAGCAGAAAGCAAGCCGGAGCCGACACGATCGCCGGAGCCCAGCGTGCTGAGCCTTGACCTGCTCAAATCCAGAACCGGTTCTTCTTCGATCTCGTTTGACACGGATCAACGATGGTTGCTCGGACCGGTGCTTTGATGCCAAGCCTCGATAGGTCGAGCATGAACTGGCGATGCGGGCGCGACGATCCGCGCCAAACGCGGAAATCGCGAAGCAATGAACCGGTTCGGTGGGGACGCCTGTCGAGCGGGTCCGCTGGCCTCCAGCTCTGGCGCCTTTGGGGAAACCTGAGGTGGAAGAGCGGAGGCAGCGGCACTTGTCGATCAACCTGTCTTATGGAGAGAACCATGGCTGAAGTCGCTACCAAACTGCCCGTGAAAACCGAGAAGAATGCGCCCGCCGCCAGGTCGGATCACTGGACGGGGCCGTTCGAAAGCCTGCGTCGCGAAATCGACCGGCTCTTCGATGATTTCCATCCTTTCGATCTCCGTCTGCCCTCCACCCGCTCGTTTTTTGGCCGGGATTTCCCAGCGCTGCGCAGCGACTGGTCCGTCGCGCCGGCGATGGACCTGATTGAAAAGGCGAACGAGTACGAGATCACGGCCGAACTGCCGGGCATCGACGAAAAGAACGTCGAGATCAAGCTCGCCAACAACGTGCTGACGATCAAGGGCGAGAAGAAGGAAGAGAAGGAGGAAAAGGAGAAGGACTACTACCTCTCGGAGCGCCGCTACGGCTCCTTCCAGCGGTCGTTCCAGTTGCCTGAGGGGGTCGACGCCGACAAGATCGACGCCAGCTTCACCAAGGGTGTTCTGACCGTGAAGCTGCCCAAGACGGCCGAAGCCCAGAAGGCCGAGAAGAAGATCACCGTCAAGGCCGCATAACGGCTCGAATGACCGCTTCCTCAGTGCGCCGAGGCGGTGCACTGAGGAAGAAACCTTCCTGAGGGGCCCCTGGCTCGCTTACACCGCTGGATCGTCTGCCTTGGAAGGAGCAGCCGGCTTCTGGGCTGTTACCGCTTGGCGTTCCGCGATCTCGAGCTTCTGCTTCTCGCCCGCAAGCAAATCCTGAATCATGCGTCGCTTTTCCGGGTCGGTTTCACCGGCGAGCAAGTCTTCAAAATGGGCGATGTTGGCCCGCGCAATGAACCGGTCCACGACAGTCCCTCGATTGTCGACAAGACGCATTGCTTGGAGACTATCCTAATAACGTGGGTATTCCACCCATGCTTGTTCACATTTGCCGCAGCCGCCTTCCAAACTGCTGCCGATCGGTCGAGTTCGGGCGCCAAGCATGAAGCGCGCGTCAAATTGACCTAACGCAATGCGCGCGGGTCTGAATGGCCGAGAAAGGAACAGGTTGGAGGATCACGACGATGACACGCTCGCACACGTCCATCACACATGCTGCCGAGCAGGCACAGCAATGGGTGAACGAACTCGCCAAGGATTTGGACTGGAACGAGCAGAGCGCGTTCCGCCTGTTGAAGTCGGTGCTGCACGCTTTGCGCGATTGGCTCTCGCCGGAGGAAATGGCCGACCTGTCGGCCCAGTTGCCAACGCTGATCAGAGGTATCTACTTCGAAGGGTGGAACCCGGCCGAGCCGACATGGGAAAGGAAGAAGCGCGACTTCGTGATCTGCGTTCGCAACAGTTTCGGCTACGAGCCGATGATCGACGTCGACAACGCAATCAGAGCGGTGTTCAGGCTTCTCGATCGTCACATCTCGCACGGCGAGATCGTCCAAGTCCGCAATTCGATGAAGAAATCGCTCCGTGAATTATGGCCGGAGGGATGATCGATGTTTCGCGATCGCCATGAGGCTGGACAGAGACTCGCGCTCGAACTCGCCAAACTGACCCTGCGGGATCCGGTCGTCCTGGCATTGCCGCGGGGCGGCGTTCCCGTCGCCGCGGAGGTGGCCAAGGCTCTCAAGGCGCCGCTGGATTTGATCCTCGTCCGCAAGGTCGGGGCCCCAGGCAATCCGGAACTGGCCGTTGCCGCTATCGTGGACGGAGATCCTCCGGACGTCGTTCTCAACCGGGAAATCGTGGAAACCTATGGCCTGGGCGACGACGCGCTGCGTGTCCTGATCGCAGGGGAGCGTCCGGAGCTGGAGCGCCGTCGCACGACATATCGCGGCGAACGCGCGCCGTTGTCGGTTGCCGGCAAAACGGTGATTATCGTCGACGACGGGGCTGCCACGGGGACGACGATGAAGGTTGCCATCCGTGCGATGAAGCGACGCTCGCCGCGTAAGATCGTTGTCGCGCTTCCGGTCGCGCCGGCGGAAACTGTGACCGATCTTGCCCAGGAAGCCGATTTGGTCGTCTGTCTCAGCCAGCCGGCCCGCTTCCGCGCGCTCAGCTATTACTACGTCAACTTCCCGCAGCTCTCCGATGGCGAGGTTCTCGACATCATGGATGAGGTTGCCCGGGCACGGGCCGGCAGCCGCGGCAGTAACGGAAGAAGACAGCCCGCCGCGCATGCCGCAAACAAATCACGGCAGAAAGCTCGCGCCGAAGAATAGGAGTTCCAGATGCACATCCGCACGCTTTCCGTCCTGGAATGCACAAAAATCCTAACGGCCAGTCGCGTCGGCCGCCTGGCCTGCGCCAAGGATGGGCAACCCTATATCATTCCGTTCTACTTCGCCCATGCGGACAATCACCTTTATGCCTTTTCCATGCCGGGCAAGAAGATCGACTGGATGCGCACCAATCCTCTCGTGTCCGTCCAGGTCGACGAACGCGGCACAGGACGAGGTTGGAAAAGCGTGATCGTCAACGGTCACTATGAGGAGCTCCCCGATCGGATTGGGCACGAGGTCCAGCGTGACCACGCCTGGTCCGTCTTGAGCAACAAGCATGCCGACTGGTGGGAGCCAGGCGCGCTCAAGCCGGCTACGTCCTCGGAGGCGGAGCATCTTCCCCACGTGTTCTTCAGGATCTTCATCGCGGAAGTTTCGGGCCGCGAGGCGATGGAAATCTGATCCCTGTGGCAAGCCCCGGCGGAAGCTGCGCCGGGCCGACGTTGGTCGAAGCGGTTGACGACACACGCCGTCCATCCAAAGCGCATCGCGACGAAACGCATTCCGGCGACACGCTTTAAGCCCTTGTTTTGATGCATGTCGTTATCCCAACACCGCAGCGCACTTTTGGGCGACATGCATTAAGGTGGCTCGTCATGGATACGCTCATCGCCCAGCTTGGGGTCGCCCTGGCGATAGGATTGCTCGTCGGGTTGGAACGCGGCTGGAGAGAGCGCGATGCGCCCGATCGCAGCCGCACAGCCGGCATTCGTACATTCGGCATATCGGGGTTGCTCGGTGGTGTTGTCGCGGCTTTAGCCAAAGCGCTCGCGGCGAATTCCGTGTTGGTCGCCGGCTTCATCGCGTTCGCAGCCATTTTTGCATGGTACAAGGCGCGCGAAGCCGCGCACGATGAGGACTACAGCGTCACGACCGTCATCGCGGGCCTTGCCGTCTTCGCCCTTGGAGCACTCTGCGTGGCCGGCGATTTCCGGGTTGCCGCCGCGGGCGGCGCAGCCCTCGCGGCACTTCTGGCAAGCCGCGAGGTCCTGCACGGACTCTTGCAGCGCCTGACCTGGATAGAGCTTCGCTCGGCGTTGATACTTGCGGCGATGAGCGTGATCGTGCTGCCCCTGCTGCCTGACCGCACATTGGACCCGTGGGGCGGCTTCAACCCGCGCGAGATCTGGCTCCTGACGGTGCTGATGGCCTCGATCTCCTTTGCCGGTTACGTCGCGGTACGCGTTCTGGGAAACGCTCGCGGCCTGATTGTCAGCGCGCTTGTCGGCGCGGTCGTCTCATCCACCGCTGTCACCTTGTCGCTGGCCCGCATGGCCAACGCAGCGAACAATTCCTTGTCTTTTGTGGGCGCGGCATCGCTGGCGGCAACGGTTTCGATCTTGCGTGTCTGCCTTGTCGTTCTGGCCCTCACGCCGGGCGTGGCCGCGTTCATCGCCGCGCCCGCGCTCGCTGCCGCGCTGGCATTCGCCGCCTGCGGAGCAATCGCATTGGGCATCCATGGCCAGAAACCGGAGAACCCTGCCCCGACGCGCAATCCATTCGAATTGACGCCTCTCCTGATCTTCGCGTTGCTGTTCGCATTCGCTTCGACAGCGAGCGCCGCGCTGGCCTCCCGGTTTCAGGAACAGGGCCTGCTGGCGAGTTCCGCGATCGCGGGCGCGTTCGATGTCGATGCCTCAGTGCTCAGCGCCCTGCGCCTGGTCAAGAATTCAATCTCGATCGAAACGGTCGGACATGCGGTGCTGATGGCGCTGATGGCGAACGCGATCGGACGCCTTTCGCTGGCGGCATTCGCAGGTCCGGTGAGATTCTGGCTGCCCCTGGCCGGCATGACTTTGATCGCCGCGGCTGCGGGTTATAGCGCCATGCAACTCCTGTAGCGATCCGCATCGGCTTTGTCTCCGCGCGGCGGCCCCGCAGGGAAACCGGATTTGACCCGCGTCAAGGCTGCCGCTCTCTCTTTCCTGTTGGATCCTGCCACTGTTCGCAATTCGGGAGCGCATCATGTCCACGACAGAAATCAATGTCCCAATCCGGGAAGCCAGCGCCACGGCATCGACGAAGCTACGACTGGGATCCCTGACAGCCCTCGTCATCGGCTCGATGGTGGGTTCGGGCGTGTTCAGCCTGCCGCAAAACATGGCGGCCGGCGCTGGCCCTCTGGCGATCCTGATCGGCTGGGCGATCACCGCCGTCGGCATGCTCGCGCTGGTGTTCGTCTACCAGTCGCTGGCGGTACGTCGACCCGAACTCGACGCAGGGCCGTACGCCTATGCCAAGGCGGGTTTCGGTCCCTTCGTCGGCTTCAACAGCGCCTGGGGCTACTGGATCAGCGCGTGGGTCGGCAACGTCTCCTACGCCGTGATTGTGTTCAGCGCTTTGTCCTATTTCTTCCCTGCCTTCGGTGACGGGAACACATGGCAGGCGGTGCTCGGCGCGTCGATCCTGTTGTGGATCATCCACTTCCTCATTCTTGCAGGCATTCGCCAAGCTGCGATCGTCAACACCATCGTGACCGTGGCCAAGATTGCGCCCGTCGTCCTTTTCGCCGGGATCGTCGCCGTCGCCTTCAAGCTCAATGTCTGGACACTCGATTTCACCGGGCTCGGCAACGCCTCACTCGGCACCATCGCCGCTCAGGTCAAGAGCACGATGCTGGTAACGCTATGGGTCTTTATCGGCATCGAAGGCGCCAGTGTCTTCTCCGCTCGGGCGGAACGCCGCAAGGACATCGCTACCGCGACCGTGCTCGGCTTCTTCACCTGCCTCGCGCTCTATGCGCTGGTCTCGCTCCTTTCGCTCGGCATCCTTAGCCAACCTGAACTTGCCGCCCTAAAGAACCCGTCGATGGCGGGCGTGCTGGAGGCGGTCGTCGGGCCCTGGGGCGCCGTGCTCATCAATCTCGCGCTCGTGGTCTCGGTCGTCGGCGCCTTCTTGAGTTGGACGCTGCTCGCCGCGGAAGTTCCGCATGTCGCAGGCAAGGACGGGACTATGCCGAAGTTCTTCGGCCGGGAAACCGAACGCGGCGTTCCCTCGACGTCGCTGCTGATCACCAACCTGCTCGTGCAGGCCTTCCTGGTGATCACGCTCTTTGCGCAGAGCACCTACCAGGCGCTCTTCTACATCGCCTCGGCCGCCATCCTCGTGCCCTACATCTTCTCCGGAGCTTTCGCCGCCAAGCTGGCTTGGACCGGGGAAAGCTATGAGAGCGGCGAGCGGCGCACCGGAGCTCTCTTTGCCGGCGTGCTGGCGACGATCTACGGGCTGTGGCTGGTCTACGCAGCCGGACCCGCGTATCTCTTCATGTGCGCGATCCTCTATGCACCGGGCATCATCTTCTATGTCTGGGCCCGTCGCGAAGGCAATCAGCGCGTCTTCCATCCGGTGGAGGCAGTCATAGCGGTCGCGCTCGTCGCCGTAGCTCTCCTTGCCGTCTACGAGATGTGGACCGGCGCCGTCAGCGCGCTTTGAGAGGTGATCCCATGGCAAATCTGGGGGTCCACTCGGAAGTCGGTCGCCTGCGCGAGGTGATGGTGCACAGGCCGGATCTCAGCCTGCGCAGGCTGACGCCGGAGAACTGCAAGGCGCTGCTGTTCGACGACGTGCTGTGGGTCAAGCGAGCGCGCCAGGAACACGACATTTTCGTCGATGCCTTGCGCGAACGCGGCGTGGTGGTTCATTCGTTCGGCGAGCTCCTTGCCGAGACCATGGCCATCGGCAAGGCGCGCGACTGGCTTCTCGATCGCCGCGTGCATGCCGGTGTCGTCGGCCTGGACATGGTCGACGAGATGCGGGGATGGCTGAACGAGATGCCGGCCGATCTGCTGGCGAGCTGTCTCGTCGGCGGCATCGCTCGCGCCGAGCTGCCGTTCGAACCCAAGGGACTGACCGGAAGAACGCTCGCGCCGCAGGACTTCGTGCTGCCGCCGCTGCCGAACCAGCTCTTCACGCGCGACAGTTCCTGTTGGATTTATCGCTCGGTCTCGGTCAACGCCATGTATTGGCCCGCCAGGCGGCCTGAAGCGGCCAACGTCGAGGCTGTCTATCGCTTCCATCCACGGTTTCGCGACAGCGGCATTCCATTCGTATCGCCCGCAGGGGGACCGGGCGTTAGCCTGGAGGGCGGGGACGTCATGCCGGTCGGCGGCGGCGTCGTTCTGGTCGGCATGGGTGAACGCACCACGCCGCAGGCAGTGGGCGACCTTGCCCGCAGCCTGTTTGCCGCCGGGGAGGCCACGCGCGTGATCGCGGCGCTGATGCCGCGCGACCGCTCCTTCATGCATCTCGACACCGTCTTCACCCTCTGCGACCGGGACCTCGCCACCATGTATCCGCCAGTGGTTGAGCGGCTGCGCAGCTTCTCGATCCGTCCCGGAGACGGCGATGCGGCGGTCGAGGTCAGGGAAGAAAATGCCCCTTTCACCACGGTCGTCGCGGAGGCGCTTGGGCTGAAATCGCTGCGGATCATCGCCACCGGCGGCGACCGCTACGAGGCCGAGCGCGAGCAATGGGATGACGGCAACAACGTCATCGCGGTCGAGCCGGGCGTCGTCATCGGCTACGACCGCAACGTCTACACCAACACGCTTCTGCGCCGCGCGGGGATCGAGGTGATCACCGTCGAGGGCGCCGAGCTCAGCCGCGGCCGCGGTGGTGGCCACTGCATGACCTGCCCCATCGCACGCGACCCGCTCTGAAAGGACCCCAAAATGTCGATCAACCTGCATGGCCGCTCGGTGCTTTCGCTGGACGACCTCTCGGCCGAGGAGATCCGCTTTCTCCTGAAGCTGGCCGCCGACCTCAAGGCCGCCAAGCAGGCCGGGCACGAGACGCCGCGTCTCGTCCGCAAAAACATCGCGCTGATCTTCGAAAAGGATTCCACCCGCACGCGGACGGGGTTCGAGGTCGCCGCCTACGATCAGGGTGCCCACGTCACCTATTTCGGCCCCACCGGCAGCCACATCGGGCACAAGGAGTCCATGAAGGACACCGCTCGAGTGCTTGGCCGGATGTATGACGCGATCGAGTATCGCGGCTTTGCGCAGCATCAGGCCGAGTTGCTTGCCGCGCATGCCGGCGTGCCTGTGTACAACGGCCTGACGGACGAGGCGCATCCGACGCAGATCCTCGCCGATTTCATGACCATGCGCGAGTTCACGCACAAGCATCTTTCGGACATGACCGTCGCTTTCGTCGGCGAGGGTCGGGACAATGTCGCCCAGTCCCTGGCGGTAGGCGCCGCCAAGGTCGGCATCGACATACGCATTGCTTCACCGAGGGAGCTTTGGCCGGACGAGGAATTCTGCGCCCATGTGAGAAACCTGGCGGAACGCAGCGGTGGCCGCTTCAGGCTGGACGAGGACGTCAAGAGCTGCGTCGAAGGTGCGGACTTCATATACACGGATGTCTGGCTCTCGATGGGAGAGGACAAGTCCGGCTGGCCGGAGCGCATTCGTCAGCTGACGCCTTATCGGGTGACGAGCGAAGTGATGTCGGCCAGCGGCAATCCGCACGTGAAATTCATGCATTGCCTGCCGGCATTCCACGACACCGAGACCGAAGTCGGCGCCCACGTCGCGCGCGAATATGGGATCGACTGCATGGAGGTTTCCGACGAGGTGTTCGAGTCGGGCGCGTCGATCGTCTTCGACCAGGCGGAAAATCGCATGCACACGATCAAGGCGCTGCTCGTCGCCACGATCGGCAACTGACATGCTGATCGTCGCCGCGCTCGGTGGGAATGCGCTGTTGCGGCGCGGCGAGCCGATGACCGCCGAGAACCAACGCAGCAACGTCAAGCGCGCCGCGTCCGTCCTGGCGGCGCTCATCGGCGAAGGCCATTCGCTCGTCATCACGCACGGCAACGGTCCGCAGGTCGGCCTGCTCGCGCTCCAATCGGCCGCCGCTTCGAAAGAAGGTGCCTTCCCGCTCGATGTTCTCGGCGCCGAGAGCGCCGGCATGATCGGTTACATGATCGAGCAGGAGCTTGCCAACCTCGCCAGCCAGAGGCTGTTCGCGACGCTGCTGACGCAGGTGAAAGTCGACCCGCAAGATCCGGCTTTTGCGCATCCGACGAAACCGATAGGCCCCGTCTATGACGAGGCGACCGCGCGACGGCTTGCAAGCGAGCGTGGCTGGGCAGTTGCGCCCGACGGCGACAAATGGCGCCGCGTCGTGCCCTCGCCGCGACCTGTCGAGATCCTGGAAGTGTCCGTGATCTCCTATCTGGTCGAGCACGACGTCGTCGTCATCTGCACGGGCGGCGGCGGTGTCCCCGTGGTCGCTCGCGATGACGGCAGCATGGTCGGCGTCGAAGCCGTCATCGACAAGGATCTGGCGAGCTCGCTCCTGGCGCGTCAGTTGAAGGCCGACATGCTGCTCATGCTGACCGATGTCGATGCGGTCTATGTCGGCTACGGCACGCCGGACGCTCGCGCGCTTCGTAAAGTCGGGGCAACGGAATTGTCCGGGCGCGATTTCCCGGCCGGCTCGATGGGACCCAAGATCAGCGCCGCGATCGAATTCGCCCAAGCCACCGGCAAGCCGTCGGCGATCGGGAGGCTCGAGGACGCGGTGGAGATCGTCAAAGGCCGGCGAGGCACCCGGTTCGAAGCCTAGCCTCGTTTTCGGCCCCTTATCCGGCGCATTCCTTGAAGAGCCGGTCGATGGCCCTGGGGCACTGACCCAGGCTATTCGCCGAGCACACGACGCCTTTCTTCGAACTCTTCCTTGTCGATCTCGCCGCGCGCAAATCGCTCCCGAAGAATGTCGAGCGGTGTGCGGCCCGCGACCGAGTGGTGCGGTGACACTGGCCCCGACCACGATCCACCCAGTCCGCGGACGAGAAGCATCGCGGCAACCACCAACACCGCGAGGAAGAGGATCATGAACAGCGGACCGAAAATCATGGCATACCAACCTCCGCCCCACATCATGTGAGGTCCCCAATCGTACCTTCCGATGTCGGACGGCGCCTGCGCCCATGCCGCATCGGGGACAAGGGTCATAGCAGCGCTCGCTGCCGCGACCGACTTCATCAAAGCCTTCTGCATTGGCTTGCTCCATCTTGAATGGACAACATTCTAGGCCGTCGATCGGGTTCCACTTTGCGCGAGATCAACCACGTTCGCGGCGTGCTCGCATAGCGGCGCAACGCCTTCCCATTGCGCGGTCGATCTCAATGGACAGCGCCACCGCCGGTTCGCTACGCTGAGCACGACCAATACCGACGGAGCGAAGGAGCATGGAACAGTTCGGGCAAACCACCTCCGTCCGCCTGAGGACCATTCCTGCGGGGATTTGGGCGCTGGGCTTCGTCTCGCTGCTGATGGACGTCTCGTCGGAGATGATCCACGCCTTGCTGCCGATCTATCTCGTCACCGTCATGGGAGCATCGATGGTGACGGTCGGCACCATCGAGGGCATCGCCGAAGCGACGGCCGCCATCACCAAGGTCTTTTCGGGCGCGCTGTCGGATTGGCTGGGAAAGCGCAAGCTGCTGGCGGTCATCGGTTACGGCCTCGCCGCCCTCACCAAGCCGGTATTCCCGCTGGCTTCGTCGGTCGGCTGGCTTGTGGCGGCCCGCTTTGTCGACCGTGTCGGCAAGGGCATTCGCGGCGCTCCGCGCGACGCCCTGGTTGCCGACATCGCCCCAGCCCATGCGCGCGGCGCCAGTTTCGGACTTCGCCAGGCGCTCGACACGGTCGGCGCGTTTGTCGGGCCGCTGCTCGCGATCGGCCTCATGTGGCTGACCGCCAATCAGTTCCGGACCGTGTTCTGGGCCGCGGTCGTTCCCGGCCTCCTGGCGGTCGTGCTGCTGATCGCGGCCGTCCATGAGCCCGCCCGGCCGGCCGGCCTGCGTGAAGTGCATGCTCCCTTGAGCTTGGCCGAGCTCAGGCGGCTGGGGTCGCCCTTCTGGCTGGTCGTCTGCGTCGCCACCGTGTTCACATTGGCAAGGTTCAGCGAAGCGTTCCTCATACTGCGCGCGCAGGGCATGGGTTTGCCGATCGTACTCGTGCCGCTGGTGCTCGTGGTCATGAACGTGGTCTACTCGCTCGCGGCCTATCCGGCCGGCGTGCTCTCGGATCGGGTCAATCGCCTGACGATGCTCATTCTCGGTTTCCTGATCCTGATTGCCGCGGACATCGTGTTGGCGTTTCCCGGAAACCTGGCCGGCGTTGCGCTCGGCGTGGCTCTCTGGGGCCTGCATCTGGGGTTCACGCAAGGGCTTCTGGCAACGCTCGTCGCCGATACCGCCCCGGCGGAGCTGAGAGGCACCGCCTTCGGAATGTTCAATCTGTCGGGCGGGCTCGCGCTGCTGGCTGCCAGCCTGCTGGCCGGCATGCTCTGGGATCTTTTCGGACCGCGCATGACCTTCCTGGCGGGTGCCGGCTTCACGGCGCTAGCGCTCCTTGGCCTTGGCCTGGTCCGTTGGCGAATGCCGACCCTTGGACGTAACGGAAAGGCCGAGGGAGGCGCGGCGTCCGGCTCCTGACGCCGATACTGAGCAGCGCGTCGCTGTCCGAATTATCGGATCACGGGATCACGCCCGCTCCCTCCAAGAACGCGCGGACTGCTTTGCGAACCTCCTGCTCCCGTCCGACCAAAAGATGTCCGCCAGTGTCGTAGACGACCAGTTTGGCACCGGGGATCCTGGCGGCTGCGAATTCGGCTGACGGCAGCGTGTTGAACAGGTCGTCACGCGCGGAGACGATTATTGTCGGTGCGGTGATTTCTGCCAACGGCAGCTCATGCAGCTCGGGGGCGCTGTCGATATTGATTCCGGGGAAGCGCAGCGACAGCGGTTCGACGCTCCTGACGAAGCTCATGACGCGGGCTCTCTCGGCCTCGGGCGCGGCCGCCACGAGTGCCGGTCGAACGCCGAGAAAGCGAATGAGTATCGACGGTGCGATAGTCTCGGCGGCCCACCATGCGAAATCGCCGCCGACACTGACGGCCCAGAATGCGAACCTGTTGCCGAAGCTCACATTGACCGCGACGGGACTGGTGGGTGAGTGAAGGGCTGGGACGATCAGAATGAGAGCGGCGACCTTGTCAGGGTGCCGTAGCGCCAGCTCGACCGCTGAACGGGCGCCGGCCGAAACACCGACAACCACCACTTTGGGAACGTTCAACTTGGAGAGCAACGCCGCGTGCGCGTCGCCCTGCGCGGCTGGAGAGGGGTCTCGCGGCACGGGCGTGCGCAGATAGCCGAAGCGCGACGGCGCGATGACCCGAAAGCCCCCACCTACGAGATCGGCAGCAAGAGCAGTGCCTTGGTCAAAGCCGCCGCCGGCGCCGTGGATCGACAGCAGCGGAATGCCCGCACCGCTGTCGGCGTATTCGATCGGGCCGATGTCGAGGGTGGCGACCAGACTGCCTCGGCCGACGGCGTCGCGCAGCCGACCAAGCTCGTTCCCGTAAAGCAAGAAGGCCACACCGGCCACGGCCGCCATGGCGATGAGCGCGACCAGCAGGAAACCGCCAATTCGACCCATCGCCAAAGCTCCTGCAAGGGACGAGCGAAAACTGACCTGCGTCTCCCGGACGTGACGGCAACGCGGTGACGCGCGGGTGCTAAGCTACGGCCGTAACGCCAACGACATAGTTCTTTCCATAGGCCTTGGCGCATTTCGGGCACGTCGTATAGAAGAAATAGACGTCGCCCGGCTCCGATTTTCGATTGCGCGCGATCTGCCGCATCTCCTCGTGCCACTGCCTTGCCTGACTGTAGGGACCCTCGAACACTTTCGTCAGAAAGTCGCCGCTCAGCGTCGTCATTTCTTCCCCCGGAACCGATTTCGCAACCGAGAACAGATGCTCGCTGCTCCAGGGCGAAATATCCCGGCTGAGCACGATGAATTGGTCCGTGTCCGAGGCTCCCGCGTCGTCGATATGCCTGTTAACGCGCGAGAACACGTTGCCCATGTTCAGCGGGATATGCATGACGCTGCGGGTGGTCGCTCTCAGAAATCGCTTGTCCTTGAAATGCAGTTCTTGCCCGTCCCAGCCTTCAGGATTGAACCTGGGGCAGCAGCCGGTGGTGTTTACGCTGGCATCGTATCGAGGCGTTTCATTCGTCTGCATGTTCGCTTCCCCGGATCGGATCGGCACCATCCAACAGATGTCGCGCCACCGTCATTGATCCTCGTCAACAAGGAACGGAAACGCATTTGATGCGCATCAAGGCCGATCGAAGGAATGGCTGTTAGCAGGAAAGAGCTGGCAGACTTCGGGAGATGGTCATGGCTCACAAACAGGTGTTGTTCCGCTCAGCGGCACGCGAAAAGATTCTTCGCGGTGCCACCCAACTTGCCGACGCCGTGCGGGTGACGCTCGGTCCGCGCTCGAAGTCGGTGCTGATCGAGAAGAAATGGGGCGCGCCTATCGTCTGCAACGACGGAGTGACGATCGCCAAGGAGTTCGACCTGAAGGATGCGGAGGAAAATCTCGGCGCGCGGATGCTGAGGCAGGCGGCCGAGAAGACCGGCGACATGGTCGGCGACGGAACCAGCACGTCGACTATTCTCGCCCATGCGATGTTCGCCGATGGCGTTCGCAACGTGGTCGCGGGCGCGAGCGCGATCGACATCAAGCGCGGTCTCGACCGTTCGACAAAGCGCGCGATCGAGACGCTCAAGCAGATATCGCGGCCGGTCTCGACCAGGCGCGAGAAGGAACAGGTGGCGACGATCTCCGCGCACAATGATCCGCTCATCGGTGAGTTGATCGGCGAGGCGATGGAGAAAGTCGGTGGCGAAGGCGTCATCACTGTAGAGGAATCGAAGACCACCGAGACGGTGCTCGACGTGGTCGAAGGCATGCAATTCGACCGCGGCTTCCTGTCCCCCTACTTCGTCACCGACACCGACAAGATGGAAGCGGTGCTGGAAGACGCACTCGTGCTCATCGTTGAAAAGAAAATCTCCTCGCTCAACGACCTCATCAAGCTGCTCGAGGCCGTGGCGAAATCAGGTTCGCCTTTGCTTGTGATCGCGGAGGACGTCGAGGGCGAGGCACTGGCAACGCTGATCGTCAACCAGATTCGCGGTACGTTCAAGAACTGCGCCGTGAAGGCGCCGGGCTTCGGCGACCGCCGCAAGGCCATGCTGCAGGACATCGCCATCCTGACCGGCGGGCAGGTCATTTCGGAGGACATCGGCCTCAAGCTCGAGAACGTCACGATGGCTCAGTTGGGGCGCGCGAAGCGTGTGGTCGTCGACAAGGACAACACCACGATCATCGGCGGCAGCGGCGACCAGAAGACCATCAAAGGGCGCGTCGAGCAAATTCGGCGAGAGATCAGCGATACGACCAGCGACTATGATCGCGAGAAGCTTCAGGAGCGGCTTGCCAAGCTTGCCGGCGGCGTGGCCGTGATCAAGGTTGGTGCGCCGACCGAGGCCGAGATGAAGTCGAAGAAAGAGGCTCTCGACGATGCCATCAGCGCCACCAAGGCGGCTGTCGCCGAGGGTATAGTGCCTGGCGGCGGACTGGCTTTGCTGCGCTGCATCGGTGCGGTCGCGGAGGAAGAGGCGCGTTGCGAAGGCGACGAGCGAACCGGCGTCCAGATCCTTAAGCGCGCGCTCGAAATGCCTGTGCGCCAGATCGCCGAGAATTCGGCAGTCGACGGCGGCGTGGTCGTCGCCAAGATGACCGAAGGCAAGGGAAATTTCGGCTTCGACGCCGGCCGCAAGGAATATGTCGATCTGGTCGAGGCCGGCATCATCGACCCGACGAAGGTCGTGCGGATCGCGCTGGAGAACGCCGTCTCGGTCGCAAGCGTCCTGCTCCTGACGGAAGCGACCATGACCGAGATTGCGGAGCCGGCGAAGGAGCGCGCGCTCGAACCGGAAATGTCGATGTAGGGCCCCGACACATTCCGGCGACCGCCCAAGCGCCCTTCGGCGAAGCCGCGGGAGTCCGCATGCGAGCTCGCGAGCGCCGTTCCGGCGCGGCGACGCGTATATCTCGTGGAGACACAAGTTGCGGCCTTTCGACGTGCATTGCCCCGTCAGCCACTCAGCCGCCCAGTCGAACGATATTTGATGAACTCGAGCAAGGCGACCAACCCAATTGCGGCCGCCAGCACCACGGCCAGATCGCCCAGTCTCGGTGGTCCAAATTGGAAGAGGCCGTTTGCGGATGGCCACAAAAGCACCAGGCAGAGCACTATCGAGTCGACGGCGATGACCGCGCCAAGGGCGCGATTGGGTCTTGATAGTGCTGAAACCAGCGAGGCGCTGAAAGCACGATTGACCAAAACCAGGCCGACTATGCTTGCCACCAAGGCAAAGAAAGTCAGGGCGCGGACCTCATTTTCCGAAATTCCCGCGTTAAGGCCGAGCAGAAAGACAGCGGCGACGACTGCCCATGCCAGCACACCCTGGACCAGGCTCCATGCCATCAATCGGCGCGTAAACAGCGCTTCCTCCGGATCCCGCGCCGGCCGTTTCATGATGTCTTCCTCCTCGCCCTCCGCTTCGAAGACGAGCGAGCAGACCGGGTCTATCACCATCTCCAGAAAAGCGATGTGAATCGGCCCGAACAGAATGGGCAGGCCGAACAGCAATGGCATCAGAGCCAGTCCTGCGATCGGCACGTGCACGGCGAAGATGAAGCTCATCGCCTTTCGCAAGTTGTCGTAGATGCGCCGTCCCAGCCTGATTGTCCCGACGATCGAACCGAAATCGTCGTCCAGAAGGACGATGGAGGAGGCTTCTCGTGCAACGTCAGTGCCGCGCCCACCCATGGCGATGCCGATATCCGCAGCCTTCAGCGAGGGGGCATCGTTGACCCCGTCCCCGGTCATGGCGACAACTTCGCCGTTCGCTTTCAGAGCATTCACGATGGCCAGTTTCTGGTCGGGCATAATTCGCGCGAACACGGTCGTCGTCTTCACCGCCCGTGAAAGCTCTGCTGGGCTCAGCGCCCTCAGCTCTTCTCCGGTGACGATATCCGCAACGTCCAGTCCGGCCTCACGCGCTATGGCCTTCGCGGTGGCAGGATAGTCCCCGGTGATCATAACCACACGGATACCCGCCGACCGGCAAGAGGCGACGGCATCGCGAACGCCCGGCCGCAGCGGATCAGCTAGGCCGACCAGGCCTGCGAATTCGAAAGCAAAGCCGGTTTGCTCGTCGGCCAATCTGCTCTCGGCATGTCGCGCACGCGCCACCCCCAGGACTCTTAGTCCCTCGGCCGCCATGGCATCAGCGTCTTTCCGGATTGCAATGGTTTGCCCTTCATCCAAGCGGCATAGCTTCAGGATCGCCTCCGGCGAGCCTTTGGCGGCGATGAGGCAATCCGGATCGCCCGGGCTCGTCCGCCAGACATTCGACATTGCCAGCAGCTCCGGCCGGAGTCCGTAGGAGCGAACCAACTGCCGATTGCCCGGGCGCATTGGCAGCCTTTCAGCCGCCAGCTCGTAAAACGCCTTTTCCATAGGATCGAAAGGAACCTCGGCACTCGCGAGCACACCAAGCTCGACAAGGTCGCGGAATGCCTCCGGAACGACGCCCGAGGTCTTCAGAAGCGAGAAGATGCCTCCGCCAGGCGTCCTCAACTCTGCAACGGCCATCTGGTTCTTGGTCAGCGTTCCGGTCTTGTCGGTGCACAGGACAGTTGCGGATCCAAGCGTTTCGATTGCCGCGGCTCGGCGGGTCAGCACCCGCACCTGGGATATGCGCCAAGCGCCCATGGCCATGAAAATCGTCAACACCATCGGAAACTCTTCCGGAAGCATCGACATGCCCAGCGCAATGCCCGCCAATATCCCGTCAAGCCATCCGCCTCGCAGCCAGCCATATAGCAACACCGCCAGTGCGCTGACGAAAGCGCCGGCCAAGGCGAACAGTCTTACAAGACGCCTTGTCTGCATTTGCAGGCGCGGCGCCTCACTCTCCAAGCTGCTCAGCGCCTGCCCGATTGCCCCGATTTCCGTTCGCGTTCCGGTCGCCACCACTTCGCCGATGCCTGAGCCGCGAACGACAAGCGATCCGGAAAACACGGCGGGGACGTCATCGCCGCCCGGCCGGTGTTTGACCGTCCGGTCTGGGGCCATGGCGGCCGTCTTCCTCACCGGAACGGATTCGCCGGTGAGCAAGGATTCGTCGACTTGAAGATCACGGCCCTGGACCAGCAACAGATCGGCGGGGATACGGTCTCCCTCGGCAAGCATGACGATGTCGCCGCGCACCACGTCGCGACCGGCAACGCGCCGGTGTTGGCCATCGCGCACGACCAGGGCGCGAGGGCTTGTGAGATCGCGAAGGGCTTCCAGGACGCGTTCGGTGCGCGCTTCCTGGATAATGGTTATCGCAATCGACAAAGTGGCGAAGCACAGCAGGATCAATGCCTCCCGCAGATCGCCAAGCAGGAGATAGACCGCGCCACCACCGAGCAGGAGCGCAAGCATAGGCTCGCGCACGACCTCGAGGGCGATTCTCAATGGCGTGCGCCGTCCGGATCTGGGTAGCTCGTTCGGTCCCTCGGCCAGAAGTCTGCTCCGCGCGTCGGCCTCGCTGAGGCCGCGAGGGATGGAAGTGCCCAGTTCCATTTCGTTCGCTTGATGCTTGGTTGCGGCGGCCCTCGGCATTCGCTCAGGTCCAAATCTTCGAGGGTGGCTACGCGTGAATGCTCCACCGCCTACAAGGCGGTGGCTTCAGGTTACGGCTTAAAGCCGGATCGGTCCGCCCGCCGGCGGACTGGCGCCAACTCATGTCACGTTGAAGTTGTCGTCGGGCTCAGGTGGTGTCTGGTTCTTGATGTACTCAACCCACATCTCGTCGGTAACGTTCCCGCTCGTCGCCGCCCAGTAACCCCTCGCCCACAAGTGCTGGCCCCAGTAGCGCTTGCGCAATATCCCGAACTCGCTCAGCAGCTTGTGCGAACTGCGCCCCTTCAGGTATTGCACCGCACGCGATACCGACAGGTTCGGCGGGATCGATACCAGCATGTGCACATGGTCCCGGTTGATCGACCCGGCGTGCACCACCATCTCATGCGCTTGCGCCGTCTCGCGCAGCAGTTCCCGGCATCGATTTCCAACGTCGCCGCCAAGCACCGCGTAGCGGTACTTCGTCACCCACACCAGGTGATATTTACAGTCCCAAACCGTATGGCTGCCGCGCTTGTAAGCTTCCATCCAGCCAATCTACACTGCAAACGTCGCAATCCCAGCCGCCTAAAGGCGTGGGGTTTCCTGATCCCCTATCGGGGACTCTAAAGCGCATCGCGCTTAAGCGGATTCAAGCAACGCGCCTTGATGCATGTCGTTCTCCCAAAACCGCTGCGCACTTTTGGCGACATGCATTAGTGCGACATCAACACCGGCAAGCGCAAATCCGACAGAATGTCTTCCGTCGCTCCGCCGAGCACAAAGTCTCTCAGGCGAGAATGGCCCCATCCGCCCATGACGAGCAGACTGCCGCCGATCTTCAGGGCATGTTCCTGGAGGGCAATCCCAATTTCAGCCTTGCCGGTTTGGATAGACGCCGCCTTCGCCTGCAAGCCGCGCGCCCCAAGCCCCTGTGCAAGCCGTTCACCGATATCCTGCCTTGGCAGCGTCTTCTCATCCGTCACGGTAACGATCGATATCGCCGACGCCCGCTCAAGGAACGGCCTGGCGTCGGCGACCGCACGAGCGGCTACGCGGCTGCCATCCCAGGCTATCACGACATGGCCAAGCACCCCGATGTCCTTCGCATCCGGAAGGATCAAAGCCGGCCGGCCCGAGCTGAACACGATCGCCTCGGCCGTCATCCGGGCTGCGTCATTGTCCGGCGACCAGCCTACCATGCAAAGATCGAAGTAGCGTGCTTCAGCGGCGGCGGCCTCTCCCATCAGGGCCGGCTGTGCTTTAAACTGCTGCCTGGTCAAGGTCACGTTGCATCGCGAAGCCTCGGCCGCCGCCGCCTCCAGCAATGCCTTGCCACGATTCCTGCTGGCAGCCTCGACCTCTCGGATCTTGGCCGGAAGGTCGAGCAGAAAGCCGGACAACGCGTTCGAAACATCTGGAATGTCGACGTTGATGACTGCCGCATCCAGCGTGGCGTCGAGCTGCCTGGCGACCGCCACCGCGTTGGACACTACCTTGGGTCCGGGCGGGTCCGGATAAGTCGGTAAGAACAAAGACGCCAAGAGCTGCATTGGCCTCATCTCCTTCGATGAATATACCGGCAGGCACATCGGTGCCATTGCTGTTCAGTTCGACAGCAGCCTGTGGAATGAGCCCGATCTGAGCAGGGATCGCGTTGCGCCTCCGAAGGCCCATTCCCGGAACCGGCTATGGCCATAGCCACCGGCCACGATGAGATCGGCTCCGATTTGATCGGCCGCAATGACAATGGCGTCACCGGCCGATGATCCGTCGCTTTCCAGAAACTCGGAGCGGGCCTGCACACCGTGTTTCATCAGGAAGCGCACCACATCGGCCGTGCCATGTCGCGCGACGAGCGCCCCCTCCTCCGCAGCGCTGAAAACCGTCACCTCCTTGGCATTGCGCAGGAAAGGCATCGCATCGACCAATGCCCGCCGCGATTCGCGGCAATCCTTCCAGGCGACCATCACCTTGTCACCCTTAAGGAGGCTGAGATCGTCGGCGGCAAACAGAACCGGCCTGCCCGTGGAGAGAATCAATGCGCCCGGATCGATCGTCCTTTGGAAGTCGCCGGCGGCGGCGGCAGGCGGCGCGCCGGTGATCACCAGATCGGCCGCTCGCGCATGCAGGGCGACCGCGCGCGTGGGATCGTCGAGTTCGGCACGCCATGATGCGCGCTCGTTGTTTCCGACGACGGCGAGGAACTCCTCCTTGAGCTTCCTGATGCGCTCCTCGAGTTCAAGGATCCGACGACCCAAAACCTCCGCCACGTCCGGCGAGGACTCGCTCGGCGACACCAGCGTGGAGGGCTCGCCCGCCGTCATGGCGATAAGATCGGCCTCGAATTTCCTCGCTATCTCCTGCGCGAAAACGAGACGTGGCGTCGCCGGTGCATCGATGTCGAGTTGAACCAGTATTGTCGTGTAGATCATGCCCGGACTCCATGACAGGCCGGTAGATCAGCACGGTCGAAATCCTCTTGCTTTGATGCGCATCAAGTTCGGCTCAGCCGGAGCAAGACAGGCCGAGGGCATCGAGCCCGGCCTCGAGGTGATCGCCCAGGAGCGGATTGCCGCACAGATAGCGGGCCGTGCGTTTGTTGTGAGCGTAGGCGGCCTGCTGGCGGACCTCTTCCCAATCAGCCGTCTGGCCGTCATCCCTGCCGAGCCACGTCAACGCCACGAGGTCGACCTGCTCGTCGATGGAGAGCTCCGAAATCAGCGAGCCAAGCTCTTCACGCACAGGATCATCGTCATGGTCCTGAAGCACCGCAACCTCGTTGTCGTCCGTGGGATTGGATCCCGTATCAGGCTCGGTAACGGCAACCTTGACGTCGAACTCATGTGCCTTGGCGATTATGAAGCAGACTTTCCGGACGGGAATTGCCAACTCGGGCGTCTCGGCGTCCGCACTTCCGATTCCGCGTTTCATCCGACATCTCCTCTTCGTCTTAAGCGCTTTCTCTTCCGCCGATCGCGCGTCGCCCAAGCCCTGGAATGCCGGTCTGAATGGCCCCGATCATCGATCGAGGCTCCCGATATAGGCGATGATCGCCTCGATCTGATCAGGGCTGGCCACGAACTCGGGCATGTCCGGGTGGCCAGTGGAAATTCCCTCCGCCAGGGCCTCCTGGAGGTCTTCGATCGGATAGCGCAGGTGCAATGAACGAAAAGGCGGAGCATCAGGGTGGGTGCTCGCGCCGGTCGAGCCAATTGCATGGCAGCGCGCGCAGTTCGTTTCGACCAGCCTCTTGCCATAGGCAATCTGCGAATTATCGCCCGCCCAGGCAGGCAATGCGAAGGCGACTGCCAACGGCAGGATCTCGAACGCTGTTCGACGTTTCATGGCATACCAATACGCGACGAATGGACGCCGCGCCTTGACCTGGCTCAAACTGTCGAAAAAGCTCTATCGCTCAAGGACATACGTGCCAGGTGCCGCACAAATCGCCTTCAAGCCGGCTGCGGCGTCGGACCGGTCGGCCGCGACCTCGCGGCTGGAGTAGCGCGTCAACCATTCAACCCAGGCCGGCCACCAGGAGCCGTATGTCACGGTCGCGTTCTTCGCCCATTCATCCGCGTCCGGACGAATATCCGCGTGGCGGCAACTGAGCCGCCGGTAGGAACGACCGGGGTGGCCAAGCTCGGAAACGATGCCCGCATTGTGCCCACCGCTGGTCAGCACGAAGTCGATGTCGGTGTCGAGGAGATAAGTCAGCTTGAATACCGAGCGCCACGGCGCGACGTGATCCGTCTCGGTGCCGACCGCGAACACCGGCGACCCAATGTCTTCCAGATGAACCGGCCTGCCGCCGACGCGAAAGCGCCCCTCGACAAGATCGTTGCCCAGGTAAAGCTGCCGCAAATATTGCGACTGCATGCGGAACGGCATCCGGGTCGAGTCGGCATTCCAGGCCATCAGGTCGGTCATCGGAGCGCGCTCGCCGAGCAGATATTCGCGCACGATGCGTGACCAGATAAGGTCCTGCGAGCGAAGCATCTGGAAGGCGCCAGCCATGCGGCGCTGATCGAGGGTGCCCTCGACCCACATCATGTCCTCGAGCAGGGCGATCTGGCTTTCGTCTATAAAGAGGCCGAGTTCGCCTGGTTCTTCGAAATCGACCTGCGCCGCGAAAAGCGACAGGCTGGCGAACCGATGATCGCCGTCGCGCGCCATTGCCGACGCGGCAATCGACAGCAGCGTCCCGCCAAGGCAGTAGCCCGCGCCGTGGATCCGGCTGCTCCCGGTCGCCTCCTCGACTGCATCCATGGCCGCCATCACGCCGAGACGCCCGTAGTCGTCCAATGAGAGTCCGCTCTGATCGGTACCCGGATTGCGCCAGGATATGCAGAAGACGGTGAAGCCGCTCTGGACGAGATAGCGAACGAGCGAATTGCGCGGCGAAAGATCGAGAATGTAGTATTTCATGATCCAGGCCGGGACGATGAGGATCGGCTCCTCCTTCACCGCGCCCGTCATGGGAGCAAAGCGAATGAGCTCGATCAGTTCGTTGCGGAAGACGACCTCGCCGGGCGTGACGGCGACTTCCATGCCGGGCCGAAAGCTCTCCGCGCCGGTCGGCGGCCTGCCGTCGATCAGGCGAAGCAGGTCGTCGACCAAGTTATTGGCGCCGCTGACGAAATTGGTGCCGTTTTCCCGAACGGTCCTGTCGATGACCTCGGGATTGAGCACGGGGCAATTCGACGGTGAGACCGTGTCCAGGATTTGCCGGCTGTAGAACTCTACCAACCGCTCATGCTTCCTGGTAACGCCGGGGAGGCCGGTGGTCGCATTGTGCCACCATTGCTGGGAAAGCAGGAAGGCTTGCTGCATGGCGTTGAAGGGGAAGGCCTGCCACGACTGGTGCTGGAACCTTCTGTCTTGCGGCAAGGGCATGATCGTTGGCGCAGCGGCTCCCATTCCGAGCCCGCAGCGGAAAAGAAAATCACTCAACCTCGCGACCTTTTCGACCGCTTTGGCGCAGACCTCCCCTTGCTTGCCAGGTGATGCGGACATGTGCAGCAGCCAGTCCTGCCAAGCTTGCAGGAGGCTGATCGGCGAAATGCCTGCGGTGGAGGCCGCCAGCAAGGCATGCGAGAGCCGATCGACATCGCGAAAGATGCTCCCGGCTTCATCGTCCGGCAGTGGCAGCGCGGGGTCACCGACCGCGGTCACGGCCTCATCATGCCCGGATTTCCGCAGCGTCCGCCGCTTCTCCGCCTTGGCGCGAGCGTTCAAGACGAAGGACCGATCAGCGGTCGGGCTCCGCTTGCTCTTTCCTGGTCGCAACATTTCAGGTCGCAAGGGTTGCCGCGGCCATGTCGTCGACGGTCGTTTCTGCCTCCTTCCGAACCCGCCCGGCCGTTTCCGAGGCAAATTTGGCGCCGATGGAAGCGAACTTGCCGACCTCGTTCGCATAGTCGGAAGTGGCATTCTGGACAAAGTTCGCGAACACGTCGAAGGCATCGACGAATTCGTCGCCGCCGGTCAGTTTATCGAGGAGTTTCAGGTCATCCTCGAACCGCCGCTTGAGGAAGGATGCGCCTTCGATCTGGCAGCGCAGGAGGGCACGGACAGAATGCGCCTGCAGAGTGGCGGTGGCTCGCATGAATTTCTGTCCGGTTTTGGCGAAGGGGAGCAACTCCGGCGCGCGAAATTCTTCTGCATTCCAGATCATGACGTTTTTCCTTTCGCTCTTGGATTCAATGTCTTGTTTTCGGCTGGCGAGACCGCGAGCGGCGTTCGAAGCGATAGCCGACCGACGGGCGCCCGCCTCTCTTGGACGAAGGCGGCTCGAAATAGATCGCGGCTCCAGCGAGAAAGGCGAGGCAGAGCACGGCGCCCCAAAGGAGAATTCTTCCGCTGACACTATGAGCCCCTCGTTGGTCCTGCTCGAAAATCGCAGGACCGGTTCAAACCGGCATTGATCGTGATCAATCGGAAATCGCTTGCCATGCCGCTTCGAGCGCCGCCCCATCCCCGACCCGCTTCGCAGCTTTTGACCGTGATCAAGGCGAAGAAGGGCATTGGCGGCGACAAGTCGACCAGAACAAGTGTTGCGGATGCGCAGCGAGGAACGGGATGAAGGAACTGCCGCTTGCCGACGTATATCGGCTCATCGAACCCGGTCCGGTCGTTCTGCTGACGACCAGGTCCAGGCAAGGCCGCGCGAATGTGATGACCATGTCCTGGCACATGATGATGGAGTTTACGCCACCGACGCTCGCCTGCGTCGTGTCGAGCGACGACTTCTCGTTCACCGCATTGCGGGAAACGAAGGAATGCGTGATCGCGATCCCCGCTGTCGAGCTCGCGGAGAAGGTCGTCAAGGTCGGCAACTGCTCCGGTCGCGACACGGACAAATTCGCGACGACCTGGCTAACGCCGCTACGAGCCGAGCAGGTGTCGGCGCCGCTGGTGGCCGAATGCTTCGCCAATCTCGAATGCCGCGTCGTCGATACGCGCCTGGTCAACAGATACAATCTGTTCGTCCTCCAGGTTGTCAAAGCCTGGGTCGATCCGGGGCGGCCGAGGCCGAGAACAATCCATCACATCGGCAACGGCGCCTTCATTGTGGATGGCGAAGTGATCCATTTCGAATCCCGTATGCCTTGACGGCTTGGGAGGCACTTTTTGATCGGCATCAAGGTAAGGTCCTGCCCATAAGCTAGCTTCCGGCGCGTCGAAGACATTCAGATCGAAAGCGCGTCCGATGAGCTACAAATCCATTCTCCTGAACTTGGGCATAGATGGGTCGATTGAACCGCTGACGCGGGTCGCTATCGACCTTGCCAAACGTTTTGACGCACGCCTGATAGGCTTCTGCGGCGCCGATGCTCCACTGCCGGTGACGATGGCCCCCGAGGGCGCGGCCGTTGCGGCGGAGATTTGGGAGCAGTCGAGGGATGAAATCCGGCAACGGCTGAAGGATCGGCGCGGCGAGTTCGACAGTCTGGTCGCCGGAGCGGTCAAGACCGATTGGCGCGGCGCGATCGAGAACCCGGATCATGCCCTCGCCAGGAATTCACGCCTCGCCGACCTGATCGTCACCAGCGCCCCGCAGGGCGCATCCACGGGCGATTCCTACCGCACGGCCGATCCTGGCAGCCTGGTGTTGCGCGCCGGCAGACCGGTGCTGGTTGCGGCCGATGGAGCCACGGCTCTGTCGACAGGCAAGGTCGTAATCGCCTGGAAGGACACGCCCGAAGCGAGGCGCGCAGTGGCAGACGCGGTGCCGCTGATGACCATGGCCAACGAGGTCACCATCGTGGCGGTCGATCACAATCCGGACGATTGGATCAGGGAGGGCGTCAAGGACACGGCGAGCTTCCTGGCGGGCCACGGCATCAGGGCGCGGACCGAAATCATCAAGACGGACGATGACGAGGCCAACCGCCTCATCGATTTCCTCGCCTCGGTCAGCGCCGAACTGGTCGTGTCGGGCGCCTACGGACATAGTCGTGTGAGGGAATGGGTGTTCGGCGGCGTTACCCGTTCGCTGCTCGACGAAGTCTGGCTCAACCGGCTGATGTCGAGCTGATGCCGGTTTGGTCTTGGCTGAGCTGAGTGCGCGTGCCGCATGAAATCGCTCCATCGTCATTGGTCGCATCGCGGCAGCAACCGCAAAAACCAAAGGTAACAGTGGCGGGTGCGGATCAGATTGCGCCGCGGCAGACTTCGTCGCCGCCGCGTTTATCGCTCGTTACGCCAGTGCCACCGCCACCTTCTTGGCAGGAGGAGCAATCATGATCGCACGACGCAGAGGCGGGAAATCGTCAGGCGTTATCGTCTCGCGCTCGAGAAGGAGACTGGCCCCGGCCTTCAGGTCGGCCATCCGGGATCGGAGCAGGTCCTGCGCCGCCGCGAAGGCTTCGTCGAGCATCTGGCGGATTGCGAGATCGACTTCGCGAGCGGTGGCCTCGGAATAATCGCGCCTGCGCAGTGACCCGTCTCCCAGCCACTGTTGCTTCTCTTCCTCGAGAACGGCCTGTCCCAAGGACGGGCTCATGCCGAACCGCGTGACGCTCTGGCGCGCCACATCCGTTGCCTTGGCCAGATCATCGGCGGCCCCGGTCGAGACCTCGCCATAGACGATATCTTCCGCTGCCCGGCCTGCCAGAAGGGCGATCATCCGCTCCCTCAGTTCGCCCTGGGTGATCAGGAACCGATCGTCGGTCGGGCGCTGCATGGTGTAGCCGAGCGCGCCGATCGAGCGCGGGATGATCGACACCTTGTGCACGGGATCCGTCTTGAGAAGCGCGGCTGCCGCAAGCGCATGTCCCATTTCGTGATACGCGACTCTCTCGCGCTCCGCCGGATTGAGCAGCCTGCTCTTGCGCTCGGAACCGGCGACGATACGTTCCACCGCGTTGGTGAAATCATCCATCGTCACCTTGTCGGCATTGCGCCGGGTGGCGAAGATCGCGGCTTCATTGACGAGATTGGCGAGGTCGGCGCCCGTGAACCCCGGCGTGATGCCTGCCACCTCGCCGATGTCCACGCCCGGCGCCACCGCAACGCTGCGGACATGGACCTTGAGGATGGCCTGGCGTCCCTTCCGGTCGGGCCGGTCTATCACCACCTGGCGATCGAAGCGGCCGGCGCGGGTTAGCGCCGGATCGAGAATTTCCGGCCGATTGGTTGCGGCAAGAAGCACAATGCCGATGCGGGGATCGAACCCATCCAACTCCGACAGGAGCTGGTTCAGCGTCTGCTCCTTCTCGTCAGCCCCGCCATAGCCCGCGAAAGGGCTGCGCGCCCGCCCGAGCGCGTCCAGCTCGTCGATGAAGATGATGCATGGCGCGGCCTGCCTTGCCTGCTCGAACAGATCTCGAACACGTGCGGCGCCGACGCCGACGAACATCTCGACGAACTCGGAACCGGAGATCGAGAAGAAGGGCACGCCCGCCTCGCCCGCCACCGCGCGCGCCATCAATGTCTTGCCGGTGCCAGGCGGCCCTACCAGGAGAGTGCCCTTGGGGATACGCGCGCCAAGCCGGCCATATTTGTCCTTGTCCTTCAGGAAGGAGACGATTTCCTTGAGCTCGAGCTTGGCCTCGTCGACGCCGGCGACATCGTCGAAGGTCACGCCGGTCTGCCTCTCGACATAGACCTTGGCCTTGGACTTGCCGATGTTGATCAGTCCGCCCATGCCTTGCCGTTCGGCGAAGCCGCGAAAAAGAAACATCCAGAAGCCGAAGAAGAGCAGCGCCGGCAGGATCCACGACAATATGGTCGTCAGCCAATTGCTGTCGGTGCCGCCCGACACCTTCACGCCGGCCCTCTCGAAGACTTCGGCCGAAGCCGGATCGACGCGTGCGGCGACAAAAAGGCTTTTGCCGCCCTGCGACTCCTTGAACTGGCCTTGGATGGTCGTTTCGGTCAGCGTCACCGAGGCGACCTTGCCCTCGCCGACCATCCTCATGACGTCGCTGTAAGGGAGCTGCGCGACGTCCCGCCAACCGAGCCAGACCTGAAACAGGCCGACCAGGACCAGCGCGAAGATGAAGTAGCCGATGTTGAAACTATGCTTCTTGTCCATGCCTGTCTCCGGCGGGGTCGTGCTGCTTCGGCGGCGGATCGGCAGGCGTCGACGGTTCGGTTGCTTCTCGGCCGCTTCAGAAGCCTAGCCGTGCCGCGCCTTCCAGACTTTGAGCGAAGTCAAGGAGATCCGCGCTTGACGATGTAGCGCTGTGGCAGCTCGCCGCCTCGGCAGCCCAAGCGAAGCCACAGCCATGAACGTCGACCAGAATATCAAAGAAGCCCCCGTCTCCGCCAAATTGAGGGGTCTGATCGGCCGGCTGAGAGAACATCCTCTCGCTCGTGTCGGTCCGGGTTTGATCACCGGCGTGGCCGACGACGATCCGAGCGGAATTGCGACCTACTCGCAGGCGGGCGCGCAATTCGGTCTCAACATGCTTTGGACTATGCCGCTTTGCTTTCCGCTGATGGCTGCGGTCCAGTCGATGTGCGGCCGCATCGGCCGGGTTACAGGCAAGGGGCTTGCCGCCAATATAAAGGCGTCGTTCCCGCCGGTCGTGCTTAGATTCGTCGTTGTGCTGCTTCTGGCGGCGAACACGCTGAACATTGCCGCCGACATTGCGGCCATGGGAGAGGTCGCGGAGCTTGTCACCAGCGTGAACAGGCATCTGGCCACGCTGTTCTTCACGCTCGCCACGCTGGTCCTGCAAGTGTTCGTTCCGTATCATCGCTATGTCAGTTTCCTCAAATGGCTGACGTTATCGCTTCTCGCCTACGCCGCCGTGCTCTTCACGGTGCACGTGCCATGGAGCGAGGTGGCCCTTCGCACCGTGTGGCCCAAGCTGACGCTTAATGCCGACACAGCCACCGTGGCGGTTGCCATCTTCGGCACGACGATCAGTCCCTACCTCTTTTTTTGGCAGGCTTCCGAGGAGGTCGAGGAGATGAAAGGCGCACGATCGCTCCTCGAGGAGGCGACGCCATCCGAGCGCGAATTCCGCCGGTTGCGCTGGGATACCTGGAGCGGCATGTTCTACTCGGATCTGACATCCTATTTCATCATCCTGGCGACCGCGGCAACGCTCAACGCCGCAGGCGTGACAAACATCGAAACCGCCGCGCAGGCGGCAAGCGCCCTGCGGCCGCTGGCAGGCGATTTGGCCTTTGTGCTTTTTGCAACCGGGATACTGGGCGTTGGATTGATCGGCGTGCCCGTCCTGGCGGGCTCGGCGGCATATGCGCTGGCGGAAGCCATGGGATGGCAAGAAGGCCTTGAGCTCAAGGCCAGCGATGCCCGCGGCTTCTATGGCGTCATCGCAGTAAGCGTCTTTGCAGGGCTGGCCATCCAATATCTTCCCATCAGCCCGATGAAGGCCCTGTTCTGGAGCGCCGTCATCAACGGCGTTGTAGCGGTGCCGCTCATGGTGGTGGTCATATTGCTCGCTTCAAGCCGATCCGTCATGGGGCCTTTCACTTCCAGCCGGCCGATCATCATTCTCGGCTGGATTGCAACAGCGCTCATGGCGGGAGCGTCGATTATGATGCTTTTTCCCAGCTAGGATCAGGTTCCCGAAGCGCCAGGCCTGGCCATGGCTTTGCGCGAGATCAAGGCATGTGCCTTCGTCAGCCCTACAAGAAAAGGCGGCCGTGCGGGCGACCGCTTCCAAGGTGACCGGGGTTCGCCCTCGTCAAAATGTGGAACGCATCCATGCCATATGCGTCGATCGAGGATCTTCCGCCGTCAATCAGCGAGCATCTTCCCGGGCACGCCCAGGAGATCTATCGCGCCGCCTTCAACAGTGCCTGGGACGAATATGAAGACCGTGGGGAGAGGCGCGAGGAGATCGCTCACCGGGTCGCATGGGCCGCGGTGAAGCGCCGTTACCGCAAGCAGGGCAGCGTGTGGGTGCCATTGTGAGAGACTGCGCCCGACGTTTTTGATCGAAATCAAACCTCTTGCCGGAATTCTCGGTCATACGTTTTCGAATCAGGCGCTTAGGTAATTCCGATCAATGATCAACACCATTGCGAGGCTCGTCGATGCGTGCAACGCCGAAAGGAAGAAGGGATCGGACTTTCCAACGATCTGGAGGGAGGTCCTGAAGACGCATCCGTGCGTGCGCGGACTGCCGATTCAAGACAGCGGCGAGGACGGCCCTGTCCTGAAGATTCCTCTGATCACCGGCCAGTTTCTCGTGTTCCTGGGCTCGCATTTCTCTCTTTTATAGCTCAGCGCCGAGGCGACCCTTCGGTTGTCGGCCTTGATGCCGGTCAAGGTCATTGCGTTCGCAAGCTGTCTTGATGTCGTGAGCAACCAATGGGAGACGCTGCGATGGTCGGCATTACCTTGAGCCCCGAACAGATCCGAACCGCTCCGCCGGAAGTCCGGCAATGGCTGGAACATGAAATCGCGCATTCGCTGGGGCTTGGTCCCTCTGCGGAACCAGGTCCGCCGGAGGCGCCGCATCTTGCCGCCTGCAGCCCGCAGGAAGCCATGGCAATCTACGCTTCGATCCGCAGCATGCTGCCTGTCGTTGGCGTCTTCTTCGAGCTGGGCCGCGAGGGAACGAACATTACCGAGCGAGGCCTGGAGGCTTTCCGGCTTTCCGACATGCTGCGTAACACGCGTCTCCCAAACGCTCGGCAATTGGCCGCTTGCCTGGACGTGATCGACCGAGCCTTCCGCCTGGCGCGCAATGACGATCATGCCGTGCTTTCGATCCTCGACCCCAGAGGCTACTGCATCGTTGCCGAGGCGACCCAGCAGAGCGTCCTCGCTGTGTGGACCCAGGAAATGGCCGCACAGCAATTCCCGGATCATGCCGTGCCCGCAGGCGGCGAGGTTTCGCCGGCGGAGCCCTTCTCGACTTCCGGCGCGCTGCCGCCCCAGTCCATTCACCTTGGCCAGCCCTTCACGGAACCGTCTGGGCTGCCGGACGGCCAACGAAACTAGGCGCGTGACCGTTTCGCAGGGGCGACACAGCTGGAGCATGAAGTTCAACCCAGCTGCGCGACGCTATGAATAGTTGAATTGGGCCGGTCGGCGGTCAGCCGACCCTCGACCGGCTCGATGATGCGAACGCATTGTGCGGCAAAGTCGTGACTGCGAGAACAGGACCGTGTTCCTCGTTCAAGTTTGAAGCGCAGCATCAATTCGAACACCCCTGGGCCGAAGCCGCGTTGAAGTTTCCTGTGGAGCTTTACTTTACCGATCTGCTCCCTTGGTAAGCCTGTGCTCACAGCGGCTCCGGCAGCTCGATGGTCCGGGTTCACGCAACGCCCTGAGCGCCCCAGCCACCTATCGTGCGGCCCGCCTGCTCCCGCTCCGATCGTGAATTCTCCCCCTTGATGTCGATCAAGGGGGTTCTCGGCCTTATTCGCTATCAAACCGCGATGATCGAGGACTCAGCCTTCCCAACGCGGCGCGGCTTGTGTGAGCGCCGCAGGTCGCGACCGGCTATCGAGGTGCTGCAGGAATGCCGCTCTGGGCCTACCGAGCTGACTTCGACCGAGGCGCGCAACGGACTTTCGCGCCACGGGCCAAACACGTTCGCCGATCATCGGCGAGAACAAGCGCTGGCGGTCCTGTTGCGGCAGTATCGCAATCCGCTGGTTCTGATCCTGATTGTCGTGGCGATCGTTTCCGGTGCTGTTGGTGAAGGCTGCGAGACCGTCGTCATCAAAGCAATCATCCTAGCGGGCTGCGGTCTCGGCTTCAGTCAGGTATACAGCGCGTCTCGCACGCTCGACGCGTTGAAGCGCATCACGATCGCCTATGCCTTGGTCTCGCAATGGTCGAAGAGGCTCTTCTTCGAGCACGATGGGCACCACCCGGGACCATGCCGGAGCGCGAGGCATCGCCGAGCGACAGCTCCCAGCCTGATTGAGGATTCCCGTTCAGCTGGTCACCGACAGAGTGCGTTGCCCGTATCGGCTGAACCGGGAATGGAGGCGACGGAGGCGCACCCAAGGTGAGCGGAATTTTCGCGACGATTGCGCGGCGTGTCACCCCGTTTGAGCCGACGGCCAATGTGATGCGCCCTGGCGAGAAGTTTCCAAGTTTTGTCCGGCGCGCCAGCGGCATGCATCAGGTCTATGTCAGCGTGATCGCAATTTCGGTTGCCTTGGCCAACTTCATCCCCATCGACCTGCAGAGACGCGTCGTCGATGTGGCGGTTGCCGACAAGAACGTACGGGCGCTCCTGATGCTCGCCGGTCTGTATCTTGCGGCTATACTCCTGCATGCGGGGCTGAAATACGCGCTAATCGTCTATCAGGGCTGGGTCGGAGAGAGCGTAGTGAAGACGGCCCGCGACCAACTCGCGCTGGTCGCCACGCAAAGGTCCGCGCGCGAGCACGCAAGGAGTGGTCAGACCGCCAGCATCATCGGCAACGAGATAGACTATGTTGGCGGATTTGTCGGCACCAGCGTCTCTGAATGCGTAGTCAACATCACGGTGATGATCTCCGTCGTATCTTACATGATCTACATGCAGCCGGTAATCGCTCTGGTCAGCGGCGTGTCACTCATGCCGCAGATCCTGCTTGCGCTTTACATGCAGAAGGACTTGAACACACTCGTGGAACGGCAGGTCGCACTGGTCCGCAAGCTAGGCAACCAAGCAGTCGATTCCTTCGGCAGCCACTCGACGAAGCGCCGAGCAGCCTTTCGCACCATACGCATGATCTTCAGCAACCGCATTGAATTCTATTTGTTGAAACTCGGGCTGAAGACGCTGCTGAATATAGCCAACGCGGTGGGGTCGCTGATGGTCCTGATCGTTGGCGGCTATCTTGTGATCCGTGGGCAGACGACGATCGGCGCGGTCGTCGCCTTTATTTCAGGCTTCCAACGCTTGTCGGAACCCACGGGAGAACTTCTCGACTTCTATCGCACGTATTCGGAAGCGAAGGTGCAATTCCGGATGATCGTCCAGTGGATCGACGGCGATCATCCCGCGCAAACCGGACATTCCGCGCACAGCGAGAATTGATGGATGACCGTCCCAGCCAGCCTGTTGCCGGAACTGGTGCTCCGCTTGGGACAGCCACAAGGACGGCTTCAGGCGGAGCTGTCCGCTTGAGCACCGCTTCGCATTGCACCGCCGGCTGAAGCCGCCCCCAGTTGAGGGGCACGGCCGGCCTTCGCCTTGCGGCTCGAGCCGCTTGAGCAAAGCGAGCGGTCTTTCGGCACCAAGGTTGCTATTGATGCCGTCCCCGACGTCGTCCCCAGGATTGGCAACCTTCTCTCCTTGCTGGGATCGATAACGCATAGGCCTGCTTCAGAATGTCTCGCACATGGATAGCCGTCGCTGCAGCGCCGCGGTCAATGATCTTGCCACAGTGTGCCCTCAGATCGTCCGGTGTGATTTTCCGCCAGGAGGCGATAGCGGCATAAAGCGAGACTTGGACGGCAGGAGGGAAAAATGATGAATCCATCCGCAATTCATGGCTTTAAGTCAAAAATATATTAGTCGATTAATTATTTTAGAATCGCTCAAATCACCCGAGCGAAACTTATCCGCGTAACTCGATAGCTGCTTTTGATCCACATCAAGGCCGAAGGCGACCCACGAATGTTTATTTCCATTACAACACATCAACATTTGAAGCCCGCACAAATCATCCCGGAGTTTCGAACATGGAGAAGACCGGTGTCGTCGCCGCGCTCGGGCAGACCGAGCTTTTGCGCCCGGCTTGGATCAAGTCGGCGCTGGCGGCCAACGACCGGCTCAAATTCTATCTCACCGTGCTGCAGGCGGCCCGCGACCAGGCCGATCATCCGGGAACGGCGCAACTCGACCTTCACCGGGAATATTCCTCGGCGCATATCGATGCGCCATGGATCATCGAACTCCCTGCTTCCGCTTATCTCGAGGCTTCGACGCTCCATCTCGCTAACCTGCCCAAGCTGGCGCAGAAGCTGCGCGATGACCTGCGCATCATGGCGCGCCCGATCCAGGGCAGCGCCGAAGACCCGGATCTCACCCTTTCCGCGCGCGTCGACCAGTGGTGCCGGTGGGTCGACCGTCTTGGAACCGAGCTCGACCCGGCGCAATTGAAGGCGCTGACCAGCGGCAAACGCGGCGACGAGGACAGCTTCCACCTGCTGGTCATGGATTTGCACAAGGCGCTCAACCATTTGGCGGCGCAACTCTCCGGCGAGACGATCGACGGTGCCCATATCTGGCAATTGTCGCAACAGGATGGGCCGAGGATTTCCGCTTTCATGCGGGGGCTCAATCGCACACGGGCGCTGAAGCTCGATCATCCGGGCCTCGAAACCGCTGCAACGCGCGACGGCGAACGGCTGCTCATCCAGAACGATATCGGCACCAACGATGCGCATGTGCTCGTCGCGCAGGTGGAAGGCCTGGTGTTGACGCTGACCTATTCGGATCTGCATCGGCAGCGCTTCGCATTCTTTCAGGACATGCTTTCGCAGATCGGCGCGAAATGGTCGGCGGTCGGTTCGCGCATGACCGACGGCCTCAATTCAGGAGATGCCTACTACATCGGCACCGCGACGTTTGAATGTTCGGACGAAGCCGCCTTGCTCAAGGCGCTGGAAGGACTGGGGGCGCGCATCGTCTTTCTGATCGATTGGAATCGCGCTCGCAAGCGGTTGCGCCAGATCGTCGGCAAGGCTGGTTCCATCGCCGTTCTGAACGAATGCGCGCGGCGGGAAATCGGTCACAGGGGCTGGCTGGAGGCGGGAGGCGAAGCATTGATATTCGCCGCGATGGAGGCTGTCGGCAGCGACTACTTCCGCATCGGCGACACACTCGATGCGGTGATGGGCGCCGCCCCGGCGCAGGAATTCCTGATCGAGGCGATGGCAATGGCGTCGCAGGCGATGCAGCAGCGTCAGCCGGTATCGCGCATCGCGGACTCGATCCGCCTTCTACTCATTCGCCATGTCGGGCGCCATCACGATGAATTCGCTCTGTTGAGCGAGCACGCTTCGTTCTGCCATGCGCTGGCCGAAGGAATCCGCGACGCCATCGCCCACGGCCACGAGCGTTCCGCCAAGGATGCCGAAAAGCTGGCCAAGCGGGCGAAGGCATGGGAGCGCAAGGCGGACTTGCTCGTCATGCGCTCGCGCGAACGAGCCGAACGCAATCCGCGCTGGTTGCCTTTTACACGGCTGATCGAACGCGCCGACGACATTGCCGACGCGATGGAGGAAGCCGCCTTCCTGTTCTCGCTGATAGCCGAGAACCACGACAAGGCCTGGCCCGCCGACGTGCGCGAAGGCATGCGGCAGCTTGCCGAAAAAACCCTCCAGGCCACGCAGGATCATGTCAAGCTGCTGTTGATTGCCAGCGCGCTTGGCGAAGGCAGCGACGCCAGCGACCATGAGGAATTCATCGCCATCTCCTGGCGCGTGGTCAACGCCGAGCAGCAGTGCGATCAATTGCTGCGCGACGTGCGACGACTTTTGGTGCGCAACATCGACGATGCCGCGACGCTCGGCTTGGGCACCGATTTCGCCGCGGCCTTGGAATCGGCGACAGACGCGCTGCTTGCAACCGCCTATGGCATACGCGATCTGGCCTTCAGCCGCCTGGGAGTCGAGGCATGAGCGCATCTGTCAAGCCGGCCGGGCGGCCTGAAACCAAGGACGATCTCAAACGCATATACTTCATCGGTGGCAAGAAGCCGCCGCAGGACGCGGCCACCACGGCCGCCCTCGGGTTCAAGGCCTACAACCTCGCCAAATTGGCCGCGCTCGGCCTCGAGGTGCCGCCCGCTTTCGTGATCGGGACCGGCTATTGCGCCGATCCGCAAGCGGTCGTTCCGCAACTTTGGCGGCCTGCCCTGGCCGAGCTCGAAGCGTTCACCGGATTGAAGCTGGGGGACGCCCGCAGGCCGCTGCTGCTTTCGGTGCGTTCAGGTGCGCCGGTCTCGATGCCGGGCATGATGGAGACGCTGCTGAACATCGGACTTACGGACGCGACCATTCCAGGCCTGATACGCCTGACCGGCCATCCCCGACTAGCCTGGGACGCCTATCGCCGGCTCATCGCCGGCTATGGCGAGGTGGTCGCCGGTATCGATCTGCATCATTTCGAGGCCGATCTTGCCGCCGTCCGGCAGGACGAGGATGAACGATCCCTCGACTTCACCAGCCTCCGGCAGGTCGCCCAACTGCATCTCGAGACTTTTCACCGGCAAACCGGGGCGCCGTTCCCGCAGAATCCGGAAACCCAGTTGAGCGAAGCGATCAATGCCGTTTTCCGGTCGTGGGAAAGCGAAAAGGCGACAGCCTATCGCAACCTCCATGGCTTGTCGCATGAGATGGGCACGGCCGTGACCGTCCAGCGAATGGTGTTCGGCAACGCCGGCGGCCTTTCCGGGGCCGGCGTCGGCTTCACGCGCAATCCCATCACCGGCGACCCCAAACCATGGGTGGACTTCCTTTTCAATGCGCAGGGCGAGGATGTCGTGAGCGGGCGCCGCACCGCTCGCGGCCATGACGAGCTTTCCGCCGTAGCGCCGCGTGTCTGGGAGGAACTGGTCGACGCAGCGGCCTTGCTCGAACGCCACTTCGAGGACATGCAGGATTTCGAGTTCACCGTTCAGGAAGGGGTGCTGTTCCTGCTGCAGACCCGCAACGGAAAACGCACTCCCATGGCGACCGCCCGCATTGCGCTGGATCTTCTGGCCGAGGGCGTGATCGACGCGGAGACAGCGCGGGAGCGGACGCGCGGCCTCGACCAGCATGCGTTGACCGTCCGCGACATCGGGAGCGACGGCGTCGCTTTATCTCCCATCGCCTCGGCGGCATCCGCATCGAGCGGTGTCGTCTGCGGCGAGATCGCGCTCGCAGAGGCAAGGGTGCGCGAGCGCAAAACCGCCGGTATCAGCGTCATCCTCGTACGCGGCGATGCCGAAACCCGCGACATTGCCGCGCTCGACGTCGCCGATGGATTGTTGACGCAGCACGGCGCCAGGACATCTCATGCCGCGGTCATCGCACGGCAGCTCGGCAAGGTCTGTCTGGTCGGTTGCGAGACAATGAGGATCGACGCCGCGCGAAACGAGGTCAACATCGGCGGCGCCATCTTTCCGGAAGGCGCGGTGATCACGTTGGATGGCAATAACGGCAGCATCTATTCGGGTGCGGCGCGTATCGTCGAGAGCGTGCAGACCGAGCTCTTGGCCCGACTGGACATGTTGCATGGCCGCCCGGCAGAGCCGGCGGAGAGATCGGCGACGCCATTCGCCGAAGTGGGCTGACTGCCGCAATCACGGACATCGGCCGCTATCGTGACCTGACCCGACCGCGAATGTGCGTCGCCGTCCATGATGGCGACGCACGATCTCCGCTCACGCCGCCGCGACGGCGTATTTGATCGATTCCACCGAATGTTTGACGAAATCCTTGCCGATCTCGCCCACCAGCTTCGCATTCAACGACGGCTGGTAGTGTCTGCGCATTTCGCCAAGTGTGCGCGGATCGGCGATCACCAATATGTGCTCGTGCCTCGCTCCATGTCGAAGCGCCGCATCAACTCGAAAAACCCTTGGACCGAAGCCGTGCCGAGGTTCCAGTCGGCTCGCCCACCCACACTAGAAGCGGGTTCACGCCCGATATTTGCGCGCCTGAAATAGTAATGAAAACTGCCAGAACGAATAACTTTAAGCTGCGGAAGCCAGCGCTTTCAGTTGAGGGCTTTCCGTTAAGAAAGGCAGCTACAGGCTAGTTGCGGAAACCTTTCCGGCCATTCGAACTCACGTTGTGGAACGACCGGACGCGCTCAAAAGTACAGCGTATCCTGCGGGATTATTGGTCTAGGCTCGAAAAATCATTGATCTATTCCGTGTTCCGTTCGCGCACGGCCACCCCGTCGTCCACCCGGTCGCTCGGGTGCAGCACGACCCGATCGCCTTCCGAGAGGCCCGACTCGACCTCGGCCACCTTGTTGTCCCGGTGGCCGACCTTGACCATGGTCGCACGCGCTCGTCCGTCCTTGGCAAGATAGACTGCCCAGTCGTCACCCTTTCGAAACAGTGCCGCCACCGGGACTGTGAGGACATTGTCGTCCCGCCAACTCGTCACGTGGACGATGACACGATAGTCGTGCCCGAGCTGTGACCATTTTTCGGAAGGGTCGACCAAGTCGATCTCGGTGTGGACACGTTGCTCCTCGATTCCGAGCGCGGAGACCTTGAGGAAGCCGGCTGGATCGACCCGCGTCACCTTGCCCTGAAGCGTGGGGCCGCCCCAACCGTCGATACGGACCGCGGCACCGGGCCTGATCTGGACCGCATCGGTCGAAAGCAGGTCCGCCACCACCTGCAGGTCGAGCGGGTCGCCGATCTCGACAAGCGGCGCGCCGGGCTGGACCATGCCTTCGCTCTCCTGGACGATCTTCAGTATGCGGCCGCTCACTGGCGCACGAAGCTGGATGCAGCAGGCCGGATCCGATTGTGCGGCGTCGTCGGCAGGCTGGCCGAGCCGCGCCTGGATCATCGCCTGTTCGTTGCGCCGGACTTCGACCTGCGCCTTCGCGCTCGCCAAGGCCGCCTCGTTGGTATCGACTTCGAACCTCGCCTTGTCGAGAGCCCCCTGCGATATCGCCCCGGTCTTGGCGAGCTTGTCCGCCCGCTCGAGTTCCGTGCGAGAATACCCGAGCGCCGCTTCGAGCCGCTTTACTTCCGCTTCAGCGAACGTCACCGCCGCCTCGGCCGCGCCAAGCGCCGCCAGCAGCTCCTCATGTGTGCGGACATCATGAAAGCTGGGGGTAGCCGGCTGCATCACCGCCACCACGGTTTCGTCCTTGACGACCGCGTCGCCGACATGATGTGGCGGCGAAATCCTGAGAACCTTGCCGGCGATCGGCGCCGACATCGTATAGACGTGCCGAACCTGGGTCTTGGCTTGATCGTCGACCGTGACCTCCATCAGGCCCCTGGCCACCGTCGCCAGGTCGACTGGGATCGGCTGTGGCCATGCGAACCAGACCGCAGCCGCGGCGATCAGGCCAAAGGCCGCAACGCCGCCGATTCTTTTCATCCAGTTGGTGCGCATGATCTTCAATCCCGCGTCTTGAGAACGGCAACGAGGTCGAGTTGATTGACTCGCCTACGGACGATCAGCGCTGAGAGCACAGCCGCCGTAATGATGATCGCACTGGCGAAAACATAGGTCGCAGGCTCGACGACCAGACGCACCCGCATCAGTTCGCCGGCAAGGTTCGTCTTCATGATCCAGGCAAGACCGTAACCCACAGCCCAGCCAGGCGGCTGCGCGACCAGGGTCAACAGCGCGAGTTCAAGCAGCAGGATGCGCAGCACCTCGCCGTCTGTGAAGCCCAGGACCCGCAGGCTCGCCAGCTCTCTGGCTCGCTCCGACAGGGATACACGAGCGTTGTTGTAAACCACGCCGAACGCGATGACGGCCGCGAGACCCGTGTAGATGCTGGACATCGTCGTGACCAGAATTGCCACGGCATCGCGGAAAGTGGCGAGGGACGCCGTCTGCAGAGCCAGGCCGCTCACGACCGGCATGGCCTTGACCGCGGTGTAGAACTCATCCTGTTTGTACTTGTCCAGACTGACGCTGACGCCGTTCGCCATCGGCGCTTCGCGAAGCAGCTTGGCGAGCGCTTCCTGATCCATCATGCCGCGCATGCCGAGATAGTCCTCGACCAGCGCCGCCACAGGAAGCGTAACCGTCCGGCGCTCACCGTCGAGCAGATCGACCTCGACGGTGTCGCCAACCCGCACCTTCAGTATCTTGGCAAGCATGTCCGAGATCGCGAGGCCCGATTCCGGCAGAACTACAGGCTTCAGGTCAGCATCAATGATGCGGTTGAGCTCCGCCCCGCGTGGCCTGGCGCGGATCATGACCCGGCGCTCGACATGGCCGTTGCGGACACGGACCTGGACTTCTCGATAAGGCTCCGCGTTCAGGACGCCGGGAAGTCTCACGATCTGGAAGGCCACTTCCTGAGGACGCTTCTCGATGAAGCTCACGGTCGCGTCCTGACGATCCGCAAGGAAGTACGTGACATCGATAAGCTGTTCCATCGTGCCTCCCGTGAAGAGCGACACGATCAGGATCGCCGTCGCCAGCGACATGCCGAGCGCGGTGAAAGAGGATCGAATTGGATGGCGCGCGATATTGCGCAGCATCATTCTCGTCGGCTGCGAGACAAGGCCTGCCAGACTGATGCTCAACGGCAGCGTTCGATGGAAAACCGGCGGAGCCGGCGGCTGCATGGCGACGGCAGGAGCCAGATTTACGACTTCGCGCAAGGCGCGCAGTGCGCCGATCGCCGCGGCAAAAAAACTCAAGCCAGCCGCTGCGACGTAGAGATCGAGGCTCTTGGTGAACAGAAGAAAAGGGAAGCGGAAAAAGTCTGCGAATATTCCGGTCACATAGCTGCCGAGCCACGTGCCGATCATGCTGCCGATGACGATGCCGACCACCGTGATGATGCCCACGAATTTCAGGTAGTGCAGGACGACGCTGGCGTTGCGGTAGCCGAGCGCCTTCAGCAGGCCGATCTGTTCGCGCTCGAGTGAAACGAGGCGGCTGAGCGTAAGGTTCACCAGGAACGCCGAGACCAGCAGGAAGATCGGCGGCAGCGTGCGGCTCATGTTGTTGAGCATGTCGAGCTCGTGATCGAGCCAGGCATGCGATGTCTGGTCCTTGCGTCCGTAGGCAGCGCGCCCGCCATAGCGGTCCAGCAGGTCGTCAAGACGCGTCATCGCCTCCCGCTCCGACGTTCCCGGCAGCAGCTTCAGCGACACGGACGAAAAGGCGTCCTCCAGATCGTAGGCGCTGGCGAGGGTCCGTTCGGACATCCAGATGACACCGAAGCGGCGGCCGTCCGGCATGATGTCGCCAGGGCCGACCGCATAGATGTACTCGGGCGAAAGGGCGATGCCGACGATCCTCAGGTCGCGCTTGCGGCCGTTGAGGATTGCCGCGAAGCCTGAGCCCAGGGTGAACCGATGCGCTTCGGCGAAGTTTTCATTGACGACGACTTCGTCTTCCCGGCCGGGATCGGGAGTTCGGCCGGCGCGCATATAGAGGCGATTGAGCTTCGGCTCGCCGACCTCGGGCAGCGAGACGACCACGCCGGTGGCCGGTGCGGTCTGGCCTGGTATGTCGAGAAGTGCGAACTGCGCGATCCGTGCGTCGACGGCAGCCACGCCGGGAATCTCGGCGATCCGGTCGATGAGAGCCTTTGGCGCCCGCCGCACCGTGGCGAAGACATCGGCGAAACCGTAGCGCTCGTAATAGGCAGTCCTCGTCTCGTCGAGAGAACGGTAGGAACCGACGGCGAGCAGAAGCGTCGCCACCCCGCCGCCGACCACGAGCGCGATGGCGAGAGCTTGCGCCCAAAGGCGGACGAGGTCGCGGAAGAGCTTTCTGTCCAGGGCGCGCATGTCTTCACCACTGCAACTCGGCGACGGCGCGCCGGGCTTCGTTGGTGACGGCCTTCGATATCTGCCCGTCGCTGAAGAACAGGACCCGGTGCGCGACCTCCTGAATGACGGCGTTGTGGGTGATGATGACGGTGGTCGTGCCGAGTTCGGCGTTGACCTTCATCAGCGCGTCGATCACCCGGACGCCCGTCCTGGAGTCGAGCGCGCCTGTCGGCTCGTCGCAGAGCAGCACCTCTGGACGCTTGGCGATCGCGCGGGCGATGGCGACGCGCTGCTGTTCGCCGCCGGACAGCTGCGCCGGGAAATGATGCATGCGCAGCTCCAGCCCGACGAGAGAGAGAGCTTCCTCAGGACGCATCGGATCGTCGGAGATCTCGGTGACCAGCGCGACGTTCTCATAGGCCGTCAGGCTTGGGATCAGATTGTAGAACTGGAACACGAAACCGACGTGGCGGCGGCGATAGGACGTCAGTCCCCGGTCGTCGAGGTCGGTCAGCCGCAAGTCCTTGAAGGACAGCTCGCCGCTGGTCGCGTGATCGAGACCGCCCATGATGTTGAGCAGCGTCGATTTCCCGCTGCCCGACGGGCCAAGCAAGACGATCACTTCCCCTGCTGAAATCTCCAGATTCACGCCGCGCAGCGCGTGCACCTGCGTCTCGCCTGAGACGTAGGTCTTGGTCAGATCATGAGCGGCAAATACTTTTTCAGTCATGAGTTTCCAACCTGCCTCGGCCGCGTCCTCAGAACGAGGCTGTCCTGCCGGCGACGAAATCTTCGATGAGCCTCGGAATCCGGTTCAAGCGATCTGCTGTGATTGCCTCTGCGGATCGCCTGATCTTTGCGATTGGCAAGCCGTCTCGCGTCGCGACTTTCAGCTGCACGAGAGCGGGTCGGGTTACCGGGTCGCCGATCCGGCTCACCAGCATGCATTCGGCAGCTGCGACCTCGGATAGGGCGGTGCAGATCGCCTCGGCGATATCACGCGCAGCGATGTTGTAGATCTTCCCGACATGCGACACCGGGTTCTTGCCCGCGGCCGCTTCGAGGCTCATTGGCCGACAGGGACTAATCAAGCCATTGACCCTGTTACCGCGGCCCACCTGGCCGTCATCCCCAGCCTCGGCCGATGTCCCGGTGACGGTGAGATAAAGCGCGCCCTGGGACGCTTCATCGGCGGCATTGACGTCCACATCGGACTCTATGAACCCATGCTGTCGGGCAAGTTCTGCCACGAGCGTCCGGAGCGCAGATCTCTCGGCAAAATAATCGTCACGGTGAGCGAGATAACGTCCGATCATCGCGCAGGCGACTGTCAGGCGAACCGACCTGCCTTGTCGAACACCCATCACCTTTACATCCTCGCCCCATGCGGGATGTAGACGAATTCGGTCTCTGCCGTTGATGTGCCGCTCTACGTCGAGCACCAGGGTTTCAAGGGCGCTCATCGGCGCATAGCCGACGCCAATCGAAGTATCATTGGCCAAGGGAGCTTCGGACGTGCGCGAAAACAGCTCCTGCAGGTCCAGTGAACCCGGTCGAGTCAGCACGTGGAATCGGACGTCGCGGTCCGCATCGAGCGCGTGCAGGCTGGATTTCAGCCAAGACCGGGATCCCTCGACCGCTATCTCTTCGACCGGAATCTTTTTCCCGCCGATTTCAGTTGTGGCCCTGCCCGCCAGATAGATGTTTATCGGACTGGTGAGTGAGCCACCCCCGAAAGCGGGCATGGAGCGACCGCCCACCAGAAGCGCCTTGTCCACGTTGTGGTGAAGGATGCGACCGAAGCATCGAGAATACTCCAGGGACAGATTGCGCGAGAATGTTTCAGCAAGGGCATCGCAGATGGTGTCCGGGTGACCCAGTCCCTTACGCTCGACGACTTCGACCGGGTCATCGGGAACGTCGTATGCCGTGAGCAGCAGCTGCAGCATTGGCGAGGTTTCTGGGGATGACATCGCCGCGCGTCCGACTTATGAGCGACTGGTCATGACGGCTTGCCTTCACCGGACTGACCGTTCAATCGAGCAAGGATGCGATCCAGCCGCGGCAGGAATCCGGGGACATTTTTTGTGTAGGCGCGATACGCGTCGCCGAATTCGGCAACCACTTCGCGCTCCTCGGCCCGCGCCAGCCTCACATACATGACGACCAGCACCGGGAACATCGCCAGCGTCAGCAGCGTCGGCCATTGAACGAGGAAGCCGAGCATCACCAGGATGAAGCCGACATATTGCGGGTGGCGCACGTAGCTGTACGGCCCGCTGGTCGCGAGGGAGCGGTGCTGCTGCGCGTCGTAGAGAACCCGCCATGCGACCGCGATCAGCCAAAACCCGCCGCCGATCAGGATGAAGCTCAGCAGATGGAATGGCCCGAAATGCGGATTGACCCGCCAGCCGAACATCATTTCCAGCAGGTGCCCGGCGTCGTGCGAGAACCAGTCGATCCCCGGATAGCGGGACTGCAGCCAGCCCGACAGCAAGTAGATGGTGAGCGGAAAGCCGTACATCTCCGCGAACAGCGCGACCAGGAATGCGCTGAACGCGCCGAACGAGCGCCAGTCACGGGTCGTCGTCGGCTTGAAGAAGCTGTAGGCGAACAGAATGAAGACGGCGGAATTGACGATGACCAGGCTCCAAAGGCCATAGGCTTGTGTCTCGGCGCTCATGGCAGATTCCTTTCGTCTGGCTGGTTGTGGTGACCGCCGTGTCCGCCATGGCCATGTCCTCCATGCATGAAGAAGTGCATGAAGAAACAGCCGAACGGCAGCAGATAGAACAGCGCGCCGAGCACATGGGCGCGGTGCTCGGTGAAGAGCAGGAAGCCGCCGATCGCGAGGAAGCCAAGCAGGACGATCCCAGCTCGGGAAGCCAGAAAAGATCCTTGCGGATGGTCATGGTCCGAATGGTCGTGCATGGACATATTAGTCTTCCTATTCGACGATGAGGCGGCCGCGGAACATGCCCATGGGGCACGAGAATCCGAACTCGCCTGGTTCCTTGGGCATCAGTTCGACGGCGACGGTCTCACCCGTCGGCAGATCGGCGCTCTTCTGGAAATCGGGGAAGATCACCTTGTCCGAGCAGGAGGCGGTTTCCTCGCGGCGGAAGTTCAGGCGGACCGGGCGGCCGCTGTGGACGACGATCGTGTCGGGCGTGTAGCCGCCCTTCACGAGGATCATCGCCTCCTGGTAGCCGCCGCTCGTTTCCGCGGCGTGGATGCCCTTCGAGCGCTTGAGCCAGAAAAACCAGATGATGAAAGCCACCAGGCCGATCCCGGCGACGGTCACAATCCAGCGGTCGGGTGTCATGGGCCTGTCCTCCTCGGCTGAAAGAAGCGCAAACGGTTGGCGTTGGTGACGACAGTCACCGAACTAAAGGCCATGGCGGCGGCGGCGATGAGGGGAGAGAGCAGAAGCCCGATGAACGGGTAGAGCACGCCCGTCGCGACCGGGATGCCCAGCGCGTTGTAACCGAAGGCGCCGAGGAGGTTCTGCCGGACATTGCGCATTGTCGCCCGGCTGATCTCGATGGCCGTGACGACGCCCATCAGGCTGCCCCTGATAAGCGTCACATCGCTCGCTTCGATCGCGACGTCGGTTCCAGTCCCGATGGCGAAACCGACATCGGCTTGGGCGAGCGCCGGCGCGTCGTTGACGCCGTCGCCGACCATGCCGACCGACTTGCCTTCGAGCTGAAGCTTCTGCACTTCGTGAGCCTTGTCGTCCGGAAGCACTTCCGCCAGCACGCGATCGATGCCGACTTCGCGCGCGATCGCCCGACCCGTGCGCTCGTTGTCGCCGGTCAGCATCACGACCTCGATGCCCAGTCTTTTCAGGATTTCGATCGCCGCCCTGGAATCCGGCTTCACGGTGTCGGCGACCGCGATCAGCCCGGCCGCCTGTCCGTCGACCGCAACATACATCGGCGTCTTGCCTTCGTTGGCGAGGCGCTCCCATTGCGGCAGCAGCGCATCTGCGGAAACACTGCGGTCATGCATGAGCTTGGCGTTGCCGAAGAGCACGTCATGGCCGTCGATGCGACCACTGACGCCGTGGCCCGGGATGGCCGCGAAATCTTCAGCGTCGACCAGTTCGATCTTGCGCGCCTCGGCGCCCTTGACGATGGCCGAGGCCAGCGGGTGCTCGGAGCCACGCTCAAGGGACGCGGTGAGCCGCAGCACGGCGCTCTCTTCGTGGCCCGGCGTGACTACGACGTCGGTCAGCGCCGGCTCGCCCCTGGTGATCGTGCCCGTCTTGTCGAGGATGATCGCATCGAGTTTTTCGGCCGCCTGCAGCGCGTCGCCGGAGCGGATCAGGATGCCGTTCTCCGCTCCCTTGCCGATGCCAACAGTGAGCGAGGTCGGTGTCGCGAGGCCGAGGGCGCAGGGACAGGCGATGATCAGCGTGGTAACCAGGATGAGCGTGGCATAGATCAGCCGCGGTTCGGGTCCGAAATCGTACCAGGCCACTGCCGCCAGGATCGCGACGATCATGACCGCTGGCACGAAGTAGCCCGAGACGGTATCCACCACGCGCTGGATCGGCGCCTTAGATCCCTGCGCGTCCTTCACCATGCGGATGATGCTGGCCAGCGCTGTATCCTTGCCGACCTTGGTCGCGGTGAAACGGAAGCTGCCTGTCTTGTTGAGCGTGCCGCCGATGACCTCGTCGCCGGCCTGCTTTTCGACCGGCATGGACTCGCCCGTGATCATCGATTCGTCGATTGCGCTCGATCCGGCACTCACCCTGCCATCGACCGGAACCTTTTCGCCGGGGCGGACGATCACCGTGTCGCCGACCAGCACTTCTTCGACGGGGAGGTCGATTTCCTTGCCCTCGCGCACGACTCTTGCGGTCTTCGCCTGCAGCCCGATCAGCTTCTTGATCGCCTGTGAGGTCCTGCCCTTGGCCTTGATCTCCAGGGCGAGGCCCAGCACGACGAGCGCGACGACGACGTCGGTCACGTCCCAGAAGACTTCGGCCAGCGCCATTTTGGGAAAGATCCCGGGCCATGCGACTGCAACAACCGAGTAGAGGAACGCCGCCGTGATGCCGATCGCGATCAGCGTATGCATGTTGGCCGCGCGGTGCTTCAGCGCGTCCCACATGCCGACAAAGAACTGCGATCCGGACCACATAAGGACGGGCAGGCTCAGCACGCCCAGCAGTGCCCAAACGACCCGACGCGTGTCGCTGCCCATGGGCATCCAATCGCGCAGTCCCGGAATGAGATCGGGGTAGCTGAACACCATCACCGGGAGGGAGATGACCGCGGCGAGCCAGAACCTGCGCATCAGGCCGCGATACTCCTGCTCGTTCGCCGCCTCGGCCGGGTCCAGCGTCTCGTCCGCGGGTTTCACCTTCGGCTCGGCGACCCTGTAGCCGGAGGATTCGATCGACCTCCGCAGTTCCTGGAAATCGGTCCGTTCCGGCTGATATTCTATGTCGACGGCGTTGGGTGCGAGGCTGGCGCGGGCGGCGATGACGCCCGGGGTCATCTTCAGCGCCAGTTCGACGCGCGTGGCGCACGAGGTGCAATGCATGTTCTTGATGGGAATGCGCATCGTCGCCGTACCGGCGGCGTAGCCGACGGAGCGGATGGCGCGCAGGATTTCCGCGACCTTCGCCTGGGCCGGGTCATAATCGACCGTCGCCGTATGCGTGGCGAGGTTCACCGTGGCGGCCTGAACCCCTTTGACCGCTCGAATGGCCTGCTCGATCGCCGGCGGGCAGTGGGCGCAGGTCATTCCACCGATACGGAGCGTGACTGACTCCTGCCCGCTGGCAAGGCCACCAGGGGTGTGGTCAGGGATTGCGGCTTCCGTGCGGATGTTCATGGGTCTTCTCCTCGAAATGCATTCGCTGCCGGAGCCAGCACAGGCCCAGCACAAAGAGCGACCCCGACCGGCAAGCGTGAGGTTCGCTCGCCGAGCAGGTCGTCAGGGAGTGGAGCGAGGAGGCCGAAAGGCTTCGTCGGGCTTGGCCAGCGCGAAACTTGATTGGTCGAGCAAAGCGGGGCCGTAGGACTCCGCTACAAGGCCGACGTCCGATGCCGCTGCAAGAACCGCAGCCGAACAGCCGAAGCAATGGCCGCCCGCACACAGGTCGCATTTGCTCTGGAGTGCACCGCCATCACAGCCTGGTTCACTCGGAACAGACACGGCAGGAACGGTCATCATCGAGATCGATCGATCGACTTTGCAGTCGCCGATTGACGGAATGACGTTGGCTGAAGAAACATCCTGTGAAGCATCGAACTCGTGCGCCTGCGCCTGGCCCGAAAGCAGCAGCAGGAAAAGAGCAAGCCCGAAAGCAAGCAACGTCGCACCGAAGGTACCGCTTGCGGTCCGATGGTCTCGCTGCCAGATCTGACAAGATCGTCCAAGCACAGCAGGGCTTCCAAGCTCTTCACATCCCGCATGATCGCCTGGTCAGTCCAAATGCGCTTTGACGTACGTCAATTCCGATCGAGTCCAGTTGAAGGAAGGAAACAGCAGGCAAGCCGAGAAGCATCCGCTGTCCGCTTGGTCGCACGGATCAAGGCCCCCTAATGTTCTCTGAGAGCATGTCGTCGCACGGCAGCTCGGTGACAATGAGGATCGACGCCGCGCGAAACGAGGTCAACATCGGCGGCGCCATCTTTCCGGAAGGCGCGGTGATCACGTTGGATGGCAATAACGGCAGCATCTATTCGGGTGCGGCGCGTATCGTCGAGAGCGTGCAGACCGAGCTCTTGGCCCGACTGGACATGTTGCATGGCCGCCCGGCAGAGCCGGCGGAGAGATCGGCGACGCCATTCGCCGAAGTGGGCTGACTGCCGCAATCACGGACATCGGCCGCTATCGTGACCTGACCCGACCGCGAATGTGCGTCGCCGTCCATGATGGCGACGCACGATCTCCGCTCACGCCGCCGCGACGGCGTATTTGATCGATTCCACCGAATGTTTGACGAAATCCTTGCCGATCTCGCCCACCAGCTTCGCATTCAACGACGGCTGGTAGTGTCTGCGCATTTCGCCAAGCGTGCGCGGATCGGCGATCACCAATATGTGCTCGTACGCTTCCTCGAGCGCCTGGTGGTTGAGATAGGCCGCAACCGACCCGGCAAAATCATCCTCACGCAACCGGGAGTTGTCCGGGTTGGCGGTAGAACTGCGGTGCCTGCCGCCGGATCCGGCGCGGGCTACTTCAAGGACGGGATCCTCGATTTCGATCAAATCGAGATGCGGTTCGTGGCCCTTGTTGTGGAACAGCCGCAACTTCTCGCCATCCGTAACCGCGACAAGGGTGTCATTATTCAGGATCATGTGTCTTCTCCACAATCGGATCGCGTGGGCGTTCGTCCGCCTAATGCATCAATGCGAAAAGGAGATTGCAGATCCGGTTGCGCTGCCTTGACGTGGATCAAGCGAAGAACGGGCGGCGAGCAAGAAGCTCTCCCCAGCCTCAAAGCTGCGGTCACCTACTTCGGGCAGAAAGCCGAATGTAGCGCTTCGATGACCGTCAGCACTTCCGGCCTGGTGATGCGGTAATAGACGGTGGTCCCGTCGCGGCGCGCCTCGACCAGCCCGTCGGCCCTCAGCCGCATAAGCTGTTGCGACATCGGCACCTGGTCGATGTCGAGCAGTTCGCGCAGCTCGGCCACCGAGCGCTCCTCGTCGCCGAGGGCGCACAGCACGAGCAAACGCTGTGGATGGGACAGGCTGCGGAGGAGTTCCGCCGCCTTGCCTGAGGCCGGGATCAATTCTCTTACATTCATGTTCTTGAATTTATAATCTTTGAATGTTACATGCAAGCTTGCCATTCGGGCTCTTCGACGCCGTCACCTTACAATTGCGTCGCCCCGTTTGGAAATTGAGCCCGATCAACGCGGAGCGCGATTTTCCCGCGCAGGATGCTGCGAAGATCGAACCAACGGGAGGATATCATGTCCCACATCGTCGTCCTCGGAGCAGGTCTCGGCGGCACGATCATGGCGTATGAAATGCGCGACAAGCTGCGCGGCGAGGATCGGCTGACCGTCGTCACGCTCGGCACGTCCTATTCCTTTGTGCCTTCCAATCCCTGGGTGGCCGTCGGCTGGCGGGAGCGCAAGGACGTCACCGTCGACCTGGCGGGCACCTTCAAAAGGCGCGGCATCGCGCTGCGCCCCGAGGGCGCGAAGAAGGTGCATGCAAAGGAAAACCGCGTCGAGCTCAACGACGGCTCCTTCGTCGACTACGACTATCTGATCATCGCGACCGGCCCGGATCTTGCTTTCGACGAGGTACCGGGTCTCGGACCTGCCGGACACACCCAATCCATTTGCCAGATCGATCATGCCGTCGCCGCGCGGGCGAGGTTCGACGAATTGGTCCGCAAGCCAGGCCCGATAGTCGTGGGCGCGGTCCAGGGCGCATCCTGCTACGGCCCGGCCTATGAATTCGCCTTCATCCTGGACACCGCGCTGCGCAAGACCAGGGTGCGCGACCGCGTGCCGATGACCTTCGTGACGCCGGAGCCCTATATCGGCCATCTCGGCCTCGACGGAGTCGGCGACACCAAGGGCCTGCTCGAGAGCGCCATGCGCGATCGCCACATCAAGTGGGTCACCAACGCCAAGGTGGCTTCGGTCGACGCCGGCGTGATGCATGTCGAGGAAGTCAACGACGATGGGACGACCAAGGCCAAGCATGACCTTCCCTTCGCCTTCTCGATGATGCTGCCGGCTTTCCGCGGCGTGCCGGCGGTGATGGGTGTCGAGGGCATGGTCAATCCACGCGGCTTCGTCACCATCGACAAGCATCAGCGCAACCAGACCTATCCGAACATCTTTGCGATCGGCGTCTGCGTCGCCATTCCGCCGGTCGGCAAGACACCGCTTCCCGTGGGCGTGCCGAAGACGGGCTTCATGATCGAATCCATGGTCACGGCCACCGCCGAGAACATCGGCGCGCTTCTGCGCGGCGAGGAGCCGCGGGCTGTCGCGACATGGAATGCGGTCTGCCTCGCCGATTTCGGCGACGAAGGCATAGCCTTCGTCGCGCAGCCGCAGATCCCTCCCCGCAACGTCAACTGGTCCTCGCAGGGCAAGTGGGTCCACGCGGCGAAGGTCGGGTTCGAGAAATACTTCCTCCACAAGGTGCGGCAGGGAAAGAGCGAGACCTTCTATGAGGGGCTGGCGCTCGATGTTCTCGGCATCAAGAAACTCAAGGCCATCCACATCGAGCCGGCCGAATAGGCACGGCGGTATCCAGGAGAAAAAGGGATCATGACGATAGACAGGGCAGTTCTCATGTTCGCGGGCTTCATGGTGCTGATATCGCTCGCGCTCGGCATCTACTATTCGCCCTACTGGTTCCTGCTGACCGCATTCGCCGGGCTCAACATGGTGCAGGCCTCGGTCACGGGCTTCTGCCCGGCGGCGATGGTCTTCAAGAAGCTCGGCTGCAAGCCGGGCGTGGCGTTCAAATAGCGGCACGTCATCGCGAGCAAATTGGTCGCTGATCGGGAGGCGGCCCAGTCGCCTCCCGAGCCATTTCAATCGACGAGACAAGCATAATGAGAACCATACGATCGGCCCTCGCGAGCATTGTTCTGATCGGCGCCGCCGGCCTTGTCGCGGTCGATGCACGCGCCGCCGATTTCACTGTCAAGGCCGCGGCCGTCACCGAGATGAAGGCTGTGTATGGACAGGTGGAGAGCCACACCATCCTGCCGGCCAGGGCGAGGATTTCGGGAACCGTCGCGTCCGTCCGCGTCTCGGAGGGCGCTGAGGTAAGCAAGGGCGACGTGATTGCCACGGTCGTCGACGACAAGCTCGCACTGCAGCTCAGAGCCGCCGACGCCAAGATCGCAGCGCTGAATTCGCAACTCGACAGCGCCCGCACCGATCTGCAGCGCGCGCAGGACCTGCTCGCCAAGGGTGCCGCCGCTCAAAGCCGGGTCGATGCCGCGAAGACGCAGTTCGATGTCGTCACGAACCAGCTGGCGGCAGCGATTGCCGAGAAGGCGGTCATCGAGCAAAGCACCAGGGAAGGCGATATCCTGGCTCCGGCCGACGGCCGGGTGCTGACGGTACCGGTGGCCGCCGGCTCGGTGGTCATGGCGGGCGAATCTGTCGCACGGGTAGCGTCGGGCCAGTACTATCTGCGACTGTCCTTGCCGGAACGGCATGCCGTCGAAATAACGGAAGGCGCCCGCGTCGACATCGGCGAACGCGGCACGGGTACCAATGCCGGCTTCGTCAAGGCCAGCGAGGGGCGGATCGCGAAGGTCTACCCCGAGATCGAGAACGGCCGCGTCATTGCCGACGTCGAAGTCATCGATATCGGGACCTATTTCGTCAATGAGCGCACGCTGGTTTCCATACCGGTTGCCAAACGGACCATGCTGGGCGTTCCGCCTGAGGCACTCAAGACCGTGCACGGCATAGACTACGTCACGGTCGAGACGGCCGACGGCCCGCTCGAGGTCGCGGTCGTGTTGGGCGGGGAATTCCAGGACGCCGGCCAGCCTCGCGTCGAGATCCTGAGCGGTCTTGCCGATGGCGACAAGGTCGTCCTGCCATGAAACTCGGCATCGCCGGCTGGCTTACCCGTTCCTTCATCGCATCGCCGTTGACGCCTCTGTTCCTGCTCGCCGCGCTGGCGCTCGGGCTTGTGGCCCTGGTTACGTTGCCGCGCGAGGAGGAGCCGCAGATCTCCGTGCCCATGGTCGACATCCACGTGTCCGCCAACGGCCTGAAGGCCGAGGATGCCGTCAAGCTCGTGACCGAGCCGCTGGAGACGATCATCAAGGGCATAGCCGGCGTGGAGCACGTCTACTCGCAGACCACGGATGACGGCGCGCTGGTGACCGCGCGCTTCAAGGTCGGCACCAGCTCGGACGCCGCGATCCTGCGCGTCCACGACAAGGTCCGCGCCAACATGGATCGCATCCCCGTCGGGATCCCTGAGCCGCTGATCGTCGGGCGCGGCATCGACGACGTCGCCATCGTGGTGGTGACGCTGACGCCGGCGCGACAGGCAGCGACGCGCTACTCCTCTGCGGATCTGACGCGTCTTGCGCATGAACTGCAGGTCGAGGTCGCAAAGCTTCCCGATATCGGCCTCACCTACATAGTCGGGGAGCAGCCGGAAGAGATCCAGGTCGAGCCGGATCCGGAAAAGCTCTCGCTCTACGGCATCACGCTGCAGCAGTTGACGGGCAAGATCGCGGGCGCCAACCGTTCCTTCCAGATCGGCACGGTGCGCGACCAGGGCAACCAGCGGCTGCTGGTGGCCGGCCAGACACTGCAGGCTTTGTCCGACATCGGCAACCTTTTGCTGACCGCTCGCGACGGCCGGCCGGTCTATATCCGCGACGTCGCCAGCATCGTGCTCGCGACGTCGCCGGCGGAGAACCGCGTCACCGACATCGTCAAGTCCGACAAAGGTCTCGAGCGCACGCCGGCCGTGTCGGTGGCGATCGCGAAGCGACCGGGTACCAATGCGGTCGTCATCGCCGATACGATCGTCAAGCGCCTCGATCAGGTGCGCGGCCAGATCTTCCCCAAGGACGTCGAGATGGCCGTGACGCGCAACTATGGCGAAACGGCCAATGAGAAGGCCAACGAATTGCTCTTCCATCTCGGCCTGGCGACCGTCTCCATCGTTCTCCTGGTCGCCGTCGCCATCGGTTGGCGGGAGGCTCTGGTGGTGGCCGTGGTGATACCCACGACGATCCTGCTGACCATGTTCGCATCGCGCGTCATGGGCTACACGCTGAACCGCGTCAGCCTGTTCGCGCTGATCTTCTCCATCGGCATCCTCGTCGACGACGCGATCGTGATCATCGAGAACATCGCGCGCCACTGGGCGATGGACGATGGCCGTTCGCGCACCCAGGCTGCAATCGATGCGGTCGCCGAGGTCGGCAATCCCACCATCGTGGCGACGCTGACCGTCGTGGCGGCGCTGCTGCCCATGCTGTTCGTCTCCGGCCTCATGGGCCCCTATATGAGCCCGATCCCGGCCAATGCATCGGCCGCGATGCTGTTCTCCTTCTTCGTCGCGGTGATGCTGACACCATGGCTGATGATGAAGCTAGGCGGCAAGGATCAGGCCGGCGCGCATGGCCATGCCGGCAGTGCGCATGGCGGCGTGCTGGGACGCATCTATGTCGCGGTGGCGCGGCCGATCTTGAAGTCGCGGTTCCGGGCGTGGGCGTTCCTTTTGGTCGTGGGTATCGCCACGATCGGGTCCATGGCGCTGATCTACACCAAGCACGTGACGGTCAAGCTTCTGCCCTTCGACAACAAGACCGAGCTCCAGATCGTGGCGGACCTGCCCAGGGGCTCGTCGGTCGAGGACACCGACCGGCTGCTGCAGGCCGCCGTGAACCGGCTGGCCTCGGTGCCGGAAGTGGTTTCGTTCCAGACCTACGCAGGCGCCGCCGCGCCTTTCAACTTCAACGGCTTGGTGCGCCACTACTACCTGCGATCGAGCCCCGAACAGGGCGACATTGCCGTCAACCTGCTTCCCAAGGGCGAGCGCAGCCGCGCCAGCCATGCCGTTGCGCTCGACTTGCGCGATCGCTTGAGGGGAATGGCGATGCCGGCGGGCACGGTGCTGAAGGTGGTCGAGCCGCCGCCGGGGCCGCCGGTTCTCGGCACGCTGCTGGCTGAAATCTACGGCCCGGACGCCGAGACCCGCCGTGCGGTCGCGGCCAAGGTGCGCGAGACCTTCGCCAGCGTCCCGTTCATCGTCGACGTCGATGACAGCTTCCACAATCAGCCGGAACGGCTCCGGCTTTCGATCGACCAGGACAATCTGGAATACTACAAGGTCGAGCAAGCGGACGTGTACGACACGCTGAGCTATCTCTACGGCGGGACCACGGTCGGCTACTCGCACCGGGGCGGCGGACGCCTGCCGATCCCGATTCGCATCGCCTTGTCCAAGACAAACGGCGTGGTCGACCAGCGCGCCCTGGCAACGCCGGTGGCAGCCAACGCGCTGCCCGGCGCGCGCGACGTTGTCGAGCTTGGCGACGTCGTGCGGATAAGCCGGGAGCCGGCCTCTTATCCGATCTTCCGCCACAACGGGCGCCCGGCCGAGATGGTGATGGGCGAACTGGCCGGCGCGTTCGAGGCGCCGGTCTATGGCATGCTTGCCGTGGATGACGCGATCGCCAAGGCGGACTGGGGCAACGTGCCCAAACCGGCCATCGCGCTGCACGGCCAGCCGGACGACGAATCCAAGCCCACTTTATTGTGGGACGGCGAGTGGGAGGTGACCTGGGTGACGTTCCGCGACATGGGCGCCGCGTTCATGGTGGCGATCCTTGGCATATACATTCTCGTCGTCGCGCAGTTCGGCTCGTTCAAGCTGCCGCTGGTCATCCTGACCCCGATCCCGCTGACGCTGATCGGCATCATGCTCGGCCACTGGGCCTTCGCCGCGCCCTTCACGGCAACCTCGATGATCGGCTTCATCGCGCTCGCCGGCATCATCGTGCGCAACTCGATCCTACTGGTGGATTTCATCCGGCACGCCAGGGGGACGGACGAGCCGCTCGTCGGCGTGCTGCTCAAGGCCGGCGCAATCCGCTTCAAGCCGATCCTGCTCACCGCGCTCGCGGCGATGATCGGCGCCGCGGTGATCCTGACCGATCCGATCTTCCAGGGTCTTGCCATATCCCTGCTGTTCGGCCTCGCCTCCTCGACGCTGCTGACCGTGCTCGTCATTCCGGCGATCTACGTAGCGCTGCGCGGTGGCCCGCCCGCCGGTGAAGCACCGCAGGCTGGATAACCTGAGCAAGCCGGTGAAGTGTTTAGTCCTGGCGGAAATCGCCGGAGACGCCGAACACTATCAGGATCGCGGCCAAAGAAATCAAAACCGACGGGCCTCCGGTCAAATTGACGACAGCTGCACAAGCGCCCGCAGCTCCGCCGGCAACGATGGAGCGCAGAATGATCTCAAGCCACCTCGGCACCGGCCATTCTCCCATCCTGGGATTGGTTGGGGTCACGCATCAAGCTACCGCGGAGCAGACGCTCCACGGCCGCGAACCGATCTGACGAAAGATGAGACAGTTCGATTTCCCGGGCGAGGTCGGCTGCAAATTCGCGGAACGGTGCAAGATTGACGACGGGAACGCCGATCAGCACGGGTACGGAAAGCTCGAGCGCCTTGGCGATCAGAGCCCTGAAGCCACCTCCTTCGGCCTCGGTCTTTCCGAATTTGCAGAGAACCAGCAGATCGGTCTGACCGGACAATCCCGCTCCCGCGGCTTCACAGGCGCCGAGCAGCCGATCGATATTCAAAACACAGCCTCGAGCATGGGGACCTCGATCATCGGATATGCCATGGAGCTTGCCTGTCGCGAGATCCCGCAGATGCATGTCGCATTTCACGCGACCCGGTTTCGGTTCGCTTAGCTGGACAAGGCCAGCCAAGCGCATGCCCCGCTCGACCATGATGGCAGTAACTTCCCGCAGGAATGCCTCGAACTCCGAACCGTTCGAATAGACGATCGCGGTCATGGGACAGTCGGGACGAATGCCCTGCATGGGGTTCTCCTTCAGTTTGAATTTGTCTGCCGTGCAGCAGACTCGACCGGATCGGTCTTATGCGCTGAGACCAGCGAGGCGGCGCCCAAGGCCATCGGTCTATCTCGCAAAGCACCCAGGGCTGAATGGAAGCACTTCGACGGGCATGCCAGGCTCGGCAGGCATCGACGCACCCGGCACAATCGCTATGGCGTCGGCCGATAACATCGGCATCATTCTGTGCGAGCCATCCGGGCCGCTGCGGCAGGCGCTCAATCGACCCTGCTCGACATTCAGGCGGACCGGCAGCAATTCCGTCCGATCCGGCTTGCGGGAACATGTGAAGGCCAACTCGGCCGTGATCCGCCTCGCCGGCCGCTGACCAAGAAGGGTCGCCACGATCGGGCGTGCGAAGGCGAGCGCCCCGAAAGCCGCGGCCTGCGGGTTGCCTGGCAATCCGACGAAGCACGCCTCCCCTATCTTGCCGATTGCCAACGGCTTGCCTGGCTTCATTGCCACCTTGACGACATCGAGTTGGCCTCCGGCACGCATTGCGGCGTTGCGCACGTGGTCCTCTTCGCCAACTGACATGCCGGCGGTGGTGATGATCAGATCCGCCGATTTCGCGCTGTTTTCGAGCACTCGGGCGATGGCCGCGGTGTCGTCGCGGACAGTCGACAACGCGATATCGGCGTTCGGCCCCGCCAGGAGAGCAGCGAGAAGCGGACCGTTGGAGTCGTAGATCGCGCCGGGTGCAAGCGACCCGCCGGTGCTGCGGAGCTCGGAGCCGGTCGTGATAACGGCGATCCGCACGCGACGCGCAACGGGGACATTATCGATTCCGATCGCTGCAAGAAGCGCTATTTCCGGCCAGCCGATCATATAGCCTTGACGAAGGACGCAGGCTCCTTGGCTCACATCCTCGCCGACCCTGCGAATGTGCGCGCCTGGCGCCACGTCGAACGCGAACTGCACGAGATCGCCCCGCCGCGTCGTCTGCTCCTGCATGACGACAGTGTCCGCGCCCTTGGGCAATGCCGCGCCCGTCATGATGCGGTGCGCAGCGCCCGGAGCCAGCACACCCGGCGGATCACCCGCGCTGGTGCGGCCTATTATGGGCAGAACCAGAGGCAGGCCCGTCCTGCCGGCGAGGCTTATCGCATAGCCGTCCATTGCCGCCTGATCGAAAGGCGGAATAGCGCGAGGCGCTTCGATGGCCGTCGCCACAAGACGTCCGACGGCATCGGCCAACGGCACCATTTCCGACTGACCCAGCGGCCGCGCCAATGCGACGGCAACGCTTCGCGCCGTCTCGAAGGGCACCGCACCTGCGCCGGCGCAGAAGCAACTGTCGGGCAGTATTGCCGGCGCGGTCATGCCTCGACGTCCCGCAGCGTCTTTTCGAGAATCGCGCGCATGGCCGCAAGACCCGGATCCTGCGCACGGTTCATGATGCCGATGAGTTGCGTCCAAAGATCGTCGGATGCGGTGTCCACGAAATTGCGAACGGCCGAGCCGACGATATCGGCCGGCGAACGACCGGACTGATCGGCAGCGGCGGTCAGTCGCGCGGCCAAGGCCGGCTCTTCGAAAGCGGAAACGATTGCCATCGCCGCTTTCGGGTCCTCCAGCGAGGCAATGATATCTCCGAGCATCGCATCCGCCTCACTGCACCAGCGGCGAGGAAGCGCCGTCTATGACAATGCCGCCGATGTCCGCCCGGCCGACAAGCAGAGAGACGTATTGCGCCGTCGCCTGCCGGCTGACGTGCTCGGCCAGATAGGACGCGATGCGTTCCCGCACGGCCTCGAACGGAAGCTGGCGGCCATCGATGCGCCGCGTCAGGCGGATGAGGTGGACGCCGTAACGCGTCTCCACCGGCGAAGAAATCTCACCTGGTGCGAGATCGCCGAGAGCGGCCTCGAATTCCGGCGTCGTGTCGCCCGGCCCGATCTGGCCGAGGCTGCCGCCAAGGGGTCCCGACGGACAATCCGAACAGTCGCGCGCCAGCACCGCGAAACGCTCGGGCACCGCCGCAAGGCTGGACCTGAGCGACAGCGCCTTCTCACGCGCGGCGGCAAAGGCCTCGCGATCATCGCGGCGGGCAGCTACGAGAATATGGTCGGCCTCATAAAGCGGCGGCGTCACGAAGCGGCGAAGATTGTTCTCGTAGAAGCGCCGCAGCATCTCCTCGTCCGCCTCGGGAACGCGTACCTCGCGCTCGATCAGGCCGCGCACCAGCGCGTCTTCGATAGTCTCCCTGCGCCCATCCTGGTCGGTCCTCTGCTCGGCGGCGATACCGAGATGCCGCGCCTCCTGCAGGAGCAACTCGCGGATGACGAGCGCACGGGTCGCGGCACGCCAGCCCTCGCCGGGATTGCGGGCGGGAAAGTTCTGCACCTCGGCGGCGATCGCCTTGCGCGATATCGCCACCCCGTTGACGGTGACCGGCGGCATCGCCACGCGCTCGCGGGACGGCGCCGTGTCGGGAGCCGCGGGTCGGTGTTCGTGCGGATGTTCGGACGTTTTGCGGCCGGCCGAATGATCGATAACGAGCGCAGCCATGGTCTACTCCGCAGGCTGGTGGGAGGGAGCGGCAGCGGGCCGCCGCACCGGAGCGGGCGACCGCATCGCCGGCGCCGGCGCTGGCTGCCGGCGGGTCGCGAAGCGTGTGCGCACGACCTGATAACCCGGGCGGCCGAGATACCAGACCGGCGCGCTCCAGACATGAACCAGCCTGGTGAACGGGAAGACCAGGAAGATCGTCATGCCGAGCAGGAGATGCGCCTTGAAGATCGGGTTGACGTCGGCGACGTAGGCCGCGGCCGCCGGCTGCAAGGTGAGAATGCCCTGCGCCCAATTCATGAATTTCACCATCTCGTGGCCGTCCATATGACCGAGCGAGACGAAGATGGTTGAAAGGCCAAGCGTGAGCTGCAGCCAGAGCAACAACAAGATCGCGATGTCGCCGGGCGCCGAGGTGTTGCGGATGCGCGGATCGAACAGCCGGCGATGGGCAAGAAGCGATATGCCGATGAAGCAGGCAACACCGGCGATGCCGCCGGCGGTGATGGCAAGACCCTGCTTGAAGCTGTGAGAAACGCCGAGCGCATCGAAGACCCAGATAGGCGTCAGCAGGCCGACGAAATGACCGCCGAAGATCACCAGTATGCCCACATGGAAGAGATTGGAGCCCCAGCGCAGCTGGCGCCGCCGCAGCAGCTGGGAGGAACCCGTCTTCCAGGTGTACTGCTCGCGGTCGAAGCGGATCAGGCTGCCGAGCAGGAAGATGGTCAGGCAGAAATAAGGGTACCAGCCAAGGAGCGCGTCGTTGATTGTGTCGGACATGGCTTCCCTCCGTCAGGCCGCATTGTTGCGCGCATCGCGATTGGCGGCGCGCATCTGGATTCTCAGCCGGTCGACGGAACAGCCGTCGGCCGCATTTCCGGGACCGAATGCGACGGCGGTCTCTTCCCAGGCGGCATCGATGGCCGCCAGGTCGTCGGGTTCGTCGATTTCGGCGTCGGCCGCGACCACGGGAGGCTCGCTGGCAATCGAGCGTATGGCCGTGAACACGGCGGCATAGCCTGCGTTGCGCTTAGCGAGCCGCTCTTCCAGCAGCGAGAAGATGTGGGCGGTTTCATCGAGCAGGCCGCGCGCCTCCTCAAAGGGACGGGCAGAGAGGAACTCGAGGAAAAGCGGGATGAAGTCGGGCAATTCGTTTGCCGCGACGAGAAGCCCGCCACGCCGATAATGTTCGATCAGATCGACCATCGCCTGGCCGCGATCGCGGCTCTCGCCATGGATGTGCTCGAAGAGGTGCAGCGAGTGACGGCGCGTCTTGTCGAACAGCTCGACGTAACGCTCCTGGAGATCGTAGACATCCAGAGTGGCCAGATCGGCAAGCAAGGGCTGCAACTGCTTGCCCGCTTCGTCCGATACCAATCGCTCGGCCGCAATCGCCGCGGCCACTTCCGGGATCGCCGCGCAAAGCTCCTCGGTCGGATAGGAAAGGAGCGCCGAGAGCGCCTTGAAGGTCCTGTTCGAGAGCGGCATCACCATCACGCGATCTCCATCGGGTTTGTCGGCCGCTTGGTCTGCCTAGTGCCGAAGAGGTTGGTCTCCGTGGAACCGCCCGAGCACCCGTTGCCGAAGGAGAAGCCGCAGGAGCCGCGCATGTCCTGGGCGTCTTCGCTCCATTCGCGGTGCGACGTCGGGATGACGAAACGATCCTCGTAATTGGCGATCGCCATCACCTTGTACATTTCGTCGATGGCCGAGCCGGTCAGGCCGACCCGCGCCGCGATCGACTCGTCGAGACGGCCGTCGATCGTCTTTGCCCGCATATAGCTTCGCATCGCCAGCATGCGTTCGAGCGCGAGCGCCACCGGCTCCTCATTGCCCGCCGTCAGCAGATTGGCGAGATACTGGAGCGGAATGCGCAGGCTGCGCACGTCCGGCATGTCGCCGTCCAGCCCCATCTTGCCGGCGGCCGCGGCAGACTGGATGGGCGAGAGCGGCGGCACGTACCAGACCATCGGCAGGGTGCGGTACTCAGGGTGCAGCGGAAAGGCGATCTTCCACTCCATCGCCATCTTCCAGACCGGCGACAATTTGGCCGCCTCCAGCCAGTTGTCGGGAACCCCGTCGGCGCGGGCCTGGGCGATGACGGCCGGATCGTTCGGATCGAGGAAGACGTCGAGCTGCGCCTGATAGAGGTCTTTCTCCCGCGGCGTGCTGGCGGCCGCCTCGATGCGGTCGGCGTCGTAGAGGATCACGCCGAGATAGCGGATGCGCCCGACGCAGGTCTCCGAACAAACGGTCGGCTGGCCCGCCTCGATGCGCGGAAAGCAGAAGATGCACTTCTCCGATTTGCCCGACGACCAGTTGTAGTAGATCTTCTTGTAGGGGCAACCGGAGACGCACATGCGCCAGCCGCGGCACTTGTCCTGATCGATCAGGACGATGCCGTCCTCCTCGCGTTTATAGATGGCTCCCGACGGGCACACCGCCGCGCAAGCCGGGTTGAGGCAGTGCTCGCAAAGCCTCGGCAGGTACATCATGAAGGTGTTTTCGAACTGGCCGTAGATGTCCTTCTGGACGCCCTCGAAGTTCACGTCCTTCGACCGCTTCTCGAACTCGCCGCCGAGGATCTCCTCCCAGTTCGGACCCCATTCGATCTTTTCTATCCGCTCGCCGGTGATGGCCGAGCGCGGGCGGGCCGTGGGGAAAGCCTTCGATTCCTTCGCCGTGTGCAGGTGTTCGTAGTCAAAAGTGAACGGCTCGTAATAGTCGTCGATCTCCGGCAAATCAGGGTTCGCGAAGATGTTGGCAAGGATACGCCACTTGGCGCCCATCTTCGGCTCGATCTTGCCATTCTTCTTGCGGCGCCAGCCGCCGTTCCATTTCTGCTGGTTCTCCCACTCCTTGGGATAGCCGACGCCCGGCTTGGTCTCGACATTGTTGAACCATGCGTATTCGACGCCTTCCCGGTTGGTCCAGACGTTCTTGCAGGTAACCGAGCAGGTGTGACACCCGATGCATTTGTCGAGGTTCAGCACCATCGCGATCTGAGCGCGGATCTTCATTCTGCTGCCTCCTTGGGAGCATTGGCTTGTAAGGGTTCTTCGAGCCAGTCGACGGCCGCCATCTTGCGGACCACGATGAACTCGTCGCGGTTGGAGCCCACGGTTCCGTAGTAGTTGAAGCCGTAGGACTGGTGGACATAGCCGCCGATCATGTGCGTCGGCTTGAGCACCGTGCGCGTCACCGAATTGTGGATGCCGCCGCGGTTGCCGGTCAGTTCGGAGCCCGGCGTGTTCACGATCTTCTCCTGCGCATGATACATCAGCATCATGCCCTGCTTGACGCGCTGGGAGACGACGGCGCGGGCCGTAAGCGCTCCGTTGGCGTTGAAGACCTCGACCCAGTCGTTGTCGACTATGTCCGCGGCCTTGGCGTCGGTCTCCGAAATCCAAACGACCGGACCGCCACGATTGAGCGTCAGCATCAGGAGATTGTCGCTGTAGGTGGAGTGGATGCCCCATTTCTGGTGGGGCGTGATGAAGTTGAGGACGATTTCCTTATTGCCGTTGGGCCTCAGTCCCTTGACGGCGGGAATCGTCTTGAGGTCGACCGGCGGCTTCCAAGTGATGAAGCCTTCGCCGAAGGCCCGCATCCACAGATGATCCTGATAGAGCTGCTGGCGCCCGGTCAGGGTGCGCCACGGGATCAGTTCGTGGACGTTCGTATAGCCGGCATTGTAGCAGACCTTCTCGCTCTCGATGCCGGACCAGGTCGGCGAGGAGATGATCTTGCGCGGCTGGGCCTGAACGTCGCGAAAACGGATCTTCTCGTCTTCCTTCGGGATGGCGAGATGGGCGTGGTCGCGGCCGGTCGCCTTGGAGAGTGCCTCCCAGGCCTTGACCGCGACCTCGCCATTGGTTTCGGGCGCGAGCATCAGGATGACTTCGGTGGCGTCGATGTCCGTCTCGATCCTCGGCTGCCCCTTGGCGGAGCCGGCGGCCTGGACGCCGTTGAGCGCGCCGAGCGCCTCGACCTCATGCGCCGTGTCCCAGCCGATGCCCTTGCCGCCATTGCCGATCTCGGTCATCAGCGGGCCGAGCGCGGTAAAGCGGGCGTAGAGGTTCGGATAGTCGCGCGTGACGACGCTAACGGCCGGCATCGTCTTGCCGGGAAGCGGTTCGATCTCGCCGCGCTTCCAGTCGGCGACATCGAAGGGCTGGGCGATCTCGCCGGGTGTGTCGTGCTGGATCGGAGTGAGGACGACGTCCTTCTCCACGCCCAGAACCTCCGGCGCGACCGCCGAAAAGGCCCTGGCAAGGCCCTTGTAGATATCCCAGTCCGAGCGCGCTTCCCAGGCAGGGTCCACCGCCGCCGACAGCGGATGGATGAAGGGATGCATGTCGGAGGTGTTGAGATCGTTCTTCTCGTACCAGGTCGCGGTCGGCAGCACGATGTCGGAGTAGACGCAGGTCGTCGACATGCGGAAGTCGAGCGTGACCAGAAGATCGAGCTTTCCCTGCGGCGCCTCGTCGTGCCAGACAACCTCCTTGTTGCGCACCTTGCCTTCGGCGCCGAGATCCTTACCCATGACGCCGTGCCTGGTGCCGAGCAGGTGCTTCAGGAAGTATTCGTGGCCCTTGCCGGAGGAGCCGAGGATGTTGGAGCGCCACACGAACATGTTGCGCGGCCAATTGGCCGGATCGTCCGGGTCCTCGCAGGCGAGGTCGAGTTCGCCCGACTTCAGCGCTTTCGCCACATAGTCCTTGACCTCGAGGCCAGCCGCCGAGGCGCGCTTGGCGATGTCGAGCGGATTCTGCTTCAACTGCGGCGCGGAAGGCAGCCAGCCCATGCGCTCGGCGCGAACATTGTAGTCGATGAAGCTCTGGTTCCAGTCCCCTTCGGGCGCTGTCGGCGACAGGATCTCCGCCGCCGTCAGGGTCTCGTATCGCCATTGGTCCGTGTGCGCGTAGAAGAAGGACGTCGAGTTCTGGTGGCGCGGGGGGCGCGCCCAGTCGAGCGCGAAGGCGAGCGGTGTCCAGCCGGTCTGCGGGCGCAGCTTTTCCTGGCCGACATAATGCGACCAGCCACCGCCGGACTGGCCGATGGCGCCGCAGAACACCAGGAGGTTGATGATCCCCCGGTAATTCATGTCCATGTGGTACCAGTGGTTGAGGCCAGCACCCAGGATCACCATCGAGCGCCCGTTGGTCTTTTCGGCATTGGTGGCGAACTCGCGCGCCACGGTGACGATGGCGTCGCGCTTCACCCCGGTGATGCGCTCGGCCCAGGCGGGCGTGAACGGCACGTCGTCATCATAGGAAGAGGCGACATTGGCGCCGCCGAAGCCGCGGTCGAGGCCGTAGTTGGCCATGAGCAGGTCGTAGACGGTCGCGACCTTCGCCGGCCCGTCGACGGTCTTTATCGTGCGGACCGGGATGTTGCGGGTCAGGATCTCGCCGTGCTCGGTGGCCACGAAATGCTCGCTCGCGCGGCCGCCGAAATACGGAAAATCGACGGCCGCGATGTCGGCGCCGTCGCCGGCAAGGGTGAGCTTTAGCCGAACATCCCGCCCCTTGCCGTCCTTTTCCTCGAGATTCCATTTTCCTTGCTCGCCCCAGCGGTAACCGGCCGATCCGAGAGGCGCCACCAACGCGTCCTTCGCCTCGTCGATGGCGACCGTCTTCCATTGCGGATTGTTCTTTTCGCCGAGGGCTCCCCTGATCTCGGAGGCGCGCAGCAGGCGCTCGGGGACGAACCTGCCGTCGCGCTCCGCAAGCCGCACTAGGAAGGGCATGTCGGTATAGCGTCGGGCATAGTCGTCGAAATAGGCGACGCTGCGGTCGAGGTGGTATTCGCGCAGGATGACGTGGCCCATGGCGAGCGCCAGCGCGGCGTCGGTTCCCTGCTTCGGATTGAGCCAGATGTCGGCGAACTTCGTCGCCTCGGCATAATCCGGCGAGACTACGGCGCTCTTGGTGCCCTTGTAGCGCACCTCGGTATAGAAATGCGCGTCAGGCGTGCGCGTCTGCGGCACGTTGGATCCCCAGACGATGATGAAGCCGGCATTGTACCAGTCGGCGCTTTCAGGGACGTCGGTCTGCTCGCCCCAGGTCTGCGGGCTTGCCGGCGGCAGGTCGCAGTACCAGTCGTAGAACGACATGCACACGCCGCCGAGCAGCGACAGATAGCGCGAGCCGGCCGCATAGGACACCATCGACATGGCCGGGATCGGCGAGAAGCCGATAATGCGGTCCGGACCATGCTTGCGGGCGGTGTAGGCATTGGCGGCTGCAACGAGCTCGTTCACCTCGTCCCAGGTGGCGCGCACGAAGCCGCCATGGCCGCGGATCGAGATGTAGGACTGACGCTTGTTCGTATCCTCCACGATCGAGGCCCAGGCCGAGACGGGCGTCATCTTGGCGCGGGCGGCCCGCCACAACTTCAACAGCCGGCCGCGGATCATCGGGTATTTCACCCGGGCGCCGGAATATAGATACCAGCTGTAGGAGGCGCCGCGCGCGCAGCCGCGAGGCTCGTGATTGGGCAGATCGGGCCGCGTGCGCGGATAGTCGGTCTGCTGCGTCTCCCAAGTGACGATGCCGCCCTTGACGTAGATCTTCCACGAGCACGAGCCGGTGCAATTCACGCCATGGGTGGAGCGCACGATCTTGTCGTGCTGCCAGCGCTTGCGATAGCCGTCTTCCCAGGAGCGATCCTCATTGGTCACGATCCCGTGGCCGTCGGAGAAACTGTCGACGGTCTTGCGAAAGAAGGTTAGCCGGTCGAGAAAATGCGACATTGCTTCGTCCCTGGTTATTCGGCTGCGGCCGGATGGATGGGCGCGTCGCGCTTGGCGCGCTCGATGGTGTGAAGAAGGCCGCCCTTGCGGGTATAGACGGCCCAGGTGATGGCCAGGCAGCTCACGTAGAACAGCAGGAAGGCCCATAGCGCGGCGTTGGGTGAACCCGTGAGCGCGATCGAGGTGCCGTAGCTCTTCGGTATGAAGAACGCGCCGAAGGCCGCGATCGCCGAGGTAAAGCCGGTGATGGCTGCGGACTCCTTCTCCGCCTGCTGGCGACGCGCTTCGGCGTTGGCCTTGGGCAACAAGCGGCCCATCTCCTTGGCCATGATCACCGGGATCATCTGGAAGGTGGAGGCGTTGCCGACGCCGGTGGCGAAGAACAGAAGCAGGAAGGCCGCGAAGAAGCCGAAGAACGCGCCCGGCTGATCCTTGATGCCGATGAACCACAAGACTCCGGCGACGCCTGCGATCATCAGCACGAAGGCCCAGAAGGTGACGCGCGCGCCGCCGTATTTATCCGCAAGCCAGCCGGAACCTGAGCGCGAGAGGGCGCCGACGAGCGGGCCGAGGAAGGCGAACTGGAGCGCGTTGACGTCCGGAAACAGCATCTTCGTGAGCAGCGGGAAGCCGGCCGAATAACCGATAAAGGATCCGAAAGTGCCCGTGTATAGCCAGCACATGATCCAGTTGTGACGGCGCTGGAAGATCACGGCCTGCTCGCTGAATGATGCCTTGGCCGAAGCGATGTCGTTCATGCCGAACCAGCTCGCGAAGGCCGAGACTATGATGAACGGGACGAAGACGAAGCCGGCATTCTGCAGCCAGAGCGGCGCATCGCCCGTCGGTCCCTTGACCATGGCCGGATCGCCGCCGAGCCAGCCGAATATCCCGGTGGTGATCGCCAGCGGCACGACGAACTGGACGACGCTGACACCGAGATTGCCGAGGCCGGCGTTGAGCGCAAGAGCATTTCCCTTCTCCGCCTTCGGGAAGAAGAAGGAGATGTTGGCCATGGAGGAGGCGAAGTTGCCGCCGCCGAAGCCGCAGAGCAGCGCCAGGATCAACAACACGATATAAGGCGTGTCGGGGTTCTGTACCGCATAGCCGATGCCGACAGCCGGTATGATGAGCGACCACGTCGTCAGCGTCGTCCAGAGCCTGCCGCCGAAGATCGGCACCATGAAGGAATAGAAGATGCGCAGCGTCGCCCCGGAGATTCCGGGCAGAGCGGCGAGCCAGAAGAGCTGATCGGTGGTGAAGGTGAAACCGACAAGCGGAAGCTTGGCGACGACGACCGACCACACCTGCCAGATGGCGAAGGAAAGCAGCAGCGCCGGGATCGAAAGCCACAGGTTGCGCTTCGCGATGCGGCGGCCGGTTTCAGCCCAGAAGGTCTTATCCTCCGGACGCCAGTCGGTAAGGGCGCCGCCCGTCCGTGTCTTTGCCACGGGCTCAGGCATTTGCTGCATTTCGGGAAAAGGCGGCAGCTTGGCGAGAGCCTCGCCGACGGTTCCGCGTTCCATCTGGCGGATAGCCACATGCATCCAGAGCAGCGCGCCGGAGACCAGCAGGAAGAGCGCCATGAAGCAGCTCGTCCAGAGGCCGGTCAGGTCGAGCAGCAAGCCGAACAGGATCGGCAGCACGAAGCCGCCCAGGCCGCCGATCATGCCGACAAGCCCGCCGACCGAACCGACATGGTCGGGATAATAGACCGGGATGTGCTTGTAGACGGCGGCCTTGCCGAGCGCCATGAAGAAGCCGAGCACGAAGATCGTGACGATGAAGCCGAAAAGGCCCATCTCGATGTGGAAGGAGGTCGTCGTGCCGTTGACGCCATGGACGATGTAGTCGGTCGGCGGATAGGACAGGACGAAGGTCGCCACGACCGAGACGAAGAAGGTCCAGTAGAGCACGCGGCGCGCGCCGAAGCTGTCCGAAAGGTGTCCGCCATAGGCGCGAAACAGGCTCGCCGGCACCGAGAAGAACGCCGCGATCATGCCGGCGGTCTTGATGTCGAGGCCGTAGACATTGATGAGATATTGCGGCAGCCAGAGCGCGAGCGCGACAAAGGCGCCGAACACGAAGAAATAGTAGAGCGCGAAACGCCAGATCTGCACGTTCTTCAGAGGCTCGAGCTCGAGCCAGGCGCTTTTCGGCTTGATGCCTGAGCGCCGGCGTTCGACGATGACCGGATCATCGTCCGTCGTGAGCCAGAAGATGACTGCCATGACGACGAGGGCCGCTGCCCAGACCTGCGCCACGGCCTGCCATCCGAAGGCGACGAGCACGAAGGGGGCGAGGAATTTGGTGACCGCGGCACCGACATTGCCCGCGCCAAAGATGCCGAGCGCCGTGCCTTGTCTTTGCGGCGGAAACCAGCGCGACACATATGCGACACCAACCGAAAAGGAACCGCCGGCGATGCCGACGCCGAGGGCGGCGACCAGCATCTGCGGATAGGTGTGGGCATAGGACAGAAGGAAAGTCGCGACCGCGGCCGCCAGCATGTTCACCGTGAAGACGATCCGGCCGCCATAGCGGTCTGTCCAGATGCCAAGCGCGACCCTGATCAGGGAGCCCGTCAGGATCGGCGTGCCGACGAGCAGGCCGAACTGCGTCTCGCTCAGGCCGAGTTCCTGGCGGATGCGAATGCCAATGATGGAGAAGATAGTCCAGACCGCGAAGCATACCGTGAATGCGGCCGTGCTCGCGCCCAGGATTTGACCGGACTTCTCATTCACGGTCGCTTTCATTGTCGGCAGCCTCTTTGACAGTTGGCCTCAAGAACGGGGGCCAACATGGCTAAGCCGGCACCGCGCAGCATTGATCCAAATCAAGGCGCGGTGTGACATTTGTCACAGACGATGCGGGCGGTGATGGAAACGCCGCAAATCGGAGAAGAATCTTTGTTGGATGAAATGACGCATGAGGGCGTGGTGCCGGAAGAACTGCCGCTGTTTCGGGGGCTACCAGCATCCCGCCGGAGCGAGCTGCTGCGGCATGCCATGGTGCACAGCGTTTCTCCAGGCACCGTCCTGTTCGAACAAGGCGAAGTGCCGAACTTCCAACTGATCGTGCTGGCTGGATCCGCGCAATTGTTCGGACGATCGGCCGAGGGCCGCGAAGTCCTGATCGAGGCTGTCCGGGCCCCGGATCTCGTCATCCCCGCCGCCGTCCTGACCGGCGCGCCTTATCTCATGCAGGCCCGGGTGCCCGAGCCTTCGCGATTTTTGTTGATTCACGCGGCAGCGTTTCGAGCGGCCGTCGACGACGATCCTTTGCTGGCGCACGCCGTGATCGGAAGCCTCGCGCACCAATTTCGACGCATGGTCCGTCAGATCAAGAACCTCAAGTTGAGAACCGCGACCCAGCGTGTCGGATGCTATCTACTGGCCCTGTCGAAGCGGCAAGGCACGCCGGACCGAGCCGTTCTGCCGTTCGAGAAGACGCTTATCGCCTCGGAGCTCGGCATTACCCGAGAGTCATTTTCGCGCGCGCTGTCGGGCCTGGGAGAGTCAGGTATCCGCGTCGACGGCCAGACGATCGAAATTCTCGATGCATCCCGCCTTGCCGCCGCATGCGCCCCCGACCCGCTTATCGATGATGCGGACGCCTAGGGCTTCGCAATCTGACTGATCATCGCGGCTGGCCCGCCATCATCGCGGATATCGAGGCATCTGCCGGCCGGGCCGAGACTCTGTCGGGGTCGCTGGATTCGATTGATCCAGATCAGCGCCAACAGGTCGATCTAGCGGTCTCTTCAAGTTGTCGCAGGTAAATACCGTGCGGGCGATTTGCAGCTTTGCTTCGCAGTCCGCTTCCGGTGATGTTGTTGCGGTCAGAGATATGACGATCAGAAGCAGTGACTCGAATTCGGCGCGGCCGGAACTGAAGCTGGCTGATATGTCACCCGCCTATTTCGCGCTGGTCATGGCCACCGGCATTGTGTCCCTCGCGGCCTCCATGATGGAACACCCGAACCTTGCGCTCGCGTTGTTCTTTCTCAACGTAGGGCAATATGCGGTCCTATGGTTGCTCTACGGCCTGCGGGCATGGCGCTATCCCCGGCGGTTTTTCGGCGACATGGTCGCTCATCTTACCGGACCGGGCTATTTCACCACGGTGGCCGGCACTGGCATCCTTGCGAGCCAGTTCATGATCCTGCGCGAAAACATTGCCGCAGGCGCGGCCTTATGGGCGTTGGCCATTGTTCTGTGGGTATGCCTGACCTACACGATCTTCACGGCTTTCACCGTCAGGCGCCAGAAGCCCACTCTCGACAAGGGTATCAACGGCGGCTGGCTGTTGGCGGTGGTGGCGACACAAGCCTTGTCCGTATCCACGGCGCTGCTTGCCGCGCGCATCGACCAACCCTATCGGCTCGAACTCAATCTGATGGCTTTATCCATGTGGCTGTGGGGCGGCATGCTCTACATCTGGATGATGTCGCTGATCTTCTACCGCTACGCGTTCTTTCGCTTTTCGCCCGGCGATCTGGCGCCACCCTACTGGATCAACATGGGCGCGATGGCAATTTCGACGCTGGCCGGATCCTTGCTGATACTGAACGCGCCGCACGCACCGTACCTGATGTCCCTGCTGCCTTTCCTGAAGGGCTTCACGGTCTTCTACTGGGCGACCGGAACCTGGTGGATACCCATGCTGCTTTTGCTGGGCATCTGGCGTTACGGCTACGAGCGTTTTCCGTTCGAGTACGACCCGCTGTATTGGGGAGCGGTATTTCCACTCGGCATGTACGCCGCCTGCACCTGGCAGATGGATCGTGCCATGGAATTCGGTTTTCTGTCGGCCCTGCCCCATGCGTTCCTTTACATCGCCCTGGCGGCGTGGACGGTGACGTTCGTCGGCATGGTGCGCTCGCTGGCGCGCGGCTTGCTGAGCGCGCGGGGCTGACCCTTGTGGCCGCGAGAATGCGACGTCCAGAAAAACGTCGCGCTCTTTGCGCTGGCGCAAAGAGCCAATCGATCCGGCGAATAAGTAGACAAACTTAATCATGTTATCGATCTGTCGATCCGGAGCAGGTCGAGGCCCGTCTCAATTCCGGAGATATCCTTTGAAGGCACAGGTCGGTGCCGTCGGCAGCCAGGAGGCCGGTATGTCACGTCAGTCGATTTTGTTCTCATCCGTCGCGGCCCTGCTGGCCGGCGCTTCGGGCGTTTGCGCGATGGAATATCCCATCGGCAAGCCTCAGCTCACGAACGGCATGGAAATAGGCGCCGTGTACCTGCAGCCGATCGAGATGGAACCGGCCGACATGATGAAGCCGCCGGCCGATTCCGACATTCATCTCGAGGCCGATATCCATGCAGCGCGCGGCAACGCAAACGGCTTCGTCGAAGGCGATTGGATCCCCAACCTCAAAATCGAATATGTGCTGACCAAGCTCGTTGACAATCGGCAAACCGGCGGCGTTTTGATGCCCATGGTCGCCAGCGACGGCCCCCACTATGGCGACAACGTTAAGCTGATGGGACCGGGCAAATACAGCCTGAGCTACACGATTTCCTTTGGCGCATCTGGCGGCCACGCGCAGTTCGGGAGGCATGTCGACAAGGAGACGGGCGTGGCGGCGTGGCCCGCGCCCTTCCGCGTCGACTATGAATTCACCTTTGCCGGCGTGGGCAAGAAGGGCGGCTACTAGCGAGGCGGAACCCACGTCACACGGACCCCTCATCTCGTGTCGGCCCCGAAACGCAAAGGAAATTCGATGGATAGCGCTTCTACCGGTCTGGCGGCGATTGTTGTCGGAGCCTGCCTGCTGGCGACCGCCGCGATCGCGGACGAAAGCCCCACCTTCGTGGTCGACCTCAAGGACGGGGTGATCACGCCGCCGTCCCTCGAAGTGCCAGCCAACTCCCAGTTCAGATTGGAGCTTCGCAATAGCGGATCCAGCCCCGTGGAATTCGAGAGCATCGAGTTGCGCAAGGAGAAGGTGCTGGGGCCTGGGGCGGCTTCGTTCGTCGTGATCCGACGCCTCGATCCCGGCGAATATCGCTTCTTCGACGATTTTCATCCCGGCATGCCGCCTGCCACGCTTGTCGCCAGGGAACCGGCGGTTCAATGACTGCTCTGTTCGGACAGATCGCCTTCGTGGTCTGGCGGGAAAGCACCGAAGCAATCCTGGTTGTCGGTATCCTGCAAGGATGGCTGGCGCATCACGCGGGCACCAAAGCCGCGACGGCGCGGTCTTTCCTGTGGACAGGCGCCGCCGCGGGACTGGGCGGAGCCCTTCTGCTGGCCGGCATCATCCTGTTTCTGGAGAGTCTGCTCGACGGAGAGCGCGCGGACTATTTTCAGATCGGCATGGCCGCGCTCGCCGCCTTGCTCATACTGCAGATGGTGGTCTGGATGCACCGGCAAGGCAGAGGGCTCAAACGAGATCTCGAGCACGGCGCCGAGCGGGCCCTGATAGCCGGCAATTGGGTGGGACTGTTCCTGTTAGCGGCAGTCGCCGTGATGCGGGAAGGAAGCGAAACCGTCATTTTCCTCTATGGCCTCCTGGCATCCGCCGGGCAAACGACGCTTCCCGGAACGCTGGCCGCCGTCGCCGCCGGGTTTACCTTCGCCGCTGCATCCTACTGGCTGATCCACATTGCCGCCAAACGCTTTCCCTGGGCCGTTTTCTTCCGGGTGAGCGAAGTTCTTCTGTTGTTCCTGGCGGGATCGCTTTTGATGACCGCGCTCGACCGCGCCATCGGGTTGGAGCTGGTCCCGCCGCTGTCAGGGATCATTTGGGACACGTCCTGGCTGCTGGACGATACAGGCAGGCTGGGCAGCCTGGTTGCGAACATGACGGGCTATCGTGCTCGTCCCGAACTCGCAACCATCCTGGCCTATGCGATGTACTGGACAGCCGTGCTTGCGCTGCTGCGTTCACCGCGCCCGCATCGCACGCAACCATGCCCATGACGACAACGATCGTTCCGCGGCACGCCTCTTCAGTTCGACCCGATCGATCCGACGACGTCTGGCGGAAGGCCGGCGATTGGCTCCAAAGACATCAGGCAACGATTCGGATGGTGCAATGGACGATGGTGCTCGTGTACGCCGTTCTCCTGATCGTGCCCGTCTTCCTGCCGCTTCCGGACAACGCGGCCTATCTGTGGTCCAACTTCACGCGCTTCGCACAGTTCGTGTTCTGGGGCCTCTGGTGGCCGCTCGTGCTCCTAGGCACCGCGCTGGTCGGTCGGATATGGTGCGGCATCTTCTGCCCTGAAGGAGCGATAAGCGAATTTGCCAGCGGCCACGGGCGCGGCAGGGCTATACCGCGCTGGATGACATGGCCCGGCTGGCCGACCGCCGCCTTCGCCTGCACGACGCTGTACGGCCAGATGACGAGCGTCTACCAGTACCCCGCTCCGACGCTCCTGATCCTCGGAGGCTCGACGCTGGCGGCCGCGCTGATCGGCTTCCTCTACGGGCGCAACAAGCGCGTATGGTGCCGCTATCTCTGTCCGGTCAGCGGCGTCTTCGGCCTGCTGGCAAAGCTCGCCCCGCTGCATTTCCGTGTCGAGCCACCGCTCTGGCAGCTTTCGCAGCTCTCGGGAACCAAGCCCAAGGCGATCAACTGCGCACCGCTCGTGCCGATCCGGACCATGCGTGGCGCCAGCGACTGCCACATGTGCGGGCGCTGCAGCGGCTTTCGCGGGGCAGTTCGTCTGGCTCGCCGCTCGCCAAATCACGAAATCGTCCATGTTGCCGGCGCCGCCGCCAAGCCTTGGGAAACGATCCTGATCGTGGCGGGCCTGATGGGTCTCGCCGCCGGCGCGTTTCAATGGTCGGTCAGCCCGTGGTTCGTGCAGGCGAAGATATGGGCGGCTGAACGGCTGATCGAATACGGGGTGATGTGGCCGCTCGAAACCACGGCACCGTGGTGGATCCTGACGAATTACCCTGGCGACGTGATGACGCTTCTCGACGGAGCGTTGCTCGTCGCCTATGTGCTCGCGGCTGCCATCGCCAGCGGCGCGTCGACGTTTTCCTCGCTGGCTTTGGCCGCGCGCAGCCTTGGCCCCTGGCGAACGCGGAGGCTTCACCATCTTGCCCAGTCGCTCATTCCTTTGGCGGGCGCCGGAGTATTGCTCGGCCTTTCCGGCCTCACCGTCAGCCAATTGCGGTCGGATGGGATCGTGCTGCCGTTCGTCGACCCGCTGCGCGCTGCTGTCCTGACGATGGCGACCTTCTGGTCCGGGGTTCTGTGCTGGCAGGTGACGGGAATCTACAGCCGGCAACCGGTCCGACGAATGCTCGCCCTGTTCCTGGTCGGGCTGGCGATGATGCCAGCCGTCGCGGGGTGGGTCCTGCTTTTCTGGATCTGGTAGTCTATTTCGCGCCAACCCCGAGCAAGACCCCGCGATAGGCCGTCAGAAACAGGCCAAACGAGATGATCCACAAAGTTCCTGAAAAGCTTGCCAGCGGGCCGACATAGCCGGGCAGCGCTTCGATCAGGAGGCGGGACAGGCAGCAGGCGGTCATCGCCGCGAGCGCCCCGGTTGCAGGAGCCGAGGGCACAAAGGCGAGACGGCTATGCTTGCGGATCATGCTCGCCATGATGGCCAGGATCATGGTTCCGATAGCGCCGATTGTCCATGCATGAACAGCGGTTGCCTGGCCCAGCATCGCTGGCGCAAAGATATGGATCGCCAGGAATGCAAAACCCACGACGATCCATCCGTAGCCTATGTGAAGGCCAAGCACCGTCGACGATGACAGACTGCGCCAACCTCCCCATTGGGCGGCCCGGATCGCTTGGCTAAAAGCGGCAAGAGCGCAGGCAACGCCAGCGAGTTGCGCCTCCGGTGCAGCAACCCAAGAACAAAGCGCGCAAATTGTCAGCAGCGCTGCCGTGTACTCCAGGACAGCAGAGCGACGCAAAGCAACTTGGCGGCCGGCGCTCTCGATATAGGCCACGGTCAAGGCCGGCACGACCCGCCCTCCAATGATGATGACGAGGCCGATGATCGAGGCGAGCGCCAGTCTCAATGCAAATTCGACCCGGTAGGATGTCGCGACAAGTACATTGCTGCCGCAAAAGGCAGCCAGGAGAAGCAGTATCTTGAGATTGCGGCGATCCCGACCGGCGATCACCACTCTGGCCGCGATCAACAAAAGTGCGAGAATCCAGATCGCCGAACAGGCAAGCCCGAAGGACGGTGGCAGCGACAGGAAGGCTAAACGGCCGCAGGCCCACAAGACAATGAGCAGGTATGTCGTGCGCGGCAGCACTGCCTGACGTCCAGTCCAGCGCGGCAGCGCGGTCAGCAGGAAGCCGGTCAGTACTGCCGGGACCATCCCAAACAGAAGCAAGTCGCGATGCCAATCGCCGGCAGAGATCGCGGTTGCACCGAAGGCTTGTATTCCCAGCGCCGACGGCAACCAGCCACCGGCGCCCAACATGGCGTCGACCGCGGCTGCGAGAAAAAACGGCCGAAACGGCAAATGCGCCGGCTTCGTTTTGAAGGCGTTGAAGTTGCCGTCGACGCTCATGCGACCCGTCCTCCGGAATGGCGGTACATCTCCTGCGGCGTCGCCCGCCATTGGACGGACCGGCAAGAAGGACAAGTATGGCGCAATAGGTGCGAGGATCGGTTTGGTGTTTGCTCCAGCGCAAACATCCCTCAGAAGTATCGACTATCTTGAGGATTGTTCTTGAAGCAGCTCTGCGATCTGGTTCCCGGCATGGGACGGTCTCGTTCTTCCCGGCCAGGCTGCTCAGGGCGCAGGTCAACTGCACAGCGACTCCAGGCAGCCTGTCTGCGACGGGAGAAGAAGAAGATGAAGCACGGCCTTCCCGAAAACAGCGCCGCGGAAATGGCGATCACCGTTGCCCGGCTGGCAGGGCTGATCGACGAGGCGGGGTTGGATTGCCGGTGCCGCTCCAAGCTTGACGAGACGTTGTCCCGTTTCGCCCGTTTGGAGATAGGGCCGGCGGCCCGCGGGCATCTCACCAACGCGCGCCATCAACGCGCGCATATCGAGGCCATTCTATTGTTTTTGCAGGATCTCGACGAGATAGGAGAGGCCGAAGGGGATAGCAGTGTCTACCACGACTTCGCCCTTCTCTTTGACGACATCGCGACGATCGCAAGGGATGGCGCGCTTTCGATGCGACAGCTCGGTCAATTTGCCGCTCTCACTGCAATTGTACGCTAGTTGAGACCTTGAGCCGGCCGATCATTGAGCTGGCTTTCTTTTCCCGATTTCGATTAGCCATTCCGGTGGCCCAATCTCGAGACAAACCCAGACGAGATCGCCGGCGAAAGACGACTCGAACTGACGCTTCAATCGACGAGGATCGAAGTCCAGGATCACCGAGAAGGCCTGCCCCGGCTCGAGGCTGTCGAACATTGACATGACGGCCGACTGCTTCTTCGCCGGATGAAGCCGCCTCACGTCGTATGGCTCGGCCTTCTGCTCCTGAAGATTCGTCCGGGCTTTTCCTCCCATTGAATGCTCCATCAGAATGATCGACGGGTTGCGGCGTGGTCTTCGCCCCATCTCGTCAACTTGTCGCCAGGGTCCACGCCCGCCCAGTTGACGAGTCGAGCGGCCATCTCGACGACCATCGCCTCGATCGAAGCCGGCTTGACATAGAATGGCGGCACCGGCGGCGCGATGATCGCTCCCATCCGCGTCAACCTCAGCATCGCATCGAGGTGCCCCTCATGCAGAGGTGCTTCACGCGGCACAACCACCAGCCGGCGCCGTTCCTTCAGGACGACGTCGGCCGCCCTGGTAAGAAGGTTGTCGCCCAGGCCGTGCGCCATCGCCGCCAAGGTCCGCATCGAGCATGGCACGACGATCATGCCATCCGTCCTGAAGGAGCCGCTGGCAATGGGCGCGGCCAAGTCCTGGTGGGAGTGAGCATGGTTGGCGAGCGATGTAAGCTGAGACAGTCCGTCGGCGCCGATCTCGTAGGCAATGGTCATTCGCGCGCTCTTTGAGGTGACGAGATGGGTTTCCACCCCACCTCTGACCAGTTGGCGTATGGTCTCGAGGGCCAGCACGGAACCAGATGCGCCGGTAACCCCTACTATTATGCGTTTGGTCATTTCTGCGCCGAACCGGTTGGTTGCGGAAAAAGCTCGGCCCAACGCCCCGAAACTCTTTCAACGATCTGCGATGACATCTTCAGTTCCTTCCCCCACTCGCGAGACGTCTCGGACCCGATCTTGCGCGTCGCGTCGAATCCGATTTTCCCCCCAAGCCCTTCCAGGGGCGACGCGAAGTCGAGGGAGTCGATGGGGGTCCGATCCAGCTTCATCAGATCGCGCGAGACATCCATGCGCGTGGCCACCGCCCACATCACGTCCGACCACGACCGGATGTCGATGTCTTCGTCCACCACGACGACCATCTTGGTCATCGAGAACTGCGGCAGCAGCGACCAGAATCCCATCATAACGCGCCGCGCCTGTCCGGCATATTTCTTGACGATCGATATGACCGCAATCCTGTAGGAGCAGGCTTCCGGCGGCAGCCAGACGTCGAGAATTTCCGGTATCTGCTGGCGCAGCAGCGGCTTGTAGACGTCGAGTAGCGCCTCGGCGAGGACGGACGGCTCGTCGGGCGCGCGCCCGGTGAACGTCGTGAGATAGTTCGCGCCGTCCCTCACGCGAATACGCTTCAGCTTGAAGACGGGAAAATGCTCCACGCCGTTATAATATCCGGTGTGGTCGCCGAAGGGACCTTCCTGCGCCGTTTCGTTGGGTGAAACGGTCCCCTCGAGTACAATCTCGGAACTGGCGGGAACATGGAGCTCGATGCTCCTGCATGGAGACAATCCGACCCGTCGATCGTTGATCATCCCAGACAGCGACAGTTCCGATACGCCCTCGGGCGCCGGCATCACCGCCGCTATCAAGGTCGCAGGGTCCGCGCCGATGACGACGGCGACGGGCATCTCGAGCCCCCTCGCCTGCCACATGCGATGGTGGGCCGCACCGCCTCGCATGGGCAGCCATCTTATAATCGCCCGGTCCCGGGCGATTACCTGCATCCGGTATATGCCCAGGTTGTACTTGCCGGGATCGTCGTCGCCCGGCGGCCGGGTGACGACCACCGGCCATGTGATGAGAGGACCGGCGTCCTCCGGCCAGCAGGTCTGGACGGGAAGGATCGCGAAATCCGGCTCCGCATCCCTCCATATCCTTGACGACGAAACGATCTTCGGGCGCGCCGCCAACGCGCCACGCGCAGCGGAGAACATGTGGCGAGCCTGACGCAAGTTCTGCGGAACTTGGGGGGACCTCATCCATGCCAGCAGGGCGCCGAGAGTCTCGAGTCCGCGAATGTCCGTGCCCAGCCCCCACGCGACACGTTCCCGCGTCCCAAAGATGTTTGCCACGACCGCAAAGGGCGAACGACCCCTATGGTCATCCATCGGCATGGCCATGCGCAGCGCCGGCCCCTGCGCCGCGATCACCCTCTTGTGTATCTCCGTCAATTCGAACCGGGTCGATACCGGGGCGCGGATCTCTCGCAGTTGACCCTTCGCGTCCACGTACGAAAGAAAGGAGCCGAGATCAGAGAATTGGGGAAGAAGGCGATAATGCATGGCGAAATCCGGCACGACCGGTCCGTCGGCTGCGCCGTTCTCTCACGGCGGCCGCTCAAAAACATTGCGCTAGGTCAAAGAGCGGGCCGTTTGCGCGCTGTACGTTAAAGCCAACGGTATGCCCGCCTGAGGGGCAGGTCGATATCGAGGTGGTGTCGGGGAGACGTTCAGATGGCCAGCAACCTAGTCAACGACACTTTTGAAGCATGCCGGTCCGCGATCGCCGTTTTCAGGGATCGTAGGCGGAGCAGGACCGCGAGAAGGGAGTTCTGGGCGCTTGGGCCGGAGGAATGCAGGGGCATGCTGAACGACATCGGCATGTCGCCAAACGAATTCGATGACGCCATGCATCTGCCTTATGCAGCGCAGGATTTCCTCACGTTGGCGATGCTTTCGGTCGGGATCGATCCCGACGACTTTCATACGCTGGAGTTCGCGCATGACCACTTCATGCCCCGAACCTGCATCACATGTCCGCATCGCCGCATATGTCACGATCATATGCAGGCCTTCGATTTCGAAAGCCACTATCGGGATTTCTGCCCCAACAGGGATAATTTTTCCAAGCTGCTCGGCAAGAGATGCGATGCCTAGCCGGCGGTAAAATCTTCATGATCGAACGCAGACCGGACAGCGCTTGAAAATGGGGCCTCAAAACGCCGAGCCAATGTTGCCAGGATTTGTTCGCCACCTGTTTCCGACAGTCGCAGGGCTGCCGGCCGGCCCGTTGCTGACATTGTCCTTGCGCTCGCTTGCCAGGCGACGTCCCGGTCTTTTCGAGCGCCTGGGCGAATACCGGTCGGCCTGCTTCGGCATCGACCCCGTGGACCTCGCATTCGCATTTCGCGTGGTCCCGGACGGACTAAGATCGAGCGTCCGCGTCGTGAGCAAGGATGGAGCCGCCGGGTCGGACGTGCTGATCAGGGGACCGCTTTTGACCCTGTTGAGCCTGCTTGACGGCACGCTTGACGGCGATGCGATGTTCTTCAGCCGCGTCATCTCGATAAGCGGGCGCACGGAAGCGGTGCTCGCCTTGAGGAACACGATAGAGGATGCCGAGCTTCGTCCGTCGGACCTGCTCGGGCTGCACGGCATACTGGCCCGCTGTGTCGATACGGGTGTCCTCGGCGCCCTGGGCGCCGCACGGCGATTGGCCGACAACAGCCCAAGCGAGGCGCGGAAAGCATGACGACGACACGCATGGAACTTGTCTGTCCGGCGGGAACTCCCGCGACGCTGAGGGCCGCCGTCCAGGCGGGAGCGGACGCGGTCTATTGCGGATTTCGCGATGAAACCAACGCCCGCAATTTTCCCGGGCTCAACTTCTCCCGGGACGAACTCGCCGAGGGCGTGCGCTTCGCCCACGGCCATGGCAGCAAGGTCCTGGTCGCGATCAATACATTCGCTCGCGTCGACGATGTCGATATCTGGAAGAGGGCAGCGGACATGGCGGCGGAAAGCGGCGCGGATGCCATTATAGCCGCGGACTTCGCCGTGCTCGACCATGTGGCAAGGAACCACAAGCAAATCCGCCTCCATCTTTCGGTGCAGGCCGCCGCGGCGACGCCGGAAGCGATCGGATTCTACGCGGCTCGGTTCGGCATCCGGCGCGTGGTGCTTCCAAGGGTTCTGTCGCTCCAGGAGATCGCCGCGCTGAACCGCGCGATCGACGTGGAAACCGAAGCATTCGTTTTCGGCGGCCTTTGCGTGATGATCGAGGGGCGCTGCTATCTCTCTTCATACGCGACGGGGAAATCGCCCAATCTCAACGGCGTCTGCTCGCCACCCGAAATGGTGAGCTACGACGAAGAGCCGAGCGGCACGGCGGCACGGCTGTCCGGCTTCACGATCGACCGGTATGGGCGCGGCCAGCCGGTGGGATATCCCACGCTCTGCAAGGGCAGATTCAAAGCCGGGGGCAAGACCTCCCATCTGTTTGAGGATCCCGTCAGCCTGAATGCCGGCGGGATGATTTCGGGCCTGAAGGCCGCCGGGGTGACTGCGTTGAAAATCGAGGGACGCCAGCGCGGCAAAGGCTATGTAAGCGAGGTCGTGCGCGCCTTCAGGAAAGCCGTCGACGCGGTCGAAAAGGGCGGCGAGGCCGTCGACATCGACCGGCTTCTCGCCGGCCAGTCGGAAGGGGCTCGGCAGACGGCCGGCGCTTACGAGAAGAAATGGAGATAGCCGGTGTCCGAAATCGCACTGACGCTTGGACCGGTCTTCTTCCACTGGTCTCCCGACCGTCTCCTCGATTTTTACCGCAGGATAGCGGACGAGGCCCCGCTCGACCGGGTTCACGTCGGTGAAGTCGTCTGCGGAAAACGCATGCCGTTTTCGGACCCCGTCTGGCCGTCGGTCATCGAAAGGCTGGAACGCGGCGGCAAACAGGTGGTGCTGTCCACGCTGGCGGCGCCGGCGACCGTTCGGGAACGCAGAAGCGTCGGGGATCTTTGCGGGGACGAGAGGATGGTGGAGATCAACGATGTCTCCGGCCTGCCGTCACGTTCCGGCAAATACTTCGTCACGGGTCCGTTTGTGAATGTTTACAACGAGGCTTCGGCAAAGTTCCTGATCCAACTCGGCGCGCAAACGATCTGCCCGCCCGTGGAATTGTCGTTTGCGGCGATCGGCGCCATGTCCGTGAAGTGTCCGAAGGCTGAGTTCGAGATTTTCGCTTTCGGCCGGCTGCCGCTCGCCCTCTCCGGACGGTGTTATCATGCGCGGATCCATGGCCTTCACAAGGATTCGTGCCAGTTCACATGCGAAAAGGATCCCGACGGCCTCTCGGTCGATACGCTTGACGACCAGCAGTTTCTCGCGGTCAACGGCGTGCAGACCCTTTCCAACCAGGTTCAGGCCTTCTGCCCCGCGCCTGACGCACTCGCAGCAAAGGGCGTCAGACGCCTCCGTTTGTCCCCCCAGACATGCGACATGGTCGAGGTGGCGAGGATCTATAGACGACTTGCCGACGGCAAAGAGGAACCCGAAGATGCCCGCTTCGCCCTTTCGTGCCTCGATCTGCCCGGCACGCTGGTCGACGGCTACGTCCACGCCAGGCCCGGATGGCAGGTAACCGCCCCGGTCTGACAAAAATGACCCAGATTGCAATCGTGACCATCTCCGATCGCGCGAGCCGCGGCGAATACGAGGATCTTGGCGGACCGGCAATCGAGCGCTGGCTCAGTGGTGTCCTGGCGGAGCCGTGGGGTTTTGTCCGTCGCATCGTCCCCGACGGCCTGGAGAGTGTCCGTGACGTGCTCATCGAGCTTTGCGACCAGGCGGGCGCCGACCTGGTCCTTACGACGGGCGGAACCGGCCCCTCTCCGAGGGACCTCACTCCCGAAGCCATGCGGCAGGTCATCACCAAGGAGTTGCCCGGTTTCGGCGAACTCATGCGGCAAGCGAGCTTGCAGCAGGTGCGAACGGCCATCCTCTCCCGTCAGACTGCCGGGGTGCGCGGGCGATCGCTGATCATAAACCTGCCCGGAAAACCGTCTTCCATCGATGTATGCCTCAGCGCTGTCTTCCCCGCCGTGCCTTACTGCCTCGAGCTCATCGGCGCGGGCTCGATCGTGGTGAATTCCTCTTAATTAAGCCTTGTCTGATGCATGTCGTTGTCCCAGAACGGCTGCATACTTCTGGGCGACATGCATCAGGATGATCCGCCGAGCACGCCGGCGCAGTCGCTTGCTTCCTCAGTCTATCGCCGCAAGGACGCGCTCGGGCGAAAGCGGCAGTTCCGTGAGCTCGGTGCCCAAAGCGCTGTTGACGGCGTTGACCACCGCCGCCGCCACCGGAATCGTCGCAATCTCCCCAACGGCCTTGGCGCCGAATGGGCCGGTGGGCTCACCCTCTTCGACGAGCAGCACGCGTATCGGCGGCATCTCGGGCGCATTGGCCAGCGTGTAGCGGCTGAAACTGTCACCGCGCATCCGGCCCGTGGCGCGATCGATTGCGACGTCCTCATACAGCGCGTAGCCGATGCCGATCTGGATCCCCCCGTGGATCTGGCCCTCCACCAGCATCGGGTTGATCGCCCGCCCGACGTCGTGAACGGCGAGATAGTCGGTCACCTTCACGCGACCGGTGAGCCTGTCGACCTCGACCTCCGCGAAATGCGCCGCATACGAACCTGGATTGGCCTGGGCGCGATAGGTTTCGGTGGCCGCCGGCAATTCGATCCCGCGGCTGACCAAGCGGGCAGCGAGGTCCGCGAGCGCGATGCCGGCGTCATCCCGGCAAAGCACCGTGCAGGCTTCCAGGCGCAAATCATCGGCCGGCGTGTTCAGTTCCAAACCGGCGGCTGCGCGGATCGACTTTGCAAGGCCGACGCCGGCGCGACGGATGGCTTCCCCGCAGATATAGGTCATGCGGCTGGCCCGCGTGCCGAGGTCGTAGGGACAGGTGTCGGTATCGGCGGGAACGATGACGATGTCGCGCGCCCTTAACCCCAGCGTCTCGGCCGCGATCTGCGCCAGCGTGGTATCGGCCCCGCAACCGAGATCATGGAGCGCGCAGACGAGTTCGGCCCGCCCGTCCGGCAACAGCCTCAACGAGGCCGTGGTTTCTTCATGGAAGCCGGGATAACAGCCATTAATGTGAGTAGCCGAGGCGACCCCGACTCCCCGGCGCCACCGCCCTCGCTCAACGCCCTCCTGGCAGCGTCCGGCCCAGCCGAACGCCTCGGCGCCACGCGCCAAACACTCTCTTGCGCGGGCGTTGCCAAGGTCGAGCCCCTGCCAAGGTTCAATCGCGCCCGGACCGACGAGGTTTCTCTGGCGCAAGGCCACCGGATCCATTTCCATCCGGCGGGCTGCTATATCCAGCGAGATTTCCGCTATCGTGTGAATTTGCGGCGAGCCATAGCCGCGGAAAGCGCCTGCCGGCACGGTGTTCGTATAGACGGCGCGGCCGCTATAACGCTCCGCCGGAACGTCATAGAGCCGCACCAGCCGCTGAAGCATCGAACCGGGCAGATAGTTGCCGCCGGTGCAGTAGGCGCCGATGTCGACGAGCGTCTCGGTCTCGCGCGCCAGCATGCGGCCGTCGGACCTGAATGCGATCCGCATCCGCCCCGTGACGCTGGAACGCGTACGGGTTGCGGTGAATGTCTCATTCCGGTCGTAGCGAATGATGACCGGCCGGCCGAGCTTCAGGGCGAAGAAAGCGCACAGAGGGTCGAGGATCGGCTCCGCCTTTCCTCCGAACGAGCCGCCTATCGGGGTTTTTTGCACCCTTATCTTCTCGGAAGGCAGGCCGAGCGCCTGGCCGACTACCGCCTGAACGGCAAAGACGCTCTGGCACGGCGACAGTATCAGGATGCGACCGTCCGGCTCGGGCTTGGCGATACAGGCATGGGTCTCCACCGCACAATGATGACTGCGCGGGGTCGTGACGCGGGTTTCGACGATCAGATCCGCGGCGGCGAAGCCAGCCTCCGGATCGCCGTGCACGAAAGTCTCGCCGGCTACGGGATTCAAGAACGTCGGGGTATCGTCCTCCCGCAACGGCAGTCCGGCGTGACCGAGCGCGACTTCGGGATCGAAGATGGCAGGAAGGTCCACATAGTCGACCTCGATCAGCCGCGCGGCATGGCGCGCGGTTTCTTCCGTATCCGCAACGACCGCCGCCACTCGATCGCCCACGTGGCGAACGATTTGCGGAAACATCTGTTCGTCCGCCAGCGCCTTCTGCCCGGAAAACCATATCGAGCTGTTATAGAAATGAGCCGGCGTGTTGCCATGCCAAAACACCTCATGCACCCCTTCGACCGCCAACGCGGCCGTGGTGTCGACGCGAGAGACTCGCGCATGGGCACGCGTGCTCAGCAAGAGCGCGCCGTGCAGCAGGTTTTCGATATCCAGGTCGGCGGTGAAGCGCAAAGCGCCCGTGACTTTCGCGACGCCGTCAACCAGCGGCACGCGGCGGGATAGCTGGTTCATTCGGCTGCGTCCTCGAAAAGCTGCCCGCGCGGACTCAGCCCCAGTGCTTGCGCGACCAGGTCGAGCCCCAGCCCCGCGATCGCGCGACGCTTGTAGGCTTGCGAATTGCGATCCGGAATCGCCGCATCGACCTCGGCGGCCAAGGCCGAAAGAAACTCGCGCAGTACGGCACGTTCCAGTTTCCTACCGGCGAGTGACGCTTCGGCGAGAGGCAGGCGCAGCGGTCGAGGACCGAGCGCTCCGGCGGCCATTCGCACATCGCCAAAGCGACCATCCTGAAACTCGGCCAGCAGCGCGATGTTGAGACGCGAGATGCTCAAGGCCTGCCGGGGTCCGAGTTTGACAAAAGCACTGCATGGAAGGAGGCCGTCGCCCGGCAGTATCACTTCCGCGATCAGGTATCCGCGGTCAGGCGCATAATCGCAAATTGCGAGTTCGCGCGACGCGCCATCACGGCCGATGCATCCCAGGCGGGCTTTTGCTGCGACCAGCACGGGCACAAGATCAGCGGCCGGGGCGGCATTTGCGATGTTGCCGCCGATGGTGGCCCGGTTGCGGATTTGAACGGACCCGCATTGCGCGGCGGCCTCGGCAAGGGCAGGCAGCCGCATTGCGAGCCCGCGATGGGCGGCAATCGCGGCGACAGTCGTGGCGCCTCCGATGCGGATGCCGCCGTCATCGGCGGAGATGAAGGCCATGCCTGCTATGCGTGAGAGATCAATGAGCAGGCCGCCGGTTGGCATCGGACGGCCCGCGATCAACATGTCCGTCCCGCCGCCGATGAAATTTATCGGTCCTGCCACCGCGGATAACAACGCCCGCAACTCCACCGTGTCGATCGGTGTGGCCACTGACGGCTCGCCCATCAACGAGCCGCCTCGCGAGTGGCGGCGTGGGCGGCAACAGCTTGAACGATGGTCTCGAAGCCCGTGCAGCGGCAGATGTTGCCCGCCAGTGCGTGGCGGATTTCGACTTCGAGCGGGTTGGGGCTGGCGCGCAAGAGACCCTCGGCAGCCATCAAGATCCCCGGCGTGCAATAACCGCATTGCACGGCGCCCAATTGCAGAAACGCGTCTTGCAGGCCGCTGCTCCCGCCGAGCCCCTCGACCGTAGTGACTTCGTGCCCCGCGGCCTGGAACGTCAGCATCAGGCAGGAATTGACCGGCTTCCCATCCAGCAGCACTGTGCAGGCTCCGCACTCCCCTTCGCAACAGCCTTCCTTGACACCTGTCAGGCCAAGGACATCGCGAAGAAATCTGCTCAGCCGCGAGACGGCCGAAACCTCTGCCTCGACCGCCTGACCGTTGACTTCCAAAGATATTCTCATGGCGAGGAATGCTCTCGCATTCGATGTCTGGATTGGCTTGCTCTAGAGCAGTTCATCGTTTCGAAGAAACGCTGAACTGCTCCAACTATTTGTTTTTACGCAGTTCCGGACGGAAAACCGTTCACACTTTTCCTGGAATTGCTCTAAGTGGCGGCTCATACCAGCAGGTCGTGCCGTCGAGCATTGATCTCGATCATCAGCCGCCGCAGCAACAATCGCAGCCGGACTGCAATCTCTTGATCTCGACGCGCCAAATGTCCGGCCCTTGCTGCAGGTATTCCCAATCGAACAGGCCAGGATATCTGGCTTCCATCTGATAGCGTAAAGGTCGCGGATCGTGATCGTTCACAATGACAAAGGATTGGCCCTCGGCCAGTGCCTGGGCAATCCCGAATATCCGAGGGTGGCGCTCCACAGGCGGGATGGCGCGCACGTCCAGTTGAGGCTGGGATACGACTTCGGTTTCAGACATGTTCGACAAATTCCCGACTGCTGCAGAAAGTGGCTCGGGCCGGCGAGCCCGGCACAAAGATCTATCGCGGTCCGGGCCGGCTTGTTTGTCGAAGCGCAAACAATTCGCGGAATGTGCTGCGACCGGCAGGGGTCGCCGCCACGATATCCGGCCGTGTGGGCAAGGACCGAAGCTTATGATTGCCGGCGCTGCCAAACGAAGGCCAATCTCAACGAGACGATCGGCCACCCCTCGCTTGAAGCCTCGCATGGTAGATCGGAAACCTTGTCGGACATCAGGCACTGTGGATGATTGCCATGGTCAGCAGGACCAGGCTCAGCATCGCAAACGCTGCGCGGAGAACATGCGAGAGTTCCCAGCGGTTACGAAGCGCCGTCCACTCTTCCGCTGACGGGAGCAGGGTTCCGTCATTGCCCTCGGTTGCGAAGAAGCGCTTAGCCGGAGAGCTCAATTCCACCTCTTGCAGCCAGTGTTTGTTGACCGGCTGGGTCATGACCCAGAAGACAAGCTGCATGATGAGGAGCGCAGCCAACGCGCCGGCGATCAGCCGGAATTGGATAGGGCCGCCTGACGTCAGCATCAACGCGAACGTCGCAATGATCCCGCCGACTTCGGCGATGCCGCCTCCGATCGTAAAGCCCGGATAGTAGATGCGTTGGACGACAAAATACTCCTCTCTGCCGAGCCGCAATTTGCCCGGCAACTCAAGCACATGGGCGAGCGCCATGGCCATCGCGCTCGCCACGAGGATGACGGTCAGGACCTCCAGGAAAACATGCATCGGATGGGCCTCTCATTCGGCTGGGTGCTGCCGCTGAAGCAGCTTCGACGATTTCCAGCGAAGCTCCAGATCGAACGTGACCGCCCCGACCGGGTTCCATCGAAGAAGGAAGGGCCTGCGGGCAAAAGCAATGGTGGAAGGGCCTTGCCGCAGGCTTCTCGCACCAGTCGCACATGACGCACTGGATGCGTCGTGAGCTCGGCCAAACGCCCTGATCGTTGCGAGGGAAAGCACCGAGCCTAAACCTTTTCCGCCGACAGGCGTTGTTCGTCTCAGACGGACCGAGCGACCGCCAGCGGAGAGGATCACCCGATGTATTTCATGGCATTGGCCACCGATTACGATGGCACGCTGGCGCATAACGGCCTGGTTGCCGCAAGCACGCTCTCGGCGCTGGAAAAGCTGAAGCGGTCCGGCCGCAAGCTCATCCTGGTGACCGGCCGCGAATTGCCCGACCTCAAGGAGGCGTTTCGCGAGATCGGCATATTCGACAAGGTCGTCGCCGAAAACGGCGCGCTGATCTACACGCCGGCGAGCGAAGAAGAGCGCACCATTTCTCCCTCCCCTTCCACCGACCTGGTCGACAGGCTGAAGAAACGCGGCGTCAAGCCGCTCTCGGTCGGCCGCTCGATCGTCGCCACCTGGGAACCGCACCAGGCCACAGTGCTCGATGTGATCAAGAAGCTCGGGCTGGAGCTGGAAATCATCTTCAACAAGGGCGCGGTGATGATCCTGCCCTCCGGCATCAACAAGGCGACCGGGCTCGCGGCGGCGCTAGCCGATCTCAGGCTGTCGCCGAACAATGTGGTGGCTGTCGGCGATGCCGAAAACGACCACGCCTTCCTCAGGGCGGCGGGCTTGAGCGTGGCCGTCGCCAACGCGCTGCCTTCGGTGAAGGAGACAGCCGACCTCGTCACGAAAGGCGCGCGCGGCAAGGGCGTCGAGGACCTGATCCGCAAGCTGATCAAGCTCGACCATCTGATCGTGCGCAAACGCTCGCGCGGCATCCTTTTGGGAACCGCCCACGGCAAGAAGGTTTATCTGTCGCCGGTCGAGACGGTTCTGATCGCCGGAAGCTCCGGCATAGGCAAATCCACATTGGCCACGGCGCTGACCGAACGGCTCGTCGAAAAAGGTTTGCAGTTCTGCATCTTCGATCCGGAAGGCGACTATGACGGACTGCAGGGCGCGGTGCCCCTCGGCGATGCTTCAAGCCCGCCGAGCAAGGACCAATTGCTGGAGCTGATCGACAAGCCGGGCACCAATATCGTGGTCAATGGACTGGCGCTGAAGGTCGACGAGCGGCCCGATTTCTTTGCTGAGCTGCTGCCCGGCCTCGGCAACGTCCGCTATCGCACGGCAAGGCCGAACTGGCTGATCATCGACGAGGCGCATCATCTCTTGCCCAAGAAGCGTGAGGATACGCGCGCGGTGCTTTCGCTGGAGCTGCCCGGCACGGTGCTGATCACCGTGCATCCGGAGGCGATCTCGACGGGTGTCCTGCGGCTGGTGACGGCGGTCATCGCGCTCGGTCCGAAGGCGAAGGGCGTCATCAAGACCTTCTGCAAGGAGGCCGGGCTGGAGGCGCCCAGGAGCATCCCCACGCCCAAAGGCGATCGGGTGCTGCTGTGGCGGCCGCGGGACGATAAGAAGCCTTTCACTGTCAAGCCGATCGAACCTGACCAATCGCTGAAGCGGCACAGCCGCAAATATGCCGAAGGCGAGCTCGACGAGGCGGGCAGCTTCTATTTCACCGGGCCGAAAAAGGCGATGAATCTCAGAGCCCACAATCTGATCATCTTCGCCCAAATGGCGGAAGGCATCGACGACGAGACCTGGGAATACCACCTGCGCGCCGGCGATTATTCCAAATGGTTCCGCCAACAGATCAGGGACAAGGACCTCGCGCGCGAGACGGCCGCGGCCGAGAAGGACAAGCGTTTGTCGCCCGACGAGAGCCGCAAGCTCGTGCTGGAGGCCGTGCGCCGCCGCTACACGGCCCCGGCGACCGCGCCGGAAAAGTAACTTGGTCGGGGGCGACTAGCCTCAGCTCGCCTCGCGCATCGCCTCTGCCGCCTGCAGGTCGACCGAGACGAGCTGGCTGACGCCTTGCTCGGCCATGGTGACGCCGAACAGCCGATCCATGCGGGCCATGGTGATCGGGTTGTGGGTGATGATGACGAAGCGCGTCTCGGTGGTCTTCGACATCTCATCCATCAGGTTGCAGAAGCGCTCGACATTGTGGTCGTCGAGCGGCGCGTCGACCTCGTCGAGCACGCAGATCGGCGCCGGGTTGGTGAGAAAGACGGCAAAGATCAGCGACATGGCGGTCAGCGCCTGCTCGCCGCCGGAAAGCAGCGTCATGGTCTGCGGCTTCTTGCCGGGCGGACGCGCGAGGATTTCGAGCCCCGCTTCCAGCGGATCTTCGGATTCGATCAGCTGCAGTTCGGCCGTGCCGCCGCCGAAGAGATGCGAGAACAGACGCTGGAAATGGCCGTTGACCACCTCGAAGGCCGAGAGCAGCCTCTCGCGGCCCTCGCGGTTGAGGTTCTGGATCGCCTGGCGCAGCTTGCGGATCGCCTCGATGATGTCCTCGCGCTCGGAAACGATGGTTTCCAGGCGCTCCGACAGCTCCCTCTGCTCTTCCTCGGCGCGCAGATTGACGGCGCCGAGCCGCTCGCGCTCGATCTTCAGCCGGTCGAGCTGGCGCTCGACGTCGGCCATGTCCGGCATCGGATCGTCGGCTTCGAGGCCGGTATGCTTGATGACCAGATGCGGCGGCGTGTTCAGCGCTTCGTGGATGCGCGCCTCGATCTCGGCGCGGCGCTCGTCGGCAGCGGTCAGCCTCTCTTCGGCGCGAGCGCGGGTCTCGCGCGCCTCGGCGAGCGACTGGATCGCGGCGGTCGCCGCCTTGTCGAGCTCGGCCTGCTTGGTCTCCGCTTCCTGCAGGCGGTCGCCGGCCGCCTGGCGCAGCGCCCCGGCCTCGGAAAGCTGCGAAAGCAATGCGCGGCGCTTGGCGTCGATCTCGTCCGGAGCGTCGACCAGCCTCTCGCGCTCGGCCTCGGCTTCCGCCTTGCGCTCGCCGAGAGCGGCGATCTGCGTCGACGCGTTTTCGGCCCGCTCCAGCCAGTTCTTGCGCTCGACACCGATGGCGTCGAGCCGGCGCAGGCGCGCCTCGGCCTCGCGCCGCAATCCTTCATGCACGGCGCGCGCGTCGGCGAGCGTGGCGCGGTCGCGCGCGACGTTGGCGGAAGCCTGTTCGAGCTGCAGCTGCAGGTCGCCGAGGTCGGGCGCGTCCTTCAGCATCTCCTCGGCTTCGAGGAAAGCGGCTTGCGTTTCCTCATGGCTGTCGACGATGCGCGCGCGCGCCTCGTCGAGTGCGGCGCGGCGGCTTGCCAGCTCGCCGCCGGCCTTCTCGGCCTCTGCCAGCGCGTTGCGGGCGGCATCCAGTCCGTGCTGTGCGTCGCGGCCGGCCTGGCGCGCGTTGCGCTCGGCCTCGCTCGTCTGGCGCATCGCCTGCTCGGCGCGCGCCAGCGCCTCTTCGGCCTCGCGCACGACGCGGGTCGCCTGCACCGCCTCGGCATCGAGCTCGGCCAGACGGTTCTTCTGCGCCAGCCGCTGCGCGGCGGCGGTCGGGGCGTCGGCGCTGGCCGTCAATCCGTCCCAACGCCAGAGCGCGCCGTCACGGCTGACCAGCCGCTGGCCGGGCGCGAGCAGCGCCTGGAAACGGCGGCCGTCGGCGGCATCGACGATGCCGATCTGCGCCAGGCGGCGGGCAAGCTGCGCCGGCGCCCGTACCACACTCGCCAGGCTCTTCACGCCCTCCGGCAATGCCGCATCGCCGGGCTGGATCGCGCTCTCGCCCCAGTGCACCGGGGCGCTGCGGTCGAGCGGCACGTCGAGATCCTCGCCGAGCGCGGCGCCCAATGCCGTCTCGTAGCCGCGCTCGACGCTGATCTGCTCCAGCACCGAGGGGAAGAGGTCGCCGCTCGCGGCGTTGAGGATCTTGGCCAGCGTGCGCGCTTCCGTCTCGATGCGCTGCAATTCCGCCTTGGCATCCTGCAACGGCGGCCGTGCGGCGCTTTCGGCGGCGCGGGCCTCGGCGACCGCCTGCTCGGCGGCGATGGCGCCTTGCTCGCTCTCTTCGAGACGGGCGAGCGCATCCTCGACCAGCAGTCGCTTCTCGGCCGGATCGGGCAGGCCGGAAATGCGCGCGACGATGTCGGAAAGCTCGCGGTCGACCTCGGCAAGCTGGCGAGCGAAGCGATCGCGGCGCTCGGCGGTCTCGCGCAGCGTGCGCTCGATCTGATGGCGCGCGGCGGCGGCCTCGGCGCGCTCGGCGGTCAGCGCGGCAAGTTTCGCTTCGCTTTGCGACAGCGTCGCGCCGGCCTGCTCGAAGACGGCGCGCGTCATGGCCTCGCGCTCGGCGGCACCCGCATTTTCCGAATTGAGCTCGGCTTCCTCGGTGCGCAGACGCTCCAGGATGTCGGCGTTGTCGCGCACCATCCGCTCCTCGCGGGCGATGTCGGCGTCGAGCTGCTGCAGCCGGCGTTCGAGCTCCGCCTGGCGCGAGCGGATGCGGCCAGCTTCCTCCTCGATCTGCGTCTTGGCGATCGACAGGCGTTGGAAGGCGGCGGCAGCGGCGGCTTCGGCGTCGCGCAGGTCGGGCAGCCGGTGTGCGGCGATGCCCTGCTCCCTGGCAGCCGCCATTTGGGCGGCGGCGCGATCACCGACCAGCGTGGTGGCTACGGCAAGGGCCGAACGCGCCTCGCCTTCCTGGGTCTTGGCCAGCGTCCAGCGCAGATGCAAGAGCGTCGCCTCGGCCTTGCGGATGTCGGCCGACAGGTTCTTGAAGCGGGAAGCCTGCCGCGCCTGGCGCTTCAAGCTTTCGATCTGGCTTTCCAGCTCGCCGACGACGTCGTCCAGCCGTTCGAGGTTCTGCTCGGCCGCCTTCAGCCTGAGCTCCGCCTCGTGCCGGCGCGTGTGCAGGCCGGAAATGCCGGCAGCCTCTTCGAGAAGGGCGCGGCGGGCCTGGGGCTTGGCCTGGATCAGCTCGCCGATGCGGCCCTGCCCGACCATGGAGGGCGAGCGCGCGCCGGTCGACTGGTCGGCGAAGAGCAGCTGCACGTCCTTGGCGCGGGCTTCCTTGCCGTTGATGCGGTAGAGCGAGCCCGCCTCGCGCTCGATGCGGCGCGACACCTGCAGTTCGTCGGCATCGTTGAAGGCGGCAGGCGCCGTGCGGTCGCTGTTGTCGAGGAAAAGCGTGACTTCGGCGGTGTTGCGCGCCGGTCGTGCGCCGGAGCCGGAAAAGATCACGTCGTCCATGCCCGACGCGCGCATGTTCTTGTAGGAGCTTTCGCCCATCACCCAGCGCAGCGCCTCGACAAGGTTCGACTTGCCGCAGCCGTTCGGCCCGACGATGCCGGTCAGTCCGCGTTCGATGACGAACTCGCCAGGCTCGACGAAGGACTTGAAACCGAGGAGGCGAAGGCGCGAAAATTTCATTCGCGCCGCCCCGCAGAGCCTAGAACGCCGAGGCGCGATTGCTTCGGCGCGGCCTGGACGTCAGAGCAGAGGGTCGATGATGGCCGACATTTCCTCAATCGACATCGCCCCTTTGTAGGTCTTTCCGTTGATGAAGAAGGTCGGCGTCGAGTCGACCTTGAACTCGTCCGCTCCGCGTTTCTGGACAGCTCTCACATCGTCCAGAAGTTTCTGGTCCGTCAAGCAGGCCTCAAAGGACTCCTGTGTAAAACCGGCGAGCTTGGAGATCTGCAGTAGCGCTTCTTTGGTATTGTTGACGCCAACCCAGCTCGGCTGCTGCTTGAACAGCACGTCGACCATCGCGAAGTAGTTGTCCTTGGCGCAGCGCGCCAGCATGAAGCCGGCTTCGGCGCTCGGGTCGAAGGGGAATTCGCGCAGGATGTAGCGCACCTTGCCCGTGTCGATATATTTCGACTTCAACTGAGGGAAGGTGGCATCGTTGAAATGCGCGCAATGCGGGCAGGTCATCGACGCATATTCGACGATGGTGACCTTGGCGTCGTCCTTGCCGAGCTGCTTGTCCGGCAAAGCGCCGGGCTTGAGCAGTTCCGCCATGTCGACCGTGCCCTGCGCTTCCGGCACCTGCGCGGCCGCCGGCGTTGCCGGCTTGGCAGGCGTCGACGGGTCGGCGGGCTTCACATTGGCCGCCTTCGCCTCCTCGCCCGAGTCGCTGCATGCGGCAAGCAGCGTCACAGCCGGAATGGCAGCCAGCGTGGTCAGAAGGTTCCTGCGGGACAAGCTTTTGCCAAAAGGGGCACGGTTCATGCGAATCACCTGATATCGGTTGGATTTTGCAATGCAAGGGCTAGAAAAGGCGAGAGTTGGCGCGAATTAAGGCATAGCCGTCCCCAATCCAATCGCCAATTTTTCGGGCACGATCACGAATACGCGACGTTGACGACAATTTTGCAGCACGCCGCATGTCTCTTCCCGAGACCGTTGCGCATGTTCGGGAGTCATGCTCAAGGCCTTTTTTGTCCTATGATGGTTGCTCCAAGCCGCTCGAGCGAAGCGCGCAGGCCATCGTCCTCGATCTTGCCGACCGTGCGCGCCAGCTTCGATTTCTCGGCCTCGCTGAGCGGCCTCGGCGCCGGTTTAGGCCGGGCTTTTGCCGAAAGGACCGGCTTCTGCAGGATCTTGATGCGGCCGATGGCATTGAAGCCCAGAAAAGCGTTGACGCGGTTGATGACCTCGCCGGCCTCATGCTGCAGATGCAGCGCCGCCATGCCTTCGCAGGCGATGATCAGCACCGCCGGCTCGAACCGATCGTCTTCGTGCAAGCGGCGCGGCCACTGGATTTTTTCCGGGCGCGAGTGGTTGGCCAGTCGCGGCCCGGCGATCTCCTCCCAGGATTGCACCAGCCCGATCGAGATACCGGCGCGCTTCCTCAGCACCGGATCGAGGATCTCGGTCGCGAGATCGCTCACCGGAACGGGATTGCCGAAGGGCTTTTTCCCTGCCATGTGCGTTCTCCGATCCCCAGCTCACCCGATCAATGGCACCGCAAGACCAGACCCGCAAGACCGTGAAGGTCGCATCCGGAGATAGCAGCATCGCCGCCCGCCTGCTTGCCTGGTATGACGCGCATCACCGCGACCTGCCCTGGCGCGTGACGCCGGACGCGTTCGCGCGCGGGACAAGGCCCGACCCGTATCGCATCTGGCTCTCAGAGGTCATGCTGCAGCAGACAACGGTCGAGGCGGTGAAGGCCTATTTCCGGACTTTCACGGAGAAATGGCCGACCGTCGAGGCGCTGGCCGCCGCGCCCGCCGAAGACGTCATGAAGGCCTGGGCTGGGCTCGGCTACTATTCCAGGGCGCGCAATCTCAAAGCCTGCGCCGATCTCGTGGCGCGGCAGGGCGGCCGCTTTCCCGACACCGAGGCCGGCCTGAAGGCATTGCCGGGTATCGGCGCCTATACGGCGGCGGCGATCGCGGCGATCGCCTTCGACCGGCCGGCGGCCGTCGTCGACGGCAATGTCGAGCGCGTCATCTCGCGGCTCTATTCGATCGAGACGCCGCTTAGCGAGGCCAAGCCCGAGATCCGCGCGCTGGTCGAGAAACTGGTGCCGCAGGCGAGGCCCGGCGACTTTGCGCAGGCCATGATGGACCTTGGCGCGGCGATCTGCACACCGCGACGACCGCGCTGCATGCTGTGCCCGGTACGCGAGGATTGCAGCGCCATTCTCGCGAGCGATCCTGAACGCTTCCCCGTCCGGCTGCCGAGGGACGACAAGCCGCTCCGGCGAGGCGCCGCCTTCGTCGCCGAGCGCGACGACGGCGCTATCCTGCTGCGCAAGCGGCCGGACAAGGGCCTGCTCGGCGGCATGACCGAGGTGCCGACGACGGCCTGGACGGCGCGAGTCGATGGGGCGACCACGGAAGATGCCGCGCCTTTCCCGGCCGACTGGCGGCGCGCCGGGCGGATCGGCCATGTCTTCACGCATTTCGCGCTCGAACTCGACGTCTTTCATGCCCACATCGAAGGTGACGCGCCGGGTGGGCATTTCTGGTCGCTGGCCCATGAAATTTCCGGGGAGGCGCTGCCCACCGTCATGAAAAAGGTAATCGAGGCGGCGATACCGGGCGCGACCAAAAAGCAACGCCCGCATTGAAAGGACCGCAATGACCGAAATCCGCCACATCGTGTTCGACATCGGCAGAGTGCTGATCCACTACGATCCGAACCTTGCGTTCAGCCGTCTCATCCCCGATGCGGACGAACGGAAATGGTTCTTCGACCATGTCTGCACCAGCGAGTGGAACATCGAGCAGGACCGCGGGCGGACATGGGAAGAGGCCGAGGCGCTCTTGATCGCCGAGCATCCCGATCACGCCGAGAACATCCGCAACTTCCGCCGCCACTGGCACGACATGGTGCCACATGCCTATGACGACAGTGTCGCCATCATGGTCGGCCTGATCGAAAGCGGCCGCGACGTGACGATGCTGACCAATTTCGCCGCCGACACGTTCACCGAAGCCCGCCAGCGTTTCGGTTTCCTCGACCGCCCGCGTGGCGTCACCGTCTCGGGCGAGATCGGCCTGATCAAGCCGGACCAGGCCATCTACGACCATCACGTGGCATCGTTCGGCCTGGAGCCGGCCGCTACGCTCTTCATCGACGACAGCCAGAAGAATGTCGACGGCGCCAAGGCGGCGGGCTGGCAGGCGGTGCTGTTCACCGATGCCAAGACGCTTCAAGCGGACCTTGAGCGGCTTGGGATTGCGGCTTGATCTGAATCGCTTGCGGCGATCCGCTGAAGTCTTGATTCAAGCGGATCAGCCCCCTGCCCGCTCCATGCCGAGGCGCGCGATGCGGCGCAGCTCGTCGATCGGGGTGAGCCCACCGCTGCGCTCATAGTGCCAGAAGGTCCAGCCGTTGCAGGCATCCAACCCCTGCACCTCGGCGCCAATCTTGTGGATGGAACCGGCGCTGTCGCCGATGGCCAGCGTGCCGTCGGCGCGCACCTTGGCGGCCCAGCGCTTCTTGGCGTCGTAGAGCGTGGCGCCCGGCGCCACCAGGCCGGTGTCGATCAGGCTGATAAAGGCGACGCGCGGCTCGGCGCGCTTGCCCGAAAGCACGGTGAGGTCGGCGCCATCCAGCGGGTTAACGGCCGCGATGCGCTCGTTGGCGGCGTCGATATAGGCCTGCTCGCGCTCGATGCCGACGAAGTGGCGGCCGAGGCGTTTGGCGACGGCGCCAGTGGTGCCCGAGCCGAAGAAGGGATCGAGCACGACGTCGCCCGGCTTGGTCGAGGCCATCATGATGCGGGCAAGCAGCGCTTCGGGCTTCTGCGTCGGATGCAGCTTGTTGCCGTTGTCGTCCTTCAGGCGCTCGGCGCCGGTGCAGATCGGGAACAGCCAGTCCGAGCGCATCTGCAGATCGTCGTTCGAGGCCTTCAGCGCTTCGTAGTTGAAGGTGTAGCCCTTGGCCTTCTGGTCGCGCGAGGCCCAGATCATCGTCTCATGCGCGTTCTGAAAGCGGCGGCCGCGGAAGTTCGGCATCGGGTTGGTCTTGCGCCAGACGACGTCGTTCAGGATCCAGAACCCGAGATCCTGCATGCGGGCGCCGACACGGAAGATATTGTGGTAGGAGCCGATGACCCAGATGGTGCCGTTTGGCTTCAGCACGCGGCGCGCCGCAAGCAGCCAGGCGCGGGTGAAGGCGTCGTAGGCCTCGAAGCTCTCGAACTGGTCCCAGTCGTCGTCGACGGCGTCGACCTTGGATTGGTCGGGCCGGTGCAGGTCGCCGTCGAGCTGCAGATTGTAGGGCGGGTCGGCGAAGATGACGTCTATCGACTTTTCCGGCAGCCTGTCGAGCGCCGCGACGCAGTCGCCTTTCAGGATCGTGTCCAGCCATTCGGACTTAAGGGGAGCGTGGGAAAGCTCGTCGAGAAGACGCACGGCAGACATCAAAACACCCAAAGCACGCGTTACGGTTTACTGACCGTTATGGTTACCGATCAGCGTAAACATTCGGTGAAGGCCGGGCGCACGGTGATCCCGGTTTGCGAAGACCGACCGGTTGGTGTATGCCGCGCCGCTTGGGCCAGCCAGGCCATTTTCCTCCCACGCTTCGGATTGCCATGCCCCAGCCAGACCTTGTCATCTTCGATTGCGACGGCGTGCTCGTCGATTCTGAAATCGTCGCCGCGCGTGTCGAGGCCGAGCTTCTGACGTCGGCGGGGTTCGAGATCTCGGCGGAGGAGATTTTCGAGACCTATGCCGGGCTTACCTTCAAGGACATCATGCTGCGGCTCGAAGAGAAGTCCCACATTCCGTTCCAGGCCTCGCTGATCGATCGCGCCGAGGATCTCGTCGACCGCAAGCTGCGCAGCGACGTGCGCGTCATCGACGGCGCCCGCGAGGCGGTGGCTGCCGTCACCGCGCCGCGCGCCGTCTGCTCCAATTCGCGCAAGGAACGGATCGAGTTCATGCTCGACAAGGTGCGCCTGCTGCCCTTCTTCGCCGGCCGCATCTTTTCGGGGCTCGACATCCCGAGCAAGAAGACCAAGCCGGCGCCGGACGTGTTCCTCTATGCCGCCGAACAGCTCGGCGCGAACCCGAAGAACACCTTCGTCATCGAGGATTCCGTGCACGGCGTCACCGGCGCCCGGGCGGCAGGCATGCGCGTCATCGGCTTCACCGGCGCCGGGCACAGCTACCCCGGCCACGCCGACGCGCTGACCGAGGCCGGCGCCGAAACGGTCATCCGCCGCTTCGCGGAACTCGGCGGCACGATTGCGGCGCTGTCGGAGTGGTCGGAAGACGCTTGAGAAGGGTGCCGCGAGCGAGCCTCTCTATGACGCCGTCGGCTCGCTCATAATTGTCTTCCGCTAATCGCGGGTTGCCGCGGCGATTCTCCCTCAGTTGCTCAACAGCCGAGTCCAGTTGCCGCTGCCGGTGCAGAAATAAGTGGCGATCTTTCCTGCCGCCTGTGCGACGCCGGTTGCGCTCGCAACTCCATTGATCGTGTTCGGGCTGGTGCCAAACACCTGAATGCTGTTCGCGCCAAGATTGGCGACCGTCTGCTGCCGGCCAGGCACGCAGAGACCAAGTCTCACCGAAGCCGCAGCGGCCGAAGCGGTCGAGACCGTGTTGACGGTCGCGGTCAATTGTGTCGCGCTGGCCTAGCCGCCTGATGCAAAGGCCGTGATACCCGTGACGGTGTTACCTGTGTCGGCAATATCGTTCACGCCAGAGACGTTGTAGCCGCTGGTCGGCTCAGGACCCTCCACCGCTGCCGTGATGAATGAGCCGGTCGGGTTAGTCGTGGAGTTGAACAATCCCGCCGTTGCAAAGCCCGAAATCGTCACGTTCGTGCTCGGCGTGCCGCTATCGTAGGAAAAAACATAAGCCGGCGTATAAGTACCCGTGCCGCCATCGTCCCGGCCGACAAGGCTAAGACCGCCAGTAATGCTCACATTCTTCGCACCGCTCATGTAGACTTGCGCATTCTGGTCGACGGCAACGTTGTTACGCCCATTGCGGGTGAAGACACTGTTCGAGATGGTGAAGCCCGTCACGCCATCCAGGCGGATGCCAGCCTTGTAGTTTCGGTCGAAGATACTGTTGGAAATGCTATTGTTGTTCGTGCCGCCATAACTCTGAACACCATAGCCCTGATTCCATTCGAACCTGCTGTTGACGATGGTGTTGGAGTTCGCGCCACCGCCGAGATAGATGCCATCGCCGCTGTTGTTGGCGAAATCGGCGTTGACGATGAGCGAGTCGGTTGGATTTGAAATCCCACGCTGATTGCTGCCGAACGTGGCGTCGATGATGTGCGCTTCCGTCGTGTAAGTGCTACCTGCCATGTCACCGAGGCCAGCCGCGCAGTCCACCACCGTCGTGCCTTGGATGCTGAGTTGGAAACTGCCGCCGGAAATACCATTGATGCTGGAACTCTTGCAGTCGATGAAGAGTCCATCGATCGCAGCGCTATTGCTGACTCCGCTGACATTAATGACATTAGTGGAGCCAGCGACACCGACGAGGATCGGCCGCGTCGATGCAGTAGCTGCAGTCCGATCACCATACTCTACAGTGCCGAGGCCGATCAGGCGATTGCCGTTCTTCATCTGCACATCACCGACCGCATAGGTCTTGGCGGGGTCGACCCAGCAGATGACATTGTAGGTCAAGCAGAGGTTGAATGCCGCGGTATCGTTGGTGACGCCGTCACCAACCGCGCCGTAGTTGCTGACATTGCCGCTCGACGGTGTTGCCGATGCGGTCGCCATCATGCACAGGTAAAGCAACCCGGCCAAGACATGAGTTTTCTTATTGCACACCAACGATCTCCTTTTGTCGGGTGACGGGACGGAAGCGCGTTAAGTATTAATTCAACCGCAGCTTGCGCAAGCAGCGAATTCCACCTACCCGTTTTTCCGCATGGGTTTGGTCAAGAACGCTCCTCGCTACGATGCTCTCGACAGTTGGCGCGGCATTTGCGCCTGCATGGTCGCGCTGTTTCATTTCGATGTTTTCAGCCACCTCACCTTCCTGCCTTTGGTCAGGCAGGCTTACCTGTTCGTCGATTTCTTCTTCGTGCTCAGCGGTTTTGTCATTGCCGCCAACTATCGCGCGCGCCTTGCCGAAGGATTCGGCATCGGGCGCTTCATGATCCTGCGCCTAGGGCGAATCTATCCGCTGCATGCGCTGACGCTTCTGCTTTTCATTCCCATCGACGCGGCAAAGGAAGGCATCGGCCCGAACCTGCTTCAGGCAGTCGTCACAAACGTGTTTTTGCTGCAGGGTCTCGGCGTCAATCCGCAGAACTGGCTGAATTTCGTCAGTTGGAGCATCAGTGCTGAGTTTGCCGCCTATGTCATCTTTGCCGTCGTGGTGGCAAGGCTGGGGCCCGCAATGTGGCCCTGGCTGCTGCCGATCATTGCCGGCCCGATCGTGATCGCCACGATGAGCCCGCACGGCATGGATACCACATATGACTATGGGCTCGTGCGCTGTCTCTTTGGTTTCGCGCTTGGTGTCGTCTGCTTCGACTTCCGGGAGCGATTCCCTCTCCTGAAACAATCGCTATCGTCGGCGGTTGAGACGCTGCTGGAAGCGGCGAGCTTCGCTTTGGCCGTGGGCTATGTGTCGGTCGCTGCAACCAGCCTGCCGCTCTCCATCGGATCGCCGCTGATCTTTGCCTTGGTCGTGCTGGTGTTTGCGCGGGAGCGTGGCTCTGTCAGCGCCATGCTTACCGCTCCTTTCATGCTGTTGGTCGGCACGCTGACATATTCGATCTATATGATGCATCCCCTGGTCAGGTCGCTCGTTCGAGCTGCGTTCCTGCTCATTCAACGCATCCTGCACACCGATCTGTTCACCCCGTACGCACTGAACCCAGGCAACGAGCCGGCCCCAATCATCTATCTGCACGGCTCGTTCTGGCTCGGCGACCTGCTGCAGGTGTCGATGCTTCTGTTCACGATCCTGCTGTCGGCGGCGACATACCGCCTCGTCGAACGGCCGGGACGCGATTGGGCCAGGCGCTTGGCGCGGCGAGACAAGGTTGGCGCGCTCGCTTCGAGCGCATCTGCAAGGAAGGCCCCTGAGCACGCCGAAGCGTAAGCCGATCGTGACCGGAAACATCCGCGCCAAGACAGGCGTCGCGGCCAATCGCGGTTGGGATTAGGCGCGCTGCGTTGGCTAGTTCGTCGCCGCCGCAGCGCGCTTCTTCCGCTTGCCTTTCGACTTGTCCACCGCGGCCGGCGCGTTTTCGTCATAGCCGGCATAGGCCTGATAGTCGGTCGCGCTGGGCTCCGGCACCACGACATTGGCGTCGGTGAAGACGAACTGCGTGGCGGCCGACGGATCGGTGACCTGCACCTGATACTGATGCAGCTGCGAATAGAGCACGTCAGGCCCGTGCTGGACCGCGACGCGGATCGGCATGGTGACGGTGCCTGGCGCAAACAGCGGTCCCGGCACGACCTTGCCGGCGACAGCGATCTTCATCGTCAGCTGGCCGTTTTCGTGCGTGCAGTCGCGTGTCACGTCGGTGATCGAAGCCTGATAGATGATCTTGGCGGGATCGCGATTGGGGTCGACCGGCTGACCGTCGGGGCCGGTCTGCGCCGCCGCGGCGCCCGCAGCCTCGGCATCCACCGCGGCGTCAGCCTTCTTTTTCTTCGGGTTGGCGGCCGTGCCTTTGGCGTAGGTGTTGAAGAAGGCGGTGCCGTCGCGCAGCGTCACCTTCGGGCAGTAGGCGCGCAGCTGGCTGGCAAGCACTTTCGGGTCCTGCGGCGGTGGCGGCGCGGTCGGATCCTTCTTGCTGAAGCCGAAGTTCAGGATGCCATTGTCGCTCGATTGGCAACCCGCGGCGGCAAGCATAAAGCCGGTGAGCGCCAGACCCGCGACAAGACGACGGTTGACCGAATAAAACGCCATGAACTGCACTTCCCTCTCACAAAGCCGGTGACGTATATCAACGCCGCGGCGAAAATGCGACTGAGCCGGCTCGGAAAATTAACCAATTTGCCGTGGATGACGCGGCCGGCAGCAATGGGCTTTTGACGATGCAATATGTGAGTACCCGCGGGGATGCGCCCGTGCTTGGATTTTCCGATGCGGTGCTGGCCGGGCTGGCGCGCGACGGCGGGCTATACGTGCCGCGCGAATGGCCGCAGTTCTCCGCTGCCGATATCCGCGCGATGCGCGGCCTCGCCTATCCCGACCTTGCCATCCGCATCCTGACGCCTTTCCTCGGCGATGAGATCGCCGCACCCGTCTTCGAGCGGCTGGTGCGCGAGGCCTATGCGACGTTCCGGCACGATGCGGTGTGCCCGCTGGTGCAGACCGGCACCAACAGCTTCGTCCTCGAACTCTTCCACGGCCCGACGCTCGCCTTCAAGGACGTGGCGATGCAGCTGCTCGCGCGGCTGATGGACCATGTGCTTGCCGAGCGGGGCAAGCGCGCCACCATCGTCGGCGCGACCTCGGGCGATACCGGCGGGGCTGCGATTGACGCTTTTGCCGGCCGCGACCGCACCGACATCTTCATCCTTTTCCCGCACGGCAAGGTCTCGCCGGTGCAGCAGCGGCAGATGACGACCTCCAGGGCCACCAATGTCCATGCGCTGTCGATCGAAGGCAATTTCGACGATTGCCAGGGCCTGGTGAAGGACATGTTCAACGACCACGGCTTCCGCGACAGGGTGTCGCTGTCGGGCGTCAATTCGATCAACTGGGCCCGCATCATGGCCCAGATCGTCTATTATTTCTCGTCGGCGCTGTCGCTCGGCGCACCCGACCGGCCGGTGTCCTTCACCGTGCCGACCGGCAATTTCGGCGATATTTTCGCTGGTTACGCCGCCAAGCGCATGGGGCTGCCGGTCGAGCGGCTGATCATCGCCACCAACGACAACGACATCCTGGCGCGCACGCTTTCGAGCGGCGAATACCGCACCAAGGGCGTGTTCGCCACCACCTCGCCGTCGATGGACATCCAGGTGTCGTCCAACTTCGAGCGCCTGCTGTTCGAGGCAGCAGACCGAGATGCGGCGACCGTCAGGCGCTACATGAACGGGCTGAAGCAGTCCGGCGCCTTCACCATCGAAGCGGGCGAAATGGCGCGGATCCGCGCGGAGTTCGACGCCGGCCGCGCCAGCGTCGTCGAGGTCGCCGCAACCATCCGCCAGACGCTTGAGCGGAGCAGCTATCTCATCGATCCGCACACGGCCGCCGCCGCGCATGTGGCGGCAGCCCACGCCTCGGGCGCCGTGCCGATGGTGGTGCTCGGCACCGCGCATCCAGCGAAGTTCCCGGCGGCGGTCGAGGCCGCCAGCGGCGTTACCCCGGCGCTTCCCTCGTGGCTGGGTGACTTGATGACAGCCGACGAAAAGTACACCATACTTCCATCCGAGCTGAAAATGGTGGAAGATTACGTGAGCCGCCACACGCGGGCGGCCCGTTAGGGAGTAGTTGCCATATGGGTGTTGAGGTAAGCCGTCTGTCGAACGGCCTGACGGTCGCCACCGAAACCCTTCCAAGCCTCGAATCCGTTGCCCTTGGCGCCTGGGTGAAGTCCGGCGCCCGCAATGAACGCGATGAAGAGCATGGCATGGCCCATCTGCTCGAGCACATGGCGTTCAAGGGAACCAAGCGGCGCAGCGCCTTCCAGATCGCCTCGGAAATCGAGAATGTCGGCGGCGAGATCAATGCCGCCACCAGCGTCGAGACGACGTCCTACTATGCCAGGGTGCTCTCCGACGACGTGCCGCTGGCGGTCGATATCCTGGCCGACATCCTGCAGGAGTCTGAATTCGACCCCGAGGAGCTGGAGCGCGAGCAGCACGTGATCCTGCAGGAGATCGGAGCCGCGCACGACACGCCCGACGATATCGTGTTCGACCGTTTCACCGAAACCGCCTTCCGCCACCAGACCATCGGCCGCTCGATCCTCGGCACGCCGGAGACGGTCAAATCCTTCACCTCCAGGCAGTTGCACGACTTCATCGAACGCCAATACGGCGCCGAGCGCATGGTGATCGTGGCCGCCGGCGACATCAAGCACGACAATTTCGTGCGCGAGGTGGAAAAACAGCTCGGCGGCTTCCGCGCCAAGGCTACCAGCAACATCCCGCAGTATGCGCAATATGTCGGCGGCGACTTCCGCGAGGACCGCGACCTGATGGACGCGCAGATCGTGCTCGGCTTCGAGGGCCGCGCCTACCACGTGCGCGACTTCTACGCCTCGCAGGTGCTGTCGATGATCCTGGGCGGCGGCATGTCGTCGAGGCTGTTCCAGGAAGTGCGCGAGAAGCGCGGCCTGTGCTACTCGGTCTATGCCTTCCATTGGGGCTTCTCAGACACCGGTATTTTCGGCGTACACGCCGCGACCGGGCAGAGCGATATCGCCAAGCTGGTGCCGGTCATCATCGACGAGCTGCAGAAAGCCGGCGAGAGCATCCAGCAGGATGAGCTCGATCGTGCGCGCGCGCAATATCGCGCCGGCCTCATCATGTCGGCGGAAAGCCCGGCAAGCCGCGCCTCGCAGATCGCCAGGCAGTTGCTCCTGTTCGGCCGACCGATCGCCAAGGAGGAACTGATGGAGCGGCTGGCGGCGCTGACCATCGAGCGGCTGACCGACCTCTCCTCGCGGCTGTTCTCGACCAAGCCGACGCTGACAGCGGTCGGCCCCGTGGGCACGCTGGCGCCCTACGAGGCGATCCTCGAATCGCTTGCAGGCCCGCAGACGACGGCCCGCAGGCTCGCCGTCTAACCCTAAGCAGGTTTCGCAAAAGTGTTCCACGGTTTTGCGATCAAAACCTGCGAGAAACCAGGGAATCTAAGCAGATATTCGTGGGGCATCCCACGAATATCTGCTTAGTTCCAGAGCCGTGTTCGCGCTCCCTTTCTTTCGCCGCGACCTGCCGGCACTGAAGGGCGAAAAGGTCACGCTGCGCGTGCCGCTGACCAACGACTACCGCGAGTGGTCGACGCTGCGCGGCGAAAGCCGCGCCTTCTTGGAGCCATGGGAGCCGCGCTGGCAGCCCGACGAGCTCGACCGCACCGCCTGGCGGCTGCGCATCAGCCGCTACCGCGAGGACTATGCGCAAGGCACGGCCATCGCCTTCTTCATCTTCGAGAAGTCGAGCGGCAAGCTCGCCGGCGGCATCACGCTCGGCAACATCCGCCACGGCGTCGCCCAAAGCGGCCATATCGGCTACTGGATCGGCGAGCGATTCGGCGGCCGCGGCCTGATGACCGACGCGGTCAAGCTGGTGTCGCGTTTTGCCTTCGATACGCTGAGGTTGCACCGGATCGAGGCTGCCTGTATTCCCGACAACGCTCGGTCGATCCGCGTGCTTGAAAAAGCCGGATTCCGGCGCGAAGGACTTCTGCGATCCTATCTCAGGATCAACGGCATCTGGCAGGATCACTACCTCTACGCCCGGATAGCGGACGATCCGCCGGGCGATGGAACGAAGGGCTGATATGTGACGAATTTTCCGCGAATCGCGTCGCTGTTCGCCCTCATCCTGGCGATCTTCGTCGCGCTCTCGGCAGCCGCGCCGGCGCTCGCCGTCGAGCCGATCAAGATCGCCCGCGATGACAAGGCGCTCGACCTTTCGGGCGCCGTCGAGATCTACCGGAACCAGGGCGAGAATTTCCAGGTCTCGACCGCACCCGGCCCCGACGGCATCGTGCGGCGCATTGAGGTCGAGGCCAAGGACGCGCGCTCGACCGGCGACTGGGCGGTGTTCGCGCTCGCCAATACCACCGACCAGCAGCTCGACCGGTTGATCGTCGCGCCGCATTTCCGGCTGGTGAATTCCGGCATCTTCTGGCCGGACCTCGGCTCGACCCGCATCGCCGCGATCACGCCCAGCGAAGGCTTCGCGCTCGACCGCCAGACGAGCCCCGACGCGGACGTCTTTCGAGTAACGCTGAACCCCGGAACGGTGGTCACATTCGTGGCCGAGCTCGCCTCGCCGAAGCTGCCCCAGGTCTATCTGTGGGAACCTGAATCCTACAAGGACTCGGTCAATTCCTATACGCTGTTCCGCGGCATTGTCATCGGCATCGCAGGGCTTCTGGCGCTGTTCCTGACCATCCTGTTCGTGGTCAAGGGAACCTCGATGTTCCCGGCCACGGCCGCTCTCGCCTGGGCGGTGCTCGCTTATATCTGCGTCGATTTCGGCTTCCTCAACAAGGTCATCGAGATCTCGCCCGGCAACGAGCAGATGTGGCGAGCGGGCACGGAAGTGGCGCTGGCGGCGACCTTCGTGGTGTTCCTTTTCGCCTATCTCAACCTCAACCGGTGGCACGGCCATTTCAGCTATGGCGCGCTGGTCTGGATCCTCGGGCTGCTCTTGATTGCCGGTGTGGCCATCGTCGATCCGGCGGTCGCCGCCGGCATCGCCCGCATCTCGTTCGCGGCAACCGCGCTCACCGGCCTCGGCCTCATCATCTTCCTCGGCATTCGCGGCTATGACCGCGCGATAATGCTGGTGCCGAGCTGGGTGATGGTGCTGTTGTGGCTATGCGGATCGTGGATGGCGATCACCGGCATGCTCGACAACGACATCGCCCAGCCGGCGTTGGGCGGCGGCCTGATCCTGATCATCCTCCTGATCGGCTTCACCGTCATGCAGCACGCCTTTGCCGGCGGCGCGCTGCATCAGGGCCTGTTCTCCGACCTCGAGCGCCAGGCGCTCGCCGTTGCCGGATCGGGCGACATCGTGTGGGACTGGGACGTGCTGCGCGACCGCGTGGTGACCAAGCCCGACATCAGCATGCAGCTCGGCCTTGCTCCCAACAGCCTGTCGGGTGCCGCCCGCAACTGGCTGCCGGTGCTGCATGCCGACGACCGCGACACCTTTCGCACGACGCTCGACGTGGTGCTGGAGCACCGCCGCGGCCGGGTGGCGCAGAATTTCCGACTGCGCGGCGCCGACGGCCACTATCACTGGTTCTCGCTGCGCGCCCGTCCAGTGATCGGATCGGACGGCGAAGTGATCCGCTGCGTCGGCACCATGGTCGACGTGACCGAGCAGAAGAAGTCCGAGGAAAGGCTGCTGCACGACGCCGTGCACGACAACCTCACCGGCCTGCCCAACCGCGAGCTGTTCATGAACCGGTTGGAGGCGATCATCTCGATCGCCCGCACCGAGGACAAGGTGCGCCCGACCGTCTTCGTCATCGACATCGACCGCTTCAAGCAGGTCAATGACGGTCTCGGCATCTCGGCCGGCGACACCATTCTGCTGACCATCGCGCGCCGGCTGCACAGACTGCTGAAGCCAAAGGATTCGCTGTCGCGCTTTGCCGGCGACCAGTTCGCGCTGATGCTGCTCTCCGAGCAGGATCCGGCCCGCATTGCCGCCATGGCCGATGCCATCAAACACGCGATCAACAACCCGATCACCTTCGCCAAGCGCGAGATCGTGCTCACCGCCTCGATCGGCCTGATCACCTGGACGACGGCGCAGACCTCGTCCGAGGACATGGTCAAGGACGCCGAGCTTGCCATGCACCAGGCCAAGCGTTTCGGCGGCGACAGGATCGAGCCGTTCCGGCCGGCCTTCCGCACCGTCGGCACCGACCGGCTGCAGTTTGAATCCGACCTCCGAAGGGCCATCGAGCGGCGCGAGTTCACGCTTGCCTACCAGCCGATCGTGCGGCTGGAGGACGGCAGCGTCGCCGGCTTCGAGGCGCTGCTGCGCTGGGATCACCCGCGGCGCGGCATGATCCCGCCAGGGGATTTCATCCCGGTGGCCGAGAATTGCGGGCTGATCGTGCAGCTCGGCCTGTTCGCCATGCAGCAGGCGGCCGAGGACCTGGCGACCTGGCAGAAGCAGATCGGCGACGCGCCGCTGTCGGTGTCGGTCAACCTATCGAGCCGGCAGCTCATCCGCCGCGATCTGGTCAGCGATGTCCGCTCCGTCATCGCGCGAGCCAACCTGAAGCCGCGCTGCTTCCGGCTGGAGCTCACCGAGTCGCTGGTGATGGACAATCCCGAGCAGACCGCGCATGTGCTGACCAAGCTGAAGCAGCTCGGCATCGGGCTGTCGCTTGACGATTTCGGCACCGGCTATTCCTCGCTCTCCTATCTGACGCGCTTCCCGTTCGACACGATCAAGATCGACAAGAGCTTCGTCGACGACGCCACGCCGAAGCGGGCGGTGCTGCTCAAATCCATGGTCAACATGGCGCATGAGCTCGGTCTGTCGGTCGTCGCCGAAGGCATCTCCGACGAAAGCGACGCGCTGGAATTGCGCCAGATGGGCTGCGAATATGTCCAGAGCTTCATGTTCGGCGCACCGATGCCCGGCGACCAGGTGCTGAAGACGCTGAGGGAGCAGTATCCGCTAACGCAGGCTTAGTCAGATACGTCTGATGCGGCCTGTTCCGGTGGAGTAGCGAGGCCCTCTGCGATTGGCCGTGACATCCATCGCATCGTCATCCTCGGGCTTGACCCGGCTTGACCCGAGGATCCATTCCGTGACGTTAAGGCGTTGAAAGCGTTTCAGAATTCTGCATCGTTGCATTCTATGGTCGATGTAACGGCATGGATCCTACGGTCTGCGCGCGTCGCTTCGCTCCTTGCTCCGCCCTAGGATGACGAACGCGCCTACGCGTGGCCCGCGGCGGCGCTGAGATGGGCGAGATCGATGCCGATCGAGGCGAGGATGCGGTCGTATTTGCGCTCGATGTCGGCGTCGAACAACAGCTCGGTCGTCGCCGGGCAAGTCAGCCAGCCGTTCTCCGCGATCTCGCTTTCGAGCTGGCCGGCGCCCCAGCCGGAATAACCGAGCGCCATCAGCGCGTGACGCGGCCCCCGGCCCGTCGAGATGGCCCGCAGAATGTCGACCGTGGCGGTCAGGCAGATGTCGTCGGAGACGCTGAGCGAGGATTCCACGCGATAGTCGCCGGAATGCAGCACGAAGCCGCGGCTGCGATCGACCGGCCCGCCGTTGCGCACGACGAAGTCGCGGGCATGCGCCGGCAGGCGGATCGCCTCCTGCTCGTTCATGATGCCAAGCTGCACCAGGAGATCCGGAAACAGCATCTGCTGCGTCTGGTTGATGATCAGGCCCATCGCGCCCTCGTCGCTGTGGGCGCAGATGTAGATGACCGAGCGCGTGAAACGGTCGTCCTTCATGCCCGGCATGGCAATCAGGAACTGATCGTCGAGAAAGCCGCGCCCGGCGGCCTTCTTTTTGTGGCGCAACAAGTCCATGGGATTGAGCGTAACGCGTTTCCGCCGCGCCGAAAAGATGCTCTGGCTGCCGGATGTCACGCAAATATGATACCGGCGGGAACATGAAATCATTGCGCGGCCAAGAACGGGCGATCAAATCACCGCCATGCGATACCTGAACATTGTGGCGCTCGGCGCCGTCACCGGCCTGGGAGCAGGCCTCCCGGCCGAGGCTTCGTCCTCGGCCTGGTACAACAGCGAAGGCGGCAAGGTGCGGCTGGTGACCAGCGGCAAGCCCGACGAGGCCGGCAAGATCCACGGCGTGCTCGACATTGCGCTGAAGCCCGGCTGGAAAACCTACTGGCGCGACCCAGGCGATTCCGGCGTGCCGCCGCAGCTCGACATCTCGGCCAGCACCAATATCGCCGATGCGAGGCTGTCGTTTCCGCCGCCGCGGCGCCACGACGACGGCTACGGCAAATGGGCCGGCTACGACCGCCCGGTATCGCTGCCGGTGACCTTCACGCTGTCATCGCCCGACCAGCCGGCGACCATTGATGCCAACGTCTTCCTTGGCATATGCGAGACGATCTGCATTCCGGTGCAGACGCGGCTCAGCGTCGATCCCGCTTCCGATCCGGACAATGCAGCGGACGCGGCGCTGGTCAAGACGGCGCTTGCAACGCTTCCCTCACCGGCCCGACCCGATTTCGGCATCCACGTGCTGGCCGGGGATCACGAGACCCTCGTCGTCGAGGCGCAATCGCCGGGCGATCCGGATTCGGTCGATTTCTTCATTGCCGGCGATCGCGACTACATGTTCGGCGCACCGGTGCGCAACGAGCGGAACGGCAAGCTGGTGTTCACGGTGCCGATCCTCGACCGACCGTCGGCGACGCCCACGGACGGCGGGCTTTACTATACGCTGACCAGCGCCGATGGTTCGGTCGACGGATTGTTGCCTTTCCCTTGATCCAGGTTTGGTGGGCGGTTGCGGGAAGCCGCTCAGTCCGGTATCGCAGACACCGATCCTTCCCAATCTCCCCAAAGCGAGGACCCCATGACCATTTCGGTTGGCGAAAAACTGCCTGAGGCGACCTTCAAGGTGATGACCGACGACGGCGCCAAGCCCATGACCGGCGCCGAGATCTTCGCCGGCAAGAAGGTTGTGCTGTTCGGCGTTCCCGGTGCCTTCACGCCGACCTGCAGTAACAACCATCTGCCGGGCTATCTCGAGAACCACGACGCCATCCTGGCGCGTGGCGTCGACACCATCGCGGTGGTCTCGGTCAACGACGTCCATGTCATGGGCGCTTGGGCGCGCTTCACCGGCGGCGAAGGCAAGATCCTGTATCTCGCCGATGGCAGCGGCGACTTCGCCAAGTCGGTCGGACTCGACAACGATCTTTCCGCAAACGGCATGGGGCTGCGCTCGAAGCGCTTTTCGATGATCGTCGACGACGGCAAGGTCGTGGCGCTCAATGTCGAAACCAAGCCGGGTGTCGACGAGAGCGGCGCGGCCAAGATCCTCGAGCAGCTCTGATGCTCGATATCGTCTGGCGCGCCGTCGCGATCGGCATCGGTGCCACGGTCTTCATGGACGTCTGGGCGATTTTACTCAACAGGGCCTTCGGTCTGCCCAGGCCGAATTGGGGTCTCGTCGGCCGCTGGGTGCGGCACCTGCCCGAGAAGGTGTTCCACGACGACATCGGAAAAGCCATACCGTATGCGTATGAGAAGGCGCTGGGCTGGGCGTTCCACTATCTCGTCGGTATCCTTTACGGCATCGTCCTGGTCGTGCTTGCGGGAGCGGACTGGCTTGCCGCGCCGACCTTCCTGCCGGCCTTCATCCTCGGTGTCGTGACCGTCGGCGCCGGCTGGTTTCTGCTGGCGCCCGGCATGGGTGCCGGCTGGGCGGCGTCCAAACTGCCCAACCCGATGCTGGTGCGCACGCTCAACCTTGTGTCGCACACGGTGTTCGCTCTCGGCCTGTTCTCCACGGCGCTGCTGATCCGCTGAATTCAGCGGACAATCAGATCCCGAGATGTGGTGCCAGCCTGTCGATCGGCCGCCATCCGTGGATGATCCGTCGTGTGCCGGCATCGTAAGCGAAATAGTTGCCGCCGCCTGCCGGCTGATCCGCTTCGCGGCTGATCTCCCGTCCGCTGAGATGGAGCAGCAAGAGCGTTCCCACGCCTCCATGGCCGACGAAAGCGATGTCATCGCCTCGGCTGGTTCCGAGCGCCAGTTCGACTTCGCCCACGATACGACTTTGGGCATCGGCAGCTCGCTCCCATCCGCGAACGCTGACGTGCGGATTGGCGAAGAACCGGTCCGCGACCGCTTCAAATTCGGGCGGCGGCAGGAAGCCGGTTGCCGACCGGTCATTCTCATGCATGCGTTGCCTGACCTCGACCGCAAGACGGAGATGCTTTGCCAGGATTTCGGCTGTTTCGATCGCCTTGCGTTCACCCGACGACACGATGCGGCGGATCGACCCGACCCAGGGCTGATCGAGCATCGCAAAGGCTCTCGCTCTGCCGGTGTCGGAAAGCCCCCACTCCGGCACCGGGATGCTGGCGTCGATCTGAACCTGCGGATGCGTGATGTAGTAGGCGATCGGCACGACAAAGAACCCCAGTCAGAGAGCTGCGGAGATCAGTAGCTCTGGGTCGAGCGCCGCGCCTTTGCGACCGACGGCTGCTTTGCACGCGCAACCGGCTGCGAAGCGGCAACAGGTTTGACCGGCCCTTTCTTGAACGGAGCCATGCCTTGCCTCGCCAGCTCGTCGGCGCGCTCGTTCTCCGGATGGCCGGCATGGCCCTTCACCCAATGCCAAGTGACCTTGTGGCGCCTGTTGGCCTCGTCGAGCGCCTGCCAGAGCTCACCGTTCTTGACCGGCTTCCTGTCGCCGGTCTTCCAGCCGTTTTTCTTCCAGCCATGGATCCATTTGGAAATCCCGTCCATGACGTACTTGCTGTCGGTGTAGAGGTCGACCGTGCAGGATTCCTTCAGCGCATTGAGCGCCGTGATGGCGGCAAGCAGTTCCATGCGGTTGTTCGTGGTCTCCGCCTCGCCGCCCGACAGTTCCTTGGTGACGCCGTTGTAGCGCAGCACCGCGCCCCAGCCGCCCGGCCCCGGATTGCCGGAGCAGGCGCCGTCGGTGAAGATCTCGACTTGCTTGCTCATGTCAGTCCGTATTCTGAGGGGGATTTGATCGCGCGGTGGAAACGCATGCGGCGGATATATTCGGTCGGATCGCGCTTCATCACCAGCCCCCCATCGGGAATGGTGAGCCAGTCATAGAGCCTGGTCAGCATGAAACGCAGCGCCGAGCCGCGCGCCAGGATGGGCAGCGCCGCCTTCTCGTCTGCCTGCAGCGGCCGCACCGACTGGTAGCCGGCAAGCAGCGCCGCGCCCTTGGTGAGGTTGAAGGAAAAGTCCTTCTCGAAGCACCAGGCGTTGAGGCAGGTAGCGACGTCATAGGCGTAGAGGTCGTCACAGGCGAAATAGAAGTCGATCAGGCCGGAGAGCTTCTCGCCGAGGAAGAAGACATTGTCCGGGAAGAGATCGGCATGGATGATGCCTTGCGGCAGGCCGGCCGGCCAGTTGCGCTCGAAGTCGAGGAAGTCGGCGTCGACCTCGGCCGCCAGCCCCGGCTCGACCTCGTCGGCGCGGTCGCGCGATGCGGCCCAGAGCTTGCGCCAGCCCTCGATCGCAAGCGCGTTCGGCCGCTTCATCGGAAAATCCTGGCCGGCGAGATGGAGCGCGGCCAGCGCCTTGCCGACCTCGCCGCAATGCGCCGCCGTCGGGCGCCTGAGCGACAGGCCTTCCAGGAATGTGATGATGACGGCGGGCCGGCCTGCCAGCGTGCCGATGACGGTGCCGTCATGCGCGGTGACCGGTAGCGGGCAGGAAATGCCCTTGCGCGCCAGATGGCCCATCAGGCCGAGAAAAAAGGGCAGGTCGTCCTTGTCGACGCGCTTCTCGTAGAGCGTCAGGATATAGGAGCCCGTGGAAGCGTGGACCAGGAAGTTCGAATTCTCGGTGCCCTCGGCGATGCCCTTGTAGGACAGAAGCTCACCCACCGGATAGGCTTTCAGGAAGGTGGTGAGCTCGCCTTCGGTGACGTCGGTGTAGACAGCCATCTGGGCTCACGCTGCTCCGTTGACGAAGGCCATGTCGGCCGCCGTCAGTTCGACATCGCGCAACACCCGCATCACCGGAAAATCCTCCGTTTCCGTGGCCGTTATGGCCAGATCGATGGTGACGTCGAAGCGTTGCCGGAACGCGTCGATGATCTCGTCGACGATGATTTCCGGCGCCGAAGCGCCGGCCGACAGGCCGAGCGTCGAAATACCGGCGATCTCTTCCCACGGAATTTCGGCGGCCCGCTGTACGAGAAGCGACATTTTCGCACCGGCGCGCTCGGCCACTTCGACAAGGCGCCGGGAGTTGGACGAGTTCGGCGCACCGACGACGAGGAAGAGATCGGCGCCGGCGGCCGTCTCCTTCACCGCCTCCTGGCGGTTTGTGGTGGCATAGCAGATCGATTCGGCAGCCGGTGCGTGAAGCTCGGGGAAGCGCTCCTGCAACGCCCGGATGATGCCGGCGGTGTCCTCCACCGACAGCGTCGTCTGGGTGACGAAGCCAAGTGCAGCCGGGTCCGCCGGCATGAAGGTCGCTGCGTCCGCCTCGGTCTCGATCAGCGTCACCGCGCCCTCCGGCAGTTGTCCCATCGTGCCGATCACTTCCGGGTGGCCGGCATGACCGATCAAAAGCACGTGCCGACCGAGCCGCTGGTGGCGCATCGCCTGCTTGTGCACTTTCGAAACCAGCGGACAGGTGGCGTCGAGATAGAAGAGATTGCGCGCCTGGGCGTCGGCCGGCACCGATTTCGGCACGCCATGCGCGGAAAAGACGACCGGCGACTTCCGATGCTCGGGCGGGATCTCGGAGAGCTCCTCGATGAACACCGCGCCCAGGCTCTGCAACCCCTCGACGACGTAGCGGTTGTGCACGATCTCGTGGCGGACATAAACCGGCGCGCCGTATTTCTTCAGCGCCAGCACGACGATCTGGATGGCACGGTCGACGCCGGCGCAAAAGCCGCGCGGCTGGCAGAGCCTGATCGTCAGCGGTGGCTTTTTCTCAATCATCGAAACGGGCCGGTTCAGTCGGAAGCTTGGGGCGAGATGAAGCGTGCACCGCCGCCCTGTCAAGAGCAGCCGCGTTCACCCCGCCTTCGCCGGGCGGCGGAGCCTGAGGATCAGCACGGCGGCAAGGGCGGCCGCCAGGCCATACCAGGTGACGGCATATTGCAGATGGTTGTTCGGCAGATCGATGATGGTGACGCCGCCGACCGGCAGACCGCCGGGATTCGGCGTCTTGTCGGCATCGATGAAGAACGGCACGAGCAGGGCGCCCGCCGGAAGGCCGGCGCTCGAGGCCATGACGTCGCGATCCTTCCAGTAGAAGATGTTCTTGGCGATATCGTTGTCGGGCAGCATCATCGAAGGCTTACCCCGCAGGGGGTTGCGGGCAAGCCCGATCACCGTCACCTTGCCGGCGACCTCGCCCTGCTGGCGCCTGGCCGGATCCTTGAGGTCGTAGGGGACGAAGCCGCGATTGACGAGCACGAAGCGGCCGTCCTCGAGCCGCAGGGGCGTGTAGACGTTGAAGCCGGTATCGCCTTCCCAGGTGGAGAAGAAATGCCGCTCGCCCTGGTGCAGGAAGGTGCCGGTTACCGTCACCGGCGTGTAGTCGACATCATGAGAGGCGGCGAACTCTCTCTCAACCTCCGCCAGCGGCAGAGGTGCCGCATGGGTGCGCCTGTCGATGGTCTCAAGCAGTCCTTCCTTCCAGTGCAGGCGCTGGACCTGCCAGGTGCCAAGACCGAGGAGAATGGCGAAAAGGACAAGGCCGAGCCCAAGCAGCAATGCATTGCGCGGCCGCGAACGGCCGGCAGGCGAACCGGTCGCGTCGCTCATTGGCCGCTGTCCAGCCTGCCTTCCGCGGCCTTCTTCGAATATTGCAGGGTGATCAGCACGCCCTTGATGAGGCGCAGCGCCGTCAGGCACAGCACCAGCGCCAGCGGTATCCACAATATGAAATGCAGCCAGAGCGGCGGGCTCAGCGTCACTTCCATCCACAGCGCCAAGCCGACGACGATGAAGCCGATGATCAGGATGACGAAGACAGCCGGCCCGTCGCCGGCATCGGCGAAGGAATAGTCGAGGCCGCAATTGTGGCAGCGCTTGCCGACGGTAAGGAAGCTGGAGAACAGCTTGCCTTCGCCGCAGCGCGGGCATCGGCCGTGCAGGCCTGCCGAAACCGGGTCGATGGGAGGCCAGATAGCCTTGTCTTCGCTCATCTCCGCACCCTAGACCCTTTCGCTCAAAAAGATAAGGCGGCCACGTCGCCGCAGCCGCCCTTTGGTTTCCGAAAACCGTTGATTTTAGTGGGCTTCGATCATCGCGCCGCTCGATGCCCAGACATAGATGCAGCTGAACAGGAACAGCCAGACCACGTCGACGAAGTGCCAGTACCAGGCGGCCGCCTCGAAGCCGAAATGCTGCTTCGGGGTGAAGTCGCCGCGTATCGCGCGCACCAGGCAGACGAGCAGGAAGATGGTGCCGATGATGACGTGGAAACCGTGGAAACCGGTCGCCATGAAGAAGGTGGCGCCGTAGATCGAATCCTTGAACGCGAAAGGCGCGTGCATGTACTCGTAGGCCTGCACCATCGTGAACAGCATGCCGAGGCCGACGGTCAGCACCAGGCCGTTGATCAGGCCCTTGCGGTCGCCATGCAGCAGCGCGTGGTGCGCCCAGGTCACGGTCGTGCCCGACGTGAGCAGGATGATGGTGTTGTAGAGCGGCAGGTGGAAGGGATCGAGAACCTCCAGGCCCTTCGGCGGCCATACGCCGCCGGTGAAGGTGGCGCGGGCATATTGCGCGGCCTCGCCCGGGAACAGGCTGGCGTCGAAGAAGGCCCAGAACCAGGCGACGAAGAACATCACCTCGGAGGCAATGAACATGATCATGCCATAGCGCAGGTGCAGCGACACGACGCGCGTGTGGTAGCCTTCATGCGCCTCCTTGATGGTGTCCGACCACCAGGCGAACATCGTGTAGAGCACGATGATGAGGCCGATGAAGAACAGCCACGGATTGGCGATGTTGTGGCCGAAGACCGGGAAGGTGTCGGCCCTGAGATACCGCATCAGGCAGACGCCACCGACGGCGGTCACCAGCGCGCCGATCGAGCCCAGGAAAGGCCAGGGGCTCGGATTGACGAGATGGTAGTCGTGGTTCGGTTTTGCGTGCGCGTCTGCCATATCAACCCCCGAGGCTTGCTTCGGAATCTGGAACTTTGTTGCTGCTGCCAGCGGCCGGCGCGGACGACGCGACCGGCTGTTTCTTCTCGACCGGGAACATCGTGTAGGACAAGGTGATGGTCTTCAAGTCCTTCAGTTCCGGCACGTTGACGATGTCTGGATCGACATAGAACACGACCGGCATGTCCAGCGTCTCGCCGGGCTCCAGCGTCGTGTCGGTGAAGCAGAAGCACTCCACCTTGTTGAAATAGGCGCCTGCCATTTCCGGTTGCACATTGAAGGAGGCACGGCCGGTGATCGGACGGTCGAATTTGTTGGTCGCGCTGTAATGCGCCTGCGTGGTCTCACCGATCTTGATCGTCACCGAGCGGGCCACGGGCTCGAACTGCCACGGAATGCCGTTGGTGTTGGCATCGAAGCGGATGGTGATGTCGCGGTCGAGCACGCGGCCGGCATATTGCTTCTCGGCGCGCTGCGTCGTGCCGCCATAGCCGGTGGCCTGGCAGAACATCTTGTAAAGCGGCACCGCCGCGTAAGCCATGCCGACCATGCCGGTGAAGAAGGCCAGGCAGACCGCCACGACGACGCGGTTGCTGTTCTTCCTGACGGGCCTGGTGGTGATCTCGCCGCTCATCGCCACCTCACATCAAGTTCGTAGGCGTGAGGCCGGAAGCATTGTGACCGAACTTCACGATGGTCGCGACGTAGAAGATGACGACGAGCGCGGCCAGTGCCACGCCGATGGCGACGGAGCGGTTGCGCCGCGCCTTCTGCTGGCGCTCTGTCAAGGTCACCAGTTCGAGGTTCTTGTCGGCCACGATCATGCTCCCCCCGTCATGAGCGCGCGCCCGACCACGCTGTCGACGAGATAGGCGGCGAAGACAGCGAAAAGATAGAGCAGCGAATAGCCGAAGAGCGCCTTGGCCGGCTTCATCGCGCGGTCGGTGTCGCTCATGCCCAGCACCTTCCAGGCATACCAGACGAAGCCCGCGCCCAGCACGGCAGAGACAGCGCCATAGGCAGCGGTGGTGTAGCCGAGGAACCAGGGCAGCACACCGACCGGCGCGAGGATCAGCGCATAGGCAAATATCTGGCGACGCGTGGATGCAGGTCCGGCCACGTTCGGCATCATCGGGATGCCGGCGCGGGCGTAATCATCGGACTTGAATAGCGCCAGCGCCCAGAAATGCGGCGGCGTCCACAGGAAGATGATGAGGAACAGGATCAAACTTTCGAGGCTGACCGATCCGGTGACGGCCGCCCAGCCGATCACCGGCGGGATGGCGCCGGCGGCGCCACCGATGACAATATTCTGCGGCGTCCAGCGCTTCAGCCACATCGTGTAGACGACGGCGTAGAAGAAGATGGTGAAGGCAAGAAGCGCCGCAGACAGCCAGTTGACCAGCACGCCAAGCGTCATCACCGACAGAACGGAGAGTACCAGGCCGAAGCTCAGCGCCTCGCCGGGCGTGACGCGGCCCGCCGGCACCGGGCGGCCGGCGGTCCTGGTCATCACCGCGTCGATGTCGGCGTCGTACCACATGTTGAGCGCGCCCGAGGCGCCGGCGCCGATCGCGATTGCCAGAATGGCGATCACCGCCAGCAGTGGGTTGATGGCCACCGGCGCCGCGACCATGCCGACAAAGGCCGTGAAGACGACCAGCGACATGACGCGCGGCTTCAGGAGGGCGAAGAAATCGCCCGCGGTTGCTTCCGACATGCGAAAGCCCGCTTCCTCCATCAATTTGTGGTCGGCAAGGGCCATGCGTACTTAAAGTCCATCATTCCGTTGGCCAAGACCGCCGGCTCACCGGCGGCCTCGTATTTCGGGCAGTTGCTTACTTGATTTTCGGCAGCTGTTCCCACTGGTGGAACGGCGGCGGCGAAGGCAGCTGCCATTCGAGCGTGGTGGCACCCTCGCCCCACGGATTGGCGCCCGCGACGCGCTTCTTCTGGAAGGCCTCGAACACACCGTAGAGGAAGATCGCAACACCGACGGCCGCGATGTAGGAGCCGTAGGAGGAGATCATGTTCCAGCCGGCGAACGCATCCGGATAGTCGACGGTACGGCGCGGCATGCCGGCGAGGCCGAGGAAATGCTGCGGGAAGAAGATCAGGTTGACGCCGACGAAGGTGACCCAGAAGTGGGTGTTGGCGATCACCGGCGAGTACATGTAGCCGGTCATCTTCGGGAACCAGTAGTACCAGCCTGCGAAGATGGCGAACACCGCGCCCAGCGACAGCACGTAATGGAAGTGGGCGATCACAAAATACGTGTCGTGCAGCGAGCGGTCGAGGCCGGCATTGGCGAGCTGAACGCCGGTGACGCCACCGATCGTGAACAGGAAGATGAAGCCCAGCGCCCACAGCATCGGCGGCTTGAAGCTGATCGAGCCGCCCCACATCGTGGCGATCCAGGAGAAGATCTTCACCCCGGTCGGCACGGCGATGACCATGGTGGCGAACACGAAATAGCGCTGCGTGTCGAGCGACAGGCCGGTCGTGTACATGTGGTGCGCCCAGACGATGAAGCCGACGGCGCCGATCGCGACCATGGCGTAGGCCATGCCGAGATAGCCGAAGACGGGCTTCTTCGAGAAGGTCGAGACGATGTGGCTGATGATGCCGAAGCCCGGCAGGATCAGGATGTACACCTCGGGGTGGCCGAAGAACCAGAACAGGTGCTGGAAGAGCAGCGGATCACCGCCATTGTCCGGCACGAAGAAGGACGTGCCGAAGTTGCGGTCGGTGAGAAGCATGGTGATGCCGCCGGCCAGAACCGGCAGCGACAAGAGCAGCAGGAAGGCCGTGATCAGCACCGCCCAGGCGAACAGCGGCATCTTGTGCATCGTCATGCCCGGCGCGCGCATGTTGAAGATGGTGGTGATGAAGTTGATCGCGCCGAGGATCGACGAGGCGCCGGCGATGTGGATCGAGAGAATCGCAAGATCCATCGCAGGACCCGGCGATCCGGCCGTCGAGAGCGGCGGATAGATCGTCCAGCCGCCGCCGGGGCCGAAGGCGCCGGGCGAGCTCGGCACGAACATCGAGCTGAGCAGCAGGATGAAGGCCGGCGGCAGCAGCCAGAAGGAGATGTTGTTCATGCGTGGGAAGGCCATGTCGGGCGCGCCGATCATGATCGGCACCATCCAGTTGGCGAAACCGCCGATCAGGGCCGGCATAACCATGAAGAAGATCATGATAAGCCCGTGCGCGGCGCCGAAGGCATTGTACATGCTCTTGCCGCCGTCGATGGCGGCATCGCCCTGCATGCCGTAGACCATCTGCGCCAGACCGCTGAAGATCTGGATGCCCGGCTCCTGCAGCTCCATGCGGATGGCGACCGAAAGCGCGCCGCCGATAATGCCGGCGATGATCGCGAAGATCAGGTAGAGCGTGCCGATGTCCTTGTGGTTGGTCGAGTACACCCACCGGACCCAGCCATGCGGCCTGTGGTCGTGGTGGTCGTGAGCTGCAGCCTCTGCCATATTCCGCTCCGTTCCCTAAATCTTGCTAACCCGCGGCGTCAGTTGCCAGCGGCCGCTACCTTGTTGGTACCATCGATCTCGGCCATCAGCGCCTTGTTGGCGGCAGGCACGTCGGTCTTGGCCGTCTCCAGCCAGGTCTTGAACTGCGCGTCGGACACGACGCGAACCGCGATCGGCATGAAGGCGTGATCCTTGCCGCAAAGCTGCGAGCACTGGCCGTAATAGAGGCCTTCCTTCTCCGCCTTGAACCAAGTCTCGTTGGTGCGGCCGGGCACGGCGTCCATCTTGATGCCGAAGGACGGCACAGCGAAGGAGTGGATGACATCGGTGGCCGTGATCAGCACGCGGGTCATGGTGTTGACCGGCACCACCAGCTCGTTGTCGACGGCGAGCAGGCGCGGATAGAGACTGCGGTCTTCCTTGCCGGCCTTGGCGCGGTCAGCATCCTGAAGAACGGCCGAGTTGAAGGAGAAGCTCTTGTCGACCTGATACTCGTAGTCCCAGTTCCACTGGTTGCCGGTCGCCTTGACGGTGAGCTTGGCCTCTTCCGGCGGCGTGTATTGCGCGGTGAGCAGTTGGAAGGAGGGAATGGCGATGAGCAGCAGCACGATGACTGGCCCGACCGTCCAGATCACCTCGATCAGCGTGTTGTGGCTCGTCCTCGACGGCACCGGGTTGGCGCTCGCGCGGAACCGCAGGATGCAGTAGGCGAGCAGGATCAGCACCAGAAGGGTGATCACCACGATGAAGGCGAAGGTGTAGTTTCCGAACCATTCGATCTGCCGCATCATGTCGGTCGCGGGCGCCTGGAAACTGGTCTCCCATGGCTTGGGCTGATCCGCATAGGCAGACGCGCTGGAGAGGAGCGCGCCCGCAGCCGCAGCACCTGCCAGAAGTCTGGCGCTTGCCATGAATTTTCTCATCGCCCTCTCGTCTCCCACTTCCTGCGATCGGATCGCACCAATAACGAACGACGCCGGGATTGGGAATCCCGGTCTGTCCCTAAGGTGGTTCAAACCATACTCTATTTCCCTCCGCAAGGAAGGAGCGGACGAAACCGTGCGGCATTTTTGCGCGCAACCCAAAGGGCATCCCTGGCCATCGCCGCGCCGCGCGCCGGACAGTCGCAATTCGGGCGAATTTGCTCTGGAAAAGCGCGTAATTGCCGGTATCTGGGCGGGCCGGCGACGGTCTCGTCCTTTACTTGGCCTTGGCGCAGCTTAAAGTGCCGTGATTCGCAATGGAGCCGTCATGACTTCCTGGCTTTCGAGACCCCTGGCGAAGGTCGTCTTCCTTGCCGTCCTGCTTGGCGCCAGCCTGACCAGCGCGGCGAGCGCGGCCCCACCTCAGACCGCCGCACCGCCCAGCGGCACGGTCAAGTCGACGCATGGCGCGTGGTCGATCATCTGCGACACACCCGCCGGCGCGACCTCCGAGCAATGCGTGATGATGCAGAACGTCGTCGCCGAGGACCGGCCGGAGATGGGGCTTTCCGTCGTGGTGCTGCGCACCGCCGACAACAAGGCCGAAATCCTGCGGGTACTGGCGCCGCTCGGCGTGCTCTTACCCAACGGGCTTGGCCTCAACGTCGATGGCAAGGACATCGGCCGCGCCTATTTCGTGCGCTGCTTCCAGGACGGCTGTTATGCGGAAGTGATCCTCGAGAAGCCGCTGCTCGACACGCTGAAGAACGGCACCTCGGCCACCTTCATCGTCTTCCAGACGCCGGAGGAAGGCATCGGCATTCCCGTCGATCTCAAGGGATTCGCGGAAGGTTTCGCCGCGCTCCCCTGACCCAACGGGGCAGCAGGGCCGTCCTTTGTCCGCGGCGATGACAATCCCGTGTGAACGCCGCCGATTGTCTTGACCTGTCTTCGCCCCTACATCGGGGAAAGACAACCGCCAGCGGACGCCCTGCCATGAACAGCCTGATCGGCCAATTCGACATTTCCGACGATCGTGTCAAAGAGATCGTCGCCGACACCATCAAGGGCGCCGACGACGGCGAGCTGTTCCTCGAATACAGCGAAAACGAAGCGCTGATGTTCGACAATGGCCGGCTGAAGACGGCCAATTTCAACACCGATCAGGGTTTCGGCTTGCGCGCCGTCGCCGGCGAGGCCAGCGGCTATGCGCATTCGAACGACCTTTCGGAAGCCTCGCTGCGGCGCGCCGCCGACGCCGTCTCGGCGGTCAAGGGCGGCTATTCGGGCCAGCTCGCCGCAGCGCCCGCCCGCACCAATCGTCACCTCTATGGCGACGAGAACCCGATCCCCTCGCCCAGCTTCGAGGCGAAGGCGAAGCTATTGCAGGAGATCGACGCCTGGCTGCGCGCCGCCGACCCGCGCGTGCGCCAGGTGACGGCCTCGCTCGCCGCCTCCTGGCAGCATGTCGAGATCGTGCGCGCCGACGGTCAGGTGGTGCGCGACATCCGCCCACTGGTCAGGGTCAACGTCTCCGTGGTGGTCGGCGATGGCGATCGCCAGGAGAGCGGTTCCTACGGCATGGGCGGCCGCAAGAGCTTTGGCGAATTCGTCACCGAGGAAAGCTGGAAGCATGCTGCGCGCGAGGCGCTGAGACAGGCGCTGGTCAATCTCGAGGCCGTCCCGGCGCCGGCAGGCACCTTCGACATCGTGCTGTCCAGCGGATGGCCGGGCGTGATGCTGCACGAAGCGGTCGGCCATGGCCTGGAGGGCGACTTCAACCGCAAGAAGACATCGGCCTTCGCCGGCCTGATGGGCCAGCAGGTAGCGGCAAAGGGCGTCACCGTGGTCGATGACGGCACGGTTGCCGAGCGTCGCGGCTCGCTCACCGTCGACGACGAAGGCACGCCTTCGGCGCGCAACGTCTTGATCGAGGACGGCAAGCTGGTCGGCTATATGCAGGACCGCCAGAACGCGCGTCTGATGGGGATGAAGGCGACCGGCAATGGCCGACGCGAGGGCTACGCGCACCAACCGATGCCGCGCATGACCAACACCTACATGACCTCGGGCGACATGAGCCCGGAGGAGATCATCGCCTCGGTCAAGAAGGGCATCTATGCCGTCTCCTTCGGCGGCGGCCAGGTCGACATCACCTCGGGAAAATTCGTGTTCGGCTGCACCGAGGCCTACATGATCGAGGACGGCAAGGTGACGCAGCCGATCAAGGGCGCGATGCTGATCGGCAACGGGCCTGATGCCATGCACCGCGTGACCATGGTCGGCAACGACATGAAGCTCGACAACGGCATCGGCATGTGCGGCAAGGCCGGACAAGGCGTGCCCGTCGGCGTCGGCCAGCCGCATCTAAGGATGAACCAGATGACGGTGGGCGGCACGAGGGTTTGAGGCCGAGCATCGTTCGGGCGCAGGTCGAGCCCGCCCTACGCGACCTCGCGGCTTGAATTCGAGCTTGCAACAGCTTATCTTACCTTTGTCTTACAGCAAGGATAAGCTCGGATGGGCGGCTCAGAAAAACTCGTAACAACCGTCTCGACCAAGGGACAAGTGATCCTGCCAAGCGCGATCCGGAAACGGAGGGACTGGGGTGCCGGCACGCGTCTGCAGGTCGAAGACACACCCGATGGCGTACTTCTGAAGCCAGCGCCGGCCTTTGCCGCGACGCGGCCGGAACAAGTGTTTGGCATGCTGCCGCACAGCGGCAAGCCTAAGACGTTGGAAGAGATGGAGGCGAGCGTCCTTGCCGAAGCGCGTCGGCGCCATGCTCGCGATTGATACAAACCTTATTGTCAGATACCTGACGAACGACCATCCCGAACAGTCCCCGCGATCTCGCCGGCTCATCGATGGTCAAGCTGTGTTTGTCGCCGTCACCGTGATCCTAGAGACTGAGTGGGTGTTGCGCAGCGCCTATGGCTACGGCCAAACCGAGATCGTCAGCGCGCTGCGGGCGTTTTGCGGGCTTTCCACAGTGGAGATGGAAGAGGCCGCGATCGTCTCTTCCGCACTCGATCTGACCAGCGCAGGAATGGATTTTGCAGACGCGCTGCATCTCGGCAAGTCGGGGCATTGCGCGGGATTTGCGACTTTCGACCGCAAACTGGTCAAGGCAGCGCGGGTGGCGGGGCATGGCGGCGTGCAAGAAGCGTAGCGACCCCGCCGGGCGAGAACACGATCGTGTTAGCAAATTATTAATTGTTCAATTGCCTTGGCCGGCGTTTCCGCATTAACTCGCCGCCAGTTTTCTCGTTGCGGTGGTGTCTGGCAGTGTTGCGTTCCCCTGGCGTCCTGACCTCCTCCTTCCTCCTTGGCCTTGTTTCGTTGATCGGCGCTACGTCGCTATCTGCCAGCCCTGCGGCGGCGCAGTCGACCTTGTTGAAGCGGCCATCGACGCAATCTTCCGCGGATGGCGTCCGCGCCGCTGCGGTCGGAGGGCGCACCAGCGTTCCCTACGGCTGGCTCGACTTCTGCCACCGCCGGCCGAAGGAGTGCAAAGTCGCGGCTTTGCCGGCCACGAGCGTCAAGCTGAGCGCCCAGAACCTGCGCACCCTCAAGCGGATAAACCAGAAGGCGAACCGCGCCATCAAGCCCGTCAGCAATTACGATCACTGGGGCACGATAATGGACCACTGGGACTATCCGGTGGACGGCAAGGGCGATTGCAAGATCTACGCGCTCTACAAGCGCAAGCTTCTCATGGAAGCGGGATTCCCCCGCCAGGCGCTGCTGATGACGGTGGTGCGCGACCTGAACAATGAAGGTCACACCATTCTGACCGTGAAGACCGACAAGGGCGATTTCGTCCTCGACAATCTGGTCGACGAGGTCAGGTCATGGAACGCGACCGGTTATTATTTCCTCAAACGCCAATCGCAGCAGAATCCGAACATCTGGGTATCGATCAACCAGCGCGGCGGCACACCGAAAACCTGACGGATGCTGCCGGGCCGTAGACTGAGCGGCCCGCGTAAACCAGCACTGAACCGGCCTTCACGGGCCTAGGCAGATACCCCTGCCTTAGCGACGGCCTACTGCTGGCAAGCCGGTTCGCCCGGCTGTCCGCAAGCCTGCTTCTTCTTGTTCTTGAACTGCTGCGGCGGCTGCTCCTGCGGGACACGCCGCTCTTGCATCTGCGGCTGCGGAAGGCGTCGCTCTTGCATCTGCGGTCTCGGCTCAGCACGGAATTCCGGCTTCGGCTCCGATCTCTGCGGCCGGAGCACCTGCTCGGCCGGCCTTTCCTGCCTGAACTGGCGCTGCGCATTCTCGTTCGGCCTGTTGACCTTGAAGTTGGGCTGGACATTGACCTCCGGGCCGCCGGACCCTTCTTCGTTCTGTAGCCTGCGGAACTTCCTGCCCCTGTCAACCCTGTTGGCCGAGCCTTGATCCGGCTCGACGAAGGGCTCGCCGCCGGACAAATCCCTGCGCAGCAGCTTTCTCGGTCTGCCGATGTTCTGGTCGGAGAACTCGTCCGGATTGTTGTTCCTCAGCCGCTCCCGCACGCTCGGCCGATTTTCGGCCGGCTGACCGTTGACTGTCGGCAGCTTGCGGAACTTCCTGCCCTTTTCGTTTCCGCTGACCGGGCCCCGATTATCCAGTTCGACCACGGACTGGCCGGCGGACAAATCCCTGCGCTTCAGCTTTTTCGGCTTGCCGGTGTTCTGATCGGAGAAAGCGTTGGGATTGTTCTTCCTGAACCTCTCTTGGGCGCTCAGCTCGTTGTCGGCCGGCGCACCGTTGACGGTCGGCAGCTTGCGGAACTTCCTGCCCTTCCGCTGATCCGTGCCCTGCTCTCCGGTCACGGCGGCCCCCTCATTTCCCGTCGCCTCCTGGTTGCCGCCCGCGATACCTTGCTTTCCGAGCTGCTTCCTGGACCTGTTGCCCGGCAAATTCTGGTCGTTGAGCGCCGGCTTGCCGTTGACGAGCGGCAGCTTTTTGCCGTCGGCTCCGGGCAAGGCGTGGTCGCGCGGCAGCTTGCCGGTCGCGGACTGGGTCTCTGGCTGCGGAGCAGCGGCGCCTGGCTGCTGACCCTGGATAACACGCTGGCCGGGCTTCGGTGGCAAGCCCACCTGTTGCCTGGACTGGGCCTGACCGGATATGGCCGCCCGCTTCTTCAGCAGCGGCGGCAGCGCAACCTTGGCCGCCAGCGCATCCGCGCGGGCGCCAACGGCGCCTCCGACCGTCTTCTGGCTCGTGGTAACGCCACCCTGAGTGTTGCCGCTCGGCTGCGAGGCCTGATTGATGGTCTCGTTTCTGATCGTCGTGTTGATGTTGTTGATAACCGTTGTGTTGTGGATGTTGTTGAAGATGATGTCGTTCGGCGGCGGCACGAGGTGGCGCGGCGGGTTGATGAACACGGGTATCGGCACGAACACCGGCGTCGGCAGGATGTAGACGTCAACCGGCGGTGGCGGCGGCTCAAGCACGACGAAATCCGGCGGCGGCGGCGGCAGGAAGACCACCGTGATCGGCGGCGGCGGCTCGAAATCGAAATCGGGGTCGTCGAAATAGAGCACCGGCCGGTCGATATAGATGATTTCTTCCTCCGGCGGCGGCGGCACGTCATAGACGATGACGGTGAAGCTCGCCGGCGGCTCCAACTCGGCATCGAAATGCTCCAGGCGGCGGCGCGCGTCCCAGGCATGCGGGCCATGCGGATAGCGCTCCAGATAGGACCAGTAGGCTTCAGGCGTGTCTGTCATCCAGGTCTCACGCCAGGTGATCGCCTCGCGCCGGGCCGCGAGGATGGCGCGCACACGCTTGGCCATCGGATCGTGCGGATAGACGTCGAGGAAATCCTCATAGCCGCGCATCGTGTCGCGCTCGAGGGCGGCAACATAGGCGTCATGCGCGCTGAAGTCGCGAATCGGCCTGGTGCGCATCGCGCGGGTCTCCGCGGCCGAAACCTTGGGCGGGGGAGCTTCCGCGCTGCGTTCGAAGAAAACGAAAGGCGCGGTGATCTTCGAAGCGCTCCATGGCAATTCGCCGCCCTGCGTGACTTCGCTGACACGCAGTCGCGTGCGGTCGAACACGTCCTGCAGCGACAGGCCGCCTTCGCGCATCATCTCGGCAAGCGCCTGGGCGTAGGCTCCGTAGGGGCCTTTGCCCTCCGGCGCGACGGTTCCGGGAGCGGCGTTGAAGGCAATCAGCATGTTCGGATCGGGATCGACCAATGCAAGGCCACCGGCCAGCGGCTGTTTCGATTGCGGAAACGGATTTGGCCGCGCCGCGTCGAGCACGACGATATTGACCTTTGTCGGCAGCCCGGACAGCGACCTGGTGACATCGGAGATCCGCATCGCCTGAAGCGGGACATCGGCCGGATTGGCGATCTGGGCATCGACCGGAAGGAAGTAGTTCTCGCCCTCGAACTGCACGCCATCCCCGGCGAGATAGATGAAAACGACGGCATCAGGACCGGCGGCCGATACCTTGCCCATGAAATCGCGGAACGCGCCGCGCAGCGAGTCCTGGTCCACGTCACGCGCGCCGACCACATCGAACCCGGCGGCCTGCAATGTCTGTGCGATTAGGCCGGCGTCGTTGGCGGCTGTTGCGAGTTCGCCGGTCTTGTAGGAGCCATTACCGATGACGAAGGCCAGACGCTTTTCGCCTTGCGCCAATGCCCCGGTTGCGGCGCTGACCGCGAAAAAGATGAGAATGACGACGAGGCCGAGGAATTTCTGAAGCGCCTGCATGGCAATCCGCTATCCTTATCCGGCATCCCTCCGCAACATTAACGCCGGAGAAGCAGGAATGTTTCCCTAACAGCGCAAAATTAAGAGCCCGCATAAAGGCGGCTTTAGGGCGCAATTTCGTCGGAAGAACAGAGGCTTCACAAAATTTCTTGCGAACCAGCGGTTGCGGATTACCGCCGCCGCTTCGGCTTCTCCAGCAGCGCGACCGCCTCGACATGCGGCGACCACAGGAACTGGTCGATCGGCGTCACGCTCTTCAGCTGATAGCCGCCGTCGAGGAGGATGCGCAGGTCCCGTGCCAGCGTTACCGGATTGCAGGACACGGCCGCGACAAGCGGCACGTCCGAGCGGGCGATCTGCTTCGACTGGTCCTCGGCACCGGCGCGCGGCGGATCGAAGACGAGGCCGTCAAAGCCGTTCAGTTCCTTGAAAGTCAGAGGCCGGCGGAAGAGGTCGCGACGCTCGCTTGTCACCCGCTTCAGGCCGCCGGCGAAACGAAAGGCGCGGTCGAGCGCCGCAAGGGCCGGCGCATCTCCCTCGACTGCATGAACCTCCGACTTCGCCGCAAGCCTGAGCGCGAAGCTGCCGCAGCCTGCAAAAAGGTCGGCGACTTTCCTGGCGCGCGACAGATGCCGCCCGACGAGACCAGCCATCGTCTGCTCGGCGGCCTCCGTCGCCTGCAGGAAGGCACCGGGCGGCACTGCGACGGCGACCGACCCGAACTGCACCACCGGCTTTTTCGGCTCGACGATCACCTCGCCGTCGATGGAAAGCCTCGCCAGGCCCTCGGCCATCACGAAACTCGAGGCGATGCGGCGCTGGTTTTCGCCGAGCTTGCCCGCATCCTGGACGGCAACATCGAGGCCGGACGCCGTGACTGTGACCGTCATGTGGAAGGGTTTCGGCGTGGCGCAAACCAGATCGGCCAGCCTCCGCAAGCGGTCGAGCGACGCAACGATCGCCGGCAGCGAGATCGGGCATTCCTCGATCGGGATGATCTCGGAGGAGAGTGCGCGCACGAAGCCGAGCAGCATGCCGGCCTCGGTACGCCTTGCGCTGAAGACGACGCGGCGGCGCGTGTGCGGCGCGCAAGGCACCAGCGCATCGATCTCGCCGGCGATGCCCTTGGCCTTCAGCGCCTGCACGACCCGCTCGCGCTTCCACTGTCGATAGGCCTCGGCCTCGAAATGCTGCAGCGCACAGCCGCCGCATTCGGTGAAATGGCGGCAGGGCGGATCGACCCGGAGCGGCGAGGCTTGCAGCACCGACATCAGCGTCGCGCGGTCCTTCTGGCGCGCGGCGGTCACGGCCTCGCCAGGCAGCGTGAACGGGATGAACACCTCGCCGCCATCGGCGCTGGCGACGCCGTCGCCTTGCGAACCGAGCCTGGAGATGGTGAAGCGCGCGCTCATCTCGGTGCCACGCCCTTGACGGCGGCGAGCAGGAATTCGCGATTGCCGTCGCCGCCTTCGATCGGCGACGGGTGCAGCCCAAGCACGCGCCAGCCCGGCACGGCGGCAAGCCAGTCGCGCAATTCGGTGGCGACGCGCTCGGCATCGCCCGGGTCCTTGAGCAGTCCGCCCTTGCCGATCGCTTCGCGGCCGGCTTCGAATTGCGGCTTGACGAGAAGCAGCGCCCTGGCGCCCTCGCCGGCCAGCGCAAGCGCCGGCGGCAGCGCCATTTTCAGCGAAATGAAGCTGACGTCGCAAACGAGGAAATCCGGAACGCGGCCGCCGAGATCGGCGGCCGTCAGGTCACGTGCGTTGAGACCCTCGATCACCGTAACGCGCGGGTCGCCGGCAATATCCGGATGGATCTGGCCGTGGCCAACATCGATCGCCGTGACATGGGCGGCGCCACGTTCGAGCAGCACCTGGGTGAAACCGCCGGTCGAGGCGCCGATGTCGAGCGCCTCGCGACCCGAGGGATCGAGACCGAAATGATCAAGCCCAGCAATCAGCTTCAACGCCGCGCGTGACACATAGGCCTGCGCTGGATCGTCGACCGCCACGACACAATCCGGCGTGACAGGCTGGCCGGGTTTGCGGGCAAGCGCGCCATCGACGGCGACGGTGCCGCGCTCGATCGCATCGCGGGCGCGCGAACGGCTGGCGAACAGGCCGCGCGCGACGAGCAAGTCGTCGAGCCTCAGGCGCGTTCTGGCTGGCACGGGAGAACTCATCGGCCTTCATTGGCGAAAGCCGAACGCGAAGGCAATGGCAGCGCGTTGAATATGGCGTGGAGCGCGGCAGAATGCAGATACCGAAAGTTCGCTCACCCAGCCGAGGATGAGGCCATGCTGAAGGGAACCTGCCATTGCGGCGCCGCCCACTGGACCCTGGAAGGCGATCCAGGATCGATCACGGCCTGCAACTGCACGCTCTGCCGCCGCTACGGCACGCTCTGGGCCTACGACTATCTCGACGAGCGTATCCGCATCGCAGGACCAATGAGTTCATACACACGGGCCGAGGTGGCCAAGCCGGCGCTCGAGATCCTGTTCTGCCCGACATGCGCCTGCGTGCTCGCCTGGCGCGGTCTGCGCTCAAGCGGCCGCATTCGGATCGCCGTCAATGTCCGGCTGGCGCCGCCGGAGGCCGTCGCCGACCTGCCGATCGACCATTTCGACGGTCTCGACAGTTTCGACGACCTGCCGCGCGACGGCCGCTGCGTGCGCGATCTCTGGTTCTGATTTTTGTTTGATGCATGTCGTTGTCCCAAAACCGCGGGACACTTTTGGGCGACATGCATCAGAAGACCGGGCGCTCGACGGCCGGCATCAGGCCGTCGAGCTTGGAGGCCTGCGTGCGCGGCTCAGCCGGAACCGGTGCGCCCCCCGGCAGCACCACCATTTGACGAACCTGCTTGTAGGAAAAGCCGCCGCGGATGTTGCCCATCTTGCTGGCGACGATGTCCATTACCGCCTTTTCGAGATTGCGGTCGTAACGCGTTTCGGCTGCCGCCGGTGCTGCCATGGCCATCACAAGGGCCATGCCGCTCAGGAACGATTTCATTGCTCTTATCCCCTGCCCAGGACCAAGGTCTTAGCAGGGCGCCGTTGAAAATCGGCCAAAAGACAAGGTAACCGAACGCCAAACGAAAGCGTTAACAAATACTTACAGCCGGAAGCCGGCAAAGGGATTCAGCACGTTGAGATTTCGATTCAGGCGCGCTGCGCCTGCACGCCGTGGCCGAGCGCGGCAAAGACCGTGCGCACGATGCCAGCCGTATCGAGGCCAGCGTCGGCATACATCTTCTCGGGCTTAGCATGATCGATGAATTCGTCCGGCAGCACCAGCGGGCGTACCTTGAGTCCGTTTTCCAGCAGCCCTTCATGGGCGAGGAAATGCAACACCTGGCTGGCAAAGCCGCCGACCGCGCCCTCCTCCACTGTCACCAGAACCTCATGCGAGCGGGCAAGGCGGCGGATGAGGTCCTCGTCCAGCGGCTTGGCGAAGCGGGCGTCGGCAACGGTGGTGGAAAGACCTGCCGCGCCGAGCTCCTCCGCGGCCAGCAGGCAATCCTGCAGCCGGGTGCCGAAGGACAGAAGCGCCACCTTGGTGCCTTCCTTCAGGATACGGCCCTTGCCGATCTCGAGCACCGAGCCGCGCTCCGGCATGTCGACGCCGACGCCATTGCCGCGCGGATAGCGGAAGGCGATCGGGCCACCGTCATAATCGGCTGCGGTGCGCACCATGTGGCGAAGTTCCGCCTCGTCGGCGGCGGCCATGACGACGAAGCCGGGCAGCGAGGCCAGGAAGGTCGTGTCGAAAGCGCCGCAATGGGTGGCGCCGTCGGCACCGACGAAGCCGGCCCGGTCGATCGGGAAGCGCACCGGCAGCTTCTGGATCGCCACGTCATGCACGACCTGGTCGTAGGCGCGCTGCAGGAAGGTCGAATAGATGGCGGCGAACGGCTTGTAGCCTTCGGTCGCGAGGCCGGCAGCGAAGGTCACCGCGTGCTGCTCGGCAATGCCGACATCGAAGGTCCTAGCCGGGAACACCTCGCCGAACAGGTCGAGGCCGGTGCCGCTCGGCATCGCGGCGGTGATCGCCACGATGCGGTCGTCCTCGCGCGCTTCCTGGATCAGGCTCTCGGCGAAGACCTTGGTGTAGCTCGGCGCATTGGCCGGCGCCTTGGCCTGCGCGCCGGTGATGACGTCGAACTTGTTGACGCCGTGATATTTGTCGGCGGCCGCTTCCGCCGGCGCGTAGCCCTTGCCCTTCTGGGTCACGACATGGATCAGCACCGGGCCGTCGGCATTGTCGCGGACGTTCTTCAGCACCGGGATCAGGTGCTCGAGATTGTGCCCGTCGATCGGGCCGATATGATAGAAGCCCATCTCCTCGAACAGCGTGCCGCCTGTGACGTAGCCGCGCGCATGCTCAACCGCGCGCGTGATGGCGCGGTCGGCGCGCTTGCCGAGATAGGACGACAGCTTCTTGCCGAAATCGCGCAAACCCAGATAGGCCTTGCCGGATGCGAGCCTGGCCAGATAGGCGCTCATGGCACCGGTCGGCGGGGCGATCGACATGTCGTTGTCGTTGAGGATGACGATCAGGCGGGCGTCGAGCGCGCCGGCATTGTTCATTGCCTCATAGGCCATGCCGGCGGACATGGCGCCGTCACCGATGACGGCGATGACGTTGTTGCGGCCGCCAGCGAGCTCGCGTCCCATGGCCATGCCGAGGCCGGCGGAAATCGAGGTCGAGGAGTGGGCGGCGCCGAATGGGTCGTATTCGCTCTCTGCCCGCCGGGTGAAACCGGAGAGACCACCCTCCTGGCGGAGCGTGCGGATGCGGTCGCGGCGGCCGGTCAGTATCTTGTGCGGATAGGCCTGGTGGCCGACATCCCAGATCAGCCGGTCTTCCGGCGTGTTGAAGACATAGTGCAGCGCAACCGTCAACTCGACGACGCCGAGGCCCGCGCCGAGATGACCGCCGGTGTGCGACACGGCATCGATCAGCTCGGCGCGCAGTTCCGCCGCCAGCTGCGGCAGCTCGCTCTCCTCAAGCGTCCGCAAATCCGCGGGGATGCGGACCTTGTCGAGGAGCGGCGTATCGGGCTTCGGGTTCACTCTGGTGCGGCCTGCTGAAATCTTAACGTTGCATCAGAGCGGTTAACCGTTTCACCGCACCGCTCTGTCTTTTCTGTTTCACACAATTCCGGACGGAAAACCGCTTCACACTTTCCCGGAATTGCTCCAACCTTCACAATATGCGCCTTGATCATGCGCGAAATATGCCGCTGGCGAGCGAATGTAAATGCGTGTCAGTGACGCGGTTGGCGCAGGATGTCCGTCCAGCTCTAACCTTCCGGCAGCGGAATGAATTCTTCCTCATCACCAGGAACGATATCGAAGCGGCCTGTCTTCCATTCTTCCTTGGCCTGCTCGATGCGTTCCTTCGAGGACGAAACGAAGTTCCACCATATATAACGCTTGGAGCCCAGCGACGCTCCGCCGAACAGCATGAAATGCGCGCCGCGCTCCGACGAAACGACGATCTCCTCGCCCGGTTTGAACACCAGAAGCCGCTCGGCCGGGAAGCGGTCGCCGGCAATCGAAACCTCGCCCTCCAGCGTGTAGATGGCGCGCTCCTCGGCGTCGGCCGTGATTTTCACGCTGGCGCCCGCCGCGAGCCGCAGATCGGCATAGAGCGTTTCCGAGGCGGTCGCGACCGGCGAGCGCAGGCCGGAAAATTCACCGATGACGACGCGGCCGCTGACGCCTTCGGCGTCGATCTCGGGCAGGCGGATCACCGACGTGTTCGCGAAAACCGGGGCGATTTCTTCCTGGCCGTCCGGCAGCGCAAGCCAGGTCTGCAGGCCGGAGATCGACATCGGCGCGCCGCGCAGCTCTTCCGGCGTGCGTTCCGAATGGACGATGCCGCGGCCGGCGGTCATCAGGTTCACGTCGCCTGGCGCGATCACCATCTCGGTGCCGAGCGAATCGCGATGCCTGATCTTGCCGTCGAACAGATAAGTGACGGTGGAGAGCCCGATATGCGGATGCGGACGCACGTCGATCGCGTGGCCGGCGCGCAGGATGGCCGGACCCATGCGGTCGAAGAAGATGAACGGTCCGACCAGCCTGCGTTTCGCGGTCGGCAAGGCGCGGCGAACCTCGAAGCCGCCAATGTCCTTGGCGTTGGGGATGACCATCAATTCGATCTGGTCGCAGGCGAATGCATCGCCGGCCTCCGGATCGTTACCCGGGAAGAAGCTCATGTCACGACCTCAGGCGAAGCGGAGCGCGGACCTGGCTTTCGCCTTGGCGGCCTCTTCCTCGCGATTGCGCGGATGCTGGGTGGTTTCGAGGTTGTCGAGCAGCTCGCGCGCGGCGGCCGCGATCGCCTCGACGGCGTGGTGGAAGGCATGCTCGTTGCGCTTGGACGGCTTGGTCGAGCCACTCAGCTTGCGCACGAACTGCAAGGCCGCGTCATGGACCTCGTCGTCGGTCGCCGGCGGATCGAAATTGAACAGGGTCTTGATGTTTCGGCACATGCTTGGACTCCTTGCCTGTTTCTCCCCCCCGCCGCTTCCGTTCTATTCGGCGTCGAGCGGCTCCGTTCCCACCGGCTTGCCGTCGCGCGACAGTCTGATCTTCTCGACCTTGTCCTCGGCGGCCTTGAGCAGCCGGTCGCAGTGGGCCTTCAGCGCCTCGCCGCGTTCGTATATCTTGATCGACTGGTCGAGCGGGACATCGCCGCGCTCCAGATCGTCGACGATCTTCTCCAGCGCGTCGAGCGCCTGTTCGAAGCTCATCGCCTTGACGTCTTCGTTAGCTTCATCAGCCATAATTCATCCCTTCATCAGCCGCCCGACATGGGCGGCGACCGAAAATGCCAGTCCTTGCAGATCGTAGCCGCCCTCCAGCAGGCTGACGAGCCGGTTGCCGCTGTGGCGCCCGGCGCGATCCATCAGTTGGCCAGTCGCCCAGTCGAAATCATCCTCGGTCAGGTTGATCTCGGCCAGCGGATCGCGATGGTGCGCATCGAACCCGGCGGAAATGATGATCAGGTCCGGCTTGAATGCATCGATCGACGGCAGCACGCGCGACAGGAAGGCGTCGCGGAACGTGTCGCTGCCGGTGCTCGGCGCAAGCGGCGCGTTGACGATATTGCCTGCGCCGGTTTCGCTTTTGGCACCGCTGCCAGGATAAAGCGGCATCTGGTGCGTCGAGCAATAGAGCACCGACGGATCGTCCCAGAAAATGTCCTGCGTACCGTTGCCGTGGTGGACGTCCCAGTCCACGATGGCGACACGCTCGGCCTGATGCTTCTTCTGCGCATGACGAGCGGCGATCGCCGCAGTGTTGAACAGGCAAAAACCCATCGCGGTGGTCTTTTCAGCGTGATGGCCGGGCGGGCGGGCGGCAACGAAGACATTGGCGGCGCGGCCTTCGAAGACATCGTCTATCGCTGCATTGGCGGCGCCGATCGCCGTCACCGCGGCCTGCCAGCTTTTCGGACTGGCGCTGGTGTCGGCGTCGATCGAGACGATACCGCTCGCGGGAATGGCCGCGCGAATGCGGGCAACAAAATCCTCCGGATGCGCGTAGAGGATCGTCGCCTCGTCGCCTTCCGGCGCCTTGACACGGTCGAGGGCCGAAAAAGCCTCGTCGTCCAGCACGCGTTCGATGGCGCGCAAACGGTCCGGCCGCTCGGGATGGCCGGGCGGCGTGAGGTGTTCCAGAAATACCGGATGGGTGTAGAGACGGGTAGCCATGCCCCCTAATCTAGGCACCTGTCGCCCGGATAGCCATGTTCCAGCACCGAATGATTGGGGAAAATCACGCCGTGCCGTGTCGCTGGCGGCATTGGCGCGGCCTCCGCTTCACGATAAGGTCCCATTGCTGCCTGGTGCCCGCGGACGCGGGAGAATCGGGAACACGGTTGAATTCCGTGGCGTGCCCAACGCTGTGAGGGGGACCGCGCCGGCAAAAGCCACTGTCCTGGACGGGAAGGCGCCGGATGCGGGTCGATCCCGAGCCAGAAGACCGGCCCGGCAGACATGGTCGTCCGCATGGTCAGGCGGAAGACTGCTTATCGCAAGGGGACAAGCGATGCAGGAACGAACGGCCGCCACGAGCGGCGACGACTTCGACCAATTGGCGCGCGACGCCGTCTACCGGGCGATGTTCACAAGACGGGACGTGCGCAGCCATTTTGTTTCGGACGATCTCGACGATCGCGTGCTTGCGCGGCTGCTGACGGCCGCCCATCACGCGCCATCGGTCGGCTACATGCAGCCGTGGAACTTCATCGTCATCCGCGATGCGGCAAGGCGACGACAGGTGCGCGACCTGTTTCTGGCCGCGCGCGAGCAGGAACTGCCGGCGATCGAGGCGGAGCGGCAGGCGCTCTACCGCAAGCTGAAGCTCGAGGGCATCTGCGAAAGCGCGCTAAACCTGTGCATCACCTGCGACCGACAGCGCTCGAAGAATTCGCCGCTCGGGCGCTGGCACAATCCGGAGATGGACCTCTACAGCACCGTCTGCGCGGTACAGAATTTCTGGCTGGCGGCGCGCGCCGAAGGCGTCGGCGTCGGTTGGGTGAGCATCATCGAAACCGAGGCGCTGAAGCGGCTCTTGTCGATCCCCGAGCATGTCACGCCGATCGCCTATCTCTGCGTCGGCCGCGTCTCGGCATTCGCGCCGAAGCCGGACCTCGAAGCGCATGGCTGGGGCAAGCGCCTGCCGCTGCCCGAGTTGGTGATGAGCGAAACATTTTGCGGTGCCGGCGAGGCACCGCTCAAGTCGGCGATCGCCCGCCTTGGTTCGTGGGAACGAGCGAAGCCGTGATCAGTCTGCCGTCGTGGAGGCTGCCATTCAAGCAGCCCGGGGCGAATCCCAGCGCGAGCCGCCGAAGGAGCCGAGCGCCTTGTCGCGAAGCTCCCTGAATTTCGACGAGGCCTCGGCCAGCCGCCGATCCCAGTCAGGATTCGGAACCTGGCCCTCGATGGTGTCGAAATAGACCTGCATCAGCGAAGCGATGGCGAAGGGTTCGATGAAGGCAGCCTTGAAGGCCCAGGCGAAGACGATAGCGAGCACGAAGGCCCAGCCGGCAAGCTGCCCCGGCATCACCCAGAGGATGGCGGCTGCCGGGGCAAGCATCAGCAGGAAAATGACGAAGGACACACCCCACATGATCACAGCCAGCCAGACGGCGTTCTTGACCATGTGCTTGCCGTTCTGCGCGTAGAGCACGACGCCCTGCCTGGCGGTCTCGAATGGCGAGTTCGAGTTGATGCGGATGTTGTAGCCGAGGATGATCTCGTCGACATAGGTCAGCGACAGGCGGATGACCGTGTTGATGAAGCTGACGAGGCCGCTCAAGCCGGGAATGGGCAGGAACGCCGCGATGCCGCCGATCAGGCCGGTGATGGCGCGGACGGCCCCCTTCACCAGCTGATCGACGACGAAAAGAATGTTGGCCTCGGCGAAACGCTGGGTCACCACTTCCTTCGCATAGGCGATCTGGCCCTGGCCGTCGGGAACGTCGTGGCCATCAATGAGATGAACCATGACGGCGATGTGGCCGGCCTTGAGGACATAGAGGATATATTCGCGGATCCAGTAGACGGCGATGGAGACGACACCGAAACCGACCACGCCGCCCCACAAGGCAAACGACATCGGCCCGTCCGGATCGGTGGAGATATGGCCGACGCCGTAGCCGACGCTCGCGCCGGTGCCGGTCGCCATGATGTAGGCCACCGTGATGCCGAAATAGACGATCATGCGAAAGACGATGAACGGCCATGTCCGCATCATGATGGACACCGACCGGCCGATGCTGAAGTCCCACATGGCCCCGACTCTCCCGCCTCAGAGTTGGCCGGGAAGGATGCGCTCAGGCCTGCGATTGTCAATTGCGGCGGCGCGGTGACCGCCTCAAACCGGTGCACAAACCGGCGATATCGTTACCCGATCGTGCGGTCAGGGCTTTTGCGCAAGCCTTCGAGCAGCTGCTTGAAGGCCGCTATCGCCTTCTTCGATGTCGCTTCGGGGTCTTTGGAACTGGCGATGCGCTGCGAGGCCTGGCTACTGGCGCCGTTGAGGGAGGCGAGATTCCGGCTGTGCCGGTCAAGCAATAATACAGATAGACTGCTAAGTTTAACTTGACAGTTTACCTGAATATATGACATTTGATCGCCATGCACGATCAATCGGAAGACCCTCGCTCCGCACGCGCCGCCGCCTTGGCTACCGAACTCCGAGCCTTGGTCGGTAAGCTCAAGCGCCGCCTTCGCGAACAGGCGGATGTCGGTGATCTGACACCATCCCAGGTGTCGGTGTTGCTTCGCCTGGAAAAAGACGGTCAGGCCACCGCGTCCAGCCTCGCGCGCGCCGAGGGCATGCGGCCGCAATCCATGGCCTCTGTTGTCGCCGCCCTCGAATCGGCAGGCCTGGTGAGCGGTGTGCCAGACCCTGCCGACGGGCGGCAGACCCTCCTGTCGCTCACTGACGCCTGCCGCCAATGGGTGCAGGAGGGACGGACGGCGCGGCAGGATTGGTTGTCACGACGGCTGCGGGCCCGGCTTTCCAGCGACGAAATGGAAATCGTCGATAAGGCAGCCGAACTGCTCAATCGCGTCGTTGACGACTGAGCCATTCCCGAACCCGCGAAACCACGTCTCTCAACAGGACATCCCATGGCGCTGACAACGCTCGACCCGAATACAGCCCTGCTCGTCGTCGATCTGCAGAAGGGCCTTGTCGGCTCGCCCTTCAACCATCCCTTGGAAGACGTGGTGGGCCAGGCCCGCACGCTGATCGAAGTGTTTCGCAAACATGGCTTGCCGGTCGTGCTGATTAACGTCGCCGGCAGCGCGCCCGGCCGCACGGAGCAGCCACCGCGTCAAGGCGGCACCCTTCCAGACCGGTTCACCGATTTCATCCCCGAACTGGACCAACAGCCAGACGACATTGTCGTGACCAAACGGAGCTGGGGCGCCTTCGCCAGCACCGATCTCAACGAGCAGTTGGGGGCAGCGGGCGTGACCCAGGTGGTCATCGCGGGCGTGGCCACCGGAACGGGCGTCGAGGCAACCGCGCGGCAGGCCTATGAGCTGGGGTTCAACGTCACCCTGGCGACCGACGCCATGACGGACACGCGTTCCGAGGCACACGAATACAGCATCAAGAACGTCTTCCCACGACTGGGAGAAACCGGAACCAGCCAGGAGATCATCGATCTCCTGGCGCGGACGAGGAGCGCGTGATATGCCCTGGCATTATCTGGTGTCCTATTTCTTCGGCGGGGCGTTCCTGGCCAACGCCGTTCCGCACCTCGTCAGCGGCATGATGGGGAGGCCGTTCCAAAGCCCGTTTGCCAAACCGCCGGGACAAGGTCTGTCCTCCTCGACCGTGAACGCGCTCTGGGGTTTCTTCAACCTCGTCGTCGGTTATCTTCTTGTTTGCCGTGTCGGCGACTTCGAGCTGCGTGACACTGCCGACGTCGCGGCGCTGGGACTTGGCATCTTCCTGCTGGCAGTCACGACGGCGCGACGGTTCGGCCGATTCAATGGCGGCAACACGCCGGACCGGTCGTGAAGCCCCCTGGCGCCGGCGTCTTCCGTTCGCTCAGGAACTCCAATTACCGTCTCTGGGCAACCGGTGCGCTCGTCTCGAATATCGGGACATGGATGCAGCGCATGGCCCAGGACTGGCTCGTGCTTACGCAACTCACGCAGCACAGCGCCTCGGCTGTTGGCGCCGTCATGGCGTTGCAATTCGGACCGCAGCTTCTCCTTCTGCCATGGACGGGCTTCGCCGCCGATCACTTCAACCAGCGCAACCTGCTGATCGCGACCCAAGCGGCGCTCGGCATCCTGGCCCTGATCCTGGGAATCCTCACTGTCGCCGGCGTCGTCCAGCTCTGGCAGGTCGATGTCCTGGCTTTTCTTCAGGGCTGCGCCGCCGCGTTCGACGCCCCCGTGCGCCAGACCTTCGTCGCCGAGCTGGTCGGCGACGAGGACCTGCCGAATGCGGTCGCGCTCAACTCGACCTCTTTCAACGCAGCACGGATGATAGGACCGGCAATCGCCGGCATCACTATTGCCGCGATCGGCACCGGCTGGGCTTTCGTGATCAACGGGGTCTCCTTCGCCGCGGTGCTGATGTCGCTCTCCCGGCTGCAGGTCTCGGAGCTGCGTCCCAGCGCGCGGGCGGGTCGCGCAAAGGGCAGCTTCCTCGAAGGCTTCCGCTACGTGTGGCGACGCCCGGACCTCAAGACGATGCTGGTCATGCTGTTTCTGATCGGGACGTTCGGCCTGAACTTCCCGATCTTCACCTCGACCATGGCAGTCGGCGTCTTCCACGCGGACGCGCGCGCCTTCGGACTCCTGTCATCGATCATGGCGATAGGCACGATGTCAGGGGCCTTGATAGCCGCCAGCCGCGACAAGATCGGCTTCGGCTCGCTGCTGCCGGGCGCCGTCGTCTTCGGGCTCGGCTGCACGTTCGGCGCGCTGGCGCCAGGCTATTGGTTCTTTGCCGGTGCTCTGGTGGTCATAGGCGTCGCCGCCTTGACCTTCGCCAACGCGACGAACAGCCTGATGCAGCTTTCGACGGAGCCGTCGATGCGCGGCCGGGTGATGGCGCTTCGCATCGGCATCGCGCTCGGAGGCACGCCGATCGGCGCGCCAATCGTTGGATGGGTCGCTGACACATTCGGTCCTCGCTGGGCGCTCGGTGTCGGCGCGGCATCCGGCTTCGCCGCCGCCGCAGTGGCCGCCGGCTTTCCCATCCGGCAATCCGGCAGCGCCGAAGCCGGCGGGGGGATCGAATAGCCCCAAGCTGAAATCGTCCGGCCCTTGTAGACCGAATATCTGCGGGAATTTAGAGAATCTCGGTCTTGGCGATATGAATGCCGAACCCCTCAAGGCCGACATAATGGCGCTCGCGCGAGGCGATCAGGTTGATCGAGGAGATGCCGAGATCCTTGAGAATCTGAGCGCCGAGGCCGATCTCGCGCCATTCGTTCTCGCGCCGGCGTGCCTCCTCATGGTCCTCGCGGTCGCCGCTGGCAGGACGCTTGCGCTCCTGATGGGCAACGCCGACCGAACCCTCGCGCAGATAGACGATGACGCCGCGCTTGCGCTCGCCCATCGCTTTCATGATGCCGTCCAGGCGGTGGCTGGTGCCGAAGACGTCGGTCACGACATCCTCCGAATGCAGGCGCACCGGCACCTCCTCGCCATCGCGGATGTCGCCGAAGACGACCGCGAGGTGATGCATGGAATCCCAAGGCAGCGTGTAGGTGAAGACCTGCGCCGTGCCGCCCGGCGTTTCGATGTCGGAGCAGGCGACGCGCTCGACCAGCGTTTCCTTGCGCTGGCGGTAGGCGATGAGGTCGGCGACCGAAACCTGCTTCAGGCCATGCTGTTCCGCGAAAGCCTGGACCTCGGGGCCGCGCTTGACGGTGCCGTCGTCGTTGACCAGCTCGGAAATGACGCCGACCGGCGGCAGTCCGGCGAGCTTGCAGAGGTCGACGGCGGCTTCCGTATGGCCCGAGCGCATCAGCACGCCGCCCTCACGCGCTATCAGCGGGAAGATGTGGCCGGGACGCACGAAGTCGGAGGCGCCGACATTGCCGTTGGCGAGGTTGCGCACGGTGAGCGTGCGGTCATCGGCGGAAATGCCGGTCGTGGTGCCGTGCTTGAAGTCGACGCTGACGGTGAAGGCGGTGGTGTGAGCGGAATCATTGTCCGCCACCATCGGCGCAAGGTTCAGCCGCCGTGCATCCTCGCGCAGCATCGGCGTGCAGACGATGCCGGAAGTGTTGCGGACGATGAAGGCCATCTTTTCCGGCGTGCAGTGGATGGCGGCGACGATCAGGTCGCCCTCGTTCTCGCGCCCGTCATCGTCCATGACGACGACGATCTCGCCGCGCTCGAAAGCACGGATCGCTTCGACGATCTTCTTCTGGTCGTAAGGCATGGAACGCTCGCTTCGCTCGCAGGAATTAGGCAGTAGGCAGTAGAAGAAAGAAAAACGGCTGTGTCGGCGGTCTACTGCCTAATCCCTACTGCCTTTCCCGTCTGTCCTCTGTGCCGCAGATAATGATCCGCGATCGCGCAGGCAACCATGGCCTCGCCGATCGGAACGGCGCGGATGCCGACGCACGGATCGTGGCGGCCCTTGGTCATCACCTCGACGTCCTTGCCGTCCTTGTCGATGGACTTGCGCGGCGTGAGAATCGATGAGGTCGGCTTGACGGCGAAGCGGGCGACGATCGCCTGGCCGGTCGAAATGCCGCCAAGGATGCCCCCGGCATTGTTGGACAAAAACACCGGCTTGCCGTCATTGCCAATGCGCATCTCGTCGGCATTCTGCTCGCCGGTGATGCGGGCGGCCTCGAAGCCGTTGCCGATCTCGACGCCCTTGACGGCGTTGATCGACATCAGGCCGGAGGCGATGTCCTGGTCGAGCTTGGCGTAGATCGGCGCGCCCAACCCTGCCGGCACACCCTCGGCGACGATCTCGATCACCGCGCCGACAGAGGAGCCGGCCTTGCGGATGCCGTCGAGATAGGCGGCGAAGACCGGGACAGAGGCCGGATCGGGAGTGAAGAACGGGTTCTCGGCATCACTGACGAAATTCCAGTTCCAGTTGGCGCGGTCGATCGACTTTTCGCCCATCGCAACCAGCGCGCCGCGCACCACCATGCCCGGCACCACCTTGCGCGCCAGCGCGCCGGCCGCCACCCGCGCCGCCGTCTCGCGCGCCGAGGAACGCCCGCCGCCGCGATGGTCGCGCAGGCCGTATTTGACCTCATAGGTGTAGTCGGCATGGCCCGGCCGGTACTGGCGAGCGATCTCGCCATAATCCTTGGAGCGCTGGTCGACATTCTCGATCAGCATCGACACCGGCGTGCCGGTGGTGACCATGGTCTCGCCGTCCTCGTCGAGGATGAAGCCTGAGAGGATCTTCACCTCGTCCGGCTCGCGGCGCTGGGTGACGAAGCGCGACTGGCCGGGGCGGCGACGGTCGAGCTCGGCCTGGATATCCTCGCGCTTGAAGCGGATGCCGGGCGGGCAGCCGTCGACCACGCAGCCGAGCGCGGCGCCGTGGCTTTCACCCCAAGTGGTGACGCGGAACAGATGGCCGAAGGTGTTGTGAGACATGGAAAAGCGCCCTGCCCGGCGGCGAAGCCCGGTTCGCCGGTTCAAGGCTGCCTTCTATTGGCGTTTTCCACAGCGGTCAAACGGTGATCGGATGCATCAATCTGTGATCTGGCCGATTTAGTTTTGACACATTCGGTTGGTTTCTGCTCTCTTCCACCGCCGTTGAGGATCCGCCGTTGCTCATGCCGGCGCAATGACCAAAAGAGGACGACGATGCGTACCCTGATTGGCGCCGTTGGCGCCATGCTCATGATTTCCACCGCCGCATTCGCCGGCCAGACCGAGGGCCTGATCAAGAAAGTCGACAAGGACACGCTGACCCTGACGCTTGACGACGGAAAGTCCTACAAGCTCAACGCCGAGACCGACCTCGACGCGCTGAAGCCCGGCATGGACATCGTCATCGCCTACGACGTAACCAACGGCGAGAATGTCGTGACGGATATGCAGCTGCCGGACAGCGATCAGAATTAAATTCAGGTGAGGCCGGCCTGACCTGAGTTCGCCGCCCTAAGCTCTACAACCACTCCAGGCTTCGGCCCTGCAGCCGGAGCAGACGATCCTGCGGGATCTCCAGGCTGGCCGCTTCCTTCTTGGACATGCCTTCGACGAAGCGGAACAGGCAGCGCATGACGCCGCCATGGGTGACGCAGACCGTCCGCCGCTCAAGCGCGTCGAACCACGGCTTGACCCGTTCAAGCAGCATCTCATAGCTTTCCGCGCCTTGGCCCGGCGGCAGGTAATCCCATTTGGCGGCGCGGCGGCCTTGCGTCGATCCGGGATGCCGGGCCTCGAGCTCGGCGAAAGTAAAGCCCTGCCAGTCGCCGAAACTCAATTCCACCAGACGCGGGTCCGTCCGGTAAGCGAGCGGGTCGAGCCCCATTGCCGCCCGCATCAGTTCCATCGTTTCGCATGCGCGCCGCATCGGGCTGGCGACAAAGTCGAAATCCGCAGGATTTCCGACGTGCCGCGCCAGGCGCTGGCCGTTGCGGGTCGCCTGCTCGCGGCCAAGCGCGTTGATGTCGGTGTCGGCCTGACCTTGCAGCCGACGCTCAGCATTCCACTGCGTCTGGCCATGGCGCGCGATGTAGACGAGCGGATACATCAGGTCTTCCGGAGGTCGGGGCAGGGCCTGGGCGGAGGGGTATGCGGGAGGATTCAGTCCTTGACGGTCGAGATATCCGGCGCGTCGACCGCCTTCATGCCGACGACGTGGTAGCCCGAATCGACGTGATGGACCTCGCCGGTCACGCCGCGCGACAGGTCCGACAGGAAGTAGACGCCGGAATCGCCGACCTCTTCCTGCGTCACCGTCTGCTTCAGCGGCGCGTTGTACTCGTTCCACTTGAGGATGTAGCGGAAATCGCCGATGCCGGAGGCGGCCAGCGTCTTGATCGGGCCGGCCGAGATCGCGTTGACGCGGATCTTCTTGGCGCCGAGGTCGACGGCGAGATAGCGGACGCTTGCTTCGAGCGCCGCCTTGGCGACGCCCATGACGTTGTAGTGCGGCATCACCTTCTCGGCGCCGTAATAGGTCAGGGTCAGCAGCGAGCCGCCTTCCGCCATCAGCGGCTCGGCGCGCTTGGCGATGGTGGTGAAGGAGAATACCGAAATATCCATGGTGCGCAGGAAATTGTCGCGCGTCGTCTCGACATAGCGGCCGGTGAGCTCGTCCTTGTCCGAGAAGGCGATCGCATGGACGAGGAAGTCGAGCTTGCCCCAGTGCTTGGCGATGTCGGCAAAGACGGCGTCGAGGCTTTCCGGGTCGGTCACGTCGCAATGACCGGCGACATGCGCGTTGAGTTCCGCCGCCAGCGGCTCGACGCGCTTCTTGAACGCCTCGCCCTGATAGGTCAGCGCGATCTCAGCACCGTGATCGACGCAAGCCTTGGCGATGCCGAAAGCGATCGACCGATTGTTCGCGACGCCGAGAATAAGGCCTCGCTTACCGGCCATCAGGCCCTGTCCACCCGCCATGTGCACGTTCTCCGCAAGAGATGTCAGCTTTTGTGGAGCCCTATCGCACAGGCACACAGCCCCTTCAAGCGCCGAAAACGGACTGGCTCGAGGAGAAAACCGCCTCGATCAGCCTTTTCGATCGCGCATCAGGGCTTCGAGATCGGCATCTCCGCCCTCCGGCAGCATTAGCCGGACATGGGCATAAAGGTCGCCGTGGCCACCTGCTTTTTCCGGCAAACCCCTGCCCTTCAGGCGCAATACCTTGTCCGAGCTCGACCATGCCGGAACGTTGACCGCGAGCTTGCCGGTCGGCGTCTCGACCGCCACCTTGGAGCCGAGCACCGCGTCGGCCAGATCGACGGGCAGGTCGACATGCAGGTCGCGGCCCTCGATGCGATAGCGCGGATGGCGGCGGATGTGGATCTTGACCAGCGCGTCGCCGGGCTGGCCAGGCCCCTGCTCGCCCTGGCCCTTGAGGCGGATGGTCTGGCCTTCCTCGACATAGGTCGGCAGCTTGACCGCCATCTTGCGCCCGTCGGGGAACATCGCCGTCACCTTCTCGGCGGTGGCGGCCTCCTCGACGGTGATGTCCAGCGTGACGTTCAGGTCAGCCGCCTGAACCGGCTGGCGGCGGTCGCCACGGCCAGCGCCGCGCGCGCCGGAAAAGGCATCGCCGAAGATCTGGCTGAAAATGTCGCTGTTGCCGTCAAAGGGATCGCCGCCCGGACGGCCGGTGCGGAATTCGAAATGCGCGCCGCCGGGACCCTGCTGACGGCGGAAGCCGGCAAACGGGTCGCCGCCGGCCGCGCCTTCGAAGCCTTGGAATCTCGGCTTGCCGTCGGCGTCGATCTCGCCGCGATCGTAAGCGGCGCGCGTCTTCTCGTCGCCGACGATCTCGTAGGCCTGGTTTGCGGCGGCAAAACGCTCCTTCGCCTTCGGATCATTCGGATTCTGGTCCGGATGATGCTGCTTGGCGAGCTTGCGGTACGCCGATTTTATTTCCTTGGCCGATGCGTTCCTGGCAACGCCCAGCACCTCATAGGGGTCGCGCATGCTTCCTGCCTGTAAGAGAAGATGAATCCACGGTGCCCCCTATATGCGCTCGGATAGGAAGAAATTCCAGTGGCGCAAGAGGGATTGGCTGGCGAAAATCAGAGCACCCCCGAACCAGATCAGAGCGCCTTGAATTCCTGCATGCGCCAACCGCCGGCGCCGGCCATGCAGAGCTCGCCTTTATACAGGGCAACGCCGTCGAAACTCTCCCGCGTGGCGGTGAAGCGGCGGCAGTTGAGGCCGCCATCCTTGAGCTCCACCAGTTCGGTGATCGCACCGCGCGAACCGGTGCCGGCATTGGCCCATGGCACGGCCTGGCCGCCGAGTTCCTCAATGTCGGCGGAGGAGACCGCATTGCCGATCGTGGTCTGGTCGGAATCCTTGTCGCTGCTTGCCGGCTGGGCAGGCGCGGAAGGGGCGCTGGCGGTGACGATCGAGCGGTCGACCTCGGCCTTCTCGAGGCTGAAGCCGCCGGCGCCACAGGCCGTGAGTGGAAGCGCCAATATCAGCAGCGCAGCCTTGGCACTGGCCGAAGCAATAACGCTCCATTGCCCGCTGTCAAAAGCTTGCGCGATACGCGACAATCGGCGAACTCCTCCCGCAACGTTAAAAATTTGGAAAACTATGAACGAAACCGAGTTAACAACCAGTGACTTCACCGATGCAGCGGAGCCGTTCCGGCTTTTTGCCGCATGGCTAGAAGACGCCACCAAAAGCGAGATCAACGACCCCAATGGCGTTGCGCTGGCGACCGTCGACGCCGACGGCATGCCGGATGTGCGGATGGTGCTGCTCAAGGGGTTCGACGAAAAGGGATTTGTCTTCTACACGAATTTCGAGAGCGCCAAGGGCCACGAGATTCTCGGCAACATGAAGGCGGCGATGTGCTTCCACTGGAAATCGCTGCGCCGCCAGGTGCGCGTGCGCGGGCCGGTGGAGATCGTCAGCGACGCCGAGGCCGACGCCTATTATGCGACGCGGCCGCGCGGCAGCCGCATCGGCGCCTGGGCCTCCAAACAGTCGCGGCAGCTGGAAAGCCGCTTCGCGCTGGAGAAGGCCGTGGCCGAATACACGGCGCGCTACGCGATCGGCGACATCCCCAGGCCGAAATACTGGTCCGGCTTCCGCATCCTGCCGCAGACGATCGAGTTCTGGCACGACCGTCCGTTCCGGCTGCATGACCGTGTCGTCTTTTCGCGCAATGCCCAGGGCGGCTGGGACAAGACCAGGCTTTATCCCTGAGGTTGTGAGGATGGCGCTCGCAGCTGCCTTGGCCGCAAAAAGGAGAGACGCATGAGCCTGTTCCTGGCCTTTCTCGGTGTCTCGTTCATCGTGCTTGCCACGCCTGGACGCGACACCGCCATCACCATTCGCAACACGCTGCTTGGCGGGCGCATGGCGGGCGTGTTCACCGCGCTCGGCATCTCCAGCGGCCAGACGATCTGGGCGCTGGCCACCAGCGCCGGCATCGTAGCGCTGCTCGTCGCCTCGGAACCGCTGTTCCTTACCGTCAAATATGCGGGCGCGGCCTATCTCGTCTATCTCGGCTTCAAGGCGCTGCAGGAGGCGATGCGGCCGTCCCTCGGGCAGGACATGGCGACCGTCGCCAGGCCGGCTCGGCGGCTGACCGCGGCGAGCGCCTATCGCCAGGGGCTGATCAGCGATCTCGGCAACCCGAAAATGGCGGTGTTCTTCGCGAGCCTGCTGCCGCAGTTCGTGCCTCCCGGCGGAGAAAGTTTTTCGGCGCTGCTCGGCCTCGGCGCCGTCTTCGCCGTCATGACCTTCACCTGGCTCGCGCTCTACGCGACCGTGGTCGCCAAGGCAGGGGATTTCCTGCGCCGCCCACCGATCCGCCGCGCCATCGAGGGCGTGACCGGAATGGTGCTGATCGGCCTCGGTATCCGCATCGCGACCGAGCACCGGTAAACGGATTTCTACCCTGCCGGCGCTTCGACCCACCCGGCCCAGCGCGAACTATTTCTTGCGAGTCACGAAAGCCGTCAGCGCGGCGCGCGCTTCGTCCGACGTCAACCGCTCACGGAAATGCTCGCTTTCGATCTCGATGCGAGCGACGAGTTCCTCGCGGGAGCCGCGCATCAGATCGCGGGCGATCTTCAGCGCCTGCGGCGGCTTGGCGGCGATCTCGGCAGCGGCGGAAAGCACCGCGCCCTCAAGCGCGTCTTCCGCGACTACGTCGTAGATCAGGCCGGCGGCCTTGGCGCGCTCGGCCGAAAAGCCTTCGCCGAGACCGAGCAGCGCGAAGGCGCCCTGGCGGCCGAGGATTTGAGGCGCGAGCAGGCTGGAACCCGCCTCCGGCACCAGACCGAGATCGACGAAGGGGGTGCGGAAGAGCGTGCGCGGCGTGGCGAAGGTCAGGTCGCAATGCAAGTTGAGCGTAGTGCCGATGCCGACGGCGATGCCGTCGACACCCGAGATCATCGGCTTTTCCGTCTTGGCCAGCGCCATAAGAAAGTCCCAGACCTCGCTGCCGCCTTCGCCGCCGGTGGCGACGGTCAGGAAGTCGGCGAGATCGTTGCCGGACGAAAAGGCGCCGGGCACGCCGAGGAAGACGTGCACGCGAACCGCCGGATCGGCGTCGCCCTCAGCAAGGGCAGCCGACATCTTCGCGTACATGGCGCGCGTCAGCGCGTTCTTCTTGTCCGGCCGGTTCATGCGGATGATCTGCACGGCGCCCCGGCGCTCGATGAGGATATGGTCGGTCACAATCGGTCCTTTGAATGTCGGAATGCTCAAGCGGAGATCAGCGCCTGGGCGGCTGCAGCAAGGCTCTCGGCGCCGTCGACGACGCGCTCCTTCAGTGCGCGCGTTTCGCCGAGCAGGTTTTCGGCGAAGAAACGGCAGAGCGCGATGCGGCCGCGGTCGGCCAGCCCACCTTGTGCCAGATAGGCGCCGCCGGCCGCGAGCGAGATCAGGCGCAGATAGGGCGTGGCGCCGGCCATGGCGGCATCGGCCTTGCCGTCGTCCATCAGTTCTTGCAGGAAGCGCGTCGCCTCGTCGAGATCGGCAAGCGCGCGGTCGAGATTGTCTGCGGTGTGGCCGAAGCCCGCAATGTTGGACGTGCGCACGCCATCGGCCACCGCTTTCAACTCACCGATGTAGCGATGCACATGGTCGCCACCGCCAAGCGGCAGTTTCCGCGAGACGAGGTCGATCGCCTGGATGCCGTTGGTGCCTTCGTAGATCGGCGCGATGCGGGCGTCGCGATAAAGCGCTGCCGCGCCGGTCTCCTCGATGAAGCCCATGCCGCCATGCACCTGCAGCCCAAGCGAAGCGACCTCGACGCCGACATCGGTCGAAAAGGCCTTTGCCAGCGGCGTCAAAAGATTGGCGCGGTCGCGCCAATTGGCGGCGGCCTCGCCTTCGGCGACGCGCGCGCGGTCGATGGCGTGCGCGCAGGAATAGCTGATTGCGCGCGCGATCTGGGTCAGCGCCCGCATGGTCAAGAGATTGCGCTGCACGTCCGGGTGATGGACGATCGGGGCCATGCCGGACCCGGAATAGTCCGACGCCCTACCCTGGCGGCGCTCATTGGCATAGGCGATTGCCTTCTGCGTCGCGGTCTCGGCAACGGCCACGCCCTGCATGCCGACGGCAAGGCGGGCATTGTTCATCATCGTGAACATGCAGGCGAGACCCTTGTTCTCCTCGCCGATCAGCCAGCCGATGGCGCCTGGCGTCGTGCCCTGAAAACCGTCGCCATAGATCATGGTGCAGGTCGGCGAGGCATGGATGCCGAGCTTGTGCTCGAGGCCGGAACAGAAGACGTCGTTGCGCGCGCCGAGCGAGCCGTCGTCATCGACCAGGAATTTCGGCACCAGGAACAGCGAGATGCCGCGCGTGCCGGTCGGCGCGTCGGGCAGCCGCGCCAGCACCAGATGCACGATGTTGTCGGTGAAATCGTGCTCGCCATAGGTGATGAAAATCTTCTGGCCGAAGATGCGGTAGGTACCGTCGCCGGCGGGCTCGGCACGCGTGCGCAGCGCCGCGAGGTCGGAACCCGCCTGCGGCTCTGTCAGGTTCATCGTGCCCATCCACTCGCCGGAGACGAGCTTGGCAAGATATTTTGCCTTCAGCGTTTCGGAGGCATGCTTGTCCAGCGCCTCGACCGCGCCCATGGTGAGCGTCGGGCCGATGCCGAAGGCCATGGCGGCCGAATTCCACATTTCGAGCGCCGCGACGGCGAGCATGGTGGGCAGGCCCTGGCCGCCGAATTCCTCCGGCCCCGACAGCGCGTTCCAGCCGCCGTCGATCCAACGCCGGTAAAGCTCCTTCCAGCCGGGCGGCGTGGTGACCGCGGCGTCCTTCAGCACCGCGCCATGCTCGTCGCCGATCTTGTAGAGCGGCGCGACTTCCTCGCTGGCGAAACGGCCGGCCTCGGCCAGGATCGCGTCGACCAGATCTTCGCCGAGATCGCCGAAGGTACCGGCATCCAGTGCAGGCTTCAGCCCGGCCACATGCTTCAGCGTGAAAGCGATGTCCTCGACCGGCGCGCTATACATATCTGCTGCTCCTCCTCCATTCCGGCCGGTCGATCGTACGACTCCAGCCGCAGCTAAACCATCCGTCTTTGGGTTGGCTGCCGTCTCCTTTTTACGTAAACGTCAAACTTTGTCACGCGGATTTTGCAAGCCTAGACTTCCTCATCCAAGGGCGGAGCGGGAGCACAACGGACGCGTAGACCCGAGTATCCGTTCCATGACCTCGCGCGAGGGGCTCGGCGGAGCAGAATTCCGAACCATGAAAGCGCCTCAACGTCACGGAATGGATTCTATGGTCTGCGCGCGTCGCTTCGCTCCTTGCTCCGCCATAGAATGACGAAATCGCGAAAGCCATGGCCAACTTTCAAGGCTGCAATTATCGCTCAAAATTTCTACGACGAACTACATCCGGCTGGTATCATCCGCCGATTACGAACCAAAGCGAACCGGAATACCCATGCTTGCCAGACCTGACGCCTATCGCTGCATCGAATGCGGCCTCCCCTATCGGGCCTCGGGCTTCTGGTATCATGAAGGCAAGATGGAGCATGGACCGGCCTATTGGACGGACCGCGGCATATTGTGCTCGCCGCAGTGCTCGCTGGCGCATCACAAAAAGCGCGCGGCCGAAGGCACGCTGCCGCGAGAGCCGGCGCCCGATCCGTTCGATGTGCAGCCGCTGTTCCGGCGCTGAACGCCTAATCGGCTTTGAAAGCACTTCCTTAACCATAGCGGTTCAGGATCATCCTCTGGTCAGTGGGGACACCCTGATTGAAAAAGCCGGCGCGCCCTCTTCGCCGCCTGGCGCTTCTCGCGGCTGCGATGGTGCTGGGCACGGCGGCAAAGGCCTCGGATTTCTCCGAGCCCTGGAAGAATGCCGACCGCGCGCTGGTCATCGACGCCTACGAATACAATTCCATCGACTGGGCCGAGCTTGCCACCGACAAGCGCATCGTCGGCTTCATCAACAAGGCCTCCGACGGGCTGCCGCCGCCCTATTTCTGCTTCGGCGGCGAGACCGACGTCAAACTCTGCAAGGCGTTGTGGAAGCGCTACGCCGTGACGCGCGAGCTCTTCCAGACGCGCAAGGTGGTGGCCAAGGCACTCGGCCTGAAATGGGGAGCCTATCATCTTGCCCGTCCCGGCAATCCGATCGAGCAGGCCAACAATTTCGTCGATTTCGCCGAGCCGGCACCGGACGACCTCATAGCCCTCGACATCGAAGGCATCGATTCGACGCAATGGATGTCGCTCGAGGACGCGGAAGAATTCGTGCGCCAGGTGCATCGCCGCCTCGGCCGCTTCCCGGTGCTCTACTCGAACGGCAAGACCGCCGAGTATATCGCCGACAACCGTTATACCTACCGGCTGCTGTCCAGGTTGCCGCTCTGGTACGCGCGCTACAAGCCGGACATCGACGTGCATTTCCCGATGGGCAATTGGCAAGGCTACGCGCTCTGGCAGTTCTCGGCAAAGGCCAATTGCGGCCGCTTCAGCTGCCCCTATCGCGTGCCGGGCACGCCCAACGACATCGACGTCAACGTCGCGCCGATGAAAGCAGATGAACTGCGCCAGCAATGGGCCTTCGGCGGGCTGATCGACGTGCCGCCCGATTACCTCGCCTCGGTCCCGGTGCCGATACCGCGCGAAGCGGGCCTGGCAGGCAAGGTCACCATCACCTACGCCGATGTGGCGACGCCGCCGACCTTCGAGGAACTGGTAGCGGTGCTTGGCGCGCGCTGGGAGAAATTCCGCGATGGGTTCCGCATCCCGGTGGTGAAGACCGTGCCGCGGCGCCCGAGCTTCGGCATCGTCCAATATGTCGCCTGGAAGCGGGCCGGACGGCGCACGCCTGAACAGCTCGACGCCGCCTTCGCCGCAGCCGACCCGGTCAACACCGCATCGACGGCGCTCGACCACCGCAGGCAGTAGTCAGCGATGATTGCCCAGGCTGGCATACATGCCGGTGGTGCGGAACTGCGTCGGCGTGATGCCGTAGCAGCGGCGAAAGACTTTGGAAAAGTAATTCGCATCCTCGAAGCCGCACAGCACGGCGACCTCTTTGACCGGCAGAAAATCCGCTTTGGTCAGCAGTTTGGCGGCGCGCTGCAGCCTTTGCTGCAGGACGAATTCGGCGGGCGGCAATCCTTCGCTCTCGGCGAAGCAGCGCGAGAAATGGGCGCGGCTGAGGCCGCTGATCTCGACCAGCTCCGCCACCGGCAGCGGCTTGTCGAGATTGGCGTTGATGTGATCGATCACCGGCTGCATCGCGCTCTGCTTCTCGGCGAAGGCGTGCGAGCCGAAGACATCGTCATAGAGCGCCATCGCCGCCTCATAGGCGATCGCCGACGCCGCGCCCGGCGAGGCGGCGCCCTTGATGAGGCGCAGGCTGCAATCGGCGAGGTGATCGATGGTCGCCGGCTGCAGCCGGAGGACGGGGCCTGAGACGCTGAGAATCGATTTGTGGATGCGCAGCGCCTCCTCGCCGTTCATCGAGATCCAGAAATATTCCCAGCGGTCGCCTCTGGCCAGCCAGTAGCGATGGTTGTGCGGCACCAGCACCAGCAGCGTGTCGTTCGCCTGCAGTCGGTAGTTGCGGCTCTCATAGCGCAGCTGCCCGGTGCCGCTGATCGTATGCTGGAGCACCGTGAACGGGGTCTGGCCGCGCTTGCGCCCGTCCCAATCGTAGGTCTCGTCCTCGCGCACCTCGTAGCCGGTGCTGGTCGGCATGGCATGCAGGCGCTGGCGTCCGCGCGGCAGCGAGATCGTCCGCATCAACTTTCCGTTCGCGATCAGGTCCTGCAGCACAAAATTACCCTCGAAAGCATAATCCTTCTCTGGCCGCGCCTTCGAATAAGCGCATAATTCGGCTCCTCAAGAACGGGAAAGACCCGCGGTCGAGGAGCGGGCGGGAGGAGAAAGAGCCGGATTTCCGGCTCGAAATGGCGAGCACGCATGCTGGCGTGCGGCCATGTCCTCCCTTGCTGCTCCTTGCCTAGCATTCGATTGGATCGAGGTGAAGGTAATGAGCTTCAAAATCGCTATTATCGGCGCCGGCAGCGTCGGATTCACCAAGAAGCTGTTCACCGACATTCTGTGCGTGCCCGAATTCAAGGACATCGAATTCGCGCTGACCGACATCAGCGAGCACAATCTCGGGATGATCAAGGCGATCCTCGACCGGATCGTCGAGGCGAACAATCTGCCTACCAAGGTGACGGCGACGACCGACCGCCGCAAGGCGCTGGAGGGCGCGCGCTACGTCATCAGCTGCGTGCGCGTCGGCGGCCTCGAGGCCTATGCCGACGACATCCGCATTCCGCTGAAATATGGCATCGACCAGTGCGTCGGCGACACGATCTGCGCCGGCGGCATCCTCTATGGCCAGCGCAACGTCCCGGTGATCCTCGATTTCTGCAAGGACATCCGCGAGGTCGCCGACACCGGTGCCAAGTTCCTCAACTACGCCAATCCGATGGCGATGAACACCTGGGCCGCGATCGAATACGGCAAGGTCGACACGGTCGGTCTCTGCCATGGCGTGCAGCACGGCGCCGCGCAGATCGCCGAGGTCCTCGGCGCGAAATCACCCGGGGAGCTCGACTATGTCTGTTCGGGCATCAACCACCAGACCTGGTTCATCGAACTGCGACTGAACGGCCGGCCGATCGGCAAGGACGAGCTGGTCGCCGCCTTCGAGGCGCATCCGGTCTATTCGAAACAGGAAAAGCTGCGCATCGACGTGCTGAAGCGCTTCGGCGTCTATTCGACCGAAAGCAACGGCCATCTGTCGGAATATCTGCCCTGGTACCGCAAGCGCCCCGACGAGATCACGCGCTGGATCGACATGTCGGACTGGATCCACGGCGAGACAGGGGGCTACCTTCGCTACTCGACCGAGACCCGCAACTGGTTCGAGACCGAATATTTGCAGTTCCTCGAAGCAGCGTCGAAGCCGATCGACCCCGCAAAGCGCTCGAACGAGCATGCCAGCCACATTCTGGAGGCGCTGGAGACCAACCGCGTCTATCGCGGCCATTTCAACGTCAAGAACAACGGCGTGATCGCCAACCTGCCGCAGGACGCCATCATCGAATCGCCCGGCTTCGTCGACCGCTTCGGCATCAACATGGCCGCCGGCATCACGCTGCCCGAAGCCTGCGCCGCCACCTGCATGGCCTCTATCAACGTCCAGCGCATGTCGGTGCATGCGGCGATCGCCGGCGACATCGACCTATTGAAGCTCGCGGTGCTGCACGACCCGCTGGTCGGCGCGGTGTCGACGCCGGAGGAGGTCTGGCAGATGGTCGACGAGATGGTGGTCGCCGAAGCCGCCTGGCTGCCGCAATACGCGCATGCCGTTCCGGCAGCAAAGGAGCGGCTTGCGAAATCGAAGGTCAAGACCCGCGAATGGGCGGGGGCCGCGCGGCGCAACGTGCGCTCGATCGAGGAATTGCGCGCCGAAAAGGCGGCGCTGAAACAGGCCGGCTGAAAACTCGGCGCGAGGCCGGACGCGCAGGAGGCACGTCCGGCCGCTTCAGCCGTCCCGAAACAAGAGGCGGGCAGCAACAGACGTCCAAACAACTGGGAGGAGACAATGAGGACCTTACGCAGGATTGGCATTGCCGCCGGACTGACGCTCGGCGTTTCGGTTCTAGCACTCAACGCTTTCGCATCCGAGCCGACGATCCCGCCGGAGCCGGCAACGTTCCCGGCCGAGGGCAAGATCCACTATGTGGCGCGCGACTCCATCCTGGAGTTCAAGGCGTTGCCCGAGTATCACGAGCCGGACTGGGTGACGGAGAAATACGTCAAGACCGGCAAGCTGCCGCCGGTCAAGGACAGGCTGCCCAAGGAGCCGTTGGTCTTCAAGACCGCCAACATGCCGGACGGCATCGGCGTCTATGGCGACACGATGCGGCATGTCATCGGCGGCAGGCCGGAAGGCTGGAACTACGGCGCCGGCCAGACGCAAGGCTGGGGCGGCATCGACATCGGCCTCTCCGAATGCCTGACGCGCACGGCGCCGCTGTTCCAGGTCGAAGCGAAGGACACCGAGCCGCTGCCGAACCTCGCCAGGAGCTGGGAGTGGTCAAAGGACGGCCACAAGCTCACCATGCATCTGATCGAGGGCGCCAAATGGTCGGACGGGGTGCCCTTCAACGCCGACGACGTCATGTTCTACTGGGACGACGAGGTCGTCGACCCGAACGTTTCGCCGTTGAACGGCGCGACGCCGGAAACCTTCGGCGTTGGCACGACGCTCAAGAAGATCGACGACTACACCGTCGAATGGACCTTCAAGGAAGCGTTCCCGAAGCAGTATCTCTATGCGATGGCCTACGGCACCTTCTGCCCAGGTCCCGCGCACATATTGAAGCCGCAGCACCCGAAATATTCGAAAAACACCTACGACCAGTTCAAGAACGCCTTCCCGCCGGAGTTCATGAACATGCCGGTGATGGGCGCCTGGGTGCCGGTCGAATACCGGCCGGACGACATCATCGTCATGCGGCGCAATCCCTACTATTGGAAGGTCGACGAGAAGGGCAACCAGCTGCCCTATCTCAACGAGCTGCAATACAAGCTCTCGACCTGGGCCGACCGCGACGTCCAGGCGGTGGCAGGCTCGGGCGACTTCTCCAACCTCGAGCAGCCGGAAAACTTCGTCGCCTCGCTGAAGCGCGCCGCCGAGAAGAACGCGCCGGCACGGCTCGCCTTCGGTCCGCGCCTCATCGGCTACAATCTGCGCTTCAACTTCTCCGCCAATGGCTGGGGCAATCCGGACGAGCGCGGCCAGGCGCTGCGCGAGCTCAACCGCAACGAGGATTTCCGCAAGGCCGTCACCATGGCGCTCGACCGCAAGGCGCTCGGCAATTCGCTGGTCAAGGGGCCGTTCACCGCCATCTATCCGGGCGGTTTCTCGTCCGGCACCAGCTTCTATGACCGCAAGTCGACCGTCTACTATCCGTTCGACCTCGAAGGCGCCAAGGCCGAGCTCGCCAAGGCCGGCCTGAAGGATACCGACGGCGACGGCTTCGTAAACTTCCCGGCCGGCACTGCCGGCGGCAAGAATGTCGAGATCGTGATGCTGGTCAACAACGACTACACCACCGACAAGGGCCTTGCGGAAGGCGTCGTCGCGCAGATGGAGAAGCTTGGACTGAGGATCGTGCTCAACGGGGTCAACGGCACCCAACGCGATGCCGCCGAATATTCCGGCCGCTTCGACTGGCTGATCCGGCGCAACGACACCGAGCTCACTTCCGTGGTGCAGAACACCGAGCAGCTTGCCCCTGTCGGTCCGAAGACCAGCTGGAACCACCGCGCGCCGGAAAGCGGCGAGGTCGACCTGATGCCCTTCGAGAGGGACCTTGTCGACATCGTCAACAAATTCGTCTCGACGCAGGACAACGACCAGCGCGCCAGCCTGATGAAAGACTTCCAGAAGATCTCGACCGAGCATGTCTACAATGTCGGCCTGACCGAATATCCGGGCGCGTTGATCATCAACAAGCGCTTCTCGAACATTCCGCAGGGAACGCCGATCTTCATGTTCAACTGGGCCGAAGATTCGATCGTCCGCGAACGCGTTTTCGTCGCGGCCGACAAGCAGGCCAAGTATGAGCTCTTTCCCCAGGAACTTCCGGGCAAGCCTGGAGAGAAGGGACCGATGGATTAAGCTTTACCTCCCCTGACGAAGACAGTCCGGCCGCGTTGCGGCGCGGCCGGACAAACAGAACCTCCGAACGCACCCCGAGGGAGCGACCGGCCCAGAAGAAGGAAGCGGACCGTCCATGCTGCGATTCCTGCTCATGCGCATAGCGTCGGCGATTCCAGTCCTCGCCATCTTGAGCCTCGTCACTTTCGCCATCATCCAGGCGCCGCCTGGCGACTATGCCGACTACATCAAATCGCAGCTCATCAACCAGGGCGGGGCCTCCTACGCCGAGGCCGACGCGCAGGCGCAGGCCTACCGGAAAGAACACGGCCTCGATAAGCCGCTGCCCGTCCAGTATCTCAACTGGATCGGCGGCATCGTCACCCGCGGCGATTTCGGCTACAGCCTCTATTACAACAAGCCGGTCGCAGATGTGGTTGGCGAGCGCCTGCCGCGCACGCTGCTCCTGGCGCTGGTCTGCCATCTGCTCGCGTCGGTGCTGGGCATCAGCTTCGGCATTTGGGCGGCGACCCGGCAGTATTCCTGGATCGACTCGACGCTCTCGGCCATCTCCTTCCTCGGCATGACGGTACCGCGCTTCCTGATGGCGCTGATCATCGTCTACCTGCTGGTCTTCCAGTTCAACGTGTCGGAGATCGGCTCGTTCTTCTCGCCGCAATATGGCGGCGCGCCATGGTCGTGGGCGAAGTTCGTCGACCTCGTCAAGCACGTCTGGCCGGTGGTGGCGATCGCGACCTTCGGCGGGCTCGCCTACAACATGCGCGTCATGCGCGGCAATCTGCTCGACACGCTCAACGCGCAATATGTCGAGACGGCGAAAGCCAAGGGCCTGACCGGCGGCGCCGTCGTCATGCGCCACGCGGTGCCCAACGCGCTGCATCCGCTGGTCATGTATCAGGGCGTGGTGCTTCCTTACATGCTGACCGGCGAGATCGAGACGGCGATCATTTTCGCTCTGCCCACCGTCGGGCCGGCGATCGTCGGCTCGATGGCGGTGGGCGACGTCTATGTGACGGCGACCTTCATGATGGTGCTGTCGGCGACGCTGATCGTCGGCAACATCATCGCCGACATGCTGCTCGCGCTGCTCGACCCGCGCGTGCGCCAGTTCGGGGAGCACTGAGATGCTGGCGCGCGACCCTTCACCCCCGCCACCGCCGGCCGAAGGCGCCGTCAGCCAGCCAGCGCATGGCAATGAGAGCTACATCGCGCTGGTCTGGCGCCGGCTGAGGCGCTCCTGGACCGGCATGGCCGGACTTTGCCTGGTCGTGCTCCTGCTGCTGATGGCGGTCTTCGCCGAATTCCTGGCGCCTCTGGACCCGAAGGCCACCGATATCGCCTTCGCGCCGCCGCAGGTGGCTAGCTTCCACGACAAGGACGGCAATTTCGTAGCGCGGCCGAGGATCTATGCGCTGGCCGAGTCGGCCGATCTCGACCCGGTCACCTTCCAGCCGATCGTCGGGCCGGACTACGACCATCCGCGACTGCTCGGCTTCTTCGTCGAAGGCGCGCCCTACAAGCTCCTCGGCCTCATCCCGGCGAACCGGCACTTCTTCGGCTCGATGGACGGCCAGCCGGTGCATTTCCTCGGCACCGACAAGTTCGGCCGCGATGTGCTGTCGCGCGCCATCCACGGCTCGCGCGTGTCGCTGATGATCGCGCTCACCGTCGTCTTCGTCGTTACCGTCATCGGCACCACCGTCGGCATGGTCTCCGGCTATTTCGGCGGCCGGTTCGATGTCTGGATGCAGCGCTTCGTCGAACTGGTGCTGGCCTTCCCGCAGCTGCCGCTCTATCTCGCGCTGACCACGCTGATCCCGGTCACCGCGCCGACCAATGTCTTCCTCGGCTTCGTCATCGTCGTGATGTCGGCGCTGGGTTGGGCGCAGATGTCGCGCGAGGTGCGCGGCAAGACGCTGGCGCTGGCGCGCATCGACTATGTGCGCGCCGCCATGGCGGTCGGCGCCACCGATCGGCGCATCATCATGCAGCACATCTTTCCCAACGTGATGAGCCATGTGATCGTCGCCGTGACGCTGGCGATCCCGACGGTGGTGCTTCTGGAATCCTTCCTCGGCTTCCTCGGCTTCGCGGTGAAGCCGCCGCTGATCTCCTGGGGACTGATGCTGCAGGACACCGCGGCCTATTCGGTGATCGGCACCTATCCCTGGATCCTGTCGCCGGTCGGCTTCGTGCTGATCACCGTCTTTGCCTTCAACGCGCTGGGCGACGGCCTGCGCGATGCCGTCGATCCCTATTGAGGTGCAGAGATGACGACGATCGCGCTTGCCGAATCCTTCGCACCTGCCGTCCGGCTTGACCATGGTGGGCGCCATGACCAGCCCGTCATCGACGCCCGCAACATCGAGGTTGCCTTCAAGGTCGAACACGGCATCGTCGACGCGGTCAAGGACGTCTCGTTCCAGCTCTATCGCGGCGAGACGATCGCGATCGTCGGTGAATCCGGCTCCGGCAAGTCGGTGACGGCGCGCACCGTCATGGGTTTGCTGTCACGGCGGGCGACCGTGTCGCCGAGGTCGAGCGTCGAATATCTCGGGCAGAACATCCTGAAATTCCCGGAGCGCGCCCGGCGCAAGCTGCGCGGCAACCGCATCTCGATGATCTTCCAGGAGCCGATGAGCTCGCTCAATCCGATCTACACGGTCGGCAGCCAGATCGTCGAAGCGATCAGGGTGCATCGCAAGGTGAACCGCAGGGAGGCCTGGGCGCGGGCGCTCGAGCTTCTCAAGCATGTCCAGATCCCCGAGCCGGAAGCGCGGCTCAAACAATATCCGCATCAGCTTTCCGGCGGCCAGCGCCAGCGCGTGATGATCGCCATGGCCTTGGCCAATGATCCCGACGTGCTCATCGCCGATGAACCGACAACCGCGCTCGACGTGACGGTGCAGGCGCAGATCCTGAACCTGATCCGCAACCTCCAAAAAGAGCTGCGGATGGCGGTGATCCTGATCACCCACGACCTCACCGTGGTGCGTAAGTTCTCCGACTACGTCTATGTCATGCAGCATGGCGAGATGCGCGAGCACAACGTCACCGAGCGGCTCTTTGCCGACCCGCAGCATCCCTACACGCGGCGGCTGCTTGCTTCCGAGCCGCACGGACGGCCGAAGCCGCTGCCCGATAAATGCGGCACCATTCTCGACGCCGACGGCGTGCGCGTCTGCTTCACGCTGCGCCACGGCACGTTTCTCAAGCCCGACTGGCGCGAGCTGGTCGCGGTCGACGACCTCGGCCTCAAGCTCTGCCGCCATGAAACCCTTGGGCTGGTCGGCGAATCCGGGTCCGGCAAGACCACTTTCGGCCAAGCGCTGCTTCGGCTGCTGGACGCCAAGCGCGGCGAGATTCGCTTCGACGGCCAGCCGATCCAGGGTCTTACGCGGGCCGAGATGCGGCCGCTGCGTTCGCGCATGCAGATCGTTTTCCAGGATCCATTCTCCTCGCTCAATCCGCGCATGACGATCGGCCAGATCATCGAGGAAGGGCTGGTCGTCAACAGGATCGGTGCGACCCGGCGCGAGCGGGTCGAACGGGTGCGCGAGGCGCTGGTCAGCGCCGGGATGCCCGGCGATATCCTGTCGCGCTTTCCGCACGAATTCTCCGGCGGCCAGCGGCAGCGCATCGCCATCGCGCGCGCGATTGCGCTGGAGCCCGAATTCATCCTGCTCGACGAGCCGACATCGGCGCTCGACCTCTCGGTGCAAGCGCAGATCATCGACCTTTTGCGCAAGCTGCAGGACGAGCGCGGCCTGAGCTACCTCTTCATCTCGCACGACCTCAAGGTGGTGCGGGCGCTGTGCCACCGCGTCATCGTCATGCAGCACGGCAAGATCGTCGAACAGGGACCCGTCGACGAGGTCCTCACCAATCCCAAGACCGCCTACACCGAACGGCTCGTCAGAGCCGCTTTCGACGTGGCGTGACCATATGCCGGAGGTTCATAGTGGCTAGAAATCCCAAGATCACCTTCATCGGCGCCGGCTCGACGGTGTTCATGAAGAACATCGTCGGCGACGTGCTGCAGCGGCCGGCGCTTTCGGGCGCGACGATCGCGCTGATGGACATCAATCCGCAGCGGCTGGAAGAAAGCGCCGTCGTCGTCAACAAGCTGATCGCCACGCTCGGCGTGAAGGCGAAGGCCGAGACCTATTCCGACCAGCGCAAGGCGCTCGTCGGCGCCGACTTCGTCGTCGTCGCCTTCCAGATCGGCGGCTACGAGCCCTGCACAGTCACCGACTTCGAGGTGCCGAAGAAATACGGCCTGCGCCAGACGATCGCCGACACGCTAGGCGTCGGCGGCGTCATGCGCGGCTTGAGGACCGTGCCGCATCTGTGGAAGATCTGCAAGGACATGCTGGCGGTCTGCCCCGAGGCGATCATGCTGCAATATGTCAACCCGATGACGATAAACACCTGGGCGATCACGGAGAAGTACCCCCAGATCAAGCAGGTTGGGCTCTGCCATTCGGTGCAGGGCACGGCGATGGAACTGGCGCACGACCTCGACCTCCCCTACGAGGAAATCCGCTACCGCGCAGCCGGCATCAACCACATGGCCTTCTATCTCAAGTTCGAGCATCGCCAGCCGGACGGCTCCTATCGCGACCTCTATCCCGACCTGGTGCGGGCCTATCGCGAAGGCCGCGCGCCGAAGCCGGGCTGGAACCCGCGCTGCCCGAACAAGGTGCGCTACGAGATGCTGATCCGGCTCGGCTATTTCGTCACCGAAAGCTCGGAGCATTTCGCCGAGTACACGCCCTATTTCATCAAGGACGGTCGCGCCGACCTGATCGAGAAATACGGCATTCCGCTCGACGAATATCCCAAGCGCTGCATCGAGCAGATCGAGCGCTGGAAAGGCCAGGCGGAGGCCTACCGCTCGGCCGACCGGATCGAGGTCGAGCAATCGAAGGAATACGCTTCCTCGATCATGAACTCGGTCTGGACCGGCGAGCCATCGGTGATCTACGGCAATGTCCGCAACAATGGCTGCATCACCTCCCTGCCTTTCGACTGCGCTGCCGAGGTGCCGTGCCTTGTCGATGCTTCAGGCATCCAGCCGACCTATATCGGCGAGCTGCCGCCGCAGCTGACAGCGCTGATCCGCACCAACATCAATGTGCAGGAGCTGACCGTGCGGGCGCTGGTGAGCGAGAACCGCGAGCACATCTACCATGCAGCGATGATGGATCCGCACACCGCGGCCGAGCTCGACCTCGACCAGATCTGGTCACTGGTCGACGATCTCATCGCCGCCCATGGCGACTGGCTGCCGGCTTGGGCGCGCGGCAACCGCAATACGCGAGCCGCCTGATCTCAAAAGGCTGGCGGAGTCAGGCGCCAGCTTTCTCGCGCTCGACGGCGCGCCAGCCGATGTCGTGGCGGTAAAAGCCTTGCGGCCAGTCGATACGGTCGAGCGCCGCATAAGCCTTCCGCTGCGCCTCGCCGACGGTCTTGCCGAGCGCCGTGACGTTGAGCACGCGGCCGCCATTGGCGACCAGCGCGCCGCCATTGATGGCGGTGCCGGCGTGGAAGATCTCAGCGCCGTCGCTCGCGGCCTCGTCGAGACCGCGGATGACCGAGCCCTTTTCCGGCGTGCCGGGATAGCCCCTCGCCGCCATCACCACCGTCAGCGCCGCCTCATCGCTCCAGCGCGCCGACATATGCGCGAGCTGGCCGTCGACGGCGGCGTTGAGCAGGACGAGCAGGTCGTCCTTCAGCCGCATCATCAGCACCTGGCATTCGGGATCGCCGAAGCGGGTGTTGTATTCGATGAGCTTCGGGCCCTGGTCGGTGATCATCAGGCCGGCGAACAGGATGCCGGCGAAGGGCGAGCCGAGATTGGCCATGCCGCGCATGGTCGGCTCGATGATCTCGCGCATGGTGCGCTCGGTCATTTCGGGCGTCATCACCGGGGCCGGCGAATAGGCGCCCATGCCGCCAGTGTTCGGGCCGGTATCACCGTCGCCGACGCGCTTGTGGTCCTGCGCGGTGCCGAAAGGTAGCGCGGTGGCGCCGTCGCAGAGGCAGAAGAAGCTCGCTTCCTCGCCGGTCAGATATTCCTCGACGACGACCTCGGTACCTGCGACGCCAAAAGCACCCTCGAAACAGGCCTCGAGCGCGGCCATCGCCTCTTCTAGCGTCATGGCGATGGTGACGCCCTTGCCGGCGGCAAGTCCGTCGGCCTTGATGACGATCGGCGCGCCGGTCTTTTCGACATAGGCCTTGGCCGAGGCGAGGTCGCTGAAGCGGCCATAGGCTGCCGTCGGGATGTTGAATTTCGCGCAAAGATCCTTGGTGAAGCCCTTCGAGCCTTCGAGCCGCGCCGCGGCCTTGGACGGACCGAAGACGCGGATTCCCCAGGCGCGCAGGTCGTCGGCGATGCCGGCGACCAATGGCGCTTCCGGACCGACCACGACGAGGTCGATCTTTTTCTCCTGGCAGAAGGCGGCGACCGCGGAATGGTCGGCGATGTCCAGCTTGACCAGGTCGGCAAGGCGGCCGATGCCGGGATTACCGGGCGAGGCATAGAGCTTGGTGAGCAGCGGCGAGGCGGACATCTTCCAGGCAAGCGCGTGCTCGCGGCCGCCCGAACCGAGAAGAAGAACGTTCATGGCCACCTCTTGCTGCCGATCGTCTCTGCCCTGAACCCGCTATTGGTCCAAGGGCGACGGGTCAAGGCGTGTTGGCAATTTGGTAACAGTTGCACACGAGAACAATAGCCCGCCGGCTAGGCTCTGGGCTGCGATGACCTCGCTGCCTCACGATGTTTTCACCGGCTGACCGGATAGAGCGGTTCACCGTTTCACGGAAACGGCGAACCATTCTATCTCTTTGTTTTCACGCAATTCCGGACGGAAAACCGCTTCACACTTTTCCTGGAATTGCTCCAGGCTGCCGCTTGACGCCGTCCATCGCTGCTGCCACTCCAGCGCAATGGAAACCATTCAGTCGAAAGCCGCCCAGGGCCGCGTCGCGGACGCGCCGAGCGGCCATTGGGCGTACCGGGTGCTGCCGCGCTGGCTGTGGCCCTATGCGCAGCTCGCGCGCTGGGACCGACCGATCGGCTGGCAATTGCTGCTCTGGCCCTGCTGGTGGTCGGCAGCCCTTGCGGCCAGTGCCTATCCGCGCCCGACGGACCCGCTGCTGACGCTTTTGCCGGCGCCCTGGTACCTGTTGCTGTTCTTTATCGGCGCCGTGGCGATGCGCGGCGCCGGCTGCACCTATAACGACATCGTCGACGAGGACATCGACAACCAGGTCGAGCGCACGCGCTCGCGGCCGCTGCCGGCTGGCAAGGTGACAAAGCGCCAGGCATGGGCGTTCCTGATCATCCAGGCACTGGTAGGGCTCGCGGTGCTGCTCCAATTCAACAGCTTCGCCATTCCGCTCGGCATTGCCTCGCTGGCCATCGTCGCCGTCTATCCGTTCATGAAGCGCATCACCAACTGGCCGCAATTCGTGCTGGGGCTGGCCTTCTCCTGGGGCGCGCTGATGGGCTGGGCGGTCGAGTTCGGCGATCTCGATGGCCCCGCCGTCATGCTCTATATCGGCTCGATCCTGTGGGTGATCGGCTACGACACGATCTACGCGCATCAGGACAAGGAAGACGACGCCATTGTCGGCGTGCGCTCGACGGCGCGGCTGTTCGGCGACAACACCAAGATGTGGCTGGTGGGGCTCTATGGCGGCACGCTCGTATGCTTCGCGATCGCCTTTGCCTCGGCGCAGGTGCCGATGCCGGCACTGGCCGGACTGATCGCGGCCGGCGCGCATATGGCGCGCCAGATCGTCCGGCTCGACATCAACGATCCGGACCAATGCCTGAAGCTGTTCAAGTCGAACAATCAGGTCGGCTGGCTGATCTTTCTGGGACTGATCGGCGGCGCGCTGTGGGTGGCGCTGAAGCCGCTGGTGTAGCGCCACTTTTCCTTCTCCCCTTGTGGGAGAAGGTGGATCGGCGCGCAGCGCCGAGACGGTTGAGGGGTGTTCCAGCGGAGTGATAGGTTGGCGTTCCCTGGAGCACCCCTCATCCGTCGCCTTCGGCGACACCTTCTCCCACAAGGGGCCCCACAAGGGGAGAAGGGGGAACTGCGCTACTCCCGCGCAATGATCTCCTCGCCGCCGATGACGAGCCTCAGGCCGAGATTGCCGGTCCTGCGGCGGGCGAGGAAGCGCGGGCGGCGCATGTTGGATACGCGGCCCTTGCGGCGTTCCTGCGGCGGCAGCGCCTTGATGGCGGCGCCGAGCGATTCTTCCAGTGTGCGGGCAACGCCGTCGGCCTCGATCAGAAGCATAGGCAGGCGATAGGCGTCGGCCCAGGCGCGCCAGTCGGCGGCGACGTCGTCGAGATCGTCGGCAACCAGAAGCGGCACGGACAGCATCGGATCATTGTGCAGAAGTTCCAGCGTCACGGTGACGTTGCCGTCCGGATCCTCCATGGCGCGGGCAGCGACGCCGCGGAAGGCATTGGCGGGCAGCGCGATGATCGCCGGCAGGCCGCTCATCTCCAGCATGCGCCGGATGACGGCGCCACGCTGATCGATCGTGAAGGTAACATCGCCATAGTCGTCGCGCGTGGCATAGCTCACCATCTGCGGCAGGCGAAACGGGTCGAGACGCATGTTGCGCCCCGCCCAGACTGGCTTCAGTCCAGTGTTCATCGAGTGCCTTCCTGTTTCTCCTGAGGGCCGTTTTCCGGTTCTCTCCGGGCCGGTTTTTTTCCGGCCTCGTTATGGGAGAAACATTAGCGCTCGCTTCTTACCGCCGCGCTTAAGAAAGTCGGTTAAATTTTGCTGATCGGAGCCGATGGTTATCGGAATGCGACCAGCCACAAGATGTTGGAAGAATTAGATAACCTTACCGGGATTCATGATGCCGGCCGGATCGAAGGCGGCCTTCACCCGGCGCATCAGATCGATCGCCATCGGCGGCGCAGTGGCGATCAGTTCGTCGCGCTTCAGCTGGCCGATGCCATGCTCGGCCGAGATGGAGCCGTGGAAGGAGCGCACGACGTCGTGCACGGCCTTGTTCATCGCTCGGTAGAGGCCGAGGAACGCCTCATCGTCGCCGCCTTCGGGGCGGGAAATGTTATAGTGCAGATTGCCGTCGCCCATATGGCCGAAGCAGACGACGCGCGCGCCTGGGCTGACGGAGTCGACAGCGCCTGCCGCGGTCTCGATGAAGTCCGGGATCGAGGCGATCGGCACCGAGATGTCGTGCTTGATCGAAGCGCCCTCCGGCTTCTGGCACTCGGGCAGCACCTCGCGGAAATTCCAGAAGGCATCGCCCTGAGCCAAGCTGGCCGCGACCACGGCGTCGCCGACGATGCCTTTCTCGAGGCCGGCCGCCAGCACCTCCTCGATCAGCGCCCTGCCGTCCTCTTCCGAGCGGCCGGAAGAAATCTGCATCAGTACGTACCACGGCCAGTCGCCGGCCAGCGGCCGCGTCACGCCCTGCGCATGCTTGAGCGTAAAATCATAAGGCCGCTTGCCGATCAGCTCGAAAGCGGTGAGCGCGGCACCGGCTTGATCCATCGCCAGGGTGAACAGCGACAGCGCGTCTCTCGCCGAAGACAGGCCGACGAAGGCAACCTCCCTGCCCTTCGGCTTGGGAAACAGCTTGAGCACGGCGGCGGTGATAACGCCAAGCGTGCCCTCGGCGCCGACGAAAAGGTTCTTCAGATCGTAGCCGGTGTTGTCCTTCTTCAGCTTGCGCAGGTCGTCGAACACTTCTCCGGTCGGCAGCACCACTTCGACGCCGAGGCAGAGCTCACGCGCATTGCCATAGGCAAGCACGCCCGTGCCGCCGGCATTCGAGGAAAGATTGCCGCCGATCTGGCAGGAGCCTTGGGCCGCGAGCGACAGCGGAAACAGCCGGTCCGCGGCGTCGGCCGCTTCCTGCAGCGTCTGCAGGATAACGCCGGCCTCTGCCGTGACCGTGTTCGACAATATGTCGATCTCGCGGATGCGGTTCAGCCGCGACAGCGACAGGACGATATCGCGGCCGGATCTGTCCGGCACCTGGGCGCCGACCAGGCCGGTGTTGCCGCTCTGCGGCACGACCGGCGTTCCGGTCTCGGTTGCCAGACGCATGATGCGGCTTACTTCCTCGACGCTGCCCGGCCTGAGCACCAGCGACGTCCGGCCATGCCACAGGGCGCGCCGCTCGGTGATGTAGGGTGCGATGTCGGCCTGGTCGCGCAGCGCGTATTTGTCGCCGACGATGGCCGCGAAACGGTTGATGAGGGCAGGATCGAGGTCGAAGGGCTGATCGTCGGTCTGATCGTTCATGGAGTCCAAACTATGGTGCTCAGTCGATCTTGTCACGCGGGGCGGCGGCGCGCGCGAGCCGGTCGTTGATCGCCTCGCCCAGGCCGTCGAGCGGGATCGGCTCGACGGCGATGGTAGCGGCGCCGCTGTGGTCGAGCGCCTGCATATAGGCAAACAGATTGGCGGCCGCCTCGCGCAGATCGCCCGCTTCGGAAAGATTGCGCACTGCCACCGCGTCCCGCCAGCCTTCGGCACGATCGCGGCCAAAGGCCAGCAGCGCCTCGTCCCCGGCCACCCTATCGGCATTGAGACGCATCGCGGCGCCCGGAGCGTAATGCGAGGCGAGCATGCCGGGCGCCTGGATGCCGGCAGCGCCGCGGACAATCTTTGCGCCGGCAATGGCTTCGATCTCACGGGCGGCAATGCCGCCCGGCCTCAGCAGCCTCAGCTTGCCGTCCTCGATCTTGACGATGGTCGATTCCAGGCCGACGGGCGTTGCGCCGCCGTCGACCACCAGCTTGATCTTCCTGCCGAGATCGGCCGCAACCGCTTCTGCCGTCGTGGCGCTGATCTTGCCGGAGGAGTTGGCGCTGGGGGCGGCGAGGGGGCGGCCAAGCCGCGCGATCAATTCGCCGCCAAAACCCCTCGGCATACGCAGCGCGATGGTGTCCAGCCCTGCGGTGACCAGCGGATGGATGTTGTTTTCCGCGCGTTGCGGCAGTACCAGCGTCAGCGGACCGGGCCAGAAGGCCCTGGCCAGTTTCGTCGACAGCGGATCGAATTCGGCGATGCGGTTTGCCATGGTCAGATCGGCGACATGAGCAATCAGCGGATTGAAGCGCGGCCGGCCCTTGGCCTCGAAGATGCGCGCCACGGCGACGCCATTGGTGGCGTCGCCGGCGAGCCCGTAAACGGTCTCGGTCGGGATTGCGACGACATCGCCGGCTTCAAGCAGCGCCAGCGCCCGTTCCATCGCCTCGTCGACGGCAAGTATCTCAGCCAAATTCATCACCGATCCTGAACACGCCGGTCCCGTAATACGGCCGGCAATGCGGGGCAAGGCGGGCATTGGCGATTTATCAATCCCTAAAATGTTAAGTTTCCGCGCAAGCCGGCATCAATTCGCCGCCTCTAGGGTGTGGATTTCCGGTTGTTGGGCTCGGGGAGTGATCGTGATGCGTGTGCCTTGCTTCGCCGCAATTGCAGACGGAAGGCTACGGCAAAGTCGCCGAGCCCAACCGTTACGCAGTTTTCCCGCAATTGCCCTAGCAGCAATCGGTATCGGCTTTTTGGCGACGACCGGTCTGGCACAGGCCTCGTCCGTCATCGTGCTCGGCGTTTCGACCTCGACGCCTTCCGTGATCAGGCTGGCCGCGATCGAACCACGCAAGACCTCGACACCATCGATCGTGGCACTCGGCGAACCGGTGCCAGCCGTCACCGACGAAAAGGTGGCCGCGATCCCGGAGAAATCGGAGCAGAGGCACGCGCAGACGCCGACGATCATTCGCGGCGGCATCGTCGGCGGCGCCTTCGCGACACCCGCTGCGACCGCGGCAGCCAAATCCGCGGAACCGGCAAACGGCACCGCGCCCGCCACGCCTGCCAACGGCGCCGCCGCGGCAGCTCCCAACGGCGACACCAAAGCGGCCGACAACAAGCCGGCCGCAAACGGATCGGGCGGCCAGGCGCAGCCGCAAGCCAAACCGCAAAACAATTCGACGTTGCGGCCGGTTGGCAAGGCCATGTAGGCCGTCCTCGCTCCCGGTGATCTCGATGTTCGAGAAGAAGGGCGACGCCTGCTGCGCCGCCCTTCACTTTTCAAGCGACGAGAAACGGCTCAGGCCGCTTCTTCCTTATCGTCATCATCGGACTCGTCTTCGTCCTCGCCATCCTCATCCTCGTCGTCCGAGGCCTTGGCATCTTCGTCGGCGTCCTCATCGTCTTCGTCCTCGTCCTCGTCGTCGTCCGACTCGGCATCGCTTGAGGCAGCGGCTTCCTCCTCAGCGTCTTCATCGTCCTCGTCATCGCCGGCGTGTTCTTCGTCGTCTTCAGACGGATCGGCGGCTTCGATGGCCGCGGCGGCGGCATGGTCGAGAAGGTTTTCAGAAGCGGGCTCGACACCCTCGGCGGCGGCCGGGGTTTCTTCGGTCAATTCGATATCGTGAACGGAATTCATGGCATGCCTCCGTGGTTTGGGAACGTCTCAAGGCGCGTCGCTCTGAAACGAATTCAGGCGACGCGCTTTTGATGCATGTCGTTGTCCCAGAACCGCTGAACACCTCTGGGCGACATGCATGGTTCTCCCATGCGGAGGTCATCGTCATATGACTGTAAGCCGGCTCCGGCGTATTAAATTCGGGCGATGAAATTGTCGAAGCGCACCCGCGCCTTATGGGACGCAGGCAGCTTCGGATCGGCGATTTTTCAGCCGTCAGCCGACGATTTTTGAAAAATCGGCGACCTGGTCGGTGGCAGCGCGGATGCGGGCAAGCAGCGCCAGGCGGTTGGCGCGCACGGCCTGGTCCTCATCATTCACGAGAACGCCTTCAAAGAATGAATCAACGGGTTCACGCAAAACGCTAAGCGCCAGCATGGCGGCGGAAAAATCTTCGTTTTGAATCGCTTGTCCGGCTTCCTTCTCGGCGTGATTCACCGCGGCATGGAGCTTCTTTTCCGCGTCTTCGCGGAACAGAGCCGGCTCAACGGTCTCGGCGATGAGCGTTTTCTTCTTCTCCTCGGCGGCCAGGATGTTGGCGGCGCGCTTGGTGCCGGCGAGCAGGTTCTTGCCGTCCTCGGTGTCGAGGAAGGAACCCAGCGCTTCGACGCGGCGGACGATCTGCAGGAGGTCATCGTTCGACGATTGGTCGATCTCCCCCCTTGTAGGGGAGATGCCCGGCAGGGCAGAGGGGGGCGTGACAGAATGAAGGGCCGGCGGGACAGCGCCCTCCTCTGTCGGCTTCGCCGACATCTCCCCCACTAGGGGGGAGATGGGGCGCGAGCCCGCCGACAGCACGGCATCGATGAGGTCATACCGTGCGCCGCTTTCACGCAGATAGACCTTCAGGCGATCGTGGAAGAATGCGAGGAGGTCCGACATTTGGCCGGCACCGCCCGTGAAGTTCGCAAAGGCCTTGAAGAAGATCGAAGTCAGCCCCAAGCGAATGCGGTTCTCGATCAAAATCCTGACCACGCCAAGTGCCGCGCGCCGTAGCGCGAAGGGATCCTTGCTGCCGGTCGGCTTCTCGTCAATTGCCCAGAAGCCGCTCAACGTGTCGAACTTGTCGGCAAGCGCTACGGCAACCGACACGGGATCGGTTGGCACCCGGTCGGAAGGACCTTGCGGCTTGTAGTGCTCCTCGGCGGCCGCGGCCACGGACGGATGCTCGCCCTGCAGCAGCGCGTATTTGCGGCCCATGGCGCCTTGAAGCTCAGGGAACTCGCCGACCACTTCGGTCTGCAGATCGGCCTTGGCGAGCACCGCGGCTCGGGCGACGTGCGTGGGATCGGCGCCGACCACCGGCGCCAATTCCTCGGCTAGACGCCTGATGCGCGCGACCCGGGCACCCTGCGTGCCGAGCTTGGCATGGAACGTCACGTTGAGATGGTCGAGCCTCGCCATGCGTTGGTCGAGCGGCTTCTTCAGGTCCAGGTCGAACTTTGCCGCCGACTCCCACAACTGGTCGAGGTCCGGAAGGTCGCCCTGGTCGGTCTTCCAGAAATAGACCGCGTCGGAGAGCCGCGCCCGCACCACTTTGCCGTTGCCGTAGGCGATCTCCTTGCCGCCATCGGTCGCCTCGATATTGGCGACGAGGATGAAGCGATTGGAGAGGTCTTCGGCGGCGCCGTGCGGCCGGGTGACGAAGCATTTCTGGTTGGCGCGGATGGTGAGGCGGATAACCTCTGCCGGAATGGTGAGGAAATCCTGCTCGAACTCGCCCATCAGCACGACCGGCCATTCGACCAGGCCGGAAACTTCCTCCAGCAGGCCTTCGTCCTCGACGAGATCGAGGCCGTTGGCGAAAGCGACGTTGCGCGCGTCGGCGAGGATGATCTGCTTGCGCCGGTCGGCATCGAGCACGACCTTGGCCGCCTCGAGCTTGGCCGTGTAGTCGTCGAAGCGGCGAACGATGATCGGGCCTGGCGCGTGGAAGCGATGGCCGTAAGTGACATTGCCGGAGCGGATGCCGTCGATCTCGAAATCGACCACCACCGGCTCTTCTGTCTCCGGCCCGAAGGTGCAGACGATCGACTGCAGCGGCCGCACCCAGCGCAGCGAGCCTGGCCTGGCCGAGGCCGGCCCCCAACGCATCGATTTCGGCCAGGGGAAGTTTCTGATGATGCCCGGCACCAGCTCGGCGATGATCTCTTCGGCCGCCCGGCCCGGTTTCGAGATGTGGGCGACGTAGAAGTCGCCCTTCTTGGGATCCGAATGGACATGCGCCTCGGCGATCGAGGCGAGACCTGCCTTGCGCAGGAAACCCTGCACCGCCTGCTCGGGCGCCGTGGTCGACGGGCCCTTGATCTCCTCGCGAATATCTTTCGAGCGCGCGGTCAGCCCACGGATGTCGAACGCCAGGCGCCGCGGCGTCCAATATTCGCGCGCCGCCTCATAGGTCAAACCCGCCTCGACCAGACCGTCGGTCAGCATCTTCCTGAGATCGCCCGCCGCTTTGCGCTGCATGCGGGCGGGAATCTCTTCCGAGCGGAGTTCTAGGAGCAGGTCAGGCATAGGGGTCAGCTCATGCTGGCGGAGGGTCCGGGCGGCATAGCAACTCGGCTCGCCGCTGTCACCCCTTGCCTGCCGGTCTCCAGTTCGCCCGTTTTCAGGAAATTTTCAGGTCCTTGTCGGGACGCGGCGGACCCGCCCGTCCTAAGAAACCAGAAATCCCATGAACCAAACACAGCACTGAAGCGACCAACGCTCAGGCGGAGAACTATTGGCTGAACGGCGATGAAAACGGCATCGAGAACCCTGCAGATCCTGGCACTGAGCGCCTGCTTCGCCGCCCAGATGCATGGCACGTTCTCGATGCCTGGCGTGAGGCAAGCGCTGCGCACAATCGAAAGCGCAAGCAGCCAGAGCGCGTTGACGCTGACTGCCGCTGAGATCGCGAAAGCTTTCCTGAGCTAAGCCGCCAGACCGCCCGCCCGCGTCTTCAGGAACGCCTCGCCGCAGGCTTTGGCCAGATTGCGGACGCGCAGGATGTAGCTCTGCCGCTCGGTGACGGAGATCACGCCGCGCGCGTCGAGCAGGTTGAAGACATGGCTCGCCTTGATGCACTGGTCGTAGGCCGGGAAGACCATGCGGTGCGCCGCCAGATTGTCGTTCGCCGCCGGCGCGCCGGCGGCAAGCAGCGCCCTGCACTCGGCCTCGGCGTCCTCGAAATGCCGAAGCAGCATCGCGGTGTTGGCGAATTCGAAATTGTGGCGCGAATATTCCTGCTCGGCCTGCAGGAAGACCTCGCCATAGGTGACCTTCTCGGCGCCCTCGCGGCCGTTGAAGTTCAAGTCGTAGACATTGTCGACGCCCTGCACATACATGGCGAGACGCTCGAGCCCATAGGTGAGCTCGCCGGCCACCGGCGCGCATTCGATGCCGCAGACCTGCTGGAAATAGGTGAACTGCGACACTTCCATGCCGTCGCACCAGCACTCCCAGCCGAGGCCCCAGGCGCCCAGCGTCGGGCTTTCCCAATCGTCCTCGACGAAGCGGATGTCGTGCAGCAGCGGATCGACGCCGATAGCCTCGAGCGAACCTAGATAGAGTTCCTGCAGGTTGGGCGGGTTCGGCTTCAGGATCACCTGATATTGATAGTAATGCTGCAGCCGGTTCGGGTTCTCGCCGTAGCGGCCGTCCTTCGGGCGGCGCGACGGCTGCACGTAAGCCGCGTTCCAGCGCAGCGGCCCAAGCGCGCGCAAAGTGGTTGCCGGGTGGAAGGTGCCGGCGCCGACTTCCATGTCGTAGGGCTGCAGGATGACGCAGCCATAGGCGGCCCAGTAATTATGCAAGGTCAGGATCAGCCCCTGGAAGGAGCGGCTGGGATGCATGTGGGCAGGAATTTCGACGGTCACGGCGGCCTCGGAAAGCGCTGGAATGGGCATTCCCTAGTTGCCGGGGCGGCGAGCGTCAAGGCAGAGCGCCGCATCACGGAGAGGTTGAACGCTTTGCCAGCGGCTGGCCCATTGCTGGGCGTCGCAGTTGGCCGTTTGCTCTCGCCGCTTCAATCTGAGGGGTATGTCATGTCAAGCCAATTGATCGTCCGCCCCGTCACTCGGCAGGATTACGGACAATGGCTGCCGCTCTGGGACGGCTATAATGAATTCTACGGCCGTTCGGGCGAGACCGCGCTTGCCGGCGAGATCACCCAGATGACCTGGTCGCGCTTCTTCGATGCCTATGAGCCGATGCATGCGCTGGTGGCCGAGCGCGACGGCAAGCTTCTCGGCCTGGTCCACTATCTCTACCACCGCTCGACCACCGCGATCGCCCCGAATTGCTACCTGCAGGATCTGTTCACGTCGCTGGCATCGCGCGGCCAAGGCGTCGGCAGGGCGCTGATCGAGGGCGTCTACGAGCGCGCCAAAGCCGCTGGCTCGGGCCGCGTCTACTGGCTGACGCACGAGACCAACCACACCGCCATGCAGCTCTACGACAAGATCGGCGAGCGCTCGGGGTTCGTCGTTTACCGGAAAATGTTTTAGGTCCTCGACACAGGGATTTTTGAAAGTCGCCATTGTCGACGAGTAAGATTTTCGCCGGTCATTTCCGTGAAATCGGCACGAACGCTGAGATTGGCTGAAGCCGCCCGAATCTCGTCATTCCAGGGCGGAGCAGCCGCGAAGCGGCGTCGCGGAGACCCTGGAATCCATTCCGTGACCCTGATCAAAGAGTGCAGCGGAGCAGAATTCTGCGCCGCAGCAGCGCTCATGCGTTACGGAATGGACCTCGGGTCTGCGCGCCTCGCTTCGCTCCTTGCTCCGCCCGTGGATGACGATCGCGATGGGCGTTTCGGCCAATCTCCAACGCATGCCGCCTGCCAACGCAAACAGCCTACAGGTCAAGATTTCTCCGCCAGGGAACTGGCGTTTGCCGATATTCAGTGAGGCCGGCCCGGGCTCGGCAGACGCCGAGCCGAAACGAAAACGGGGCTAGATGAGCCCCGTCGTCTTGAACGTTGGCGGAAGGGTCACCCCTTCGGCGGGGGCGGCGTGACCGGCTTGACCTTGGGGGTTTCCTGCGCCGTGTTGGATTCGATCGGCGGCAGGCCCTTGAGCAGCTTCTGCTGCAGGGCGGCAAGCACGTCCGGGTCCGGCTTAAGGTCGCGTGCCTGTGTCCACTGGAACGTCGCTTCCAGCTTGCGGCCGACGCGCCAATACGCGTCGCCCAGATGGTCGTTGAGGACCGGATCTTCCGGCTTCAGCGACACGGCGCGCTCCATTTCGCGGACGGCGTCATCGAAGCGGCCGAGGCGGTAATAGGCCCATCCCAGCGAATCGACGATGTAGCCGTCGCTTGGCCTGAGATCCACGGCCTTCTGGATCATCGCCAGGCCTTCCTTGAGGTTGGTGTTCATATCGACCCAGGAATAGCCGAGATAGTTCAGAACCTGAGGCTGGTCGGGCTGCAACTCCAGCGCCTTGCGGAAATTGGGCTCTGCCTTCGGCCATTCCTTCAGCCGCTCATAGGCGATGCCGCGCTGGTAGAAGATGTTCCAGTTGGCTGCGGTCGGCGTCTTCAGCGCCTCGACGGCCTTGTCGTAGAGATTGGCGGCCGAGCGGTAATCCTCCTTGGAGGAATAGACGCCGCCGAGCGCGAGATAGCCGCGCATGTCGGCCGGATGCGCATCGACATAACCCTTGAGGTGCGCGATCGCCTCGTCGTTGCGGTCGATGTCGGCGAGGTTCAGGCCAAGCTGCAGCTCCGAAAGTTCTTTCAGCGGCGAGGAGGCCGGAATGCGGCGGTAGAGCGCGATCGCACCCTCGCCGTCCTTCAGCTGCTCGGCGACGGCAGCGAGCTGAACGAGGGCGGCATCGCTGTCCGGCTTCAACGCCAGCGCATATTGCAGATAGAGCCGCACGAAAGGCTCGCCGCCGCCGCGATTGAGCGCGGTGGCGAGGTCGAGCAGGATTTCGGAGGCGCCGTCGGCCGGGGTAGCGGCCAAGGGCTCGATCTTGTCGCCCTTGTTGATCCTGTCGCGCAGCGTGGTGATTTCGAGCTTGCCCGGCGCGAAGGCCTCGGCCTGGTTGAGCACCGCAAGCGCCTTCGTCTTGTCGCCCTTGCGAGAGAGGAACGAGGCATAGGCCTGGGCGTTGCGCATCCACGTCTCGGGCGCGGAGCCACCAGCGGCGGTGTCGGCCAGGGTGGCGGCGTAGATTTCATCGGCCTTGTCGGAAAGACCGGCGGCGTCGGCGATCAGCGCGCGATGATAGGACTTGAACAGGCCGAACCAGTCCGGTCCCTTGAGCTTGTCGATGGATTCCATCGCTTCCGACGCACTGCCCGCGCCTTCCTTGGCCCAGCCGTCCATGACGCCGGAGAGCAGCCGGTCGAGATCGGATTCGAGCGACAGCTTCAGCCAGTACTGGGCCTTGGCGTAGTCCTTCTTGTGGAAGGAATCGACGGCAAGCGCCAGCCGCGAGAAGCGCTCGACATCGGGCACTTCCTTGAGCTTGTCGGCATAGACCAGCGATTCCTCGAAACGCCCTTGCGCGACCAGCGCCAGCATCAGGCTCTGCTGCAGCTCCGTGTCATTGGGAGCAAAGGCCAGCGCCTGCTTGTAATAGGCGATGGCATTATTGAGATCGTTGTCGCTTTCGGCGATGTGGGCAGCAAGATAGGCGCCCGAGAAGGACGTGATCTGGATCGGTTGGGCGTTTTCCTTGGCATGGGCAGGCAGCACCGAAAGCGCCACACCCGTCAAAAATGCCAGCCTTGTCAGCCAGCGCGCACGTCTTTGCTGCATCTTATCCCTTTCAGCCAGACGGGTTCCCGCCCTTGGCGGACCGCCCACAGACTCGATCTTTTCCAGACAAAGCATGGCCTTTTTGGGGTCGGGCTTCAATCCGGCGCGAATCACAATGCGATCATCCAACTTAAAAAACGATGCCCGGCGACCGAAAAGTCCGGAGCGGGCGCCTGCGGCCCGGCGGTATCGGCCGCCTATAGGCGGGCATCTTGAAATCCGCCGGCGGCGACCGCACCGCAGAGGCCAGACCATTCGCAGCCGGAGCATGCCTGGCGCGTCTGGCCGGAGGAAAACGCCGTCCGCATCCGCGCCAAGCCGGCGGGGTCCAGGGCGAGCCGGTCGCCGGCCTGGACCGGCCGGCCGAGGAGGGCGCCGACATCGCGCGCGGCGAGCCCATCCCGCTCGGCGGCGCTTTCGCGCAGGCAGTGCGGCTCGGGCTCGTCCAGCATCGGGGCACAGATGTCGTCCGGCCCGGAGACGATCAAGACCGCCTCGCCCTCGCCCAGCCGCCCCACCACCTTGTCATAGTTGGCGGTGAAGGCGGGCGAATAACCCTTGCCGACATAGGTCAGCAAGCAGAGCAGATGGTGGGCGCGCAGTCGGACGGTCATCGCGTCTTAGGCGCGCGGATCGCGCGGTTCGGCGCGATAGGTCGAGAAGAGCTTCAGCGTCGCGGCGCCCAGCGCCGACTTCAGCAGGCCGCCGACGATGAAGGGCAGGAAGCCGAAGGTGATCGCCTTCTCGGCGCCGATCATGACGGCAAGCCAGGCCGTGCCGAGAACCAGGCACATAAGATTGCCGATGAGCATAGCGGCGAAGGCAAGCATCACCCGATTGCCGTTCCAGCCGCGCTCGGCCAGCCAGCCGACGACCGCGCCGACGACCGGGAACGAGAAGAGATAGCCGCCGGTCGGGCCGACGAAATGCTGTAGGCCGGCGGCGCCGCCCGCCAGAACCGGAAAGCCAGCGGCGCCCTCGACGAGCCACGCCGCGATGGTGAGCGCACCGAACCGCCAGCCATAGAGGGCGCCGACGAGCGTCACGGCGAAAGTCTGCATGGTGACCGGAACCGGCACCATCGGCACCTCGATATAGGACGACAGCGCCAGGAACAGCGAGCCGAGGACGACGGCGCCGGCCTTCCAGGCGACGGAGCGACTATCCAGTCTGAGCGGGCTGAAGGAGGGTTTGCGGGTCGAAACGGCGATGTTTGTCACGGTGATGTCCCTGGCTGGTTTAAAATTATAGATAATTTATGCGTTCGATCTATTATCGAATCCATATTTTTGCAGAGATGGCAAGTGCTCCCTTTCGGAGACATAGATCGACGCGCGATGAGGCTGAGCCATTCAAGGGCCGTTAGGGTGCCCAAAACCGACATTTGGCTGCGATGGAGCGCAGAAGCGTAACTGTGTCTGCGTTCTCTAGCCGACTATGGCGAAGGCGTCGCGGGTCTTGCCGGAAGCGGTCTTGACCGGTTTCTGGCCGATCCATTGCACGTGCCGGCCAAGCGTGGCGGCGGCCGATTCCGTATTGCCATGCCTGAGCGCGCTCAAAATCGCGCGATGATCCTGGTCGGTGCGGGTCTCCCATTCGGAGCGCCAGGCCGCAAACAGGAAGCGGGCGCTCGCGGCATGCAGGTCGTCTATGGTGGAAAGCAGGCGCGGCATGTTGCAGGGCGCCAGGATGAGCCGGTGGAAGGTGCGATTGGCCTCTTCCCAGGAGCGGACGTCGCGGGATTTGTCGCCCGCCTTGGTCGCCTCCTCGGCCTGGTCGAGGATCGCCGGCGTCAGATGCGGTGCGGCGTGGCGCAGCGCCAGCACTTCCAGCGCCGCGCGCATCTCGGCCACTTCCCGGACCTCACCGAGGTCGAACGCGGCGACGCGCACGCCACGGCGCGGCTCGCTGATCGCCAACCCTTGCGCCTCCAGGCGGCGGAAGGCCTCGCGCACCGGCACGTGGCTGGTGCCGAATTCCTCGGCGACATGGTCCTGGCGCAGCCGCGATCCGGGCTCGATCGCGCCCGAAATGATGCGGTCCGCCAGTTCCTTGCTGATGCGGACGGCGATCGTGTCGTCAGTGCTGGCCATATTTTATAGATAATTTGCGCGACGGCCGTTTGTCGAGACGACCGGAGCGGGATTCACAGATCACCTCACCCGGCGCCAGGCAAGCTCCGGGAAGACCGACGCTCTCAGTTGACGCGGCTGATGCAGAAATCGATGACGTCGATCAGCGCCGACTTCTGCGGCGTCGCTTCCAGCGGCGCCAGCGCGTCGCGGGCAATCTCGCCGAAGTGACGCGCGCGGCCGATCGTATCGGCGATGGCGCCGTGGCGGGTCATCAGGCCGATCGCCTTCTCGAGCCCGGCATCGTCGGTGACGTTGTCCTCGATGGCACGCTTCCAGAAGGTGCGCTCGGCCTTGGTGCCGCGCCGATAGGCGAGGATCACCGGCAGCGTCACCTTGCCCTCGCGGAAATCGTCGCCGACATTCTTGCCGAGCTCCTTGCTGGAGCCGCCATAGTCCAGCGCGTCGTCTATGAGTTGGAAGGCAAGGCCGAGATTCATACCGTAGGAGCGCAGCGCGGCGCGGTCGTTGCGGGAGGCCTGGGCAATCACCGGACCGACTTCGGCCGCGGCCGAGAACAGGGCGGCGGTCTTGGCCTTGATGACGGCGAAATGCTCGTCCTCGGTGGTCTCCAGGTTCTTGGCGGCGGCAAGCTGCATCACCTCGCCCTCGGCGATGATGGAGGCGGCGCTCGACAGAATGTCGAGGGCTTCCAGCGAGCCGACCTCGACCATCATGCGAAAAGCTTGGCCGAGCAGGAAATCGCCCACCAGCACGCTTGCCTGGTTGCCCCAGATCATGCGCGCCGTCTTCTTGCCGCGGCGAAGTGCGCTCTCGTCGACCACGTCATCGTGGAGCAGCGTCGCGGTGTGCATGAATTCGACCGCAGTGGCGAGCTTGACGTGGCCTTCGCCCGCATAGCCGAACATCTGGGCGGCGGCGAGCGTCAGCATCGGCCTGAGCCGCTTGCCACCGGACGAGATCAGGTGGTTGGCGATCTCCGGGATCATCTCGACGTCGGAGCCCGCCTTGGACAGGATCAGCTCGTTGACGCGTCCCATGTCGGCTGCCGTCAGATCGATGAGATCCTTGATGGAAGCGGGTTCCCGCTTGCCTTCGATATTCAGAACGACACCCACCACGATCACTCCCGTCTATTGACGCGCACGACAACACCCTGGTCCCGAGAAGACTCTAGGTCGGCACAACCGGGCACGGCAAGAGGCGAATTGGCGCGGCTTGGCTGGTACGAGGCTGCCTTGGCGTTTACATAAACGCCGCAACCTGCGATTTTCATTTCATGATTGAACTCGTCCGCACCAACGACGCCGTCGTCATTTCCTTCGTCGAATCGCTGATGCGCGACGCCGGCATCGCCTGCTTCGTCGCCGACCAGAACATGAGCGTGCTCGACGGATCGATCGGCATCCTGCCCAGGCGCGTCATGGTCGATGCCGACAAGGCGGATGCGGCGCGGCGCATCCTGAAGGATGCCGGCATCGAAAACGAGATTCGCCGGAAATAATGGCAGCCTCGACCGCCCTCGCCCCCGACACGCCGGCCCACACGGTCGATGCCTTCCATCGCGGGCGTTTCTGGCTGGTTCAGCCGAGACAAGGCCACCGCGCCGGCATGGACGCCATGATGCTGGCCGCTGCTGTTCCATCTGCCTTTTCCGGCGGGCTCGCCGATTTCGGCGCCGGCGCAGGTGCGGCCGCGCTGGCCGTGTTGTCGCGCTGTCCGCAATCGCGCGCGGTTCTGGTCGAGCGCTCCGCAGAGATGGCGGCGTTTGCCGCCGCCACGCTTGCACATCCGGGCAATGCGCATCTCGTTGGTCGCGCCTCGGCGCTGACGGCCGACGTCACGCTTGCCGGCCGCGCTCGGGCCGAAGCCGGGCTTGCCGACAATTCCTTCGACTTCGTCATCATGAACCCGCCGTTCAACGCGGCGCAAGATCGCGCCACGCCGGATGCGCTGCGAAAGCAAGCGCATGTCACGGAGGACGGGCTGTTCGAGAGCTGGATCAGAAGCGCCGCCGCCGTCGTCAAGCCCCGCGGCGGGCTGGCGATGATCGCCCGGCCGGAGCAGCTCGTCGCCATCCTCGATGCGCTCGAAGGCCGCTTCGGCGACGCCGAGATGCTTTGCGTCCACCCTCGCCCGGACGCGGCGGCGATCCGCATCGTCGTCAGGGCGGCGCTCGGCGCGCGCGGCAAGCTGTCGATCCGGCCGCCGCTCATCTTGCACGGACCATCCGGCAGCGAGCCGACGGAGCGAACCGAGATGATCAACAATGGGCTGGCGTCGCTTTTCGGCGATTGATCCTTGAAGCGCGTCGCGTTGAAACGGATTCTGGCGACGCGCTTCAAGTATTTATTTTATGCATGTCTTTTTCGCAAAACCGCTTCACACTTTTGCTCGACATGCACTGGCCGGCAATCGCCATTGCCGTTGGCCGGCGAATTCCTACATGCCGGGAGCAAGGATGAGGTCTCACCCCTGCTCTTGCACCTCTTCTGGAGACGAGCTTTCGTGAAACGCTTCTTCAATCGCCTGCTGCCGAAATCCTGGCGCTCGACAGTCGTCACCATCCCGGTCATCCGGCTGCACGGCACCATCCTGCCCGGCGGCGGCCAGTTCCGGCCGAGCCTGTCTCTCGCCTCGACGGCCGGCATGATCGAGAAGGCGTTCAGCTTCGACGCGCCGGCGATCGCGATTTCGATCAACTCACCGGGTGGCTCGCCGGTGCAGTCGCGGCTGATCTTCAAGCGCATCCGCGATCTGGCAGCGGAAAAGAACAAGAAGGTGCTGGTCTTCGTCGAGGATGTGGCGGCTTCCGGCGGTTACATGATCGCGATCGCCGGTGACGAGATCTTCGCCGACCCCTCTTCGATCGTCGGTTCGATCGGCGTCGTTTCCGCCTCCTTCGGGTTCCAGGAACTGCTGAAGAAGATCGGCATCGAGCGGCGCGTCCACACCGCCGGCCAGAACAAGGCGGTGCTCGACCCGTTCAAGCCGGAGAAGAAGGAAGACGTCGAGCGGCTGAAGGCGCTGCAGCTCGAAGTACACGAGACCTTCATCGATCTGGTCAAGGAGCGGCGCGGCACCAAGCTCAAGGACGATCCGGATCTGTTCACCGGCCTGTTCTGGACCGCCAAGAAGGGCCTCGAGCTCGGTCTCGTCGATGCGCTGGGCGACATGCGCAGCGTGCTCAAGACCCGTTTCGGCGAAAAGACGCAGCTCAAGCTGATCACCACTCCGCGCGGGTTTTTCGGCCGTTTCGGCCTGTTCGGCTCGCGTTTTTCGGCGCCGGATATCGCCGCGGCCGCCGCGAGCGGTGTCATCGATGCGGCGGAAGAGCGCGCGCTGTGGGCGCGCTTCGGGCTTTGAAAACGCCATGAAAGTGGCTAGCATGATCGCTTGACCGACCTGTACGGCCGGCCTTGCCGCGCGAACGCGGGAGGAGTTTTGAGATGCCGCAGATCATTTTCTTCGCTGTCGTCGGCGCCGCCGCCTATTTCGGCTATCGCGCTTTCGTGCGTGAGGCCGAGCGCGTGACGGCAAAAATCCGGCGCACCGAGAAACAGGCGGCCAACGGCACGATGGGCACGCTGGTCAAGGATCCGAAGACCGGCGAGTACCGTCTGGCCAAGGACTGAAGCCATCTCGCCAGCAGCCGACATTCTGGAGCCCGAGGCCAAGTCCCGGACATGGCTTGCGCCTGCCAAGATCAATCTGGCACTGCATGTCATCGGACGGCGCGCCGATGGCTACCACCTGCTCGACAGCCTGGCCGTGTTCACCCGGTTCGGCGACCGGCTGCAGATCGAGCCGGCGGAGCATGACGCGTTCTCGGTATCCGGCCCCTTCGCCGCCGGCATGCCGCTCGGTGGCGACAATCTGGTCGTGCGGGCGCGTGAGGCCTTACGCCAAGAGGCCGGTCCGGAGCGGACGTCACCCGTTGCCATACAACTGGAAAAGAACCTGCCGATCGCCTCCGGCGTCGGCGGCGGCTCGAGCGACGCCGCGGCCGCGCTCGACGGTCTTGCGCGTCTCTGGAAGCTCGATATCGACGAAGCCGGTCTGGCGCGGATCGGGCTGGCGCTCGGCGCCGATCTGCCGATGTGTCTCAAGGCGAAGCCGCTGATTGCGCGCGGCATCGGCGATGAATTGTCGCCGCTGGCGGAATTTCCGGCATTGGCGTTGGTTCTGGTCAATTCCAGCGCCGCCGTCTCGACGCCCGACGTGTTCAAAGCACTTTCCAGGCGCGACAATGAGGCATTGCCGCCCCTGCCGAGCCGTCTGGATTTTCACACCATCCGCAACTGGCTCGAAGCGACCCGCAACGATCTCGAACCCGCCGCCCAAACCATCCAGCCGGCCGTCGGCGAAGCGCTCAAGGCACTCAAAAAAGCAGGTGCCGCCTTCGCCCGTATGTCCGGCTCCGGGGCCACCTGCTTCGGCCTGTTCGAAACCGGCAATGTCGCCAAGCGCGCGGCGATCGACATCCGCGGCCGCCATCCCGGCTGGTTCGTCGCAGCGACGCGCAGCATGGAGGCCGACGCTCATGGCCAAGATTGACGAAAACCGTCCCTTCATTCCGGTGCGCATCGCGGTGCTGACCGTTTCCGACACGCGCAGCCTAGCCGACGACAAATCGGGTCAGACGCTGGCCGACCGGATCGCGGAGGCAGGCCATATCCTGGCCGCCCGCGACATAGTCATCGACGACCGCGAAAAGATCCGCGAGAAAGTGCTTGGCTGGTCGAGGGACGAAGCGGTGGATGTCATCATCACCACCGGCGGCACCGGCTTCACCGGGCGCGACGTGACGCCGGAGGCGCTGGAACCGATCTTCGAAAAACGCATGGATGGGTTTTCGGAAGTCTTCCACCGCATCTCCTATGACAAGATCGGCACCTCGACGATCCAGAGCCGGGCGACCGGCGGCGTCGTCAACGCCACCTTCGTCTTCGTCCTGCCGGGCTCGCCCGGCGCCTGCAAGGACGCCTGGGACGGCATCATCAAGGCGCAGCTCGACTACCGGCACATGCCGTGCAACTTCGTCGAGATCATGCCGCGGCTGGACGAGCATCTCAGGCGAGGCGGCAAGGCCGCCTCGTAAAGCACGGGCAAAGCACCCGATCGGCATCCGGTTTGCAGGCGGAATGGCGCTCTCGCCTTCGAGGCGCCATTCCGAAGTCGATGCCGGCGAAGTACCTTGTGCGAGGAAACAAGGGACCGTGCCATGACCGTTCACAGCGGCGGATGTCATTGCGGCAACATCCGCCTGAGCTTCTCCAGCGCTCTCGATCCCGGCGGGATGGAAATCCGCGCCTGCCAGTGCTCGTTTTGCATCCGGCATGGATCGCGGGCGGCTGCCGATCCGGACGGGACGCTGGTCGTCTCGGTCGAAGACAGCGCGCGGCTGCAGATCTATCGCTTCGGCCTGCGCACCGCCGACTATCTCCTCTGCCGCGAATGCGGCGTCTATGTCGCGGCGATCGCCGGCGATGGCGCTGACGCCAGGGCCATCGTCATCATCAATGCGCTGGATGATCGAGAGCAGTTCTCCCGCGAGCCGATCCCGGTCCGCTACGACGCCGAAAGCCGCGAGCAGCGACTGGCCAGGCGTCGCACCGCCTGGATGCCGGTTGAAGTCCGTGGGATCTGACCCGTTTGTTTTGACGCAATTCCGGACGGAAACCGCTAGGCACTTTTCCTGGAATTGCTCTAGCGAATGACCGGCTCGCCGTGGAAGCGGCGGCGCGAAGGCCGCGAGACGCCGAAGCCGATTTCCATCATCAGGCGCGGCGTGTTCGCCGGCACCGTGCCCATGTGGAAGCCGAACGGATCCTCGACGAAGCCGAGGCCCGCCTCGCCCGTCAGCGTGACCGGGCTTTGCTGGCCGTAGACATCCAGCACCTCTTCCGCCGGATGGCCGACCAGGAGCGTCAGTTGGTGCTTGAGCGCGCGGCGCTTGTGGCTGCCGCGGACATAGACATGCGGCCCGGTACCGGCGTCGACCGGCGCCAGATAGAAGAAGAACTTCAGCATGCGCCAGTCGTCGAGGTCGAAATGGTATTTGCCGAGCGAGGCGAGGTTCTTGTCGGCGTCGGAAGCCTTGCCGGTCGGGAAGCTCCACCAGACGCGCGTCGTGATCAATTTCGCCTGGCCGCCGAGATAATGCCGGGCGACGTCGAGCAGCAGCGGATCCTTCTGGATGGCGAGCGCCGCGTTGCAGTCAAGTATACGCTCGAAATAGTGACCGCTGAGCAGCGAGCGACCGAAACGCTTCTCGGCCTCGGCATGGTCGCCCGGCATGAATTCGAGACGGCGGTCGAAATTGCCGAAACAGGGCGTGCGTTGCGCGAAAGCGGCGATCTCCTCACGGATCGCGGGCGGCAGCATGAAGCCCGAAAACAGCCCATCGGAGCGCAGCGCCTCGACGACCGCGTCGCGTTCGATGCCGGTGAACATCGTTGCACCCGCATCGTCGAGCGGACGGGTAGCTCTGGCGCCAAGCCAATGCATGCGACGCCCCGGCATGGTGCGCGCCAGCACGAACATCGGCAGCCAGGCCGGGTTCTCGCGAAGATCCTTCAAATAGGTCGGGATGCGCACGGCGATGCGCCTGAGCAGGCTGCCATCGCGGGCGATGGCCTCCAGGCTGGCCGCACCGGAATTGTCTGGGGGAGCAAGATTCATCGGGGTCCTCATATGCATTGACGTTCGACGAAGCGACGCCCGCCTATCGCTTCGGCATTACCCAATCCCGATTGTCCCGCATGCCGGGATGCTAACCTCGCCGTTAATTTTGTGCAATGCACAATAAAGCAAGGACTGAAATTTGCTGCTCGGCTTTCCTCATGCGGGCGCTTGCATCACTTCGTCGGCGCGACCCAGACTTCGGCGTTGAGCCTCCTGGTAGCCAGGCCACGCGCCAGGGCTTCGGCGCTGCGCGCGCTTTTCGCCAGAGCCGCGGCCTGGCGCTTGCTGATGACGAGACCTTCGGCCAGCGCACGACTGCCCGAAAACACACGAGCCAGGAACGGTGTGCGATTGCCGCGGGCGCGTGAGAAGCGCGCGGGCATGGTCTGCCTTGCCGTGTGGGCCGCGACCTCCTCGATCCAGCCTTCTGCCAATCGCGCGCCGGGCTCCAGCAGCAGCAGCCAATCTCCCTTGGCCCGGCTGATACCGGCGGCAATGCCGCCGGCCACATAATGGCAGCCGGCATGCTCTGCTACGCGATGCGTCTGGTCGGTCGACCCGGCGTCGCAGACGATGACGTCGCGCACCATGCCCTCGACCGCGCCGCCGATCAGCGAGGCGAGCGTGCGGGCAAGGCCCTCTTCGTCGTTCTTGGTCTCGATGAGAACGCTGAGCATTTTAGCCGAATAGCGGAAAGCGCGGCGATGCGCCAGTTGCACGTTCCCAGCGAAAAAGTTCTTGCTTTGTTCTCATCGGCAAAATAGGAATAGTTTCATGAACAGAGCGATTCGACATCCCGCCGACAGTCCTTGGGAGAGGGCGAAAATGGAACAGATCGTCCGCGCCGACATTGCCGCCTTCGGCGCAGGCAGGGCCGAGATGGCCAATGCCGTGATCGAACAGAGCGGCGTGCGCGTCCGCCCCGACCGCAACCGCGGACGCTCCGCCGGCATCAATCCATCCGGCCGCTTCGAGCCCGTCAGCCGGCATGTGTTCGACGACGGCTGGAACTCGCTGGAGGAGTTGCCGCCGTTCAAGACCGAGGTGCAGGTAGAAAAGCCGCGCACCATCATCACCCGCAACGAATCGCCGGATATTTCCTTCGACCGTTCGATCAATCCCTACCGCGGCTGCGAGCATGGCTGCGTCTACTGCTTCGCCAGGCCGACACATGCCTTCATGGGCCTGTCGCCGGGACTCGATTTCGAATCGAAGCTGTTCGCCAAACCGGATGCAGCACGCATGCTGGACAGGGAATTGTCGAAACCCGGCTACCAGCCGCGCACCATCGCCATCGGCACCAACACCGATCCCTACCAGCCGATCGAGAAGCAGTATCGCATCATGCGCGAGATCCTCGAAGTGCTGGAGGCGCGCGGCCATCCGGTCGGCATCGTCACCAAGTCGGCGCTGGTGACGCGCGACATCGATATCCTGTCGCGCATGGCCGAACGCAGCCTCGCCAAGGTGGCGCTGTCGGTGACGACGCTCGACCGCATGCTGGCGCGAACCATGGAGCCGCGCGCATCGACGCCGACGAAGCGGCTGGAGGCGATAAGGCAGCTTTCGGATGCCGGCGTCCCCGCCTCAGTGATGGTGGCGCCGATCATTCCAGGCCTCAACGATCCGGAACTGGAGCGCATCCTCGATTCGGCTCGCGCCGCCGGCGCCAGGGAAGCAGGCTATGTCGTGTTGCGGCTGCCGCTGGAAGTGGCGCCGATCTTCAAGGACTGGCTGCTGCGGCACTATCCCGACCGCTACCGGCACGTGATGTCGCTGATCCGTTCGATGCGCGACGGCAAGGACTACGATTCGGAATGGGGCAAGCGCATGAAGGGCGCCGGTCCCTATGCCTGCCAGATCGGCCGGCGCTTCGAGATCGCCGCCAAGCGGCTCGGCCTCAATGCCGAGCGGCGGCAGCTTCGGACCGATCAATTCGTCGCAGGCTCCGGCGCTGGCGAGCAGCTGATGCTGCTGTGATGACGGCGCTGGCCACGAAAGACCTGCGATCCGCTAAGTATTTGTTTTTACGCAATTCCAGGATGAAGAACCGCTGCGCACTTTCCTGGAATTGCTCAAGAATCCCGTCCGGCCCAGTCCCCCGGCCGTGAGACGGTGCCCTCCCGGTCCGACGCCCCATCCGACCCGGAGGGACTTGCGGAGAATCGGAGCCGATGCGAACCTCGCCGCACCATGGCTCGCGCGCGTTCCGATTCTCCGCTTCTGTTTGAAATGGTCGAGAAGCCTGACTTCTCCATCGAGACGAAGGCGATGGCCGAGGGACTTTGGCCAGTCGCGGGCATGGACGAGGCGGGCCGCGGGCCGCTGGCCGGTCCGGTTGTGGCGGCAGCCGTCGTGCTCAACCCCGCCAACATTCCCGAAGGCCTCGATGATTCCAAGCGCCTCACCCACCTGCAGCGCGAGGCGCTGTTCCTGAAAATCCTGGGCTCGGCGCTCAGCGTCTCGATGGCCTCGATCAGCGCCGAAGGCATCGACAACAGCAATATTTTGAAAGCCAGCCTGGAAGCGATGCGCCGTGCCGCCGCCGGCCTGTCGCTGCGGCCCAAGCTGGCTTTGGCCGATGGCCGCGACGTGCCGCCAGGGCTCGCCTGCGAGGGCCGCGCTTTGATCAAGGGCGATCAGCGCTCGCAATCGATCGCCGCCGCCTCGATCGTCGCCAAAGTGATGCGCGACCGCATGATGTGCGGCTGTGGCGGCCATCATGAGCATTACGGCTTCGAGGTGCATATGGGCTATGCGACGGTCCGGCACCGGACCGCGATCGAAGCGCACGGCCCGGTGGCAAGACTGCACCGCGCATCCTTCGCGCCGTTCCGGCTGGGCGGCACGGAATTGGTTGAGGAAGAGGAAGGCCTGATCGGTCTGGAGTGAGGCGACGGCGACGCTGCTGATCTCCCCCCTTGTGGGGGAGATGGCCGGCAGGCCAGAGGGGGGCGCTGGCCCTCCAGCCTGTCTATCATTGGAGCCCAGATTCCTCAAATAATCCGCGTCGGCGCGGCGGACCAGAATGCAACGCCGGCGATCCTTCGCGCCCCCCTCTGCCCTGCCGGGCATCTCCCCCACAAGGGGGAAATTGGCAGCTTCAGCGCCGGGCGTCCTTTCCAACAAAAAAGCCGCCGGGTTGCCCAGGCGGCTTCCTGTTGGCGACGGTAGAGCCGCTCAGTTCAGCTTGGCCCTCACGTCCTGCAGCGCAGACTTGAACAGATCGGCGCCGGCCTTGGCGTCGACCTTGGCGGCAAGCAGCGCGCGGGCGGCTTCGACAGCAATGTCGACGGCGCTGGCGCGCACCTCGCCGATCGCTTCGCGCTCGGCCTGGCTGATCTTCTGCTCGGCAAGCGCCGTGCGCCGGGCGACATAGTCCTCGGTCTTCTTATGCGCCTCGGAGGCAAGGAGTTCGGCCTCGCGCTTGGCGGCGGCGACGATGTCGGCGGCCTCCTTCTCGGCTTCCTTGCGCTTCTGCTGATACTGGCCGAGCAGTTGCTGGGCCTCTTCGCGCAGCCGGCGGGCTTCCTCGAGCTCGCTGCTGATCTTGGCCGCGCGGGCGTCGAGCGACTTGGCGAGCATGCCCGGCACCTTCAGGTAGATGACGGCGCCGAGGAAGATGATCAGGGCAATGGTTGCCCAGAGCGTCGCGAGTGATGTGGCGTCCATGATGCCCTCCTCACCGGCTCGCGGATTTGACCGCGGCCGAGATCTCGGCCTTGTCAGTCTTGCCGCCGACGAGCGCCTCGACGATGGCCGACGTAGTGTCCTCGGCGATCGTGCCGACTTCCTTCATCGCCTTGGCCTTGATCGAGGCGATGCTCGCCTCGGCCTCGCCGAGCTTCTTTTCGAGTTCCGCCTCGAGCTTCTTGCGCGTGCTTTCGGCTTCGCTCTTGGCGGCGTCGCTCGCTTGCTGGCCGATCGTGTTGGCGCGCGCCTTGGCTTCCGCCAGTTCCTGCTCGTAGGCCGCAACGGCCGCATCGGCCTCGCCCTTCAGCCTCGCGGCGTGGTCGAGATCCTGGGTGATGCGATCGTTGCGGACATCGATGATACCGCCGACGCGCGGCATCACAACCCGCTTCAGGAACAGATAGAAGAGCCCGAAGGTGATGACCAGCCACAGAATCTGCGACGGGAAGGTCTCGGCATTGAACGGCGGGAACGTGCCATGCTCCTCGGCAGGCACGGCAGTGCCCGCATGCGTATCGCCTTCGGCCGCAGCCGGCGCGGACTCTTGCGCAAAGGCAGATGTCACGAACATGTCATTCCCCTGTCCATACGGCGGGGCCGCACCATGCGGCCCCTTTCGTCAGCGCGTGCTTCTTACTTGAAGACCAAGAGCAGCGCGATGAGGAGCGAGAAGATGCCCAGAGCTTCGGTCACGGCGAAGCCGAAGATCAGCCGGCCGAACTGGCCGTCAGCAGCCGACGGGTTGCGGAGCGCACCCGAGAGATAGCTGCCGAAGATGTTGCCGAGGCCGATGCCCGCGCCGCCCATGCCGATGCAGGCGATACCAGCGCCGATAGCAGCTGCTGCAGTTGCGTCCATTTCAAAACTCCTGTGGTTTTTCGTAATCGTTGCAGTTGGTACGTTGGGTAAGCTGGCGCCGAAGCGCCGGAGAAAATCGATCAGTGGCTCGGGTGCAGGGCGTCGTTCAGATACATGCAGGTCAGCACCGCGAAGACGTAGGCCTGCAGGAAGGCGACCAGCAGTTCCAGCGCCGTCAGCGCGACCGCCATGGCGAGCGGCAGGACCGAGCCGGCGACGCCGACGGCGCCGAGCGCACTGAGGCTGACGACGAAGCCCGAAAACACCTTCAGCGTGATGTGGCCGGCCAGCATGTTGGCGAAAAGACGAACCGAGAGGCTGACGGGGCGCGAGACGAAGGAAATGATTTCGATCGCCACCACCAGCGGCAAGAGATAGCCGGGCACGCCATGCGGCACGAACAGCTTGAGGAAGCCCAGCCCATGCTTGGCGAAGCCGTAGACGATGACGGTGCCGATCACCAGCGCGGCCAGCGTGAAGGTGACGATGATGTGGCTGGTGACGGTGAAGAAATAGGGGAACAGGCCGATGAGGTTGGCGACCAGCACGAACATGAACAACGAGAACACCAGCGGGAAGAACTGCATCCCCTGCTTGCCCGCCGCGTCGCGCAGCATGTTGCCGACGAATTCGTAGGCCATTTCCGACACCGACTGCAGGCGGCCCGGGATCAGGGCGCGGCTGGCGGTGCTCATGTACAGGAAGGCGGAAGCGACGATGACCGTCACGACCATGAACAGAGCGGAATTGGTGAAGGAGACGTCGTAGCCGCCGATATGAATCGGAATGATCGGATGGATCTGGAACTGGTGGATCGGATCGACCTTGTCAGCAGCCACTTTTTATCCCCGTCAAAGCCGCAACCGGCTTCTTGAGTTCGCTTTAGCGCCTTGCGGCGCCTCATTTCATTCCTTCGGCTCGCGCGGCTTCCCGCCCTGACCGAATTCCGACGCAAGTCCCGCCGAACGCAGGACATTGAGTATACCGGCGCCGAAGCCCAGCAACAGGCCGACGATCAGACCCCATGGCGCGATACCCGCCAGGCGGTCGACAATCCAGCCCAAGCCGACACCAACCACCACTCCGGCGATGAACTCGCTGGACAGCTTCAGTGCCTGACCGTAACCGGTCGCAGCTTTCGCTTCGTCTTTCCCCTCGAGCCGGTCCGTGCGTCTTGATGCAAGCGATGCTTCAAGCTCGCGCCGGCGGCGCTCAAGTTCGTCGCCGCGGATGGTGGCTTCTGGCTGCCTGCCGCGGCCGGTTTCTCCGGTTCCGTCTGGCCTGTTTTTGTCGGCCATCGCAACCCCCCTGCCCGGGCAGACTATCACCGTCCGTCCGCTTCTAAAGTCGCCGGCAACATAGTTAGAGGGTCCGCGCCCGTCAAGCCACGGGTCGAACTTCAAAGCGATGTATTTTCCTGTTTTAAATCAATGGTTTATTCGGGTGCGACATCGTGCCCGTCACGCCCGCGCGGGGGACTCGGCGCGAATCCGCGCGGCAAGCCGCACCGATCGGTGCGAGCGGCAGGCCACGCGGAACGCTACCGGAGGCTCGCTCGAACGGCTCAGCTCCAGCCGCCGCCATAGGTGCGATAGAAGATGTGCAGGCCGATCCTGGTCATGCGATGCATGGCACGCGCCCAGCCCGGATGGACATAGTTAGCGTAGTAATGCGTGGAGGAACCGACCTCGGGGATGAAGATCTTGCCTGCGGTCACCGCCATGGCGACATCCTGCGCGGTCTTGTAGGCGACCGGGTCGTTGATGCGCTTCTTCCTGCCGTCGCAGGCAAAGGAGAACTGACAGCGGTTGAACCAGTCGTCGTTCTGGTAGACGACGCCGCAGATCGTCTTCGGATAGGCGGGGTTGCGGACACGGTTGAGGATCACCTGCGCCACCGCGGCCTGGCCGCGCACCGGCTCGCTGCGCGCCTCGAAATAGATGCCCTTGGCGAGGCATTCCTGTTCCGGCATGGAGAAGACCGTCGCCGGCAAAGGGTTCTGCATCCATGCATGGTCGCCCTTGCCCATCGGCGGGATGAAGCGGCCGTCGTTCGGATCGTCCTGCAGCAGCGCTTCGAAGGGCGACGCCTTGGCGTAGTCCGGTGCTGACTGCGCATAGGCAGTGGCGAGGATATCCGGCTTGTCGTTGTTGACGAGAGCGACGAGCGCCGCCGGCAAATCCGCATCCGGCTTCTTGTCCTCGCGGATGTGGAAGGCCTGGGCGATCTGGACTTCCTTGCCCTTGATGCCGGGCTTGGCGAAGGTGAGCTTCAGGTTGCTGTCCATGCTCGGACGGAGCAACGAGGAGCTGCGCTCGAAGATCGAGCCGGCGCTGAAATTCTTCGGCGGCGCCACCGGTGACACCTGAACGAGGCGGCCCTTCTTGTCGGAGCGCACGACGCGATCCTCATCCGGGGTGGTGCCGCCGACATTGCCTTTGCCGCGGAACGCAACCGCGCCGACGCCCGGCAATTCCACGCCCGAACCAGAGATCGAGCCGGTGGCGGCCGAATCGACAAATGGCATCTCGGCGGCGTGCACCGAGCCGGCGACGGATTTTTCGACATAGGCGTTCCAGCGAGCGTGAGGCGACTCCAGCCCGGAGACGAGGCTCGCCATGTCCTGATAGGCGACGACCGATGGAAAGCCGACCCAGAAGCCGAGCCCCAGAACCAAAGGAGTAAGGAAGGAAGGTTTATTCGCAACGGCGGCGGCGACGAGCCGCGTAAAAACGCGTCGATGCACGGAACTCTCCAGAAACGCTACTGACCCCGGAGAGCCAAAATGAAGCATTAACCTTGATGGGGGGTTAACGACATCGATCGTGTTTTTTTCATGTTGAAGGCAAGCCGGCCTCCCACTGCCTCGGCAAGCCGGCGAAAAAATCAGGCTTGGTGAATCAGGCTGGGCGCAGGAAGATCGGCCACGCGATCGCCGCGCAGATCGCGGCCGCCAGCCAGACGCCCGGCCATGCAAAGAGAAGCAAGAGCCAGGGAATGGCGATCGGCACCAGGCAGAAGCCGACGAAGACAAGGGTGTTGGCGAGGCTGAGCGCGGTGCCGACATGGCCGGGGCCGGCGAGCGTCGCAAGCTCGGTATAGGCAACGCCATGCCAGGCCGAGACGGAGATGCCGGCCACGACCACCATGACGGGCAGGAGCACCATCAGAGCCGGTTGCCCGGCCGCCGCGATCACCAGCAACCAAAGCGCCAGGAACGCAAACGCGCTGAGCGCGCTGCAGAGCCTCAGGAACGGCCTGCGGTTACCGCGACGGTCGGTGAAGCGGCCGCTCCAGACGCGCATCACCATGGCGCCCGTCTGCACGGCGGCAAGGCCGGCGCTGGTCACCCACGTGCCCATGCCGGCGAAGTCGTGCAGGAAGACGGAGGCGAAGGTGAGCACCGCCACCTGCGGGAAGCAGAGCAGGCCGATGGCCGTCGAGATGCGCCAGACCTCGATGTTGCGCAGCGGCGCCGGACAGCTCGTTGCGCCGGCGGCGTGGACATTGCCTTGCGTCGGCGGCTCGTGCAGCCAGCGCCAGGCAAAGAAGGCCGACAGCGCGGATAGCGCCGCAAGGAGGCCGAAGACGGCGGCAAAGCCGAAGCACAAGGCAAGCGAAGGCAGGACCATCGCACCGAGCCCGCCGCCGAGCGGCACCGCCGTCTGCCTGATGCTCATGGCAAAGCCACGCTCGCCTTGGCCGAACCAACCCATGATGGCGCGGCCGCTGGAGCCGTTGACGCTGCCGCCGAGCAGGCCAGCGACGAGCAGGCTTGCCGAAAGCAGTGTGACGCCGGGAACGGCTGCTTTCGTCGGCACGACGAGCATGGCCATGATGAACAGCCATGCCGCCGTCGCGCCAAGCCCGGTCAGGAGCACGCGGCGGTCGCCCCAGCGGTCGGTGAGCACGCCCCAGGGCAACTCACTGAGCGCTACGCCGAGGCCGAGCAGACCGAGCGCCAGGCCTAGCGAGGCATTGTCGAGATGGTAGCCCTGACGCATGACGACCGCGGTCGCCGGAACGCCGGAGAAGGTGGCGGAGAAGCCAGCATTGGCGGCGACACCGGTGCCCAGCACCTTCCAGCGATGGTTGGGTCCGAAGGCGCGGCCGGTTGGGGCGGCGGCTGTGCCTTTCGCGGACGGCTGGCAATCGCTGCGGGTGACGACGGCTGACATGACTCACTTCCCGTGACGGCCGGATGACCGACCTTGACGGGATGGATGTAGCGCTATAGCTTCGTTCATAAAATCAGGAAGTTTTTGATCTATAATCCTGAAAACAAGGACGGTCTTATGCGACGCGTCACCTTCGACCTCGATGTGCTGCGGACCTTCGTCACCGGTATGGAGCTGGGCAGCTTCGCCAAGGCGGCGGAAAGGCTCGGCCGCTCGACTTCAGCGGTGAGCGCGCAGCTGAAGAAGCTCGAGGAGCAGGCGTCGACGCCGATCTTCCGCAAGGCGGGTCGCGGCCTGGCGCTGACCGAGGCCGGCGAGACCATGCTCGGCTATGCGCGGCGCCTGATCGAGCTCAACGACGAGGCGGCTTCCGCCATCCGCGACGTCGAGCTGGAAGGCTGGGTGCGGCTCGGCCTGCAGGAGGATTTCGGCGAAGCCGTGCTCCCCGAAGTGCTCGGCCGCTTCGCCCGCGCCCATCCAAAAGTCCGGATCGAGGCGCGCATCGGACGCAGCCATGAGCTCGCCGACCGTGTCCTGTCCGGCAGCCTCGATATCGCGCTCGCCTGGCACGACGGCACGACGCTGCCCTACAGCCGGCATGTCGCCGACGTGCAGGCGCGCTGGATCGGTCCGGCGAAACCGATGGATGCGGGCTCCGGCGATGGCGAGGCGCTGCCGCTGGTAGTGTTCGAGGCGCCTTGCCTGCTGCGCACGGTGGCGACCGAGACGCTCGACCGAGCCGGCCTCGCCTGGCGCATGGCCTTCTCCAGCCCCAGCCTTAGCGGCATCTGGGCGGCGGTCGCGGCCGGCCTTGGGCTGACGATCCGCACCGATATCGGCCTGCCCGCCAATGTCAGAGCGCTCGCGCCGGGAGTGCTTGGGCTGCCGCCGCTGCCGAAGATGGCGCTGCACCTGCACCAGAAGGATGCCGAGCTCGATCCGGTGGCGGCGCGGCTGGCGGAGATTCTTTTGCAGTCGGCGATGGAGGCGCTGCCCGAGGGGGCAGAGACGAAAGAGACGTTGCGAGAGGTCGCTTAGGTCCCAGGCTGTTCGTCATCCACGGGCGGAGCGACGCGAAGCGGAGCGCAGACCCGAGGATGACGAGGAATCAGCGTTGGCGCTTCTCCCGGGAGGTCACCGCTTCTTCGCCCTGCCCGCGAAGGGATTGTCCGAGGTGCGCAGAGCCATGCGGATCGGCACGCCGGGCATGTCGAAGGCCTCGCGCAGGCTGTTCGACAAATAGCGGACATAGGATTGCGGCATCACATCGGGGCGCGAGCAGGAGACGACGAAGCCCGGCGGCCGGGTTTTTGCCTGCGTGACATATTTGATCTTCAGCCGGCGGCCGGCGACGGCGGGCGGCGGATGGTGTGCGAGGATGCCTTCCAGCCAGCGGTTGAGCTTGCCGGTCGAGACGCGGCTGTTCCAGACCTTGTGCGTCTTGATGACGGCGTCCATCAGCCGGTCGAGGCCGCGCCCGGTCTCGGCCGAGACGGTGACCGCCTGGATGCCGCGCACCTGCGGCAGAAGCCGCTCGGCCTTCTCGCGCAGCTCGGCCAGAAGCTCCTGCGGATTGTCGATCAGGTCCCATTTGTTGAAGGCGATCACCGGCGCTCTGCCCTCGCGGATGATCAGGTCGGCAATCTGAAGATCCTGCTTCTCGAAGGGGATGGTGGCATCGAGCACGATGATGACGATCTCCGCGAAGCGGATGGCACGCAGGCCGTCCTGCACCGAAAGCTTCTCGAGCTTCTCCTGGACCTTCGATTTGCGCCGCATGCCGGCCGTGTCGAAGAGTTTTATCCGACGGCCGCGCCAGTCCCAGTCGACCGAGATGGAATCGCGGGTGATACCCGCTTCCGGGCCGGTCAGCAGCCGCTCCTCGCCGATCAGCGCATTGATCAGCGTCGACTTGCCGGCATTGGGGCGGCCGACGACGGCAATGCGCAGCGGCTTGGTGTCGTCATAAGCGGGCTCCGCATCGGGGTCGGCGATGTCCTCGCCGATCAGCACCTCGCTGACGGCGATCTCGTCGCTTGGGCTTTCCTCGGCCTCGCCGAAGGCACGCTCCTCGCCAAGCGCGGCGATCACCGCGTCGCGCAGATCGGGCATGCCCTGGCCGTGCTCGGCCGAGACCGGGATCGGCTCGCCGAGGCCGAGCTCCCAGGCTTCCAGCATGCCGCCTTGCGCGCCTCGCGCCTCGGCCTTGTTGGCAACCAGCACGACGGGCTTGCCGGATTTGCGCACCACGTCGGCGAAAGTCCGGTCGTCGGGCATCAGGCCCGACTTGGCGTCGACGGTGAAGAAGATCAGGTCGGCCTCGCGGATCGCAATCTCGGTCTGCTGGCGCATGCGGCCGGGCAGCGTGGACGCCGCCGCATCCTCGAAGCCTGCGGTGTCGATGACGTCGAAGTGAAGATCGTAGAGCTTGGCGGCGTGGACGCGACGGTCGCGCGTCACGCCCGGCGTGTCGTCGACAAGCGCCAGCTTCCTTCCCACCAGCCGATTGAAAAGAGTCGATTTGCCGACGTTAGGCCGGCCGATGATGGCGACTTTGAAGCCCATCCGACTCTACCATTTGTTGCGCATGTCGTTGATCCCAAAACCGCTGCGCACTTTTGGGCGACATGCGCTACGACGCATTGCCCGACCCGCGGATCAGCTCGGACATCAGTTGCGCCCGCTGGCGCGAATTGCGCGGGGCGCCGTCATCCGAAGCGATCTGGTCGAACAGTTTCAGCGCGTCCGCCGACTTGCCTTCCTTCCAGGCGGCAAGGCCGAGCGCCTCGCGCGCGGCGTGGCGCAGCGGATTGGTGTCGGCGGTCAGCGCCTCGACCCGGCTGGAGACATCGGCGAAGGAGCCGTGATCGACAAGAAGCAGCGCCGCCCTCAGGCGGGCCATGTCGCGGATGCCGGCAGGAATGGCGCTGTCGGCGGCGACCGCGTCGAAATCCTTGACCGCTCCCTCGACATCGCCCTTGTCGGCCTTGACGGTCGCTCCCCGCATGCGGGCGAGCAGCGGGTAGGCGCCGTAGCCATCCTTTTCCAGCTGATCGAGAGCGGCGATCGCCTCGTCGTTCTTGCCGTCATTGGCAAGCTTGAGCGCAGCTGAGAAGGCATCGCCCGAGCGGTTGGCGCGGGTCTCGTCCCAATAGCGGTAGCCAACGACGGCGGCCGTCGCCACCACGATCAGGATCGCGGCACCAAGCACGATCGGACCAAAACGATCCCACAGCGCCTGCGCCTGCTCGCGACGCATCTCTTCGTTGACTTCGCGGATAAAACTGTCGTCCGACATCAATCAAAAACCATTGCGGCCCCGGAACGGGGCGCTTCTTCGAGCCCCGCGTTTTAGCGAAATTTCGTCGGCATGGAAGGGGGATCACCGGAAAATCGGCGGGACAAGCCAGAGCGGCTTGCGAGTGCGTCGCAACGCACCGATGCCACAATTGGGCAATAGCCGGCTTCCAACAGTCTGAAAGATCGCTGCCGAAGGTTGCCAGTGCCACATCCGTTCCGCGTCCTAGCGCTCAGTCTCGTTTCGCTTGCCACCTCGGCTGCCGCGGCTATCGCCGATCCGCCCGGATCGCGGGATCCGATGCCGGCGACGCCACAGCAGCTCGTCCTTATCTCCTTCGACAGCGCGCGCGAAATCTCGCAGTGGCAACGCAGCCGCGCGCTGGCGAAACGCACCGGCGCGCACTTCACCTATTTTCTGTCCTGCGTCTTCCTGCTGTCGCCGGAAACGCGCGCCGAGTACGTCGCGCCCGGCAAGGGCGCCGGCAAATCGAATATCGGCTTTGCCGCCTCGAAGCAGGACGTCGCTGAGAGGCTGGAACAAATTCGGCTCGCAGCCAGCGAAGGCCATGACATCGGCAGCCATGCCTGCGGCCATTTCGACGGCAAGGACTGGAGCAAGGCCGACTGGCTGGCCGAGTTCGGCGCCTTCAGGCGCATCCTCGAAAATGCCTATGCGATCAACGGCATTTCACCCGAGCCGCCCGGCTGGCGCGACTTCGCCCGCCATGCGGTGATTGGTTTTCGCGCGCCGTATCTGTCGACCGACAAGGCGCTTTACGAAGCGCTGCCGGAAGCCGGCTTTCAGTACGACGCGAGCGGTGTCTCGAACGGCCCCGCCCTGCCGCCGACGAAGAGCGGCATCACGCGCTTCGCATTGCCGCTGATCCCGGAAGGGCCGAAGTCGAAGTCGGTTGTCGCCATGGACTACAATCTCTATGTCCGCCACTCGGGCGGCTTCGAGCAGCCGGCCGGGGCGGACGAGTTCGCCGACCGCGCCTATCAGGCTTTCCGCGCCGCCTTCGATGCACAATATAACGGCAAGCGCCTTCCGCTGGAGCTTGGCTTCCACTTCACGCAGATGAACGGCGGCACTTACTGGAACGCGCTCGAGCGCTTCGCGGACGAGGTCTGCGTCATGAAGCAGGTCGAGTGCATCAGCTTCCGCGACTATCTCGCGCGCCAGCGCGCCGATCAAAAGCAGGCGACTGTGGGCGGCTGAGCCGCCCACAGTCCGATCCCGTGAAAACTCTTCCTGGATATGCTCTCGTTCAGGCCGGGTCTTTCACACCCTGCCGGGCAAGATAACGCTGGTCGAGGTCGGGCAGCGGCGCCCCTTCCAGCGTCGCCTCGAAGGCGCGCAGACGTTTGTGCACCGACTGCAGCTCGACGATGGTCGACCAGGAGTTCAACAGGAACTGCAGCGAGTTCGTCACTTTGCCGAACGCGTTCGATATCTGATTTAGAGCGCCGAATGTGATCCTGTGCGCCACGATCGACGGCCCGAGGATCAAGAATGAGAAGATGTTGTCCGCCTGCAGGTAGGTGTAGCGGACGACGTTGAAATAGATGTAGTGGAAATAGAGCCGGAAGTAGTTGTGGCGCACATTGGCAAACAGCTCGGCGGTCGTCGCCGGCTGGGCGCGGTCAGCATGATCCTCGCCGTAGACGAGTTCCTTGCGATAGGCGGCCTCCACGCGCTGATTGCGGAACTGCAAGCCCGGCAGCTTGAGGCCGGCGATCATGACCGAGGCCGTTCCGAACAGGCACCAGCCCAGCGCGGCGATCACCAGCGGCTGGGGAACAGCGCCGATGATCGGCAGCTCGGTGATATGGGCCTGCAGCTGAATCATCACCGGCAGGAACGCTATCAGCGTCATGATCGACTGGATGAAACTGGAGCCCAGATCCTCCATGATCTGCGAGAAGCGCATCGTGTCTTCCTGGATGCGCTGAGAGGCGCCCTCGATGTGGCGCAGCCTTTTCCAGTTCGACATGAAGTAGTCGTTCATCGCCGTGCGCCAGCGGAATATCCAGTGACTGACAATGAAGTTGTTGACCACCTGAACGTTCATGCCAACCAGCGCCAACCAGGCGAACGTGGCCAGCTTGGTGTAGAATTCGGTGTCGGTGGACTCCATCGTCTTCGCCATCAGTCCCTGAATGTAGTCAAAGAATGGTCCATACCAGTCGTTGATGGCGACGCTGATCTGCACGTTGAAGTAGATCAGGAACAGGATGAAGGCCGCGACCAGAATGGACCAATTCTGCCAGGGGTGCGGCGAATACCATCTCCAGAACGCATAGAAGACCAGCACGCAAAAAGCGAAGTAGATGTAGAACCACAGAAACGGCGTGGACCAGAGCACGGCGATGCCGACGACGGGCGGCGCCCCAGCCGCTGCCGGCGGCAAGCCGAAGAGGGCCCCCAACTGCTCGCCGCCGAAGAACCAGAACAGGATTGCGGCAAGGCTCCAGACGGCGGCCGAGGTGAAAAAGAGCTTCGGCTGCGGGAAGAAGGATACGAACACTGTGGCGGGTTTCCTCGGTCTGACCGCAAATCAGCGGCGTTGCTGTTCGGCGGGCATAAGGTCACACATTAGTGGGAAAGAAAATGCCCTGCCCGATGCCCGGCATCGAGCAAGACCACAAATCATGGCGATTTTGGTGCAGCCGACCAAGCAATGACGCCGGACACCAGCAGAGCGGCAGCCGCCATGACCGAGGCAAGCACGTAATTGCCCGAAGCCTGCGCAAGCAGGCCGGCGGCGATCGGACCGATGATCTGGCCGAGGCCAAAGGCCGCGGTCATCACCGCGAAGATGCGGCGCGGCGCCTGTGGCGCAAGCTGCCTTGCCGTCTGCAAGCCGAGTGCGGTGATGGCGATGAAGGTGCCGCCGAGCAGCACGCCGGCGAGCAGCGGCCCAGTGAAACCCTTGACGACAACGCTGGCGGTGACGCCGATTACTTCGACCAGGCAGCTCACGGCATAAGCCGCATAGATCCCGGTCCTGGCGGCGAGCTTCTGCCAGAACCAGGTCGACGGGAAACCGGCAAGGCCGGCGACCATCCAGACGGTGGCCTCGAAGACGCGCCCGCCGCCGCCCTGGCGAACGATGGCGACCAGGAAAGTGGCCGTCACCACATAGCCGAAGCCGAACAGCCCGTAGGCAAGGATCATCTTCGTCAGACACCTGTCCCTCGGCAACGCCGGTTCAGGCCCGTCGACGCCGTTGGCCGGCGTGGCGGAGCCCGCGAGCAATGCGACGAAGAGCAGGCCGACGGCAGAGGCGGCTCCGGACCAGAGCCATCCGGCGGCCCAGCCGGCATGGGAAGTGACGAGAATGGCCAACAGCACCGAGGACGCCGCGATACCCAATCCGACGCCGCCGAAATGCAGCGCTTGCAGGTCGCCACGGCCGGACGCGGCAAGGTGGCTGAAGACGATCGACGACATGAACACCATGACGAAGGCGCTGGCGAGCCCGGCAAGGAAGCGGATGACGATGAATGCCGCCATCGTCTCGTTCAAACCCATCAGAGCCGCAAGCACGGCACTGGCGGCGAGGCCGGAAAACATCAGCAGGCGCTCGCGGCCGTGCGCCCAGCCGCCGGCGGCGGCAAGCGCGCCGATGAGATAGCCGAGATAGTTGGCGGACGCGATCCAGCCGACATCGGCCGGCGTCAAATGCAGCTCCTCCATCATGCCCGGCAGGATCGGCGTGTAGACGAAGCGGCCGATGCCCATGGCGACGGCAAGCGCAACCATGCCGGCGACGGCAAGACGCAAAGGGGATGGCGATGCGACATTCATTGCAGCGCAACATAGGTGTGTGCGCTGGCGAAACAACGCGCTTGTGTTGGGCCAGTTGGCCTTCGCGACGACGACCGGCTCACGCCAGGATTGTCAGTGCCGCGCCGCCGACGTCGACGATAAGGAATGCCGGGCCGCGGTCAGCGATTCACCGGCAGGTCGTGCAGGCCGTCTCGTATGCCGTGCGACCGGCCGTCAGCCGGAACGGCATGTCGCCGAGCTCGCGCTCGGACATGGCGTCGAGCACCGGATGCGACAGCGGGTCGACGACCCAGCGCGCGACCTCGCCGTCATCATGCCGGCCCTTTGTCGGCGCGGCATCGGAAAGACCCTTCAGCAAAGATAAAATCTTCATCGGATTGCCTCCAAGGTCAGGGCTGCATTGGGTAAAATCCGCCTTTCCCATCCAGGTTTCAATTGAGATTTCGCTCCTGCCGGTTTAGAAAAACTGAATGGCTATGCTGAACAGCGTCCATCTCAACGGCCTGCGCGCCGTCGAAACCGTAGCGCGGCTTGGCTCGCTCGCCGCCGCGGCCGCCGAGCTCAACGTCTCGGCCAGCGCCGTCAGCCAGCAGATCAAGCGCACGGAAAAGCAGTTGGGACAGGCGCTGTTCGAGCGAACGCCTGGCGGGCTGGTGCCGACCGAGTTCGGCGCTGTCTTCACGGCCCGGCTGAGCGCCGGCTTTCGCGAGCTGGCGCAAGCGGTGGCACTGGCCGGCGAAGCGACGGAATGCACGCTGGTGGTCTCGGTGGCGCCGGCCTTCGCCTCGAAATGGCTTCTGCCCAGGCTGTCGCGGCATTTCGCCCGGCATCCGAACGTGCTCTTGCGCATCGACGCCTCCGCCCGGATCGCAGATCTCGACCATTCCGACATCGACATCGCCATTCGGCTCGGCGACGGCAAGTGGCCAGGCGGCCGGGCGGAACTGCTGCTCGCGCAAGAGGTGTTTCCGGTCTGCGCGCCGTCGATCGCGGCCAAGCTGAAGTCGATCGAGGATCTGGCGCAGACCTGCGCCATCACCGACGAGCGGGCGATGATCAGCTGGGACAGCTGGTTCGAGGCGGCTGGCGTCGAGCCGGTCACCTTCCTCAAGGGCGCGCGGTTCACCGATCCTATGCTTTGCCTGGAATCGGCGATCGCCGGCCACGGCGTGATGCTCGCCTGGCAGTTGCTGACCGCCGATGCGCTGGCCGACGGCCGGCTGGTCGCGCCCTTCGGCGTGCGGGCCGAGAGCGGGCTCGGCTACTGGCTGGTGACGTCGCAGACGAAAAGCGAAAGCCGCAAGGTGCGGGACTTCAAGGCCTGGATCCGCGAGGAGATCGAGGCGACCATGGCGCAGTTCCGGGCGTTGGACAGCGCCGCGTAAATCAGGCCCAGTCGATCTCGGTGGAAAGGCCAGCCGCAGCGGTCTATGTAAGGACAAGACCCCAACATAATGGCAGGCAGGATCATGACCACACATTCGCGCGGCGTCTCGGCAACAATCGACCTGGTGAAGCTCGACAGGCTGGCCGAAGTGGCGGTCAAGGTCGGGCTGCAGCTGCAGCCGGGACAGGACCTCGTGCTGACCTCGTCGATCGCGGCGCTGCCTCTCACCCGGCGCATCGTCGAGCATGCCTACAAGGCCGGCGCCGGGCTGGTGACGCCGATCTTCAACGACGACGAGATCACGCTGGCGCGCTTCCGCTACGGCGCCGACGCCGGCTTCGACCGCGCCGCCGGCTGGCTGTACGAAGGCATGGCGAAGGCCTTCGCCAACAATGCGGCGCGGCTTGCGGTGCGCGGCGAGGACCCGTCGCTGCTTTCGGCGCAGGACCCGGCCAAGGTGGCGCGCGCCAACAAGGCGAACTCGATGGCCTACCAGCCGGCGCTGGAGAAGATCACCGGCTTCGACATCAACTGGAACATCGTCGCCTATCCGGACCTTGCCTGGGCAAAGCAGGTATTCCCGGGGGAGCCCGACGACGTCGCGGTGGCGAAGCTTGCCGATGCCATCTTCTCCGCCTCGCGCGTCGATGTCGAGGATCCGATCGGCAACTGGAAGGCGCACAACGCTGCCCTGGCCGAGCGCACGAAATGGCTGAACGAGCATAATTTCCATTCCCTCCATTTCACCGGGCCGGGCACCGACCTGACGGTCGGACTGGCGGAGGGGCATGAGTGGATGGGCGGCGCCTCGACCGCGAAGAACGGCATCACCTGCAACCCGAACATCCCGACCGAGGAAGTCTTCACCACGCCGCATGCCTGGCGCGTCGAAGGTCACGTCTCGTCGACCAAGCCGCTCTCCTACCAGGGTACGCTGATCGACGAGATCTCGGTGCGCTTCGAGGGCGGACGGATCGTCGAGGCCAAGGCCTCGAAGGGCGAGGACGTCTTGAAGAAGGTGCTCGACACCGACGAGGGCGCGCGCCGGCTCGGCGAAGTGGCGCTGGTGCCGCATTCCTCGCCGATCTCGAAGAGCGGCCTGTTGTTCTTCAACACGCTGTTCGACGAGAACGCCGCCTGCCACATCGCGCTCGGACAGTGCTATTCGAAGTGCTTCGTCAACGGCGCTTCGCTCAGCCAGGATGAGATGGCGCAGCGCGGCGGCAACAAGAGCTTTATCCACATCGACTGGATGATCGGTTCGGACAAGATCGACATCGACGGCGTCGGCAAGGATGGCGGCCGCGTGCCGGTGATGCGCAAGGGCGAGTGGGCCTGACAGGACTCATTGTTTTGCGCAATTCCCGGACGGACGGCTACGGCGAAGTCGCCGAGCCCAACCGCTGGAATTGCTTGGCAAAGGAGGCGTAGTGGCCTTCGACATTGCGACAAAGCGCGTCTACGAGACGCCCGAGAAGACCGACGGCCAGCGGGTGCTGGTCGATCGCATCTGGCCGCGCGGTGTCGCCAAGAAGGATGCCGCGCTAACCTTATGGCTCAAGGACATCGCGCCGAGCGACGAGCTGCGCAAATGGTTCGGGCATGAGCCTGGGCGCTGGGCGGAGTTCCAGAAGCGGTACCGGGCGGAGCTCGACCGCAACGAGGAGGCTGTGGCGCAGTTGCGCGACCTGCTTGGCAACGGCAAGGTGACGCTGCTCTACGGCGCGCATGACGAGGCGCACAACAATGCAGTGGTGCTGGCGGAGTACCTAAAGGCGTAACGTCGAGATGCCGGCGGGACAGCGAAGGAACGCGGCTTACGAAGATCGAGCCTTATTTCCCGCCAACCGCCTCCTCGTAGACCTCCGGCTTGAACCCAACCAGAATGCGCTCGCCCACCTCGAGCACCGGCCGCTTGATCATGGTCGGCTTGGCGAGCATCAGCTTCTTGGCCTTCTTCTCGTCGAGCGCTTCCTTGTCCTTCTCCGGCAACTCGCGAAAGGTCGTGCTTGCCTTGTTGAGCAGCTTCTCCCAGCCGATCTTGCCGACCCAGCCGTTCAGCTTCTCCGCCTCGATGCCTTCGGCCCGGTAGTCGTGGAAGCGATAAGGGACGTCATGGCTCTCCAGCCAGACGCGCGCCTTCTTGATCGTGTCGCAGGTGGTAATGCCATACATGGTGATCGTCAAGACAGACCCTCGGGCGGATGGATTGCGAATCTGGCCGAACCCTAGGCCTGCCCTGCCCGCTTTGCCAGCGCTTTGCGGCGGGCGGAATTTTGGGCAAAGGCACGCGCTATGCCGCCACCGCCATCCACCGCGACGAGGCGACGCGCGACAGTCATGAGGAGATGGGTTTCTTCGACGGCTGGGGCACGGTGGCCGACCAGCTTGCGGAGTATGCAAAGACGATTTGAGACGCAGGCGTGGCGGCCAGGGCATTGTCCAGCCGTCATGCCTGGTCTTCAATTCAAGTCGCGAAAGCAGTGAGCCGTCTGACGCCGATCGGCCTCAATAGTAAAAGCGTTCTTCGCTGATTTTGCCGTTCTTGACCGTGTAGAGGCCAACCTCATCCATTTTGACGCGTTCGCCGGTGGATTTGGGCGTCACGTCGAAGCTGAAGCGCAAGGCGAACTGGTCGCCGTTGACATAAGGGCCCTCGACCGAGCCGCCATGAACCTCGTGGTTCGCTTCCCACCACTCGCCCTTCTGCTTCACGGCATCCTTGCCGCTGCAAACGGCCATCGGGCCTTCCATCGCTTCGTAGCTGACGATGTCGTCGGCATTGTACTTCGCGGCAGCGGTGTGGCTGTCGCCCTTCTTGAGGAGTTCGGTGAAATCCTTGGCAATATCCGTGGTGGTCGCGGTGGTCATGACTTCCTCCCTGTTTGGACTAGACGTCAATTAGGGACCGATTGCCGGTCTGCCACTGGGACGTGGCTCCGCAGGTGACAATTCGTGTCAGGATGGCTGCCTGCAATGACGATACGGACGATTTAGATGCTCACATGACGGCATGCGCGTCGTCCCGACCGCTCAATCGCCAAAAACCGGGAAATTCGTATTTCCCCTCACAGCTGTGGATCAGCGCGAAACTCCGCACGGTCCACCTGACGGGGTCGACGAGCCGCTCCGGTATCTTTGGCACGCCGTCTCTATCGCGGAGCAGCGTCACATGCGGCTCCAGCGAATTGGTCACGAAAGGTTGCAGCGGGCTGTCGTGAACCACGGCCGAGAGTTTGCGCCAGAACTCTTGTAGTGCCGGCGAACGATCGCCGCTACGAAGCACAAGGGCTCCGCCGCCGAAAGCAGACAAGCGGTCGAAACAAACGTCAAAGGGCTTCGCTTGTATTAGCGAACCGACGCGGCAGGCCGTCTCGACCACGTATGGGGACTTGCCGTCGCCGAGGCCCATCAAGGTAATGTGCGTTTGCTTGGCGGGAGTTAGCCAAGCTTGCCGCAATCCGAACTCTTGGCGACACCCCCTCGCCCATTGCTCGAGCAGGGTGCCAGTAGGTTCTCCGACCAGGATTCCATAAAACATATGCGGCTCATTCGTCCGCCTCCGTTTCCCGCTGGCCTTCAACTCGCCCCAGCCGAAATAAGTCTGGCCGTTCTCTTGTGTCCCGAACGTAAGCTGGCCATTCATGGCTGATCCCTTTCGGATATCGTCCAAAGGATCAGACTAGAACAAAACAGGAACAATCCACAAGGGAGAACAACACCCGCGCTCGATCGCCAGGCGACGCACCAGTGCCAGCACGCTATCGATAGTCGGCGTCGGCCGAGAGGTCAGGCGGCCGAGTTCCTGCACGGCGCCCACCAAGGCATCGATCTCCATCGGACGGCCACGCTCCAGATCCTGCAGCATCGAGGTCTTGTGCTCGCCGACGTCGCCGGCGCCCTTGATGCGCCGGTCGACGGGGATGGGAAAGCGCACGCCGAGGCTCTCGCCGATCGCCTGCGCTTCCAGCATCATGGCGCGGGCAAGCGCGCGCGTGCCTTCGTCGGCGACGATTGTCGCGAGCGTGCTGCCGGTCAGCGCCGAGATCGGGTTGAAGGAAAGATTGCCCCAGAGCTTCACCCAGATCTCGGAGCGTATGTCCTCGCGGACCGGCGCCTGCAGTCCAGCCTTGACCATCTCGCGCGCCAGAGCAGTCACACGTTCGCTCTTCTCGCCCGAAGGCTCGCCGAGCGAAAAGCGCGTGCCCTCGACATGGCGGATCAGGCCAGGCGCATCGACCTCGACAGCCGGATAGACGACGGAGCCGATGACGCGCTCAGGGCCGATGTGCTGCCAGATCGCTCCGCCGGGATCGACCGCATGGAGCCGGGTACCTTCGAGCGCGCCGCCGGCCTTGTAGAAATACCACCAGGGCACACCGTTCTGCATGGTGACCACCGCGGTCCCATCGCCCAAGAGCGGCGCGATCTCGTCCAGCGCCGGCGCCAGCGAATGCGCCTTCAGCGCCAGCACGACATAGTCCTGAACGCCGAGCTCTTCGGTTCGCGCCGCCGCCCTTATGCGCGTGACCGTTTCCTTGCCATCCTCGATCAGACGGAGGCCGCCGGCCTTGATCGCTTCGAGATGCGCGCCACGCGCCACGATCGACAGATCGACCTGGCCGGCGATCGCCAGCTTGGCGGCGAGGTAGCCGCCGATCGCGCCGGCGCCGAAGACTGCAATGCGCATCAGCCGAGACCGAGTTTTGCCGCGAGACCGATGCGCTGCAACTTGCCGGTCGCGCCCTTCGGGATCTCGTCCAGGATCAACACCTTGCGTGGCACCTTGAAATCGGCGAGCCGCGTCGCCGCGAAGCCGCGGATGTCGGCCTCGCTGGCGCTCTGCCCTTCGCGCAGCACTATCGCCGCCGCGACCTCTTCGCCGAGCTTGTCATGCGGCATGGCGAAGGTGACGACCTGCGCCACCGCCGGATGATCCATCAAAACGCCGTCGACCTCGAGCGGCGAGATTTTCTCGCCGCCGCGATTGATGATCTCCTTCAGCCGGCCGGTGACACGCAGATAGTTGTCCTCGTCGAGCACGCCCTGGTCGCCGGTGTGGAACCAGCCATGGGCGAAGGCGCTGGCATTGGCGTCCGGATTCTTCTCGTAGCCGGCGGTGACGTTCGGACCGCGGATGACGATCTCGCCAATTTCGCCCGCTTTGAGCAGCCGCCCATCCGGCGCCATGACGGCGACTTCCGGTCCCGCCGCAGCGCCCACACTGCCCGGCTTGCGCTGGCCGGGCGGCAGGCGGTTGGAGGCCATCTGGTGCGCGGCCTCGGTCATGCCGTAGGACTCGATCACCGGACAGCCGAATGTCGCCTCGAGCTCGGCCATGACCTGCGCCGGCAGGGACGCCGATGAGGAGCGGATGAAGCGCAGCTTCGCTTCGGCCAGTTGCTCGGGATTGCGCGCGGCGCGCGGCAGGATCGCCTGATGCATGGTAGGCACCGCCGTGTACCAGCTCGGCTTCGCTTCGGAGAGCCATTGGAAAAAGCGCAGCGCGTTGAAGCCCGGCGTGCAGAAGACGCTGCCGCCGGCGGCGAGCGAGGACAGCACCGCCGCGATCAGCCCGTGGATGTGGAACAGCGGCATAATGTTGAGGCAGCGATCGGCCGTGGTCAGGCCGAGCGTGGCGCCGATATGTGCCGCCGAAGCGGCGAGGTTTGCATGGCTGAGCGGCACCAGTTTGGGGCGCGAGGTGGTGCCGGAGGTGTGCAGAAGAAGCGCCGTGTCGCCCCCCTCGGCCAGTCCGGACGCGACCGGTGGGCCGACCGGATCGCCCTCGATCGTGAAGACACCAGCCGGCGCGCCGTCCGGCACGACCAGGCGCAGCACGGGGATGCCGAGACGCTCGGCGACCTCGACAGAGGGACCAGCCTCGTCCTTGCCGACGAGGATCGCCTTGACGCCGATGTCGCTCAGATAGAAGTCGAGCTCGTCGGCGCGATAGGCCGGGTTGAGCGGCGCGGTGGAAGCAGCAGCTGCCACCGCGATGAAAGCCGCCGCCATCTCCGAGCCGTTGGGCAGCACGATGGCGACGCGATCGCCACGGCCGATGCCGAAGGCGTTGAGCCGCGACACCGTCTCGCCAATCAGCCGGCGCAGCTTGCCATGCGAGAGTGCGGTCCGTTCAGGCGCCGCGATGGCCGGTGCGTCTTCGGCGCCGGGAGCGAGGCGATGGGCGAGATCGATGGAATTTGCGCTGTTTGTCATGGTTCCAGACTATGTTTCGAACGGTCGGCCGCTGTCCAGCAAAGGGCTGCTCAATATCCGAGCGCCAGGCCGTCCTTGCGCGGATCGGAGGCGCCGGTCAGCGTGCCTCTTTCCCAATCGATCAGCACAGCCTGACCGCCGCCAAGCGGATGATCCGGCTCGACAACGCGATGGCCGCGGCGACGCAGGCCCTCGATGGCATCGGCGCGCACGCTGCGCTCGGCCTCCACCACGTCGAGATTGTAGAATACGCGCGGCGCATCCAGGGCCTGCTGCGGGTCCATGCCGAAATCGATCATGTTGGTCAAAAGATGCACGTGGCCGAAGGGCTGGTAGCCGCCGCCCATGACGCCGAACGGCATCACCGCGCGACCGTTCCTCGTCATCATGCCCGGCATGATCGTGTGCATCGGCCGCTTGCCGGGCGCGATCGCGTTCGGATGCTTGGGATCGAGCCGGAAGCTGGTGCCGCGGTTCTGCAGCACGACGCCGGTCTTCGGGCCGACGACGCCGCTGCCGAAGGAATAATAGGTCGAGTTGATGAAGCTCACCGCGTTGCGATCGCTGTCGACGACGGTGATATAGACCGTGTCGCTGCCCGGCAGGTCGAGGCGCGGCAATCCGGCCATGGCGCGCTCCGGGTCGATCGCTGCACGCAGCCGGTTGGCATAGGCGCTGGAGAGCAGCTCCTTTACCGGCACCGCGACATGGTCCTGATCGGCAAGCAGGTTGTCGCGATCGCGGTAGGCGAGCCGCCCGGCTTCGATCTCCAGATGCAGCCGTTCGGCGCCATCCGGGTCGAGCGCGCCAAGGTCGAAGCCCGAGAGCACGTTGAGCATCAACAGCGCGGTCAGGCCCTGGTTGTTGGGCGGCATCTGCTGGATGTCATAGCCGCGATAGGATGTGCTGACCGGCGTCTTGTAGTCGCCCTTGGTCGCTGCGAAATCGTCGAGCGTATGCAGGCCGCCGAGCGCGCGAAGTCGGCCGACCAGATCCGCCGCGACTTCGCCTTCATAGAAGCCGGCGCGGCCCTTTTTGGCGATGATGCGCAATGTCTCGGCGAGCTCCGGCTGGCGATGCACGTCGCCGGCCTTGGGCGGCTTGCCGCCCGGGAGGAAGATGCGGGTTGCCACCTCGTCGGCTGACAGATCGGTTTCCGGATCAGCCCAGTCGAAAGCGACGCGGTCATGCACGACATAGCCTTCTTTGGCATAGTGGATAGCCGGCGCGAGCGCGTCGGCGATGCCCTTGCGGCCATGGTCCTCCAACAGCCGGCACCAGGCGTCGACGGCACCGGGAATCGTCACCGCATGGGCGCCCTGCTTCGGCAGCTCGCTGAAGCCATGCTCGAGATACCAGCCGACCGTCGCGGCCTGAGGCGCGCGCCCCGAACCGTTGAAGGCGATCACCTCGCCCTGCCCTTTCGGGCAATAGAGGACGAAACAGTCGCCGCCGATGCCGGTCGATTGCGGCTCGACAACCGCCTGCACGGCCGCGGCGCAGACGGCCGCGTCCATGGCGTTGCCGCCGGAGCGCAGCATCTCGACGGCGGCGAGCGTCGACAGCGGATGCGAGGTCGCGGCCATGGCTTCGGTGGCGCGGACCGGCGAGCGGCCTGGGAACTGGAAATCACGCATGCTGGTGTTGGTACCCCTCAACTTCAACGTCCGCGGCCGAAAAGCTGGGCGGCGGACAACAAGACGATCGAAAGCACGATCAGGCAAGTCGAAATGGCGGCAATCGTCGGATCGATCTGGTCGCGCAGCGCATTGAACATGCGGCGCGTCAGCGTCGTGGTCTCGCCGCCCGAGATGAAAAGCGAGACCACCACCTCGTCGAAGGAGGTGATGAAGGCAAATAGCGCGCCCGAGACGATCGAGAAGCGCAGCTGGGGCATGGTCACCTGGAAGAAGGCGGCGAAGCCCCCGGCGCCGAGGCTGCGCGCCACCATCTCCTGGTTCATGTCGTAGGAGCGCAGCCCGGACAGGACAGTGAGCACGACCAGCGGCAACGCTTGCACCGTGTGGGCGATGACGAGGCCGGTCAGCGTGTTGTTGAGGCCGATGCGGGCATAGAGGAAGAAGGTGCCGATACCGATCAGGATGACCGGAATGATCAGCGATGCCGTGAGCAGCGCGTTGATGGCGCCGGTCAGCCGCAGCGTGCCGGCATTGATGGCATAGGCCGCGGCAGTGCCGAGCGGTGTCGCTACGATCGCGGTCATCACCGCCACCTTGACCGAGACGATGGTGGCGTCGCGCCATTCCACCGATCCGAAATAGCTCTCATACCAGCGCAGCGACCATTGCTCGGGCGGGAACTGCAGCAGCGTCGAGCCGGAGAAGGACATGATGACGATGATCACCGACGGCGCGATCAAGAACAGCATGACTAGACCGCCAAGCAGATACAGCCACAGGCGTTGCCAATGCGAGATGGGCAGACTGTTTTCCGCGCTCATCGCCGGCTCCAGACGCCGGTAGCGCGCGCGCCGAGCAGCCACTGGAACAGGCCGAGGAGCGCCAGCGTGACCGCGAGCAGCACGACGCCGAGTGCCGCGCCCGCGCCCCAGTTGGAATAGAGGCTGGCGGCCTGCTCCATGCGCATCGCCCACATGATGACCTTGCCGCCGCCCATCAGCGCCGGCGTGACGAAGAAGCCGAGGCAGAGCACGAAGACGATGACCACGCCGGAGGCAAGGCCAGGCAGCGACAGCGGGAAGAATATCTGCCGGAAGGTGGCGGCGGGGCTGGCGCCGAGATTCATGCCGGCGCGCAGGCAGTCGACGTCGATCGTCTTCATCGAGGCGTAGAGCGGCAGCACCAGGAACGGCAGCATGATGTGGCTCATGCCGATGACGACACCGGCGAAGTTGTTGGCGAGCGGCAACGGCTGGCCGATCAGGCCGAGGTCGATCAGCCAATTGTTGATCAGCCCCTTGCGCTGCAGGATGATCAGCCAGGCATAGGTGCGCACCAGCACCGAGGTCCAGAACGGCAGGATGACGAAGATCAGGCAGACCGAGGCGGCGCGACGCGGCAGTTGCGACAGCATGTATGCCAGCGGATAGCCGAACAGCACGCAGGCCCCGGTGACGACGAAGGCAACCTTGAAGGTGGTGGCGAAGGTCTTGATGTAGGACGCTTGCTCGAAGAAGCGTGCATAGTTGGCGAGGCTGAGCTCACCGGTCTCGTCGAAGAGCGAGAGCCAGAACAGCCAACCGATCGGCACGATGATGACGGCGAAGACCAGAAACAGCCCGGGCGACAGCAGCGCCAACAGCCCGAGCGCCTGGCGCCGCGCATCGGCGCGCAATGCATCGGCGTTCAGCACCTCGTCCGGCCTGCCGGCATGGCCGAGGCTGGCGGATTCGACGCTCATCGGTCCGTCACCAGCACGACATCCTGCGCATCGATGCCGAGCGTGATCGGCTCGCCGGGCGCAGGCAGCTTCGCCAGCACGTCGGAGCGGCAATAGTCGCGCAGCGTCACCTGGCGGCCGTCGCGAAGCATCGCGTAGCAGATGAAGCTGTCGCCCTGATAGATGACGTCGCCGACTGTCGCCGGCAGCGCATTGATGCCTGCCTGATCCGCATCGGTGAGCAGCCGCAGCTTTTCCGGCCGCACCACCATCAGATGCCGACCGGCGGACGGCGCCGGATCGTTCATGCGAAGCTTTCTGTCCTCATACCAGACGCTGCCGTTGCGGCTTTCGACCGGGATGAAGTTGGATTCGCCGATGAAGCCAGCGACGAACTTCGTCTTCGGCCTGGCGTAGAGCGCCTCGGGCTGGTCGATCTGCTCGATGCGCCCGGCATTCATGACCGCGATGCGGTCCGACATAGTGATCGCCTCGCGCTGGTCATGGGTGACGTAGACCGTCGTCATGCCGAGCCGCCGATGCAGGTTGCGCAATTCGATCTGCATGTGCTCGCGCAGGCCCTTGTCGAGCGCAGACAGCGGCTCGTCCATCAAGACGATGCGCGGCTCGAAGACGATGGCGCGAGCCAACGCCACGCGCTGGCGCTGGCCGCCGGAAAGCTGATCGACGCGGCGCTCGCCCAGACCTTTCAACTGCACAAGATCGAGCGCCCTCTCCACACGTTCGGCCGTTTCCGCCGCCGACACGCGCCGTTGCTTGAGCGGAAAGGCGATGTTGTGGAAGACGTTCATATGGGGGAAGAGCGCATAGTTCTGGAACACCATGCCGATGTTGCGCTTGTGCGGCGGCATGGTGATGATCTCCTCGCCACCGACCTTGATTGAGCCTGCATTGGCGCGCACGAAGCCGGCCAGGATCATCAGCAGCGTCGTCTTGCCCGAACCGGACGGACCAAGCAGCGTCAGGAATTCACCCGCCGCGACATCGAGGCTGAGGTCGCTCAGGATCGAGACGGCGCCGAAGCGCTTCTCGATGCCGTGAATGCCGATGGGCAGCGCTGACGGCGCAAGAGACAAGAGCATCTCCTTCAACTCCGGATCATGGTCGGCGGAATGGGCGGAGCGACGCCTCGGAGCGTCGCTCCGACGCAGTCGTTATTGCTGGATCAGGTTGTTGAACTTCTCGGTCGCCTCGACGAGGTTGTCGCGCCAGAACTCGGGATCCTGAAGCACCTGCTTCTTGACGTTCTCAGGCGAGGAGTTGATGTCCTTGATCCGCTCCTGCGGGATCTTGCCGGTCTCGAACGCCTTCTCGTTGGCCGGGCCGTTGTCGACATAAAGCGGCAAATTGGCCTGGAGTTCGGGGCTGACGAACTTGGCCAGCGCCTTCATGGCGAGATCCTTGTTCTTCGATCCCTTCGGGATGACCAGGCAGTCGGCGGTGAGCACACCCTGGTCGAAGGTGAAGCTCACCGGCGCGCCTTCCTTCTTCAAAGTGCCGGCGCGGCCGTTCCAGATGCTCGCCATATCGACCTCGCCGTCCTTGACGAGCTGCATGGCCTGCGCGCCGGAAGTCCACCAGGCGTCGATATGGCCCTTGACCTTGTCGACGGATTGCAGCGCGCCGTCGATGTCGACCGGATAGACCTTGTCGATCGGGGTGCCCTTGGCGAGCGCGGCAACGCTCAGCGTTTCGGTCGCCTGGCTGCCGGAGAGCGCGCGGCGGCCCGGGAATTTCTCGACGTCCCAGAAATCGGCCCAGGTCTTCGGTCCCTTGTCGCCGAAGACATCAGTGCGGTAGATCAGCACCACCGAGGTGTAGGAGACGCCGACCCAGTCGTCATGGACGAGTTTCGGATTGATGCCGCTCTTGTCGATGAGACTGTAGTCGAGTTTTTCGAACAGGCCTTCCTTGGAACCGCGCGCGCATTCGTCTGCGCCAAGCTCGGTGACGTCCCATTTGACGGCATTGCCGGTGACCTGCAGGCGCACGTCGTCGAGGCCGTTGGTGGTGTCCTGCTTGATGGTGATGCCGAGCTCCTTGGCCGTCGGATCGAAGAAGGCCTTGGTCTGCGCTTCCTGGTAGGTGCCACCCCATGAGGCGACGGTGATGGTGTCGGCGGCCGATGCCGGAACGGCAACCGAGGCCAGCAGCCCGGCGATCGCTAGGCCGCGAATGCAAAGTCTCTTCGTCATTTTCGCTTCTCCAACCGGTGTTCCCGTTATCGTTGATTTGGTATGCGAATTTGTATACAATTTTGAGTGTAATTCGGCGGGAGCCGATGTCAACTCGGATGATCGCTTTTTTGGCTACGGGAGAAATGGAGCGCGTTTCGGGTGACTGCTTCTCGAAACTGTCCTGTTTCAAGCAGGCGCTAAAAGGCACTAGACTGCGAATCCGTCACAGACCGTTGGAGCGGGAAGTTTGGGCAAGGAACGGAAAAACACGCTGCGCGACTCGGTGTTCGAGAAGCTGAAGGCGATGATCATCACCGGGCAGATCCCGCCAGGCGGCCGCGTGACGGAGGCCGACATGGCCGAACGCCTCAAGGTGAGCCGCACCCCGGTGCGCGAAGCCTTCAACCGGCTCGAGCGCGACGGGCTGGTGATCGGGCGTCCGCGCCAGGGCTATATCGTCGCCGAGTTCAACCTGACCATGTTCCGCGAGGCCTTCGATATCCGCGAACTGCTCGACGGGCGCGCGACCGAGTTGGCGGCGGCCAACGCGACCGCCGCCGACAAGGCGAGGCTGCGTGAGATGCTTGCCGAATGCGAGCGGCTGGCGGCGATCCCCGACCGCAGCACCCGGGAGAAATTCGAGGAATTGCAGGTCGGCATCGACCTGCATCGGGTGATCGCCGAAATCAGCGGCAACGAGATGCTCTGCGGCATGCTCTGCGGCATACTCGACAAGTGTCAGCAATATGTCTGGACCGAGCTTCTGTGGCTCGACGAATGGAAGCTTACGCGCGAGGAGCACACCGGCATTGTCGACGCGATCTGCGCCGGCGACGTCGCTTTGGCCGGCGAGCGCGCCCGCGCCCATGTGCGCGGCTCGCGCGAGAACATTCTGCGCCTGCTGCAAGCCAAGTCCGACTACCAGGGGTTTTTCGCCAAGGCGTCGTGAGCGAAGCTCTCTATCGCATCAGCTCGCAAGCATCGGGCAGTTGGCGCCGCGGCGCAGGCTGACATGCGCCACGTCGCCAATGCGGAATTGAAAACCGTCGGCGCGGCGCGGAGCATCGATGATGATCGCAGTCCCCTGCTTCAGCTCGGCGTGCAGGCGCAGCGAGCGGCCGTGGAAGACGATGCCGCTGACCCTGGCCGGCGCAGTGCCTTCGGCGGCTTCGGCGGCCGCCAGCAGATCCTCCGGGCGCACGCCGATGGTGCGCGTATCGCCCACGGCCGGCGTCTCGCCGGTGTCCGAGACAGCCTCCAGCGGCAGCTCGCCGGCGGCAAAGCGCAGGCGCTCGCCGTCGCGGCCGACAAAGCGCGACTGCAGAAGATTCATCGTGCCGATGAAGGAGGCGACGAACTTCGTCGCGGGCCGGTCGTAAAGCGTTGCGGGCGGCGCGATCTGCTCGATGCGCCCCTTGTCCATGACGACAATGCGGTCGGAGATCGACAGCGCCTCGGTCTGGTCGTGAGTGACCATGACGAAGGTGGTGCCGAGCCGCGACTGCAGCCGCTTGAGCTCCACCTGCATCTGCTCGCGCAGATGCGCGTCGAGCGCCGACAGCGGCTCGTCAAGCAGGAGCACGCGCGGCTCACAGACGATGGCGCGGGCGAGCGCGACGCGCTGGCGCTGGCCGCCGGAGAGTTCGGAGATGCGGGCGCGTAGCTTATCGGCGAGCCCGACCATGTCGAGCGCCTGACCGACACGCTTGGCCTGCTCGATGCCGGACAGCTTGCGCAGCGACAGGCCGAAGCCGACATTGTCGGCGACGTCCATGTGCGGAAACAGCGCGTAATCCTGAAAGACGGTGTTGACCGGACGGTCGAAGGGTCTCAGGCCGGTGATGTCGCGGCCTTCGAGCAGGACGTTGCCGCTGGTCGGGCTCTCGAATCCGGCGATGACGCGCAGGCTCGTCGTCTTGCCGCAGCCGGAGGGGCCGAGCAGGGTCAGAAACTCGCCCGCCGCAATGTCGAGATCGACGGCATCGAGGCCCACGATACCGCCGGGAAAGACCTTCGAAACTTTCTGCAGCCGAACGAGCGCATCAGGCGCCATCGCGCACCTCGGACGGCTTGGTGGTGTTGACCCAGAGGATCTGGCAGCGCTCGGCGCCGGGATTGCGGAAGGCATGCAAGAGCGTGCTCTTGAAGGCAAAACTGTCGCCGGCCTTGAGCACATAGGTCGTAGCGTCGACCACCAGTTCGACCTCGCCTGTCATCACGAAGCCGAATTCGTGGCCGGCATGGGCGTAGGCTTCCGCCGTGCCGCCACCGGCCTCGACCATCACCAGCATGCCGGTGAGCGTCGCGGCGGGCGGCGACAGAAGCGACTTGGCGATGCCTTCGGATTTCACAGGGATCGCGCGCCGCTTGTCGGCCCGCACGCAGTAGAGGTCGTTGACCGCTTCATTACCGTCGGCGATCAGCGCCGAAGGCTCAATGTCGAGGGCGGCGGCGAGCGGCCAGATCACCTTGACGCGCAGCGAGGACATGCCGCGCTCGATTTGGCTGAGCGCGCCGATGGAGATGCCGGCCTTGGCCGCAAGCTCGGCCAGCGACAGCTTGCGCTCGAGCCTCAGCGCCCGCACGCGCCGGCCGACGCGGACGTCAGCATCGTCTTTCGGCCTTTCGGTGGCTTCGTCAAAAACATCCATGCAATGGTCCTCGTTGTCTTTCTACGGCGCAGCGTAGCGCCGCCAGGCTCCCCCTTCTCCCCTCGTGGGAGAGGGTGTCGCCGAAGGCGACGGATGAGGGGTGTTCCAGAGAATGCTAACGTCTCATTCCTTCCAACACCCCTCATCCGTCTCGGCGCTAGCGCGCCGATCCACCTTCTCCCACAAGGGGAGAAGGGGAGGCCGCGCCGCTCAGCCGCCCGCCTTCACCTTCTCGAACATCTTCGCCACATCGTCATTCTGCTTCATCGGTCCGGTGAAGATAGTGCTCTTCAGCATCACGTCCGGGTCCGCCGGCAGCTGCAGCTTGTCCAGCTCGTCCTTCGACACGCCGGCGAAAGCGGTCGAGAGCGAGCTGCCATAGCCATAGGACTGGATCAGATATTTGCCGGAGTCGGCGTCGAGCCGGCTGTTGATGAAGTCATAGGCGAGATCGACGTTCTTGGCGTCCTTCAGCATGACGAAGCCGCAGGCCCAGGTCAGCATGCCTTCCTTCGGCTTCATGAACTCGACCGGAACGCCCTGCTTCTTCAGCGAAGTCGCGGATGCGTTCCAGGTCATGGCGGCGACCAGCTGGCCGCTGGCCAGCGCCTGCTCGACCGAGGTCATGTCGGTGGTGTAGCTGGACAGCAGCGGCCGCTGCTCGCGCAGTTTTGCCGCAACCTTGTCCATCTGGTCCGGAGTCATGTCGAAGGGGTTCACGCCCGCCAGCAGTGCGGCGACGATCGGCGTGTCGTGCACGGCGTCGATGGTCGCCATGCGGCCGGCATATTGCTTGTCCCACAGCAGGTTCCAGCTCGCCTCGGGGTTCTTCACCAGATCGGTGCGATAGAGGATCGAGGTGTTGCCCCAGTCCCACGGCACCATCCAGACCTTGCCGTCGCCGGCCTGCAGGTCCGGCAGGTTCTTGAACACCGGGAAGACCGAATCCCAATTCTTGATTCGCTTGGTGTCGATCGGCTGCAACAGGCCTTCCTTGTTCCAGCGCGCCACCTTGTCGTAGCAGGGATGCGCGATGTCGGGACGGAAGCCGGCCTTGACCTTGGTGAAGGCATCGTCGTCGTCGCCGAAGATCGTCGCCTCGACGCCGTCCGGATGCGCGGCGAGGAAGCTCTTGTTGAAATCGGGCAGCTCGTAGCCCGACCAGGTGAAATATTGCAGCTTGTCGGCGGCAAACGCGACCGTCGACGACAGCGCCAAGGCCAATGCGGCAAGGCCGGCCCGGGCCTTATGTCCGGTGATCGATTTCAGGTGGAATGTCATTTCCGTTCTCCTCTTCTTGTTGTGGTTCAGGCTGGATTGCGGCGCGCGGCGCCGAGGCCGCGGTGGCGCAGGATCTCGGCGAGCGCAGCGATAATGAAAGACACGGTGAGGATCACGGTGCCGAGCGCCATCACGGTCGGCAGGGAGCGTGGGAAGCGCAGCTGGCTCCAGATGTAGAGCGGCAGCGTCGGCTCGGTGCCGGCGAGGAAGAAGACGACGATGAACTCGTCGAAGGAAGTGAGGAAGGCGAGCATGAAGGCCGACAGCACGGCGGGCGCACTCAGCGGCAGCATGACGCGCCGGAACGTCGTCCAGTCCGAGGCGCCAAGGTCGAGCGCCGCCTCGCGGATAGTTTTCGGGATGGCTGCGAAGCGGCTGCGCATCACCACCACCGTCGTCGGCAGGGCGACCAGGATATGGCCGAGCACGATGGCGACGCGCGACGGGCCGAGGCCGATGAGGTTGACCAGGATCAAGAGCGAAATGCCTACGATGACGCCGGGGATCAGGATCGGCAGCCGCGCGACGGCGCTGATCGTGGCCGCCAGCGGCGAACGGCCGTAGAGGTCCATGTAGGAAACGGTGATGCCGCAGAGCGTCGCGCCGGAAGCGGCAATGACGCCGATGACGAGGCTGTTGGCGAGCGCTCCGGAGAGCGCCGGATTGTCGTAGAGCGTCTCGTACCAGCCAAGCGTGAAGCCCTGTAGCGGAAACGCGGCCTGGATGGAATCGTTCAAGGAAAACAGCGGGATCAAAAGGATCGGCAGATAGAGGAAGACCAGATAGGCTAGCACATAGAAGCCGAGCCAGCGGCCGCCGGCATTGGTGTCGGTGCGCGCGCCGCTCATGTGCGGCTGCCAAATCTGCGGTCGGCGCCGCGCGCGAGAAGAACCACGCACAGGATCACCAGCATTACGCAGACCGAGAGTGCCGCGCCGAACGGCCAGTCATTGGCCTTGCCGAATTGCGACTGGATCAGCGTGCCGATCATGGTGCTGGCCGGGCCGCCGACCATGGCCGGCGTGACATAGTCGCCGACGGTCGGCACGAAGACGACGAGCGCTGCAGCCAGCACGCCTGGCATCGAATTGGGTAGCACGACACGGCGGAACGACGTGAACGGCCGCGCGCCGAGATCGGAGGCGGCTTCGAGCAGCGACTTCGGGATTGTGTCCAGCGCCACGTAGATCGGCAGGATGGCGAAGGGCGCGTAGGCGTGGGCGAGTGTGACGACCACCGCGGCCGGCGTGTTGAGGAAGGCGAGCGTCGGTTCCGACCAGAGGCCGCTTTCGATGAAAGCCGAATTCAGCACGCCGTTATAGGCAAGCACGATCTTCCAGGCGAAAACGCGCAGCAGATAGCTGGTCCAGAACGGCAGCGTGACCAGGAAGAGCAGCAGGTTGCGCCGCCGCCCCGCATGGAAGGCGAGATAGTAGGCAACCGGATAGGCGGTGACGACGGTTGCCAGCGTCACCAGGCCGGCAATGATCAGCGAGCGCAGCGTCACCGTCCAGTAGAGCGGATCGGTGGTGACGGTAACGAAGTTTTCTGCCGTCAAGCCGGCGCCGAGTAGCGAGCCGTCATTGCCCCTGAAGGCGAGGAAGACCACCAGGCCGAGCGCGAACAGGATGAGGAAGAAGGTGACAAGCCCGCCCGGCAGCAGCATGGCGAAGCGGAAGACCGGCGAGATGCGGGTTTCCGGCGATGGCCGCGCTGCAACGATGGTGGACATCTGACTGCCTTATTGGGGGCTGCCCATCGGTTTTTTTGAAATCATCTAATGCTTTTTCATATTCATGAAACTGTCAAGCGGAATCGCTTGTGCACTGCACGCGTTCAGCGTCAGCGCTCGAATGCATCGAGCATACGGTACCAGGTGATGGTGGCGGCGACGCCGACCTGGCGGAAGGCGTGGAACGGGATCGGCCGGATCGGCGACAGCGGGAACGGCAATTGCCTGGCGTCGCCGCTCGGCAGATAATCCGCCATGCGTTTTCCCAGCGCACTCATCAAGCCGACGCCCCTGCCCTGGCAGCCGACCACGGCGAGCAGGCCCTTTTCCGGCTCATGCAGATGCGGCAGGTGATCAGGCGTCATCGCCACGCGGCCGAACCAGCGTTTTTCGATCGTGATGCCGCCAAGCGCGGGATAGAGGCGAATGAGCGCGCGTTCGAGATGCGCCCAGTCGGCGGCGCTGGAAGGCAGCGCCATGCGGCCACGACCGCCGAGCACCAACCGGCCGTCCGCGCTCTTGCGGTAGTAGACGAGGATGCGACGCGAATCGGAAACGGCTTGCCCGCCCGGCAGGATGCCCGCCGCGAGCTCGGCCGGAAGCGGCGCGGTGGCGATCTGAAAGGAATGCAGCGGCACGATCGTCCGGGCGAGGCCGGGCAGCAGGCCGTCCGTATAGGCGTTGGTGGCGAGTACGACCGACTTCGCGCGCAACTCGGTCCCGTCTTGTGTCGAAACCCGCCACAGGCCGGCTTCCTTGGCGAGTTTCACCACCTTCTGCCGTTCGGCGACCTTTGCGCCGGCCGCCGCGGCAACACGCGCCAGTTCCAGCGTGTAGGACAGCGGGTCGATGGCTCCGGCGCGACGGTCGAGCCAGCCGCCCAAATAGCCCTTGGCGCCGGTCATCGCCGCGATCTCAGCCCGGTCGAGCAGCTTGACGTCGGCGCCGCGCGCCAGCCATTGCCGGTCGCGATTGGCGGCCGCTTTCAACGCGGTCTCGGTATGCGCGGCCTGGATCCAGCCATTGCGGGTGAACGGCACCGCGAGCTTCTCGTCGCGGATCAGATCGAACACGGCATCGGCCGTCGAGGCGGCGAAGTCGACCAGGGCCTCGCCGCGCTCCCTGCCGAAATGCCCGACCAGCCATTCGGGATCGTATTTGAGGCCGGGGATGACCTGGCCGCCATTGAGGCCCGAAGCGCCCTCACCGATCGCGCCGGCATCCAGCACCTGGACCGAGAGACCGGCGCGGGCCGCATGCAAGGCGCTCGACAAGCCCATGATGCCGCCGCCGACGATGATCGCGTCGAGCGTGCCGCCGTCCGACAGCTCGGACTGAAATGCCGGGGCCGTATTGGGCTTCCGCCAGATCGGATCGGAAAAGGCTGCGGGCACGTGGTTCACCTGAAGCGCTGAAGTGTCGTGAAAATCCTATTGCCGATTTCACAAACTTGAAAGAGTGGTCGATGGGCCAGTCCGGGCTTGGCTATGTGACAGCATGCCGATGGCCCATAAGCTGGCTATCGACGGGATAGACCTTTGCGTTAAATCCGGGGAAAGTGCCGCGCGCCAATCGAGAGGATAAAACCATGACCCACCCGACCCGCCTTCCCGCCGATGGCCTTTTCGTCGGCCGCGCCAGGACCAGCCAAGCCTCCCATCCGCTTGTAGTCACGGTGCGCGACGGCGAGGTCATTGACATCACCTCGAGCGCGGCGCCCACGGTGCGCGACCTGTGCGAGCTGAAGGATCCCGCCGGCTACGTGCGCTCGGCCAAGGGCAAGGCGATCGGCGCGCTGGAAGACATTGCCGCAAACAGCTTCGAAGCAAAGCGCGATGCGACGAAGCCGACCCTGCTTTCCCCCGTCGACCTGCAGGCTGTGAAGGCCTCGGGTGTCACTTTCGTCGTCAGTCTGCTCGAACGCGTCATCGAGGAACAGGCGCGCGGCTCGGCGGAGAAGGCCGACGCTATCCGCGCCGACATCGCCGGGCTGATCGGCCATGATCTGTCGAAGCTGAAGCCCGGCTCGCCGGAAGCGATGGAGATCAAGGCCAAGCTGATTTCGCGCGGCGCCTGGTCGCAATATCTGGAAGTGGGCATCGGCCCGGATGCAGAAATCTTCACCAAATGCCAGCCGATGGCCTCCGTCGGCTTCGGCGCCGATGTCGGGCTGCACCCCGTCTCGACCTGGAACAATCCGGAGCCGGAGATCGCCATGATCGCCGACAGTTCGGGCCGCATCGTCGGCGCCACGCTCGGCAACGACGTCAACCTGCGCGACGTCGAGGGGCGATCCGCTCTTCTCCTCGGCAAGGCCAAGGACAACAACGCCTCCGCCTCGCTCGGACCCTTCATCCGGCTGTTCGACGAGACGTTCGCAATCGCCGACGTGAAGCGCGCCACGGTGCGTCTCAGCGTCGAGGGCGAGGATGGGTTTTCGCTGGAAGGGGCAAGCTCGATGGCGGAAATCAGCCGCTCGCCGGAAGAGCTGGTCAAGGCCGCCATGGGCCCGCATCACCAGTATCCGGACGGGCTGGCGCTCTATCTCGGCACCATGTTCGTGCCCTCGAAGGATCGCGGCGAGAAGGGCAAGGGTTTCACGCACAAGATCGGCGACATCGTCACCATCTCGTCCGAAAAGCTGGGCGCGCTGGTCAACCGGGTGCGGCTGTCGCCGGATTGCCCGCACTGGACCTACGGCGCCAGCCACCTCATGCGCGATCTCGCCAAGGCCAACCTGATCTAGCGCCCACGCCAAGCGTGACATTGCCCAAAGCCCGCAAGCCGATGGGCTGATGGCGTTGCTTGCCCAAAGAAAAATCACCGCAACTGATGCAATCTGATGGGTTCGCTGATGGCGCGAGCGCCTGCCCCAACATCCATTGGCGATGGAGGCTTGTCAGCGGCCGAAAAAGGGAATGCTCTAGACGTTCCGGTCGGCGCGGGCAGGAGATGCGATCCTCGCGGATCGTATCGCGCCTGATGTGGAGATGAATTTCAACATGGGAGGAAATCGAATGCTTTCGAGGCTGAGACTGCTCGTGCTTGGCTTGATCGCTGCCATCGCCATTCCGGCGATGGCAGAGGCCAAGACCTTCTACTGGATTTCGCATGGCGGTCCGGCCGATCCGGTCTGGACCTACTTCCTGGCCGGCGCCAAGCAATGGGCGACCGATACCGGCAACAAGGTGAACACCTCGTTCCACAATGGCGACGTCGCCTCGCAGCAGGAGGCGGTGCGCGCCGCCATCTCGGCCAAGGCCGACGGCATCGTCACCACCAGCCCCGATCCGGGCAGCCTCGTCGAGATCGTCAAGGAAGCGCGCGCGGCCAACATCCCGATCATCAACTTCAACACGCCCGATCCGAAGGCGAACTTCAACGCCTATGTCGGCGGCGACAACGTCACGTTCGGCAAGCATTGGGCTCAGTATCTGGTCGACAAGGGCTTGGTGAAGAAGGGCGATTTCGTGTGGATGCCCGTCGAGGTGCCCGGCGCCACCTATGGCGTGCAGGAAGAGGAAGGCATCAAGAGCGTGTTCGAACCGCTCGGCATCACCTATGAAGTGACCGAAGCGACGCTCGACCAGGCCGAAGTGATCAACCGCATGGTCGACTACCTCACCGCCCACAAAGGCAAGGTGAAGGCCATGATCGGCCTCGGCGACCTCGTCACCGGCTCGGTCAAACGCGTGTTCGACCAGGTCGGCGTCAAGCCGGGCGAGATCCCGGTCGTCGGCTGGGGCAACTCGCTCGACACCACGCAGGAAGTGCTGAACGGCTATGTCAACGCCGCGCAGTGGCAGGATCCGCAGGCGACCAGCTATATCGCGCTGTCGATGGCGGCGATGGCATCCGCGGGCATTCCTCCAGGCTTCAACGTCATCACCGGCGCGCTCTATGAGAAGGACACAGCCGGCGTCTACGACAAGATCCTGTCCGGCAAATAATCCGCGACAATGGCCGTGGCCGCTCCTGCCGGCCACGGCCATTCCTTTCGCCGAGCCTGCCGCCGCGCGGGCTTCAGCCAAGTTCATTCACGTCGCGGGCGCAATGGAAAACCGTTCCTTCATCCAAGGTTTCATCGCGCGGCCGGAATTCGGTCCGCTCGTGCTGCTCATCGTCGAACTCGTCGTCTTCTGGGTCATCAACCCGGATTTCCTGTCGCCGCAGAACATCTCCAACATCCTCGCCTTCACCGTCGAGCTCGGCCTGATCGCGCTGGCGATGACGCTGTTGATGACATCGGGCGAGTTCGACCTCTCGGTCGGCTCGCTGTTCGGCTTCTCGCCGGTGCTGATGTGGACGCTTTTCAACGGCGGCGTCACCTCGCTGGAGATGGGTTTCGTCATCGCGCTGGCGGTCGCGGCCTTGATCGGGCTGGTCAATGGCTGGTTCGTCACCCAGCTCAAGATCCCGTCCTTCCTGGTCACGCTCGGCATGCTTCTGGTGGTGCGCGGCACGGCGCTCTTCGTCACCGACGGCTTTCCGCAACGTACCTGGAGCGCCGAAGGCAGCTGGCTCGCGGACATCCTGGTCGGAGACTTCTACATCGGGCCGTTCCGCATCTATGCATCGCTGTTCTGGTTCATCGGCGCTGCGATCCTGCTCGGCTACGTGCTGACGCAAAGCCGTACCGGCAACTGGATCCAGGCTGCGGGCGGCAACCCGAATGCGGCGCGTGCGCGCGGCGTCAACGTCAACCGCGTCAAGATCGGCCTATTCATCCTGTCGGCGGTGATGGCTTCGCTCGCCGGCGTTATCTCCTCGCTGCGCACTTCGGCCGCCAACCCCAACAGCGGCACCGGCTACGAGCTCGAGGTCATCGCCATGGTGGTGATCGGCGGCACGGCGCTGACCGGTGGGCGCGGCACCATAGTCGGCACGGTGCTCGGCATCCTGATCCTGCGCGTCATGCGCAACGGCATCGTGCTGATCGGCGTGCCGGGGCTCGCCTACAACATCTTCATCGGCGCGATCATCCTCGGCATGATGGCGCTGCATTCATGGCTCGAACGCCGGCACCAGGCAGGGACGTGAACCATGGCCGAACCCCTCATCCGCATGACGAACATCCGCAAGTCCTATGGGCGCGTGCAGGCGCTGGTGGACGCCAACTTCCGCGTCAACGAAAGGGAGATCGTCGGCCTGCTCGGCGACAACGGCGCCGGCAAGTCGACGCTGATCAAGGTGCTGTCGGGCGCGGTGCCGCTGACCAGCGGCGACATCTTCGTGCGCGGCAAGAAGGTGAACTTCCGCAGCACCAGCGACGCCATCGCCGAAGGCATCGAGACGATCTACCAGGACTCGGCACTCGTCACGCAGCTGTCGATCGCCCGCAACCTGTTCCTCGGTCGCGAGCCGATCAAGCCGCCGCGCTTTTTGAACCGCATGGACCAGGAGGCGATGAATTCGGTGGCGCGTGACCTGCTGAAACAGGTCGGCATCTCGAAGAACATCCCGCCAACGACGCCGATCGGCTCGCTCTCCGGCGGCGAGCGGCAAGCGGTGGCGATCGCGCGCGCCATGCATTTCGACAGCGACCTCATTATCCTCGACGAGCCGACGAACAATCTCGGCGTCGCCGAGACGCAAGGCGTATTGAGCTTCGTGCGCAGCGCGCGCGATTCCGGTCACTCCTGCATCTTCATCGCCCACAACATCCATCACGTCTTCCAGGTGGTCGATCGCATCGTGGTGATGCGGCGCGGCAAGGTGGTGGCGGACGACATCGATCCGAAGAAGACCACGGTCGCGGAGGTCGAGCGCATCATCACCGGCATGTCGGACAAGGAGATCCGCGACGCGATTTCCGACGGCCCGCAGCCGCATGGCTGATTTGGCCTGGCGTTGATTTGGCCTAACAGGGGCTCGCATTCCATCCTATGACTGCACCCATGAAAGCCACCGTCGCCGACATCGCCAGAAGCTGCGGCCTGTCGACCGCGACAGTCGACCGGGTTCTCAACAATCGGCCGGGCGCAAGCGCCGCCAACCGCCAGCGCGTGATGGAGGCGGCAAAGCAGCTCGGCTATCTGCCGACGCTCGACCAGGTGGTGCTGCCGTCGAAGCCGGCGCATCTCGAATTCTTCCTGCCGATCGGCAGCAACGCCTTCATGGCCGACCTTGCCCATCATATCGAAGACTATGCCGCGCGGCTGCCGCTGGTCGCGTCCTGCCGCATCCACAACCTTGCCGGCATCTCGCCCGGCGCGCTGCAGGGCGCGATCGAGAACCTCTCGCTCAAGGCCAACGGCGTCGGCGTCATCGCCGTCGACCATCCGCGCACGCGCAACATTTTGCGCGAGCTGGTCGAGGCCGGCATCCGGCTGGTGACGCTGGTCTCCGACGTGCCGGCAGCACCTCGCTCGGCCTATGTCGGCATCGACAACCGGGTCGCCGGGCGCACGGCGGCGCTGTTGATGGGCCGCTTCCTCGGCGGCAGGACCGGACATCTGGCGATGGTGGTCGGCTCGCGCTCCTATCGCGGCCATGAGGAGCGCGAGATGGGTTTCCGCTCGGTGCTCGCCGAAGAGTTTCCCGATCTTACCGTCTCGAGCGCCGTCGAGATCAATGACGAGCCGGATGCCAGCTACCGCGCGACCATGAAGGCGCTGCACAACGAACCGGAGCTGCTCGGCATCTATTGCGTCGGCGCCGGACGCTCGGGCGTGGCGAAGGCATTGCTCGAAACCAAGCCGCGCAAGAAGCCGGTGTTCATCTGCCATGACCTGACGAAGGAAACGCGACGCTATCTCGTCGATGACCTAGCCGACGTCGTTATCGACCAGAATGCGCGATTGATCGCCGAGCAAGCGGTGATCCGGCTGCTCGGCTCGATCGCTTCATCGGCGCCGTATCTGACGAAGAAATTCATCGAGCCGCGGCTGATCTTCAAGGAAAACGTGCCGCTTCAATAAGTTAGCGCGCCGAAGCAAGCCGGCTTTTTCCCGATTTGTCGGAGGATTGGCGGGTGGTGCGGCAATTCTGCACACCAGCTATGCACGTTTTGCGGTTGCCGAATCGTTAGGCAACTTGTAATTAACAGCATGTCGGATGTCTTCCTCCTCCCAGACACCGACGATGAATGCGGTACACCTCCTCCCGTGCCGTATTCGAAATCGAAGCCCGCTGCCTCCTCCTCCCGGCAGCGGGCTTTTTCTTTGCCCACTCGAGGAAAGCGGGATCAGCGCGCCCGGAACGAAGCGATCAGGCTCTCGGCCATGCGCACGAACTGCGCGCTCGGGCCCTCGGCGCCGACGCTCTGCATCGAGACACGCGCGCCTTCGAGCAGCAGCGACAGCGTGTCGGCGAGCAGCTCGGCCTGGCCGATGCCGGCGTCGCGGCACAGCGCAACCAGCTTTTCGCGCTGGGCTTCCTTCAGTTCCTTGATGACGCGCCTGGCCGGGTGATTGCTCTCGCTGAGCTCGACGGCGGCGTTGGCCATATCGCAGCCGCGGCTGTCGGCGCTGAGCAGTTCCGAAGCCTTGTGAACCCAAGCATGCAGCTGTGCGAGCTTGTCGCCCGGGTGCTTGGCCTCGAATTCGTCCCATATCCTTGAAGCCTTCGCCGCGGTGGCGCGCAGGCATTCGATGATCAACTCGTCCTTGGATTCGAAGTGACGATAGAGCGTCATCTTGTTGGTGCCGGCAGCCTCGGTGATGGCGTCGACGCCCACACCTTTGATGCCGTGCTTGTGGAACATGTCCTGCGCCGTCTCGAGGATCCGATCCCGTGGGCGGGAGCGCTCCACGACGCCGTCTGTCATCATGCTCTCCTTTCGTTTCCAAAAAACCCCGGCACACCTCTTGACTAGGGTGTTACCGATCTGTAACTTCCAGATGTTACTTACTGGTAACACCTATATCGCTCCGCGTCAACGACAAGGGTTTCACCGATAGGCCCTGCCAGAGCGAGATGGGGACAGAACTCTGCCCGTCATGCGGCTTCGGCCGGTGAAATTGAGAAAACGGTTCGTGATCATGCGATGCGAGCCGCAAGCAAGGAGCTACTCCTATGCAAAAGCGCAAAGACCTGACGATCGACGAAGCCATCCGGGATCCGATGATCCGGCTGGTGATGAAGGCTGACGGGATCGATCCCAAAGCCTTCGAACGGATGCTGCGCTCGCGCGCGGCAGACCAGGCGCCGGACGGTGTGCTGCCGTCCTTCCTGCAAGACTCCGGCTCCGGCCGGTCCCGGCGCCTGCGCCATTTTGCAAAACCATTCGGCGAGGCATCCGCGTCATGGTGAAATTCTTCATCCACCGCCCGATCTTTGCGTCGGCGATCGCCATCATCATGGTGCTCGCCGGCGCGATCGCCTATTTTCTGCTGCCGGTCTCGCAGTTCCCCGACATCACGCCCCCGCAAGTGGTGGTCAGCGCTCATTATCCCGGCGCCAGCGCGCAAGTCGTGGCCGATACGGTCACCACGCCGCTCGAGCAGCAGATCAACGGCGTGCAGGGCATGACCTACATGTCGTCGACGAGCTCGAATGACGGCTCTTCGACCATCACCATCACCTTCGATGTCGGCTACCCGCTGAGCACGGCGGCCGTCGACGTGCAGAACCGCGTCTCGCAGGCCGCATCCTCCCTGCCGGCCATCGTCAACCAGGGCGGCGTGACGATCAAGAAGCAGAACCCGAACTTCGTCCTCATCGTCGACCTCACATCGCCGGACGGCTCGGTCGATCCCGTGGCGCTGAGCAATCTCGCCTATCTGCAAGTGGTCGATCCGCTGAAGCGGCTGCCCGGCGTCGGCGACGTGCAGATCTTCGGCGAGCGCCGCTATTCGATGCGCGTCTGGCTCGATCCGGACAAGCTGGCCAATCTCGGTATCACCGCCGTCGACGTGCAGAACGCCATCTCCGAGCAGAATGTGCAGGTGGCGGCCGGCAAGATCGGCCAGTCGCCGGCGCCGGCCGGCACCGCTTTCGAGATGCAGGTCAACGCGGTCGGCCGCCTGAGCGACCCGAAGGAATTCGGCGACATCGTCGTGCGCGCTAATTCGCAGAACGGCTCGCTGGTGCGGCTGCGCGACGTCGCCCGCATCGAGCTCGGAGCACTGCAATATTCGTCGTCCGCCTTCTTCGGCAAGGACCCGACCGTGGTGCTCGCCGTCTACCAGATGCCCGGCTCCAACGCGCTCGACCTGCAGCAGCGGGTCAAGGACAAGATGCAGGAGCTTTCGCAGCGCTTCCCGAAGGGCGTCAGCTACGCCATGCACTACGACACGACGCGCTTCGTCTCGGCCTCGATGCATGACGTGCTGATCACGCTCGGCGAGGCGCTGGTGCTGGTCGTGGCGGTGGTCTTCATCTTCCTGCAGAGCTGGCGCACCACCATCATCCCGACCATCGCCATTCCCGTATCGCTGATCGCGACGCTGGCGGTGATGTACATGCTGGGCTTCTCGCTCAACATGCTGTCCCTGCTCGGCATGGTGCTGGCGATCGGCCTCGTCGTCGACGACGCCATCGTCGTGGTCGAGAATGTCGAGCGACAGCTCGAAGCCGGCCTCGCGCCGCTCGCCGCGACGCGCGCGGCGATGGCCGAGGTGACCGGACCGATCATCGCCACCACCGCGGTGCTCGGGGCGGTGTTCATCCCGGTCGCCTTCATTCCCGGCGTCTCGGGGCGGCTCTACAACCAGTTCGCGCTGACGGTGGCGATCTCGGTCGGCATCTCGGCCTTCAACTCGCTGACGCTGAGCCCGGCGCTGAGCGCCGCGTTCCTGCGCCATCGCGGCGAGACGCAGTTCTTCCTGTTCCGCTGGTTCAATGCCGGCTTCGACTGGCTGTCGCATGCCTATGCGCGCGGCGTGCGCATCCTGATCAGGCTGCGCTGGGCCATGCTCGGCCTGTTCGCGGCCGGCCTGGTCGCGACCTATTTCGTCTGGCAGAAGCTGCCCTCGACCTTCCTCCCCGTCGAGGACCAGGGCTATTTCTTCGTCGTCATCCAGTTGCCGGACGGCGCGTCACTGGAGCGCACCGACGCGGTGGCGCAGAAGGCGCGCGACATCCTGCAGAACACGCCCGGCGTCGACATCGTCGGCTCGATCAGCGGCCTGAACTTCCTGACCAGCGCCGCGCAGTCGAACTCGGCGGTGGAATTTGCCATCCTGAAGCCTTGGGACGAGCGCGGCCCCGACCAGAACGCCTCGAAGCTGGTCGCTGACGTGCGCAACAAGTTGCTGCAGATACCGGAAGCCTTCGCTCTGTCCTTCGATCCGCCCTCGATCCCGGGCCTCGGCACCACCGGCGGCTTCGAGTTCCAGGTGGAAGACCTCTCCGGACGCGGCAGCGCCGCGCTCAACGAGGTCACGCAGGCGCTGATCGCCGAGGCGCGCAAGCAACCGGAGCTCAATCCGCAGCAGCTGTTCTCGTCCTTCTCGACCTCGACGCCGCAGTTCAACTACGACCTCGACCGCAGCAAGGCGAAGCTTCTCGGCCTCAACCTGCCGGACGTGTTCAACACGCTGCAGATCTATCTCGGCTCGCTGTACGTCAACGACTTCAACCTGTTCGGCCGCACCTTCCGTGTGACCATCCAGGCCGACAAGGACGCGCGCGGAAATGCGAACGACATCTCGCGGCTCTATGTGCGCAACGCGTCGGGCGGCATGGTGCCGCTGAGCACGCTGGGCAAGCTGGTGCCGATCGTCGGTCCCGAGACCGTGCCGCATTACAACAACAACGCGTCGGCCCTCATCAACGGCGGCGCCGCTCCAGGTTTCTCGTCCGGACAGGCGGTGGCGGCGATGGAGCGGGCGGCGGCAAACGTGCTGCCGCGGGACTTCGGCTACGAGTGGACCGGCATCACCTATCAGGAGCTCAAGGCGGGCTCGATCGCCTCGGTCGTGTTCGGGCTGGCGATCGTCTTCGTCTTCCTGATCCTGGCGGCGCAATATGAAAGCTTCGCCATGCCTTTCATGGTGCTGCTTGCCGTCCCGCTCGCTCTGTTCGGCGCCTTCGTCGTGCTTTTGCTGCGCGGCATGCAGATCGACGTCTACTCGCAGATCGGCTTCGTCATGCTGATCGGCCTGGCGGCGAAGAACGCGATCCTGATCGTCGAGTTCGCCAGGCGCCGGCGCGAGGAGGGCCTGACCATCGTCGAGGCGGCGATGGAGGCCGCGCGGCTGAGGCTGCGGCCGATCCTGATGACGGCCTTTGCCTTCATCCTCGGCGTGCTGCCGCTGATGTTCGCGACGGGCGCGGGTGCCGCCAGCCGGCAGTCGATCGGCACCACCGTCTTTGGCGGCATGGTGGCGGCGACCATCCTGTCGCTGGTCTTCGTGCCGGTGTTCTACGCGGTCATCGAGAAGCTGCGCGAGCGCGGCGGCGAGAACGAACCTGCCGCGGGGCATCAGTATGCCCCGCACCAACAAGAGATTGAACCGACCGCCGAGCCAGTGCGGCTCGCCGATGCGGCCGAATAGGATTGGAGACCAACATGCGCAAATGGAAAATCGCTTTAGGAACGGCCGTCGCGCTGGGCGCAATTTCGGTGGCCAGCGTCCACCTGCTCGACATGGGCAATCTCAGCCTCAACGCCAGCACGGCAGGCGCGGCGCCCGCGCCCAAGGCCTTCGTCATGCCGGTGCCGGTGGTGAACGTCGTCAAGAAGACGCTGCCGATCTATCTCGACTACGCCGCTCGCGTCGAGCCGATCCGCAGCATCACGCTGCAGGCGCGCGTGCCGGGCTATCTGCAGGAGCAGACCGCGGCGGACGGCAGCGACGTCAAGCAGGGCGACCTGCTCTACAAGATAGCACCCGAGGACTATCAGGCAGCGCTTGACCAGGCCAAGGCGCAGGTCGAGCGCGACACGGCGACGCTCGACTATGCGCGCTCCAACCTCGGTCGCGGCAGCGAGCTCGCCAAGAGCGGCTATCTCGCCAAGGACAGTTTCGACCAGCGCACCAGCACCTTGCGCGGAGCCGAAGCGGCGCTGCTGCTCGACAAGGCGGCGGTGCGAACGGCCGAGCTCAATCTCGGCTATGCCGAAATCAAGGCGCCGTTCCCGGGACGCATCGGCCGCAACCAGGCCTCGGTCGGCACGCTGGTCAGCGTCGCCGGCACGGTGCTCAACACGCTGGTGCAGCTCGACCCGATCTACGTCACCTTCAATCCGAGCGAGACCGACCTGGTCCAGATCGAGGAAGCGAAGGCGGCCGGTCCGATCGCGGTCGACGTGCTTCTGCCGGGCGAGACCGAGCCGAGCCAGAAGGGCCAGCTCACCTTCATCGACAACACGATCGACCATTCGACCGGCACGATCACCGCCCGCGCCACGATCGGCAACGCCAAGTTCAGGCTGCTGCCCGGCCAATATGTGCGCGTGCGGCTGCATGTGAAGGAGCAGCCCAACACGCTGATGGTGCCGCAGGTGGCGCTGGGCTCCAGCCAGCTCGGCAAATACCTCTATGTCCTCGGCAAGGGCAACACCGTGGACCAGAAGCTGGTCTCGCTCGGGCCGACCGACGGCGACCTGATCTCCGTCACCTCCGGCATCTCCGAGAGCGACCAAGTGATCACGGGCAACCTGCAGAAGATCGGACCCGGAATGCCGGTTTCTCCCTTGCCGCAACCGAAACCGGCCAGCTGATAACCCCCATCAGTTCCGGTCCGACGGCGTCCTCGGCTCCCACGCCGAGGGCGCCGTTTTTTTCTTTGCGCGTCGCAATCAGCAAAAAATCGATCGCCGCCCTCTTGTTGGATTGTCGACAATCTGCTTGTCTTGCAGCCGGCTCACCCGGAGGGACATATGGCGAAGCTGGATTTCAGTCCGATCGCGGATACGACGCGCAGGGCGGAGATCGTCGCGCTGCTCAGGCGCGCCATCCTGACGGGCCAGCTGGAGCCCGGGCAGAAGCTCAACGAGCTCAGGATTTCCGAACAGATGCGGGTGAGCCGCGCGCCGCTGCGCGAGGCGATGCGCGAGCTGGTGCAGGAAGGCGTGCTCACCAGCATCCCCTATGCCGGGACCTTCGTCATCGACGTCACCGCCAAGGACATCATCGACGCCTATTCGCTCAACAAGGTGCTGGAAGAATTCGCCATCGAGCTCGCCTGGCCGCAGCGCGACCAGTGTTTCTCCGACGAGCTCGACCGCCGCCACGAAGCGGTCAAGCAGGCGACGCGGGCGCTCGACACCACGCGCCAGATCGAGACGGCGCTGCGGCTGCACGGGCTGATCTACGAATGGGCCGACAATTCGGTGCTGCTGGAAACCTGGCAGCGGCTGACCAGCCGGCTGCAGATGTATTTCGCGCTGCATCAGCGCGCGCGCAACGAGCCGGTGCCGGCCGAGGACCTGCACGAAACCTATGTGGCGCTGCTCAAGGGCTTGGACATGCGTGCCGCCCAACGGCATGCACGCGAGCATATCGACGGCGATTTCGAAGAGCTTCTTGCCTATGCGCGCGGCCTCGAAAGGCGCGCGTCGAAGAACTGACCCACTCGCGGATAACGGACAGCAACGTGCAGATCAAGAGCATCAAGGCCTATCATGTCGTGCAGCCCTTCGTGGACGGACCCTACCGCATGTCGAAGGGACGGGTCGCCGACTGTTTCGATGCGGTGATCGTCGCCATCACCTCCGACAGCGGCGTGACCGGCTGGGGCGAGATGGCGCCGCTCGGCAATTTCTATTCGGCCGCGTTTCCGGCGGGAACGCGCGCGGGCGTGCCTGAGATCGCGCCGCATCTCATCGGCCGCGATCCGCGCGGACTGGCCGGCATCGTCAGGCTGATGGACACGGTGTTCAAAGGTCATCCCTACGTCAAAGCCGCGCTCGACATGGCCTGCTGGGATCTGGCGGCGCGCGCGGCCGACGTTCCGCTGGTGACGATGCTCGGCGGTCGCGAGAGCGAGACGGCGGAGCTCTACCGGGTCGTCACGCATGGCACGGTCGACCAGATGGCGGCGCTTGCCAAGAAGATCGTCGCCGAAGGCTATCACCGGCTGCAGGTCAAGGTCGGCGGCAATGTGCGCGGCGACATCGAGCGGGTGACCGCGGTGGCCGCTGCTGTGCCAAAGGGCACGGTGATCTTCTGCGACGCCAATGCCGGCTGGACGCCCTACCAGGCGCGCCAGTTCGCCGACGCCACACGCGGCATCGAGTATACGTTCGAGCAGCCCTGCACGACCATCGAGGAAAACATGTCGGTGCGCCGCATGCTCGGCAAGCCGATGGTGCTCGACGAATCCGTCACCTCGCTGGGCGAGATGCTGGAAATCCATCGCCGAGGTGCCGCCGACGGATTGACGCTGAAGATCTCGCGGCTGGGCGGCGTGACGCAAACCCGCTTGATTCGTGACGTCGCCGTCGATCTCGGTTTCATGATCACTATTGAGGATACCGGCGGCGCCGAGATCGACACGGCCGCCATGGCGCATCTGTCGCTGTCGACGCCGGAGGAGCGCCGGCTGCACGCCATCGCCTTCCACGAATGGGTGACGGTGCGCACCGCTTCCAACAAGCCGCCGGTGACGGGCAGCCGCATGGGCATTCCCGATGGGCCCGGCCTCGGTATCGACGTCGACCCCGACCTGCTCGGCAAGCCCTTCTTCGAGATCGGCTGAGATGAAGGCCGGCCGCATTGCACCGGGCGGACGTGAAGAAAGGAGGCGACAGACCGGGTAGATGAAGCGGCCCCGATTTCGATTGGGCCGCAAGACCGAACAAGGCATGCATCAAGAAAATCTGACCTTCCCGGTTCAAGGAGCGGATGGACCAGACCAAACTGCATGCTAAGTTCGGCCAACTGAAATTGTTGACGACGGCCGGGACAGGAGAACTCCACGGAATTCGTCAACCGGAATGCACTCGCCAACCACAAGAACTGGGGAAGGGTTTAGACCCATGAGCAAGAACTACCGCATTCTCGATCTCATCCGGCGCAACCGCACGCCGCTCGAAAATCACCTCATCGACGGCCTCATCGACGGCCGCGTCAGTCGCCGCGACTTCGTCCGCCACGGCAGCCTGCTCGGCCTGTCGCTGCCGCTTCTCGGCCGCATCGGCATGGCGGCGGGCTTCGGCGCCGCGCCCTCGCTTGCCCGCGCGCAAGGGGCGCCCGGCGCCACCATCCGCGTCGGCAGCAACGTGCCGTCCGCCGCGATCGATCCGGTGACCATCGCCGACGCCGGCGGTCTGCTGGTGCTGCAGCAGGTCGCTGAATTCCTCTGCATCGACGGTCCCGACCTAGTGCTCAAGCCGGCGCTAGCGGAAAGCTGGAAGCCCAATGCCGACGGCACGGTGTGGACCTTCAAGCTGCGCAAGGGGGTCAAGTTCCACAGCGGCGGCGAGATGAAGGCCGACGACGTGGTGGCCAGCATCGACCGTCTCGCCGACCCCGCCAATTCGTCCAACGCGCTGTCGGTGTTCAACGGCATCCTGCAGAAGGGCGCGACCAAGAAGGTCGACGACTATACCGTCGAGTTCCACCTCGACGCGCCGAACGGCAACTTCCCCTACATGGTGTCGTCCGACAACTACAACGCCGTCATCATCCCGGCGAGCTACAAGGGCGGCTACGAACAGAGCTTCGACGGCACGGGTCCGTTCAAGCTGGAAAAATACACCGCCAAGGTCGGCGCCTCCTTCGTGCGCAACGAGGATTACTGGGGCGAGAAGGCCTTGCCGGAACGCACCGAGTTCACCTTCTTCTCCGACATGCAGGCCCAGATCCTTGCCCTGCAGGGCGGCCAGATCGACATCATCAACCAGATGCCGGTGCTGGCCGGCGTCGGCCTGCTCAATGATCCGAACGTCTCCATCATCAGCCTGAAGTCGGTGGCGCATCAGCAGTTGCACATGCAGTGCGATGCCGACCCGTTCAAGGATCCGCGCGTGCGCCGGGCGATTGCGCTCAGCATCGACCGCAAGAAGCTCGTCGCCGGCCTGATGAAGGGCCGCGCCCAGGAAGGCAACGACAGCCCGTTCGCGGGCGTCTATCCGTCGACCGACGCCAGCGTGCCGCAGCGCGAGCAGGATATCGCGCAGGCCAAGCAGCTGATGGAAGCGGCGGGCGCCGGCAAGGGCTTCAAGGTGACGCTGACCACCGAGCGCTATCTCGAAATCCCGGAATACGCGCAGCTCATCCAGAACTGGGTCAAGGAGATCGGCATCGAGCTCGAGCTCAACATCCTCGACCAGGGCGCCTATTACGGCGATGCCGTGTTCGGCAAGTCGAACTGGCTGGATTCGGTGATGGGCATCACCGACTACGGCCATCGCGGCGTGCCGAACGTCTATCTCGCCGCGCCGCTGAAGAGCGACGGCACCTGGAATGCGGCGCATTTCAAGAACAAGGACTACGACCAGCTGGCGACGAGCTATATCGCGGCCCTCGACCTCGAGGCGCAGAAAGCCACCGCCGGCAAGATCCAGAAGCTGCTGCTCGAGGAAACGCCGGTCATCTTCGGCTATTTCTACGACTACCTGACGGCGACGGCGAAAGGCGTGGCGGGCGTGCAGCCCACCGCCATGTCGCAGTTGTTCCTCGAGAAGGCTTCGAAAGCCTGACGAGAGAGAACAAGCTTATCCCTGACGGCCGGCTCTCCACGGAGAGCCGGCTCCAATAGGAGTATTCGCCATCCTCGCTTTCCTCGTCCGGCGCCTCGCTCTGTCGCTTGTCACGCTGTTCCTGCTCAGCGTCATGGTGTTCCTCGGCGGCCAGGTGCTGCCCGGCAATGTCGGGCGTGCCATCCTTGGACCGTTCGCCGATCAGCGCGCCGTCGACGCGCTCAACCATTCGCTCGGCGTCGACCGGCCGCTGCTCGTCCAGTACGGAAGCTGGATCTGGAATTTCCTGCATGGCGACATGGGCACGTCCTACATTTTCCGCGCGCCGGTGGCGCCTTTCGTCATCGGCGCGCTCGGCAATTCGCTGAAGCTGGCGCTCGTCGCCTTCGTGCTGGTGGTGCCGATCGGCATCCTCGGCGGCGTCATCGCGGCGCTCAACCTCAACCGGCCGCTCGACCGCATCATCAGCCTAGGCGGCCTGTCGGTGACGGTGCTGCCCGAATTCGTCACCGGCATCATCCTGATCCTGATCTTCGGCGTATGGCTGCGCTGGCTGCCGATCGCCGCGGCCTGGCCGAAAGGCGCCGGCTTCTTCATCCAGCTCTATTATCTCATCCTGCCGTCGCTGCCGCTGTTTCTGGTGCTGTTCGGCTATATCGCCCGCATGGCGCGGTCGGGCATGATCGAGGCGCTCGATTCCGACTATACGCGCACTGCCGTGCTCAAGGGCCTGCCGTGGCGCACGGTGATCTGGCGGCATGTGCTGCGCAACGCGCTGTTGCCGACCATCACCGTCATCGCCACGCAGACCGGCTACCTGATCGGAGGGCTGGTCGTCATCGAGACGCTGTTCCGCTACCAGGGCATCGGCTCGCTGATCTTCACCGCCGCGCGCGGCAAGGATTTTCCGATGCTCGAGGCCGGCATCCTCACCATCGGCATCGTCTACGCGGTGGCGACCCTGGTCGCCGACTTCCTCTATTCCGTGCTCAATCCGCGCATCCGGCTGGGAGCAGAGCAATGAGCGCGACGGACACTCCCGCGAATGTGCCCGCACCCGACGCCGCTTCGCGGCGCGGCCCCTGGGGCGAGGTGCTGCATTCGCTGTTGCGGTCCGGCACCTTCCTGACCGGGCTCGGTATCGTCCTGTTCTGGATCGTCTGCGCACTGTTCGGCGAGCACTTCGTGCCTTACGACCCGCTCGCCGACGACATCATCAACGCGCTTTCGCCGCCCTCGGCCGAGCACTGGTTCGGCACCGACCAGATCGGCCGCGACGTCTTCTCGCGCGTCATCGTCGGCTCGCGCGATATCCTGACGGTCGCGCCTTTGGCCACGTTGCTCGCGACCGTCGCCGGCACCGCGCTCGGCCTGCTGATCGGCTATTTCCGCGGCATCGTCGACGACATCGTCAGCCGCGTGCTGGAAGCCTTCATGGCGATCCCTGTGGTGATCATCGCGCTGCTCGCCATCGTCGCGCTCGGCACCTCGAAGATCACCGTCATCATCGTCATCGGCCTGAGCTTCGCGCCGATCATCGCCCGCACGGTGCGCTCGGCGGTGCTCGCCGAACGCGAGCTCGACTATGTCGCGGCGGCAAAGCTGCGCCACGAAGGCGCGCTGCACACAATGTTCGTGGAGATCCTGCCCAATGTCATCCCGCCGATCCTGGTCGAGACGACGGTGCGGCTCGGCTATGCGATCTTCGCCGTCGCCACGCTGTCCTTCATGGGCTTCGGCATCCAGCCGCCCTCGCCCGACTGGGGGCTCTCGATCTCCAGCAACTACGGCATGATCGGCGGCGGCTTCTGGTGGACGGTGCTGTTCGATGCGCTGGCGATCGCCTCGCTGGTTATCGGCGTCAACCTGGTGGCCGACGGTGTCCATGGAGCGTTCAATGACTGACACGAACGCGCTCGAGCTCAACGATCTCTCGGTCGCCTATCGCGTCGGCGGCCGCAACCGGGCGGTGCTGCGCAATGTCAGCTTCAAGATCGGCCGCGGCGAAGCCTACGGACTGGTCGGCGAATCCGGCTGCGGCAAGTCCACCGCGGCGCTGTCGGTGGTGCGCTACCTGCCGCGCAACGGCTCGATCACCGGCGGCTCGATCGCGCTCGACGGCAAGGACGTGATGAAGCTCGACGCCGATGCGCTCAGGCGCGCCCGCGCGGAGAGCGTGTCGATGGTCTACCAGGATCCCGGCAAGGCGCTGAACCCGTCGCTGCGCATCGGACGGCAACTGACCGAGATTTTCGAGCTTGCCGGCATCTCGGGACAGGCGGCGAACGACAAGGCGATCGCGATGCTGAACCTTGTGCGCATCTCCGATCCGGTGAGCGTCATGCAGCGCTATCCGCATCAGTTGTCCGGCGGCATGCAGCAGCGCGTGGCGATCGCCATGGCCTTGGCCAACGACCCATCGATGCTGATCCTCGACGAGCCGACGACCGGCCTCGACGCAACCGTCGAAGCCGAAGTGCTCGACCTGATCGCTCAACTGAGAAGGGAGCTGTCGGCATCGATCCTGTTCATCAGCCACAACCTCGCCGTCGTCTCCAACATGTGCGACCGCGTCGGCGTGCTCTATGCCGGCATGCTCGTCGAGGAAGGCGCGACCAAGGACGTGTTCAACGACCCGCGCCATCCTTACACAGTCGCCTTGCTGCGCTGCCTGCCACGCGGAGGCCAGCGCAAGGATCAGGGCCGGCTCGACACCATCCCCGGCTTCCTGCCCGGCATCGGCGCCAATATCGTCGGCTGCGCCTTCGCCGACCGCTGCGCGCTGGCGACGGAGCGCTGCCGCAGCGAGCCGCCGCCGCTTTACGATCTGGGTGAAGGCCGGCTGTCGCGCTGCCACTATCACGACAAGGCGCAGGCGCTGCCGCGCGCCACGCCCGCCGAGCTTCCTGCCGTGGCGCCGAAGCAGGCGCCACCCGTGCTGCGGGTCGAAGGGCTGAACAAGACCTATGCCAGCCACGGCCGTGCGCTGAGAGCGGTGAAGGACGTCTCTGTCAGCCTGAGGCCCGGCGAGACGCTCGGCCTGGTCGGCGAATCCGGCAGCGGCAAGACGACCTTCGCGAGGCTTTTGCTCGGCCTCGTCTCGCCGGACGACGGCGGCAGCATCGAGCTCGAAGGCAGAGAGTTGGCGCCACGGCTTGCAAGCCGCTCGGAAGATCAGGTCAAGGCGGTGCAGATCGTCTTCCAGAACCCGGACTCGGCGCTCAACCGTTCGCATTCGATCCGGCACATCCTCAGCCGCGCCTTGAAGCGGCTTGGCGGGCTCACCGGCAAGACGCTGGACACGCGGCTCGAAGAGCTTGTCCGCTCGGTGCGCCTCACCGACCGCCATCTCGCGGTCAAGCCGCGGCAGCTTTCGGGCGGGCTGAAGCAGCGCGTGGCGATCGCGCGCGCCTTCGCCGGCGATCCGCGCATCGTCGTCTGCGACGAGCCGACCTCGGCACTCGACGTGTCGGTGCAGGCGGCGATCCTCAACCTGCTCGCCGACCTGCAGTCGAAGCAGGATGTCAGCTACATCTTCATCTCGCACGACCTCGGCGTGGTGCGTTATCTGTCCGACAAGATCGCCGTGCTCTATCTCGGCCGCATCATGGAGTTCGGACCGTCGGAAGCGGTCTTTTCCGGCCCGCATCACCCCTATACCGAGGCGCTGCTGTCGGCCGTGCCTAAACTCGACCGGACGGAGAGCTCGCGCATCCGCCTCGACGGCGAAATCCCGAGCGCGGCCAACCCGCCGACAGGCTGTGTCTTCCACACGCGCTGCCCGCGCAAGATCGGCGCGATCTGCGAGACGCAGGAGCCGGAACTCATCGAGGCCGAGCCTGGGCACACGATCCGCTGCCACATTCCTTTTGCGGAATTGGCACGGCTGCAGAAGCCGAAGGCCGTGGAGCCGGCGTGATCGCGATCAAAATGCCGCCCCACCCGCCATGCTGAAGGCGCGGTCGCTCTCCGCGAAAGCCTGATCGCCGGACAGGTTCCTGGCGAGCGTGCGCAGGCCGGCCAGGGCTATATCGAGGGCATCCGAAGATGCCGGGTTCTCGGGGTAGGCAAGGTAGATGGGCCGCTGGAACACCGGCGTGTCCTCGACGCGCCGCAACTCGCCGCGCTCGATGTGAGCGCTGACGGCGCTCAGCGGCAGATAGGCGGGCCGCCCGTTGCGACAGCACATGCTGCAGGCCGATGAACACCAGCCCGGCGGAGATCGCGGGCTTCACCATGGCGGCGAAGGCGCGGTCGTGCTCGACGCGGAATTCCAGCCCCCAGTCCATCAGGATGTAATTCTGTGTCCACGGCCCGGCCTGCGCCGTATGCTGGACGAGCACCACCTGATCGACGGCCAATGTCTCATAGACGATGCCGGGATGAGGCTTGGGCAGATAGAGAATGCAGATGTCGAGCAGGCCCTCGGCCATCTGGTCGATCGCGAGATCCGGAAAGCTGCCTTCCAGCCTGAGCGCCACGTTCGGCCGCTTCGCCCGCATCCAGTCGATCCAGGGCGAGGTGATGCTGTCCCAGAGATAGGCAGGCGCGGTGAGCCTCAGCAGCGTCTCGTACCCATCAGGAACCGCGATGTCCTGGCGCGACTGCTCCCAGGTCCGGGTGATCGTCGAGGCATGCGGCAAAAACTGCCGGCCGGCGGGCGTCAGCGTGACGCCGTCGCTGTCACGGACGAACAGCTTGCGTCCCAATTGTTCTTCGAGCCCGCGAATGCGCGCGCTGACGGTGGACTGGGCAAGGTTCAGCCGGTGGGCGGCGACGGTGAAACTGCCGTGCTCGGCGACCTCAAGGAAACTGCGCAGATTCTCGGTATCCATGGCATTCGCTTTCGGCTCGGTGGCAATCGAAGATACCGATGGCCTTCATCAAAAAATATCGCTTTTCGGTCGCGATCAACAATGAACTAGATGACAAAGCCCCCACGCCAGCCAAGGAATGCAACCATGCCGAAGCATTTCAGGACGATCGACGCCGCTCGCAGACATCTCAGCGCAATCGAAAATTCCGCTATCGACGAATTGCTCGCCGGCAGGATCGGGCGTCGCGAATTCCTGCGCCATGGCAGCGTGCTCGGCCTGTCGCTGCCCTTGCTCGGCGGCATCGCCTCGGCGGTCGGACTTGGCGCTCCTGAAGCGCGTGCCGAAGGCAAGCCGGGCGGCACGGTGCGTGCAGGCGTCGCCTTGCCCGGCGGCGCCATCAATCCGGTGACCTTCTATGACAGCGGCAGCTACCAGCTTGTCTTCCAGACGGCCGAATTCCTGTGCGTGACGCAGCCGGACCTCACGTTGAAACCGGTGCTGGCGGAAAGCTGGTCGCCTAATGCCGACGGCAGCGTCTGGACCTTCAAGCTGCGCAAGGGCGTGAAATTCCACAATGGCGAGGACTTCAAGGCCGACGACGTCGTGGCGACCTTCGACCGGCTCGCCGATCCGAACGGCGCATCCAACGCGCTGTCGGTATTCAAGGGCCTGCTGTCGAAAGGCGGCACGCGCAAGGTCGACGACCACACCGTCGAGTTCCATCTCGATGCGCCGAACGGCAGCTTCCCCTATTCGGTGTCGATCGACAATTACAATGCCGTCATCCTGCCGGCGAGCTACAAGGGCGACTACGAGAAGACTTTCGAGGGCACCGGCCCTTTCCGGCTCGAAAGCTATACGCCGAAAGTCGGCGCGAGCTTCGTGCGCAACCCTGACTATTGGGGCGAGAAGGCGCTGCCCGACCGACTCGAGTTCAAGTTCTACGCCGACGTGCAGCCGCGCATCCTGGCGCTGCAGGCGGGCGAGGTCGACGTGCTCGACGCCATCCCGCTCGACGTCAGCCAGGTGGTGCTCGGCAATCCGGACATCACCGTGCTGCGCGTCGCCTCGACCGCGCATCGCCAGCTCCATATGCGCTGCGACATGGCCCCCTTCACCGACAAGCGGGTGCGCCAGGCGCTGGCCTTGTGCATCGACCGCTCCAAGCTGGTCGACGGGCTCTGCCGCGGCATGGCGGCCACCGGCAACGACAGCCCGTTCGCGCCGGCCTTCCCCGCTACCGACAAGTCGGTGGCGCAGCGCACGCAGGACATCGCCAAGGCCAAGCAGCTGATGGAAGCAGCAGGCATCGCGAATGGCTTCGACATGACGCTGACGACGCTGCGCTATTCCGACGTTCCCGGATACGCGCAGCTCTTCCAGAACTTCGCCAAGGAGATCGGCGCACGCATCTCGCTCAACATCGAGGACCAGGACAAATATTACGGCAAGGCGGTGTTCGGCCAGTCGGATTGGCTGGATACCCCGCTCGGCATCACCGACTACGCGCATCGCAGCGTGCCGAATGTGTTCCTGAAAAGCCCGCTGGTCAGCGACGGCCCCTGGAACGCGGCGCATTTCAAGAACACCGCCTATGACGGGCTGGTCACCGGCTATCTCAAGGCGCTCGATCTCGATTCCCAGCGCAAGGCCGCGTCCGATATCCAAAAGCTGCTGCTCGACGAGACGCCGGTGATCTTTAGCTATTTCCCGGACCTCTTGGTGCCGGTGCGCAAGAATGTCAGCGGCCTGCCGCCGATCGCCGCCGGTCTGCTGCTCGACCGGATATCGATAGGCTGATCATGATCGCGCGCAAGAACTTGGCCGCGAACGACGAGGAAAGGACGACGACCATTCGCAAGTCTCATTTGCGCGGCCGCGGGCCGCATTTCCCGCTGCTCGACAGTATCGTGCAATATGAGTTCGAACCGGGCTATGTCGCCTTCACCATGCCCTCGCCCAAGCGGCTGCGCGTGCAGGTCGGGCCGATGATCGTCGCCGACACCACCAAGGCACTCGTGTTCTACGAGAGCGACCATCTGCCGGTCTACTACTTCCCGATGAGCGACGTGCGCGAGGAGTTCCTGCTGCCGAGCAGGACGACGACGGAGGACCCGTTCAAAGGCACCGCGACGCATTATTCGCTGAACACCGGCATCACGCTGGTCGAGGATGGCGCCTGGCGTTATCTCGATCCGGTCAAAGGCTGCCCGCCGATTGCGGACTACATATCCTTCTACTGGCCGAAGATGACGCATTGGTGGGAGGAGGACGAAGAGATCTTCGTTCATGCCCGCGATCCGTTCCGGCGCGTCGACTGCCTGCCCTCCTCGCGGCGCGTGCAGGTGATCCTCGACGGCGAGCAGGTCGCCGATTCACGGCGCGGCGTGTTCCTGTTCGAGACCGGCCATCCGGTGCGCCACTATCTGCCGATCTCGGACACACGGCTCGATATGTTCACGCCCAGCCGCTACATCTCGCGCTGTCCCTATAAGGGCATCTCCAACTACTACCATGTGACGACGCCCAAGAAGCGGCACGAGAACCTCGTCTGGTATTATCCCGAGCCGGTGCACGAGGCCGAGCGCATCAAGGGGCTGGTGTGTTTTCATCACGAGCTGGTCGACAAGATTCTCATCGACGGGGTGGAGATACCTAAGGAAGCGACGGCGGCGTCCGACGGGTATTTTTGAGCTCCAACTCGCGGCATTGGCCAACGAAGCGGTACGGTGAGAAATAGCAGCCGTCGCATTCCTTCGTGCCCCCCTCTGTCCTGCCGGACATCTCCCCCACAAGGAGGGAGATTGGCTGTTTCGGCGCCCCACTCACTTTTCAACGTTGAAAATTAGCGGGGATCGCAATGACGGCCGATCTCCCCCTTGGGGCACTGTCCCGCCGACATCGGAATGATTTCTCCCGGGTAGGACTCAAATGCCGGTTGAAATATTTTTCAAATAGAAATAGGAATGTTCAAACGATGATCGCGGCGCGGCGACGCGCCAATGAGTGGAGGAAGCGACATGTCCCATCCGCAATTCGCAGCGGAACTCCTGCAGCGCGCTGAGCAACAAGGGCCGATCACGATCGGTCTCGCCGGCGCCGGGCAGATGGGAACGGACATCGTCGTTCAGGTAGCACTCATGCCGGGCATGCGCATCGGCGCCATTTCAGAAGTCCGGCCGCAGGCGGCGATCGACGCCGCGCTTCTCGCCGGCCATGACCGTTCCGACATCGTGCAGGCAAGCAACGCGGCTGCCATCGACCGCGCCATCGAGGCCGGCAAGATCGCCGTCACCGAGGACCTGCATGCGCTCGCCGCCGCCGGCCGCGTCGACGTCATCATCGACGCCACCGGCAATCCCAATATCGGCACGCTGTTCGCGCTCGAAGTGATGAAGAACGGCAAGCATATCGTCATGCTCAATGTCGAGGCCGACATCACAATAGGCCGCTTCCTGAAGGAAGAGGCGCGCAGGGCCGGCGTGGTTTATACGGGTGCTGCCGGCGACGAGCCGGCTTGCACGCTGGAGATCATCGGCTTTGCCAAGAGCCTCGGCTTCAATATCGTTGCCGCCGGCAAGGGCAAGAACAATCCGCTGAACATCGACGCGGTGCCGGCCGACTACGAAAAGGAAGCGGCCGAGCGCAACATGAATGCGCGCATGCTGGTCGAGTTCGTCGACGGCTCCAAGACGGCGATCGAGATGGTGGCCATCGCCAACGCCACCGGCCTGGTGCCCGACGTGCCGGGCATGCATGGCCCGACGGCGACGCTGGAGGAACTGGCCAGCGTGCTCTGCCCGCGCGAGGACGGCGGCGTGCTGCACCGCAAGGGCGTGGTCGACTATTCGATCGGCAAGGGTGTCGCGCCCGGCGTGTTCTGCATCATCGAGACGAAGCACCCTCGCGTGCTGGAGCGCATGATCGACCTCAAGGTCGGCAAAGGCCCCTATTTCACGATCTTCCGCCCCTATCACCTCACCAGCCTGGAAGTGCCGCTTTCGGCAGCGCGCGCCGTGGTCTACAAGCGCGCCGACATGGAGCCTCTCGACCATCCGGTGGCCGAAGCGGTGGCGGTCGCCAAGACCAATCTCGGCACCGGGCAGTCGCTCGGCATGATCGGCGAGAACGACTATCGCGGTTTCGCCATGACCTGGGAGGACGCGCGCGCCAAGGGCGTGTTGCCGATCGGGCTTGCAGAACGCGCCAAGGTGGTGAAGCCGGTCAAGGCGGGCGACTTCCTGACCTATGAAAATTGTGTACCCGACGATTCGATGGTGATAACCCAGATCCGCCGTCGTCTCGACCAGTCGGACGGGCGGTTCGTAACCAACGCGGCCTAGAGCGCCTCGCTGAAAACCGCGGCACATTTTGCGCAACATGTATTAGCCTCGGAATCCCGCCTGATGGACGATGTCGTAATCGGGATCGACGCCTCGACGACGGCCGTGAAGGCCATCGCCTTCTCGCGGGATGGTACTGAACTGTTCCAGGCGCGCGAGACCTATCCGCTGTCCAATCCGGCGCCCGGCCATTTCGAGCAGGACGCCGAGCACTGGTGGACGGCTCTGCTGTCGGCGCTGAAGCAGGTCGCCGCCAAGGTCGGCGCGGCGCGCGTCAAGGCGATCGCGATCGCTCACCAGCGCGAGACCTTCACGCTGATCGACAGCGCCGGCAAGCCGCTTATCCCCGCCATATTGTGGCTCGACGAACGCGCCCGTCGCCAAGTGGCGCGGCTTTCGGAGGAGCTCGGCCGCGAGGCGATCCGCGACTGGAGCGGCAAGCCGCCGGACCCGACGCCGGCGCTCTATGCCCTTGCCTGGCTGATGGAACACAAGCCGCAGGCGCTCACCAATGCGGCAGCTCTTGTCGACGTACACGCCTTCTTCGTCCACCGGCTGACCGGGCGCCTCGTCACCAGCACGGCAAGCGCCGATCCGCTCGGCCTGCTCGACATCGCGCACGGCGCCTGGCATCCGCGGCTGGTCGAAGCGGCAGGCCTGCGTGCGGAGCAATTGCCGGAACTGACGGCGCCAGGCGCGGTCTGCGGCACGCTTTCCGCAAGCATAGCATCGACGACCGGTCTGGAGGCCGGCACGCCGGTCGTGGCGGGTGCTGGCGACGGCCAGGCGATGGGCCTCGGCATGGGGGTCTACGGTCCCGGCAAAAGCTATCTCTCGCTCGGTTCCGGCGTCGTCAGCGGAAACTATTCCGGCACGGTGACGACATCGGACGCGTTCCGCACGCTGGTTTCGCCGACCGGCTCGGGCTTCATGCTGGAAACGGTGCTGCGCTCCGGCATGCAGTTGGTCGACTGGATCGTGCGCACCACCGGCTCGCCTTCGGCGGCCGTGCTCGAAAAGGCGGCGATGACTGTTGCCCCCGGCAGCGACGGCCTGCTCGTCATGCCCTATTGGGCCGGCGTCATGAGCCCGTATTGGGACGGTGCCGCACGCGGCGCGATCGTCGGCCTGTCGCTCGACCACGAGCCGAAGCACCTCTTCCGCGCGGTGCTGGAAGGCATCGCGCTGGAACAGGCCATCGCCACCGACGCGATGGAAGAGCAGACCGGCAAGGCCAGCGCGATGGTCGCGGCCGGCGGCGGCACCAATTCCACGCTCTTGATGCAGATCATGGCGAGCGTGCTCGAGCGGCCGCTCTTCGTCTCGCCGGTCAACGAGGCGGCGGCGCTGGGTGCCGCCATGCTGGCGGCCTCGGCCATCGGCTGGTTCGCTTCGCCGGAGGACGCGGCAAAGGCGATGGCGGCACAGCCAACGAAGCAGGTCGATCCCATCGAAGCGCTGGTGCCGATCTATCGCGCCCGCAAGGCAATCTACCGCGACCTCTATCACGCCATACGCGACATTCACGCCCGGCTCGGCGAGGTCGCGGAAGGATAAAGAGGTTCACCGCTTCACGGAAACGGCCATCTCTTTGTTTGGAGCAATTCCGGACGGAAATTGCTCTAACGGCTGAGCAGCCCCTTGGCCGCGTCCTCATCGGTGATCAGCACCGAGACCTTCGCATTGGCGAGCGCGGCGCGCATGACGGCGATCTTCTCCTGTCCGCCCGACACCAGGATGGTGGTCGGAATGTCGGAAAGGTCCTGCAGCGGATAGGCGCAGACGCGGCGATTGACCTCATGGTCGACGATGCGGCCCTCGGCGTCAATGAAATGGCAGAGGATGTCGCCAACCGCGCCAGCCGCCTGCAATTCCTCGAGCTCGCTCGGCTTGATGAAGCCGTAATTGGCGATCGGGCTGCCGCTGGAGAAGGAACCGACGCTGAGCACGGCGATGTTGGCGCGCCGCGCCCGGAAGACGACGTCCTGGACGCTGCGCTGGCTCATGAAGGCATCGCGCTGCTCCGGCCTGTCGGCATAGACCGGCACCGGCAAAAGGTAGCATTCGGCGCCGATCTTTTCGGCGAATTCCCAGGCGCTCTCGGTCGGGTTGAGCGGCTGCGCGTGGGTGAGGCCGCCGAGCATCGAGACCACCGTGGTCCTGGCGATCGGTCTCCTGGGAAGTTCGTTGATGGCGAATTTCAGGGTGCGGCCCCAGCCCAGCGCAATGACGTCACCGGGATTGACGTTGTCGGCCAGATAGGCGGCGGCGGCGTGGCCGATCATCAGTGGCGCATTGCTGCGATCGGCGGCCGACGGCACGACCACGGCCTGGCTGAGACCGAAGCGCTGCTTCAGGCTTTCCTCCAGTTGCACACATTCGACGACGCTGTCGCGGATGCGGAACTGGACCACGCCCTCCTCACGCGCGGCCGACAGGATGCGATGCACCTTGATGCGTCCGATGCCGAGAATCTCCGAGATCCGCTCCTGCGTCAGGCCCTCGACATAATAGTGCCAGGCGGCGCGGGCCTTGAGCTCGGCATCCGGAAAGCGCGAAGCCTTCTCGTTCTCGATCACCGCCATCCTTATGCCTCCCGGGTGCGCTGGACTTCCCTATGACAAACCGTCGGTCCGCGCAAACCGCCGCCGAATGCGTCGCGGCACTTGACAATTTTCTGATGAATGTTTTAGCTGAACAAAATTGCATATCAAAGATAAATTGTTCACAAGGGAGGATGCCTGGTGAACAAGAGCGGACGGCGAGGCACGCCAGCCCGCTGACGGAGGAGACGAAGTGGCCGTGAGCAACGAGACGAGCGAGTTGAAGGCCGGCACCGGCGCCGCGCAGGCCGCGTCGGGTGCAAAGCTTTCGGCGCTGTTTGCCGGAACGATGGGACCGCTGATCGGGCTGGTGCTTTTGTGCCTGGCGCTGGCGTTGACCACCGACACCTTCCTCACCTTTCGCAACATCTTGAACGTGCTCGACCAGGTGACCGTGCTCGGCATCATGGCGATCGGCATGACGCTGGTGATCCTGATTGGCGGCATCGACCTTTCGGTCGGCTCGGTGCTGGCGCTGGCCTCCATGGTGATGGGCTATGTCGCCTACCCCGACTATCTCAATCTCGGCGTCCCGTTAGGCATCGCGGCCGCGCTCGTCATCGCTGCCCTCTGCGGCCTCGTCTCTGGCCTGCTGGTGACGGTGACGAAACTGCCGCCCTTCATCGCGACGCTCGCCATGATGTCGGTGGCGCGCGGCCTTGCCAACATGATCACCGACGGTTCGCAGATCGTCGGCTTTCCCGATTGGTTCACCAACCTGTCGATCGTGCGCCATTTCGGTTTCCTGTCGATCACCGTCGGGCTGATGATCGTGCTGGCGATCGTCTTCGCCATCTTCCTCAACTATCGCGCCACCGGCCGCAACCTCTACGCCATCGGCGGCAGCGCCGAGGTCGCCCGCCTCTCCGGCATCCCGGTGAAGTCGCTGACCAACTGGGTCTATGCGATCTGCGGACTGCTGGCGGGGCTGGCCGGCATCGTGCTCGCGGCCAGGCTCGATTCGGTGCAGCCAAGCTCGGGCGTCGGCTACGAGCTCGACACGATCGCCGCGGTGGTGATCGGCGGCGCCAGCCTGTCGGGCGGCATCGGCTCGATCGGCGGCACGGCGATCGGCGTGCTGATCATCGGCGTGCTCCGCAACGGGCTCAACCTGCTCGGCGTCTCGCCCTTCATCCAGCAGGTGGTGATCGGTGTTGTGATCGCGCTGGCGGTCGCCACCGATACCTGGCGGCGCCGCAGGCAATAGGGATTCGCCCGAATGTCCGGGCGAAACGGATCGGTCGATCCGAGACTGGGACTGTCCGGCCGGGGGCGCCGCGATGCGCAGGCGGACAGATTGAACACCAACGGAGGAAAAACATGCTGACCAAACGTTCACTGCTGCTTGCGGCCGCGGCCATCGTCCCGCTGCTCGGCCTGTCCGACGCCGCCTCGGCCAAGGACGCCAAGAAGCTCGGGCTGGCCGTCGCCAATCTGCAGGCAGACTTCTTCAACCAGATCAAGCAGTCGGTCGAAGCCTACGCCAAGGAGAAGGGCATCGAGGTCATCACCGTCGACGCCAAGGGCGACTCGGCAACGCAGGTCAGCCAGGTGCAGGACCTCGTCACGCAGAACATCGATGCGCTGATCTACATCCCGGCCGGCGCCACCGCAGCCACCGTGCCGACCAAGACCGCGAAGGCCGCCGGCATCCCGGTGGTCAATGTCGACCGCAACGCCGACGGCGCGCCCGGCGACACCTTCATCGCCACCGACAGCGTCAATTCCGCCAAGGGCGTGTGCGACTACATCGCCAAGCAGGCCGGCGGCAAGGGCGAGATGGTCATCATCCATGGCCAGAAGGGCACGACGCCGGAAGTCGACCGCTCAAAGGGCTGCGGCGAAGCGCTGAAGGCCAATCCGGACATCAAGGTGGTCGGCGAGCTCTGGAGCGACCAGTGGCATCAGGACGAAGGCTTCAAGCTGGCGCAGGACCTGCTGCAGGCCCACCCGAACGTCTCGATCATCTTCGGCCAGGCCGATGCGTTGGCGTTGGGCGCCGCGCAGGCGGTCAAGGTCGCCAATCCAGACCACAAGGTCTGGATCGCCGGCTTCGACGGCGACGTGGCAGCATTGAAGGCGCTGAAGGATGGCGTGTTCGACGTAACCGCGACGCAGCAGACGCAGGGCATGGGCCGGCTCGCCGTCGATTCGGCGGTCAAGCTCGTGGCCGGCGACAAGTTGCCCGCCGACCAGCTGCAGGACGCGACGCTGACCACCAAGGACAATGTCGCGCAGTTCATCGAGAAGCATCCCTGAGAGCTGGCTAGCCGAAACCTGAAGAGCGCCACGATGTCCCTTGATCCCCACAATGGCGAAAGCCCGCATAACGGGCTCTTCGTCAACGGACTCTGCAAGAGCTACGGACCGGTGCAGGTCCTGGCCGATGCGAGCTTCGAGGTGCGGCCGGGCGAAGTCGTGGCGCTGCTCGGCGAGAACGGCGCCGGCAAGTCAACGGTGTCCAACATCATCGCCGGCTCGACCAAGCCCGATGCCGGTACCATCATCTGGCGGGGGAAGCCCTATTCCCCCGCCAATCCCGCCGCGGCCATCGAGGCCGGGGTCGGCATGATCCATCAGGAACTGAAGCTGCTGCCGGACCTGTCGGTGGCGGAGAACGTCTATGTCGGGCGCCTGCCGATGCGCGGCGGCCGCATCGACCGCGCGACCATGAACGCCAAGGCCTCGACGCAGTTGAAGCGCCTCGGCCTCGACGTCTCGCCCGAGCGCAAGGTGCGCACGCTGCGCGTCGCCGCCCAGCAGCAGGTCGAGATCGCCAAGGCGCTGACGCTGAATGCCGAGCTTTTGATCCTCGACGAGCCGACAGCGGCGCTCGGCGGCGAGGAAACGGAACTGCTGTTCAAGCAGATCCGCAAGCTCAAGGCGGAAGGCATGTCCTTCATCTATATCAGCCACCGCCTCGACGAGATCGCGCAGATCGCCGACCGCGTGGTGGTGATGCGCGACGGCCGCATCGTCGCCCGGCACGAGCGCGCCGATATCCCGGTGCGCACCGTGGTGGAACAGATGGTCGGGCGCAGCGTCGAGCGCATGTTCCCGAAGCTCTCGCCGCCCGGCGCCAAGACATTGCTTGAGGTCGAGAACCTGTCGTCGCCGGAGCGCAGCTTCAACAACGTTTCCTTCGCGGTGAAATCAGGCGAGATTCTCGGCATTGCCGGGCTCATCGGCGCCGGCCGCACGGAGCTGGTGCGGGCGATCGCCGGCGCCGATCCGATCTTGTCCGGCTCGGTGCGCATCGCCGGCCAGCCGATCCATCTCAGCGGCCCGGCGGCCGCGATCAAGGCCGGCGTCGTACTGGTGCCGGAAGACCGCAAGGCGCAAGGCGTCGTGCTGGAACAGACGATCGGCGAGAACCTCGCGATCGGCAATTTCGACCATGTCGCGCCGAAGGGCTGGGTATTTCCGAAGGCGGTGCAGAGGTTCGCCGAGGCCGGTATCTCCAGGCTTGGCGTCAAGGGACGGCCGAACCAGGCAGTCGGCAAGCTTTCGGGTGGCAACCAGCAGAAGGTGATCATCGCCAAATGGGTGTCGCGGCCGCCCAAGGTGTTCATCCTCGACGAGCCGACGCGCGGCATCGACGTCGGCGCGCGCGCGGCGATCTACGACGTCATCGCCGATCTCGCCCGCTCGGGCATGGCGGTGGTGGTGGTGAGCTCGGACCTCGAGGAAGTGCTGGGGCTCTCGCACCGCGTGCTTGTGCTGAGCCGCGGCCGCCAGCGCGGCATCCTCGATCGCGAGGAAGCAAGCAATGTCGCCGTCATGGAGCTCGCCACGAGCTGAGGCACGAGAAAAAGCAACCCGCGGAATCGGAACAAAGCGCAGCAGGTGATACCCTCCCAAGCACCGGACCGCGCGGGGCGCCAACAAAGAGTTGGCGCCCTTTGTTCCGGGAGAGCAGGGAGGAGAGGAACCAATGACCAAACTTTTCGATCTTCATGGCGACGTGGCGCTGGTGACCGGCGCCGGCAGCGGCATCGGCCAAGCGATCGCCATCGGGCTCGCGGAAGCCGGCGCCGACGTCGCCTGTTTCGGCCACAGCTCGAAGGGCGGACTGGAAGAGACGGCCGACAAGATCAGGGCGCTCGGCCGCAAGGCGCTGGTGCTGACCGGCACGGTGACGTCCGAAAGCGACCTGTCGGCCGCGATCGACCGCACGGAAAAGGAACTCGGCGCGCTGACGATCGCCGTCAACAATGCCGGCGTCGCGGGGGCCGACCCTGCCGAGACGCTGCCGATGGAAAAATGGCAGAAGATCTATGACGTCAATGTCAGCGGCGTCTTTCTCTCGTGCCAGGCCGAGGCGCGCGTCATGCTGCCGCGCCGCAAGGGCTCGATCATCAACATCGCCTCGATGTCCGGCTCGATCATCAACCGCGGCCTGACGCAGGCGCATTACAATTCCTCCAAGGCGGCCGTGATCCACATGTCGAAGAGCCTCGCCATGGAGTGGGCCGATCGCGGTCTGCGCGTCAACGTGGTGAGTCCGGGCTACACGCTGACGCCGATGAACAAGCGGCCGGAGGTCGCCGAGCAGGTCAAGATCTTCGAGCGCGACACGCCGATGGGCCGCATGGCGACGCCCGAGGAGATGATCGGACCGACGGTGTTCCTAGCGAGCCGCGCCGCAAGTTTCGTCACCGGCATCGACCTGATCGTCGATGGCGGCTTCGTCTGTTGGTAGGAGAGAAAATGCAGAAGCGTTTTGAAGGAAAGACGGCGGTCGTCACGGGGGCCAGCGGCGGCATCGGTGCGGCCATGGCGAGACGCTTCGCGGCGGAAGGCGCGGCGGTCGTGGTCAGCGCCATCGATGCGCGCGTCGACGAGGTCGCGGCGAGCCTGAAGGCGTCGGGCGCCAAGGTCGCCACGATACGCATGGACGTGACCAAGAAGGACGAGGTGGCGGCACTCTACGATCTCGCCGAAAAGGAGTTCGGCCGCGTCGACATCTCGGTGCAGAACGCCGGCGTCATCACGATCGCGAAAATCGAGGCGATGACGGAGGCCGAGTGGGACAAGGTGATGGCGGTGAACACCAAAGGCGTGTTCCTGTGCTGCCAGGAAGCGATCGCGCGCATGCGCAAGCACGGCGAAGGCGGTCGGCTGATCAACACCGCATCCGGCCAGGCGCGACAGGGTTTCATCTACACGCCGCATTACGCCGCCTCGAAGTTCGGCGTCGTCGGCATCACCCAGAGCCTCGCCAAGGAAGTGGCCAAGGAAAAGATCACCGTCAACGCCATCTGCCCCGGCATCATCGACACCGACATGTGGGCCTATAACGATACCGCCTGGGGCAAGCTGCTCGGCGACTACAAGCCGGGCGAGCTGATGGCGGAATGGGTGAAGAACATCCCGATGGGACGCGCCGGCAGCGGCGAGGATGTCTCGGGCCTGGTGAGTTTTCTCGCCAGCGACGATGCCGCCTACATCACTGGACAGACCATCAATGTCGACGGCGGCCTGATCATGTCGTGAGTCGGCTCATGCCTCGAGGCGACGGGCGGCGCCAAGGCCGCGTCGGCACAAGATGGCTTGCCGCAGTCGTTGCGCTCCTGTATCGCCACCGAATATGTTCACCGTGAGTGAAATAAATCGGCGGAAAGTTGAGGGCGCCATGGCGAAGAGGACTGTCAACACCAAGCCTTCCGATGCGGCCGCCCAAGCCAAGCCGTCGCCGAAGGGCGTTTCGGCGGACGGGCGAACCATCCGAACCATCCGCGCGCCGCTGACGCAGAACCCGCATGCCATCCGCGACACGCGCGAGAAAGTGCTGGAGGTGGCGATCGGCCATGAGGTGCGCGCCTTCCGCAAGAAGCTCGGCATCACGGTCGCCGATCTCGCCGCCGCCACCGACATCTCGCTCGGCATGCTGTCGAAGATCGAGAACGGCATCACCTCGCCATCGCTGACCACGCTGCAGGCGCTGTCGCGGGCACTCGGCGTGCCGGTCACCGCCTTCTTCCGCCGCTTCGAGGAGGAACGCGCCGCCGTCTTCGTCAAGGCCGGCGAAGGTGTCGACGTCGAGCGCCGCGGCACGCGTGCCGGTCACCAGTACAATCTGCTCGGCCATATCGGCGCGAACACCAGCGGCGTCGTCGTCGAGCCCTATCTGATCACGCTGACCGAAGATTCGGACGTGTTCCCGACCTTCCAGCATGCGGGCATGGAGTTCCTCTACATGCTCGAGGGCGAGGTCGTGTACCGGCACGGCAGCCATCTCTATCCGATGAAGCCGGGCGACAGCCTGTTCTTCGACGCCGACGCGCCGCATGGGCCGGAAGAACTGACACAGCTACCGATGCGCTATCTCTCGATCATCTGCTATCCGCAGAACAGCACGAGCTGACCTGCCGGCAAGCCAAGCACCGGCTGCCACCGCTCGATCCGCATCTTGCCGCCCGCCATGCGATGCATCTGCGTCGGCTTTTGCCGGCCGGTGCCAGCGCGCCGCCAGCTTGTGGTAATTTCCTGCAGGCAAACAGTTTTTATCCACAGGCAAAGCGGCGGACCGGCACCAAACGGCTTGCCGAACGTAAAACCGTCTTGACAACGTCGCGGTTCGGGCGGAATTTATGAAAAAAATTTCACTCTGTTGAAAGAGTGGACGCCCGGCCGCTTCGGGGCCGGACGTCGAGAAAAGGGGAAAAAACCGATGTCCGACCTGCAGCAGCGCATCGAAGCGCTGTACCGTTCCGACGTGCGCGGATCCGTGCTCCTGATCGTCTGCCTATGGGCGACGATCCTCTTCGTCCTCCTGATGACCTGGGCCTACATCCCAGACAGCGGGATCAAGCTCGTGGTGGTGATCGCGGCCGCCGCGGTGCTGATCTTCAACACCGCCGCCATCCTGGCGATGCTCAACCACTACAAGGAAGACAAGGATTTCATCTACGGCCTCGACATCAAGAACGCCGACGCGTTCCGCAACCGCCAGTCCTGAAGGGAGAAACCATGTCCCGCTACATCCCGCCGGAGCAGAACAAGGCCGGTCAGATCTTCGACATCGCCGTCGTCGTGGTCGCCATCTTCGTGGCGCTGTGGCTGCCGCTGAAACTCGGCCTCGCCGGCGCGGCCAAGTCGATCGATGCGCTCGACACCAAGACCTGGGACGCGCTCGGCCAGAACGCGACCATGGCCGCGGTCTGGGAAAAGCTCGGCTACACGCCGGAGACGGCGCATGACGTCATCCGCAACCATTTCCACTACATCATCGACTGGCCGACGCTGATCATCATGGCGATCGTGCTGATCGCCTATTTCGTCTTCCTGTTCCGCGCCTCCGATCGCGAATATCGCGAGGTGATCAACGAAAAATTCGACGACAAGTAAGCTTTCGACGACATGTAATTCGGGGACACGATCATGTGGATGACAGTCTCTTACGCATGCTGGGGCATCTCGATCCTGCTCGCGCTGTGGATGCTCTACGACTGGTTCAAGGTCGACACGACCTATTCCGAGGATGTGCTGACCTCCTCGCGCGAAGGCGAGCTTGAAGCCGTCTCCGAAAAGCACCGGATCTGAGTGGAGCCTCACCAATGACAGTCGCGGTTGAAACGAGAGAAACGGTAATCCACGGCGACCGGGTCTCGCTGCTTCGCGTGCTCGGCCCCGCCCATGTCTGGGCGCTCGGCGTCGGCATCGTGCTTGTCGGCGAGTTCACCGGCTGGAACTTCGCCGCCGACAAGGGCGGCGCGCTGGCCGCGCTGATCGTCTGCTGGATCGTCGGCCTGCTTTACACCTCGGTCGCCATGATAGACTCCGAGGTGACCTCCACCGTCGCCGCCGCCGGCGGCCAGTACGCGCAGGCCAAGCACATCGTCGGGCCGCTGATGGCCTTCAACGTCGCGCTGTTCCTGGTGTTTGCCTACACCATGCTCGAAGTGTCGGACGCCATCCTGCTCGGCGACACCATCGTCGCCAAGGCGGGCGTCGAGGGACTGACGCACAATTCCTTCATCGCCGCGACCATCGTGGTGTTGGCATGGCTCAATTATCGCGGCGTGCTGATGACGCTCAACGTCAACTTCATCATCACCGCGATCGCCTATATCTCGATCGTCGTCCTGTTCTTCTCGGTGAGCCCGTGGACGCAAGGTGCGGTGCTGAAGCTCAACGAGCTGGTCACGCCCGGCAACGCACTGCCCTATGGCTGGATCGGCGTGATCGCCGCCTTCCAGTTCGGCATCTGGTATTATCTCGGCATCGAAGGCACCACGCAGGCGGCCGAGGAAGTACGCTCGCCGGCGCGCTCCCTGCCCTACGGCACGATGGCCGGCATGATCACCCTTCTGATCGCCGCAGCCATGACCTGGTATGTCTGCGCCTCGCTGATGCCGTGGGAGTATCTCGGCATCACCTACTATCCGCTGTGGGACGCCGGCAAGCTGACAGGCAGCCCGCTGCTCGAGAACTTGCTGTTCATCGCGACGCTGCTTGCAGCACTTGCTTCCGCCAATGGCTGCATCAACGACGCGGCGCGTGCCTGGTTCTCGCTCGGCCGCGACCGCTATCTGCCGAGCTGGTTCTCGGCCGTGCATCCGAAATACCGCACGCCCTACCGCTCGATCCTGTTCCTGCTGCCGATCGCGCTAGCCTTCGCCTTCATCGCCGACCTCAACCAGGCGATCACCTTCTCGATCCTGTCGGGCGTGCTGCAGTACACCTTCATGAGCATCAACATCATGATGTTCCGCAAAAAGTGGCCGCTAGGTTCGATCCGCCGCGGCTACACGCATCCCTTCCATCCGCTGCCGGCGATCGTCTTGTTCTGCCTATGCGTGGTGACCTTCTTCGCCATCTTCCTCGGCTTCGGCTCGCAGCTTATCGCGATGACCATCTTCTATTTCCTGATCTCGCTGTGGTTCCACTTCTACCGCTACAAGTTCGTGCGCCGCGGCGACCAGTTCACCATGCCGTGGCCGAAGCCGCAGGGCTATTGAACGGAAAAAACCCGCCGCCCCGGCGGCGGGTTTTTGGCGTGTCGAGATGTCCGAGTTGATGTCAGTCTTGCTTACCGGAGCGATCGCGCTTGCCGTCGTCCTCCACCTCGTCTGGCTTGCGCGCGCCAGCCGCAACAAGGCCTGGGCCGCGCTCGCCGCCGACGCGGCCGCCATCCGCGCGGTCATCCCCGATGCCATCGACGTCTCCGACGGCACGGCCGGCGTCGCCACCTGGGCCGGTTCCTGGAATGGCGAGCGCGCGCAGGTGCGCACCATCGTCGACACGCTCGCCACCCGAAAGCTTCCGACGCGCTGGCTGAGCGTGACGATCACCGAACCGGTCGCGGTGCCGGGCGTTTTCGACATGATGATGCGGCCGGGATCGCCGACGACCTTCTCCAATTTCGATCATCTCGAGCACACGCTGCCGAAGGTAACAGCGTTCCCCGCCGAAGCAGTGCTCAGGACCGATCGCCGCGGCGTCGCTTTCCCGCAGGACTTGATCGCCGCGCATGCCGGAATCTTCGCCGAAAGCCGCGCCAAGGAACTGCTGATCACGCCGAAGGGCGTGCGCATCGTCTGGCTGCTGGCGCAGGCCGACCGGGCGCGTTACGGCGTGTACCGCCAAGCCGCATTCGGCGACGCGAGGCTCGATCCGGCCTTGCTCGAAGAGCTGCTTGCGACCGCATCCTCGCTTCGCCATGCGATCAACAAGCGCGAAAGGCAGGCCGCATGACCGACGCCACCAATCCCGCCACCCGGCCTTCGAATCCCTATCTAGTGCTGGCCTCGGCGATCGTCCTGCCGGGTAGCGGGCATGTCGTGCTCGGCTTGCCGGCGCGCGGCCTGCAGTTCCTGTTCTTCATGGTGATCCTCGGCTGGGTGACGACCAAGGTGGCGCCTGCCGACGCCAGCTTCATCGGCCGCCATGCCGGCGGCTTCCTCATCTATGCGCTGTCGATCCTCGATGCCTACAGGATTGCGCGCATCCGCCACGCGATATGGGCCCAACGGAGCCATCCGGACGGCAACGGCACCACAAGCGGCGCGAAAGCGGACATATAATCAGAGGAAAATTTCTTTCATACCATTGAATTCCCCCATATCATTCGGTACATCATCAGGGGAGCCATAAACATTGGAGGCTGACATGTGCGGAATCGTCGGACTTTTCCTGAAGGACAAGGCGCTGGAGCCGAAGCTCGGCGCGATGCTGTCGGAAATGCTGATCTCGCTCAGCGACCGCGGTCCGGACAGCGCCGGCATCGCCATCTATGGCGCGGCAACCGGCAACGAGGCCAAGATCACCGTGCAGTCGCCGAAGCCCGATCGCGATTTCCGCGGCCTCGACGCCGAGCTCGCCAAGGCGATCGGCGCGCCGGTGAGCGTCGCGGTGAAGTCGACGCATGCGGTGATCAGGACCACGCCGGACAAGGTCGACGCGGCGCGCGAAGCGCTGCAGTCGCTCAGGCCAGACCTCCGCATCATGGGTGCCGGCGAAGCGGTCGAGATCTACAAGGAAGTCGGCCTGCCGGCAGCCGTCGTCGATCGCTTCGACGTGCGCTCGATGACCGGCACGCACGGCATCGGCCATACCCGGATGGCGACGGAGTCGGCGGTCACGACAATGGGCGCGCATCCCTTCTCGACCGGCGCCGACCAGTGCCTGGTGCACAACGGCTCGCTGTCCAACCACAACAATGTCCGGCGCGAGCTGGTGCGCGAGGGCATGACGTTCGAGACCGAGAACGACACCGAGGTGGCGGCCGCCTATCTCTCCAACCGGATGGCGCATGGCAAGAATCTCGGCGAGGCGCTGGAGGGCACGCTTTCCGACCTCGATGGTTTCTTCACTTTCGTGGTCGGCACCAAGAACGGCTTCGGCGTAGTTCGCGATCCGATCGCCTGCAAGCCTGCCGTGATGGCCGAGACCGACCAGTATGTCGCCTTCGGCTCGGAATATCGCGCGCTCACCAAGCTGCCCGGCATAGACAATGCGAGGGTCTGGGAACCGGAGCCCGCAACCGTCTATTTCTGGGAGCATTGAGTTCATGCCTGCAACACCCATGCCGAAGGCGCAGCGCGAGCAAGGCCATGCGAGGGTCTTCGACCTCGGCCAGCAGTCGTTGCGCGAGCTGAACCAGGCTCTTCACAATCTCGTCCCCGGCTCGAACGAGACCGCCTGGGAAGTGCTCAATCCAAAAGGCAGCCATTCCGTCGCCGTCGGCGTCGACCAGCCGGTCAGCATCGATGTGCGCGGCAGCGTCGGCTACTATTGCGCCGGCATGAATGATGGTGCCGCCATCACCGTGCATGGCTCGGCCGGACCAGGCGTCGGCGAGAACATGATGTCCGGCTCGATCGTGGTCAAAGGCGACGCCAGCCAATATGCCGGCGCCACCGGCCGCGGCGGCCTGCTGGTCATCGAGGGCAACGCCTCCTCGCGCTGCGGCATCTCGATGAAGGGCATCGACATCGTTGTGCACGGCAATATCGGCCACATGTCGGCCTTCATGGCGCAGTCCGGCAATCTGGTTGTGCTGGGCGATGCCGGCGATGCCTTGGGCGACTCCATCTACGAGGCGCGGCTCTTCGTGCGCGGCAAGGTCGAGAGCCTTGGCGCCGACTGCATCGCCAAGGAGATGCGGCCCGAGCATATCGAACTCCTGCAGGGCCTGCTCGACCGCGCCGGCATCACCGGCGTGAAGCCATCGGAATTCAAGCGCTACGGCTCGGCGCGCAAGCTTTACAATTTCAACATCGACAACGCCGACGCGTATTGAGGACAGAAATGGCCTATCACAATCCTCCCACGACGCCGCGCAGATCCGCGACCTTCGACGACTACACGCTTTCCGAAATCCGCCGCGCGGCCGCCACCGGCATCTATGACATCCGCGGCGGCGGCGCAAAGCGCAAGGTTCCGCATTTCGACGACCTTCTGTTCCTCGGCGCTTCAATCTCGCGCTATCCGCTCGAAGGCTATCGCGAGCGTTGCGACACCAACGTGGTGCTCGGGTCGCGCCACGCCAAGAAGCCGATCGAGCTCAAGATTCCGATCACAATCGCCGGCATGAGTTTCGGCTCGCTCTCCGGTCCGGCCAAGGAAGCCTTGGGACGCGGTGCGACGCTTTCCGGCACCTCGACCACTACCGGCGACGGCGGCATGACCGAGGAAGAGCGCGGCCATTCGAAGACGCTGGTCTATCAGTACCTGCCGTCGCGCTACGGCATGAACCCGCGCGATCTGCGCCGCGCCGACGCGATCGAAGTCGTCGTCGGTCAAGGCGCAAAGCCAGGCGGCGGCGGCATGCTGCTCGGCCAGAAGATTTCCGATCGCGTCGCCGAGATGCGCACCCTGCCCAAAGGCATCGACCAGCGCTCGGCCTCGCGCCATCCCGACTGGACCGGGCCGGACGATCTCGAGATCAAGATCCTCGAGCTCCGCGAGATCACCGACTGGGAAAAGCCGATCTACGTCAAGGTCGGCGGCGCCCGCCCCTATTACGACACAGCACTTGCGGTGAAGGCCGGCGCCGACGTGGTGGTGGTCGACGGCATGCAGGGCGGCACAGCTGCAACCCAGGAAGTCTTCATCGAGAATGTCGGCCAGCCGACGCTCGCCTGCATCAGGCCAGCGGTGCAGGCGCTGCAGGATCTCGGCATGCACCGCAAAGTGCAGTTGATCGTCTCGGGCGGCATCCGCAACGGCGCCGATGTCGCCAAGGCGCTGGCGCTTGGCGTCGATGCCGTCTCCATCGGCACGGCGGCACTCGTCGCGCTCGGCGACAACGATCCGCGCTGGGAGGCGGATTACAACGCGCTCGGCACCACCGCCGGCGCCTATGACGACTGGCACGAAGGCAAGGACCCCGCGGGCATCACCACGCAGGACCCCGAGCTGATGAAGCGGGTCGACCCGATCGCCGCGGGGCGTCGGCTCGCGAATTATTTGAAGGTCATGACACTCGAAGCGCAAACGATCGCGCGCGCGTGCGGCAAGAACAGCCTGCACAATCTCGAACCGGAGGACCTCGTCTCGCTCACCATCGAAGCGGCCGCCATGGCGGGCGTGCCGCTTGCCGGCACCAACTGGATACCAGGGAAGAACGGCTTCTGATCAACGAAGGGCCAAGACCCATATGCCGTGGGCCATGGCCGACAAAAAATGGGGAACTGGTGTGACTAAAGATCTTGCAGAATTCGCGAGGGCGAAAAACGTCAAATATTTCATGATCTCCTACACCGACCTGTTCGGCGGGCAGCGCGCCAAGCTGGTGCCGGCACAGGCGATCGCCGATATGCAGAAGGACGGCGCGGGATTCGCCGGCTTCGCCACGTGGCTCGATCTGACGCCGGCGCATCCCGACATGCTGGCGGTGCCGGATCCGGATTCGGTGATTCAGTTGCCATGGAAGCCCGACGTCGCCTGGGTGGCGGCCACCTGCGTGATGGACGACAAGCTCGTCGACCAGGCGCCGCGCAACACGCTGAAGCGGGTGATCGAAGAGGCCGCCCGCGACGGCATGCATGTCAAGACCGGCATCGAGGCGGAGTTCTTCCTGATCTCGCCGGACGGCAGCGCCATCTCCGACCAGTACGATACCGCATCCAAGCCCTGCTACGACCAGCAGGCGGTGATGCGACGCTACGACGTCATCGCCGAGATCTGCGACCACATGCTGGCGTTGGGCTGGGGCCCGTATCAGAACGACCATGAGGACGCCAACGGCCAGTTCGAGATGAACTGGACCTTCGACCATGCGCTGGCGACCGCCGACAAGCACTCCTTCTTCAAATTCATGGTCAAGTCGATTGCGGAGAAACATGGCCTGCGCGCGACTTTCATGCCGAAACCGTTCCAGGGCCTGACCGGCAATGGCTGCCATGCGCACATTTCGGTGTGGGACGAAACCGGCAAGAACAATGTCTTCGCCGACAACTCTGAGGAGCTCGGCCTGTCCGCCAAGGGCAGGAATTTTCTCGGCGGCATCATGAAGCATGCCTCGGCGCTTGCCGCGATCACCAACCCGACGGTCAACTCCTACAAGCGCATCAACGCGCCGCGCACCATTTCGGGCGCGACCTGGGCGCCGAATACGGTGACCTGGACCGGCAACAACCGCACCCACATGGTGCGCGTGCCGGGACCGGGGCGCTTCGAGCTGCGCCTGCCCGACGGCGCCGCCAACCCCTATCTGCTGCAGGCCGTCATTGTCGCCGCCGGCCTCGACGGCATCCGCTCCAAGGCCGACCCCGGCAAGCGCTACGACATCGACATGTACCAGTTCGGCCATACGGTGACCGATGCGCCGAAGCTGCCGCTCAACCTGCTCGATGCGCTGCGCGAGTTCGACAATGATGAATCGCTGAAGACGGCGCTGGGTGAGGAATTTTCGTCGGCATATCTAAAGCTGAAGCAGCAGGAATGGAATTCCTATGCTTCGCACTTCACGCAGTGGGAGCGCGACCACACGCTGGACATCTAGAGCATCGGACCCTGATGAATCCGATGCGTACGGCAGGTTCCGGCTTGGGGCGAGCGGCCTCGGAATGATTTTATGAAATACTCGATCTTCTCGCTCGCCCGCGCCGCTCTCTCCGGCCACAAGAACTGGAAGCCAACCTGGCGGGACGCGCCGCCCAAGGATCGCTACGACGTGGTGATCATCGGTGGTGGCGGCCACGGGCTGGCGACGGCCTGGTTCCTCGCCAGCGAGTTCGGCATCCGCAATGTCGCAGTGCTGGAGAAGGGCTGGATCGGTTCCGGCAATGCCGGCCGCAACACCACCATCATCCGCTCCAATTACGGCCTGCCCGGCAACACCGGCTTCTACGAATTGTCGATGAAGCTGTGGGAGCGGATGGAGCAGGATCTCAACTACAACGCAATGGTCAGCCAGCGCGGCGTGATCAATCTCTACCATTCCGACGCGCAGCGCGACGCCTTTGCCCGGCGCGGCAACACCATGCGCATCAACGGCATCGACGCGGAGCTGCTCGACCAGACGGCGCTCAAGAAGATGATGCCGTTCCTGAACTTCGACAATGCGCGCTTTCCCGTCCAGGGTGGCTTGCTGCAGCGGCGCGGCGGCACGGCGCGGCACGACGCGGTGGTGTGGGGCTACGCGCACGCGGCAAGCGAGCTCGGCGTCGACATCGTCCAGAACTGCGAGGTCACCGGCTTCGTGCGCGACGCCAACGGCAAGGTGACCGGCGTCGAGACCTCGCGCGGCCGCATCGGCGCCGGCAAGGTCGGCATGGCAGTGGCCGGCTCCTCGTCGCGCGTCGCGGCGATGGCGGGACTGCGGCTGCCGATCGAAAGCCATGTATTGCAGGCCTTCGTCTCGGAAGCGATCAAACCGCTCTTGCCCAACGTCATGACCTTCGGCGCCGGGCATTTCTATGTCAGCCAGTCCGACAAGGGCGGGCTGGTCTTCGGTGGCGACATCGACGGCTACAATTCCTATGCCCAGCGCGGCAATCTGCCGGTCATGGAGGATGTCTGCGAAGGCGGCATGGCGCTGATCCCAATGATCGGCCGCGTGCGGCTCCTGCGCCAGTGGGGCGGCATCATGGACATGTCGATGGACGGCTCGCCGATCATCGACAAGAGCCCGGTCGACGGCCTCTACATCAATGCCGGCTGGTGCTATGGCGGCTTCAAGGCGACGCCGGGCTCAGGCTTCGTCTTTGCTCATCTGATCGCGCGCGATCAATCGCACAAGGAAGCCGCGCTCTTCCGCCTCGACCGGTTCCAGCGCGGCGCCATGATCGACGAGAAGGGCCAGGGCGCCCAACCGAACCTTCATTAGGGATAGAGCATGATGTTATCCAAAAACCGCTTCACACTTTTTGGCGTCATGCTCTGAAAGACCCTGCGATGCGCATAGTCTGTCCCTTCTGCGGCGAACGCGAACTCGGCGAGTTCACCTATCTCGGCGACGCCAAGCCGCAACGTCCCTCCGCGGACGCCGGCGAGGACGCCGTCTACGACTACGTCTACCTGCGCGACAACATCGCCGGCGTGATGAGCGAGCACTGGTACCATGGCGGCGGCTGCCGGGCCTGGCTGAAGGTCACGCGCAACACGCTGACGCACGAGATTTCGGCCGTCGAGCCGGCAGCGGGCGCCGGCGCCGCCAAGGTTGGTGCGTGATGCGTGGCAACCAGGCAAATCGTCTGGCCGCGGGCGGCCTCATCGACCGGTCGGACGAGCTCAGCTTCCGCTTCGACGGCAAGACCCTCTTCGGCTTCAAGGGCGACACGCTCGCCTCCGCGCTGGTCGCCAACGGCGTCAAGCTGGTCGGCCGCTCGTTCAAATATCATCGTCCGCGCGGCATTCTGACGGCGGGCTCTGAAGAACCGAACGCGCTGGTCGAGCTGCGCAGCGGCGCGAGGCGCGAGCCGAACACCAAGGCGACGATCGCCGAACTTTATGACGGCCTCGAAGCCGCCAGCCAGAACCGCTGGCCGTCGCTCAGCTTCGACGTCATGTCGGTCAACCAGCTGTTCGCGCCGATCTTCGTCGCCGGCTTCTACTACAAGACCTTCATGTGGCCGGCGAAGTTCTGGGAAGCGATCTACGAGCCGGCGATCCGCCGCGCCGCCGGCCTCGGGCGCGCGGCGGGTGTCCCCGATCCCGATCACTATGACAAGGCCTGGGCGCATTGCGACGTGGTGATCGCCGGCTCCGGCCCGGCCGGGCTGGCTGCGGCTTTGGCTGCCGGCCGCAGTGGCGCGCGCGTCATTCTGTGCGAGGAGGATTTTGTCCTCGGCGGACGGCTGCTTGCCGATGGCGGCACGATCGACGGCTTGCCGGCAGCCGAGTGGATCACGCGCACGGTTGCCGAGCTCGAGACCATGCCGGATGTGCGCATCATGACGCGCACGACGCTGTTCGGCGTCTATGACGGCGGCACCTATGGCGCGATCGAGCGCGTCAACGACCATCTGCCGGTGCCGCCGGAGCATCAGGTGCGGCAGCGGCTGTGGCGGATCGTCGCCAAGCGCTGCGTCGTCGCGGCGGGCGCGCTCGAACGTCCCATCGTCTTTGCCGCCAACGACACGCCGGGCGTGATGATGGCGTCCGCCATGCGCAGCTACATCAACCGCTATGCCGCGACACCGGCGAGGCGGATCGCACTCTTCACCAACAACGAAGATGGCTGGCGCACGATCGAAACAGCGATCGCCGCCGGGCTGCAGGTCGCGGCAGTGATCGACGCGCGAGCCGAGGTTTCGCCTGCGCATCGCTCGCTCGCCTCCAAGGGCGGCTTCCCGGTTCTGAACGGCTCCGTCAGCGGTGTCGATGGCGGCAAGGACGGCGTGCGCAAGATTTCGGTTTCGCTTGCCGGTGGGGCGCGCGCCGAGGTCGAAGCCGATGGGCTTGCGATCTCCGGCGGCTGGAACCCGGCGGTCGGCCTCACCTCCTACCATCGCGGCCGGCCGAAATGGCGCGACGACATCGCCGCCTTCGTGCCGGATGGCGCCCCGCCCGGCATAGTGGCCGCAGGCGCCGCCAATGGAGCCTTCGGGCTTGGAGCATGTTTGCGCGAAGGGTTCGAGGCGGGTGCTGCCGCGGCGCGCGATACGGGGCACAGCGGAAATGTCGGCTCGATGCCGGCTGCCGACGACGAGGCCTTTTCGCTCACGCCGCTCTGGCATGTCGCCGGCAAAGGCAAGGCCTTCGTCGACCAGCAGCACGACGTCACCGCTTCCGACGTCGAGCTGGCGCAGCGCGAAGGTTTCGAGTCGGTCGAGCATCTGAAGCGCTACACCACGCTCGGCATGGCGACCGACCAGGGCAAGACCTCCAACGTCGCCGGCCTCGCCATCATGGCGGCGGTCACCGGTAAGTCCATCCCCGAGACGGGCACGACAATCTACCGGCCGCCCTACGTGCCTGTCGCCATCGGCGCCTTCGCCGGCCATCACCGCGACGAGAATTTCCACGCGACGCGGTTGACGCCGTCGCACCATTGGGCGGCCGAGCAGGGCGCCGTCTTCGTCGACACCGGCCTGTGGAAGCGCGCGCAATGGTACCCGCGCGCCGGCGAGAAGGACTGGCTGGAATCGGTGACCCGCGAGGTCAGGGCGGTGCGAAGCGGCGTCGGCTTCTGCGATGTCTCGACGCTCGGCAAGATCGACGTGCACGGTCCGGATGCCGGCGCCTTCCTCGACCGCGTCTACATCAACGCCTTCTCCAGCCTCGCCGTCGGCAAGGCGCGTTACGGGCTGATGCTCCGCGAGGACGGCATCGTCTATGATGACGGCACGACCTCGCGGCTGGCGGAGGACCATTATTTCCTCACCACCACGACGGCCAAGGCCGGGCCGGTGATGCAGCATCTCGAATTTTGCCGCCAGGTGCTGTTCCCCGAACTCGATGTGCAGCTGACCTCGGTCTCCGACCAGTGGGCGCAGTTCTCGATCGCCGGACCGAAGACACGGGACCTTTTGAGGGAAATCGTCGATCCGGCCGAGGACTTGTCGAACGAGGGTTTCCCGTTCATGGGCGCGCGGGAAGTCGAGCTGCGCGGAGGCATCAAGGCCAGGCTGTTCCGCATCTCCTTCTCCGGCGAGATGGCGTTCGAGATTTCGGTGCCGGCGCGCTACGGCGAAGCGCTGGCGCGCAACCTGATGATCGCCGGCAAGCCTTTCGGCGTGACGCCTTACGGCACGGAGGCGCTTGGCGTGATGCGCATCGAGAAAGGTCACGTCGCCGGGCCTGAGCTCAACGGCACGACCACCGCAGCCGATCTTGGCCTCGGCAAGATGATGTCGACCAAGAAGGATTTCGTCGGCCGCGTCATGGCCCGCCGCGAGGCGCTGGTTTCGCCGGACCGGCAGGTGGTGGTCGGCATCAAGCCGACCGACAAGGCGCGTCGCCTGCGCTCCGGCGCGCATATCATTCCGAAGGGCGAGACGCCCGACCCCGACAACGACCAGGGCTATGTCACCTCGGTCTGCTTCTCGCCGGTGCTCGACCAGTGGATCGGGCTTGGGCTGGTCGAGCGCGGCCGCGAGCGCATCGGCGAGATCGTGCGGGCGCATGATCTGCTGCGCGGCGAGGAGTACGATGTCGAGCTCTGCAATTCCGTCTTCTACGATCCGGATGGGGGGCGCCAGCGTGGCTGAGTTTTCCTGGGATGTCCGCAGCCCGCTGGACCGCGCGCTCGTCGTGGGGCCGTATGGCGCGCAGGGCGAAGCCAGCGTGTTGCTGACCGAGATCCGCAATTTCGGCCTGATCCAAGTGATGGCGCGGCGCGGCAAGGCGGCCGAGACGCGCAAGGCCGCAAAAGCCCGCTTCGGCGTCACCGCGCCGGAAACACCGAATGCAGTCAGCACGGCCGACGCCACGCTGATCTGGTCGGGGCCGGACCAGTTCCTCGTGCTGTCGAGAGGCGGCAGTCACACGATGGAGACGCTTGCCCCGGCGTTTGCCGGTTCGGCCTCGCTTTCGGACCAGTCGCATGCGCGGGCGCTGATCAGCGTTTCCGGCCCCGAGGGTCGCACGATGCTGGCCAAGCTGTCGTCGATCGACCTGCACCCCGATGTGTTTCCCATCGGCGCGGCTGCCGCGACCTCGATGGACCACACCAGCGTCACTCTGTGGCGCGGCAAGGATCGGGCTGACGGCCAGGCCGTCTTCAACCTGCTGGTGTTCGCGACTTTCGCCGAGAGCTTGTGGCACACCATGCTCGATGCGGCCGCCGAATACGGCGTGGCGATCGCGCATTCCGAAGACCTCGGCTGACAGCCGATCTCCTCGCTGCCCCAAAAGCCGCATCATCCGCCACCGGCTTTCGCCGATGGCGGATGATTTGAGGTTGCCACCTTCTTATTCCGCAGCCAAAGCCAGTTGCGGTCTTTCGATGCCTTCGATCTGTTCCGGCTCCGGCGCCTGCTCGTCGGTCTTCGCCTTCTTGGGCTCGCGGCCGAAGAACAGGGCATAGCCCGCCGGCAGCACCAGGATGGTGAGCACCGTGGCGACCAGGATGCCGCCCATCATAGCGTAGGCGAGCGGGCCCCAGAACACGGCGCGCGAGATCGGGATCAGCGCCAGCACGGCAGTCAGCGCCGTCAGCATGATCGGCCGGAAGCGGCGCACGGCGGCACCGACGATCGCCTCCGATCGCTCCATGCCCGCCGCGATGTCCTGGTCGATCTGGTCGACCAGGATGATCGAGTTGCGCATGATGATGCCGAGCAGCGCGATGACCCCGAGGATGGCGACGAAGCCGAACGGCGCGCCGCTGATCAGAAGCGCCGCGGCAGCGCCGATGATGCCCAGCGGACCGGTGGCCAGCACCAGCATCGACTTGCCGAAGTGCTGCAGCTGGACCATCAGCAATATGACGATGATGGCGAGCATGATCGGCGCCTTGGCCGCGATCGAGGCCTGGCTTTCGGCCGAGTCTTCGGCGCCGCCTTGGATCTCGATCTTGTAGCCGGGCGCGAGGCCGGCGCGCAGATCCTTCATGTCGTTGTACATCTTGGTGACGACGTCGTTCGACTGCACGCCGTCCGGCAGCGTGCCGCGCACGCTGATCGTCGGCAGACGGTCACGCCGCCACTCTATGCCCTGCTCCATCACTGGAACCACCTTGGCCACCTGCGACAGCGGCACCGAACCGCCGAAGTCGGTCGGGATGTAGACCGAGTCGACCGAGGAGAGCAGATGACGGCTCGCTTCCGGCTCGCGGGCGACGATCGAGACCGTCTCCTCGCCGTCGCGGAAATCGTCGAGCGGCGCGCCGGACATGGTGGCCTGCAGCATCTGGCGGATGCGCTGCGAGGTGACGCCGAGCGCACGGGCGCGGTCCTGGTCGATCACCAGCTTCATCGCCGGCACCGGCTCCAGCCAGTCGTCATGGACGGCGCCGAGCAGCGGGTTCGCCTGGAACCTCGCCTTCACCTCGTCGGCGATGCGGCGCACCTCCTTGCGGTCCGGACCCATGACACGCATCTGCACCGGCCAGCCGGTCGGCGGACCGAGGAAGAGACGATCGACCTTGGCGCGGATCGAGGGGAAGTCCTTGGCGAGGATGCCGCGCAGCTTGACGATCAGCCGCTCGCGCGCCGGCTCGTCCTTGGCCATCACCAGGAGCTGGGCGAAATTCGGATTCCTGAGCTGCTGGTCGAGCGGCAGGAAGAAGCGCGGCGCGCCCTCGCCGATGTAAGTGGCGATGAAGCGCTTGTCCTGGTCGTCCATCATCCGGGCTTCGAGCGCCTTGGCCTGGTTCTCGACCTCCCTGATAGAAGTGCCTTCCGGCAGCCAGAGATCGACCAGTATTTCCGGACGCGAAGACTGCGGGAAGAAGTTCTGCGGAATGAACTGGAAGGCCCACAGGCTGGTGGCGAAGGTGACCAGCGTCATCACCAGCACGATGATGCGATGACGCACGGCCCAGGTGACCGTCGCGCGCAGGCGCCGATAGAAGCGCGTGTCGAAAACGTCGTGATGGGTGCCGGCGTGCTTGCGCTGCTTCAGGATCATGTAGCCCAGCCACGGCGTGAAATAGACCGCGACGAACCACGACACGACGAGCGCGATGCCGACCACGTAGAACAGCGTACGCACATATTCGCCGGCGGTGGAGGCCGCAAAGCCGACCGGGATGAAGCCGGCGGTGGTGATCAGCGTGCCGGTGAGCATCGGGAAGGCGGTCGAGGTATAGGCGAAGCTCGCCGCCTCGATCTTGACCAACCCCTCCTCCAGCTTTCGCTCCATCATCTCGACGACGATCATGGCGTCGTCGACCAAAAGACCGAGCGCGATGATCAGCGCGCCGAGCGAGATGCGCTGCAGGTCGATGCCGATCTCGTACATGATGGCGAAGGTGGCGGCCAGAACCAACGGAATGGCGATCGCGATCACCAGGCCGGAGCGCCAGCCGATCGAGAGGAAGGACACTACGAGCACGATGAGCAGCGCTTCACCGAGCGCCTCCATGAACTCGTTGACGGCATCCTTGACGACCTCGGGCTGGTCGGAAATCTGGTCGACCGCGACGCCATAAGGCAGGCCTTCCTCGAAGCGCTTGTAGGTCGCCTCGACATCCTTGCCGACGTCCCTGACATTGAAGCCCTTGGCCATGACGACGCCGACCTGGACGCTCTCATGGCCGTTGAAGCGGTACTTGCGCTGATAGGGATCCTCGAGGCCCGAGGTGACGGTGGCGATCTCGCCGAGACGCGTCACCTGGTTGCCGGCGCGCAACCTCAGCTCACGGATATCGGCCGCCCTGGTGACGTCGCCTTCGACCGAGATGCGGACCGAGCGCAGGCCGGTGTCGACCGAGCCCGCCGGATCGACGGCGTTCTGCCCCTTCACCGCATTCTGCAGGTCGACGATTGTCAGGCCGCGCTCGGCGAGCGCCTTGGACGAGACGTCGATGTAGATCTTCTCGGGCTGGTCGCCGATGATGACGGCCTTCTCGACGCCGGGCGTCGTCAGCAGCATGTCGCGCGCCTGGATGGCGAACTTCTTCAGCTCCGGATAGGTGAAACCGTCGCCGCTGATCGAATGCAGCGTGATGAAGGTGTCGCCGAACTCGTCGTTGAAATAGGGGCCGAGCAGGCCTTGCGGCAGCTCATTGGCGATGTCCCCGACCTTCTTGCGCACCTGGTAGAAGGCGTCCTTGACCTGTTCAGGGTTGGTGTCGCCCTTGACCTGCAGGGTGATGATGGCGCTGCCGGCGCGCGTGTAGGAGCGGACGAAATCGAGATGCGGCGTTTCCTGCAGCTTGCGCTCGATCTTGTTGACGACCTGGTCCTCCATGTCCTGGATCGAGGCGCCCGGCCATACCGCCTGCACCACCATGACGCGGAAGGTAAAATCCGGATCTTCCTTCTGGCCCATGCGCATCAGCCCGAGCGCGCCGGCCAGGATAATCAGGCCGAACAGGAAACGCGCGATGCTCGGATGCCCGATCGCCCAGCGCGAGAGGTTGAAAGGCCGCTTTTCGGTGCTGCTGTCGGTGGTCATGGCGCAAGTCCAGTCCAATTGGTCGGCAAAGCACGCTTGCCATCTATTCGTGAATTCTCGGTCGGGCTTCCGGGCGGCGAGCACCTCAAGCGGAGAGAGACTCGCAATCGCGCTGGACGCGGCCGTGGTGCGGGGGATACCAAAGGCCAGCGTCTCGTCGATCGGGCGCATTCGCCGCCCGGAACCCATGCTCTCCCCGGCTCGCGGCTCGCGCAGCGAGTGCGGGAAAGGCGTTCGTGTGCCTCGCTTTAGCGAAGACTGCTGGTAGCAGCGACGTCGTCCTCCGCCGAAGCGGATTGCTGGGCGATGTCGCCGGAAAGCTTGACCTTCAGGTTCTCGGTCATGAATTGCGTACCGGCGGCTACCACCACGTCGCCCTGCTTCAGGCCATCGGCCACGGCGACACCGTCGGCGGTGAAATTGGCAATTTTGATCGGCCGCGGATGGACCGTGTCCGAGGTACGGTCGACCGTCCAGACGATATGCTTGCCGTCCTTCTCAGCCATCGCGGTCAGCGGGATCGACACCAACTGGGCCTTGCTGCCGACGGTCGCCTCGACATTGGCGGTCATGCCGAGCAGCACGCGCGGATCGTCGGGGAGCGACACCCGGACCGCGAAGGTGCGCGACTGCGCATCGGCGCTTCCCGCCACCTCACGGACCTTGCCGTCGAGGGTCAGGCCCTCGTCCGACCAGAAGCTCGCCTTGACCTCTTTGCCCGGGCGGAAGCCGGCGATGTCCATTTCGGGCACGGCGATCAGCACTTCCTTCTCGCCATCGACGGCAACGGTCATCACCGGCGTGCCGGCGCCGACCACCTGGCCGATATCGGCTGAAATGGCGGTGACGATGCCAGCCCTGCTGGCCTTGAGATCGGTGTAATGGACCTGGTTCTGTGCCTGGGCGAGCGTCGAACGGGCGGCATCGCGCGTCGCCACCGCCTGGTCGTAGCTCAGCGCCGCCTGATCGAGCTGCGACTTCGGCGCGAAGTTCTTGGCATAGAGCTGCTCAGCGCGCTTCTTGGCGAGATCGACCGTTTCGACCTGGCGCTCGGCGGCGTCGAGGCTCGCCTGCGCGCTCTTCACCGACAGCTGGTAGTCGGAGGGATCGATGCGGGCCAGAACGTCGCCCTCGTTCACATGCTGGCCGATGTCGACGAGACGCTCGGTGACCTTGCCGGCGATGCGGAAGCCGAGATTCATCTCCGTGCGGGCGCGCACCGAACCGGAATAATCGAGCTGGCGGGTGGTCTCAGCCTTGCCGATCTCGACCACTTTCACCGGGCGGACGACTTCCTCGACGACCGCTGCCTTTTCCTGGCTGCAGCCGGCGAGGCCGAGCGCCGCCACGATGACGCCGACGACCGGAAGGCCGGCGGCCGGCAGCTTGCGGATGATGGAACTGGACAAAGACACCTTAGCACTCCCGAACTGGAAATGAATTGTCGAGACCGGCACCCAGCGGGCGGCGGCTATTTCAAGGCTCTGATTGCGTAGTCGATGAGGTCGTCGGGCATCGCCCGATTGGTCTTGGCAAGGCACTGCGCGACCATCTGCGGATGACACAGGATGACGGTCGAGGCGCCGAAGCAGCGCGAGGCGATGACCGGGTCCTGCTTCCTGAACTCGCCGGCCTCGATGCCCTGGCGGATGACTTCGGCGAACAGGTCGTGGATACGGTCGACATGCTTGTCGATGACGCCCCAGTCGCGCTCGAGCGCGACGATGACCATCTCATGCACCTTCTGGTCATCGAGCATGACTTCCAGCGTCATCTTGTACTGGGCGTGAACATAGCGGCGCAGCCGCTCCTCCGCGCTGAGCGGCAGGCGCGAAATCTCATAGGCCATCGCGTAGCTGGCGCCGAGCATGCGGCCGCAGACGGCCTGGTGGATTTCCACTTTCGAGGCGAAGAAGCGATAGATGTTGGCCGGCGACATGCCGAGCTCGCGGGCGATGTCGGCAACGTTGGTCTTGCCGTAGCCGTAGTGCCGGAACAGGCGCTCGGCGCAGTCGAGAATGCGCGTGACATTCTCCTGTCTGGCGGGGTCGGCCACGATGTTGGCGGCTTCTGACATGGTTCTTTCTTTTGACGAGTGACGAATTTCAATTTTCGTCACTCGTAAATCGAAAGAGACGGAGAGTCAACGCTGAATCGACGTACGCGTACAAAATGGTGACAGATGGTGACAGCGAGGTGCGGCGAAGATTACGCTCACGACTAGGCATTGACGCCCGTGCCGTCGTCATCCACGGGCGGAGCAAGGAGCGAAGCGACGCGCGCAGACCCGAGGATCCATTCCGTGACGTCGGCCGACGAACGAAAGCGGATCAAGAGGTTCCGTCGGTCCGCACCGCCCTTGAGTTGCAAGGCATTCTCGACCGCCGGAGCACTACCGCGAGGTCACGGAATGGATCCTAGGGTTTCCGCGACGTCGCTTCGCGACTGCTCCACCCTAGGATGACGAACTCAGAGGCCCTTCGCCATTTCCCTCAGCCGAAACTTCTGGATCTTCCCCGTCGACGTCTTCGGAATCTCGGCAAAAACCACCGCCTTCGGCACCTTGAAGCGGGCGAGCAAGCCTCGGCAGTGCTCGATGATCTCCGCCTCGGTCGCGGTCTTGCCGGGCTTCAGCTCGACATAGGCGACCGGCACCTCGCCCCATTTCTCGTCGGCGCGGGCGACGACGCCGCAGGAGGCGACGGATGGGTGCTTGTAGAGCGCGTCCTCGACCTCGATTGACGAGATATTCTCGCCACCCGAGATGATGATGTCCTTGGAGCGATCCTTGAGCTGGATGTAGCCGTCCGGGTGCATGACGCCGAGATCGCCGGAGTGGAACCAGCCGCCGGCGAAGGCCTCGTCCGTCGCCTTGCGGTTCTTGAGGTACCCCTTCATGACGATGTTGCCGCGGAACATAACCTCGCCGATGGTCTCGCCGTCGGCCGGCGTCTCCGTCATCGTCTCGGGGTTCATCACCGTCAACCCCTCGAGCGCGGCATAGCGCACGCCCTGGCGCGCCTTCCTCGCCGTCCTCGGTCCTTTCTCCAACGCGTCCCACTCATTGTGCCATTCGTTGACGACGGCCGGGCCGTAGGTCTCGGTCAGCCCGTAGAGATGGGTGACGGCAAAGCCGGCGTCGGCCATGCCGGAGAGCACCGCCTCCGGCGGCGGCGCGGCGGCCGTGTTGAAGGTGACGGTCTGAGGGAACTGGCGCTTGTCCTCGTCCCTGGCGTTGATCAGCACCGACATGACGATCGGCGCGCCGCAGAGATGGGTGACATCGTGGTCGGCGATCGCATCATAGATCGGCTTCGCCCGCACCCAACGCAGGCAGACATGGGTGCCGGCCTGCACGGCGAGCGTCCAGGGAAAGCACCAGCCGTTGCAGTGGAACATCGGCAGGGTCCAGAGATAGACCGCGTGCTTGGCCATGCCGGCATGGATGGTGTTGGTGTAGGCCATCAGGGCGGCGCCGCGATGATGGTATACGACGCCCTTCGGATTGCCGGTGGTGCCGGAGGTGTAGTTGAGCGAGATGGCGTCCCACTCGTCATCGGGCATCGCCCAGGCGAAAGCCTCGTCGCCCGCGGCGACGAAGTCCTCGTAGTCGAGCACGCCGATCCGCTCGCCCTTCGGATAGGGCGCGTCGGCGGCATAGTCGGGGTCGTCGTAGTCGATGACCAATGGCTTGGCCTTGGCCAATGCCAGCGCCTCCTTGACCACGCCCGAGAATTCGCGGTCGACGATCAGCACCTTGGAGCCGGCATGGTCGAGCTGGAAGGCGATGACGGCGGCATCGAGGCGGGTGTTCAGCGAGTGCAGCACCGCCTTCACCATCGGCACGCCGAAATGCGCCTCCAGCATCGGCGGCGTGTTCGACAGCATCACCGTCACCGTGTCGCCCTTGCCGATGCCGTGCTTCGACAGCGCCGAGGCGAGCTTCAGCGAGCGGCGCCAGAAATCGCGGTAGGAGATGCGCCGGCTGCCATGGATGATGGCGACATGGTCGGGATAGGTCTTGGCCGCCCGCTCCAGATAGGTGAGCGGCGTCAGCGGCTGGTGGTTGGCGGCGTTCCGGTCGAGATCCTGTTCGTAGGGATTGGCCATCCCATCCTCCCAAAAAGTCTTTTCGAGCTTTCTAACCACTGGTCTGCGATCATGCCATCCCCCCGAACGATCGGGAAATACTATGATATGAGCGCTCGGTAGAATGGCTGTCTCGATCCGGCCGCGCCGGTAGGCGATTGCACCCAACCACCCAGATTTGACTTTTGTCGAGAGCCGTGACTAATGTCAGCCGAGGAGGCGGCATGGCGATCCGACCGGCAGAACAACTCATCCATAAGGCCGCCTGGCTTTACTATGCGCATGGCCTTCGCCAGGACGAAGTGGCGAACCAGCTCAAGATCTCGCGCGCATCGGTGGCCATGTATCTGCGCAAGGCGCGCGAGACGGGCATCGTCAACATCTCGACCTCGACGCAGCTCTTCACCGACGACGTCATGGCGCGCCGGCTGGAGGACGCCTTCAGGCTCGACGCCGTCTGGATCGCGCCGGAAAACGCCTATGTCGCCGATCCGTCGACCGACATCGCGGTGCTGGCGGCGAGCGTCTTCCTCGAATTGGTGAAGAAGGGCGACCGCATCGGGGTCGCCTGGGGCCGCACCGTCTATACCATTGCCGACATCATGTCCTACGCCGACCTGCAGGACGTCACCGTGGTGCAGCTCTGTGGCAATCTCGGCGCGCCCTATTCCTATCGTCCCGACCAATGCACGATGGAGATCGCGCGGCGGCTGAACGCCAAGGGCCTGAATTTCTACGCGCCTTTGGTATTGTCGACCGAGGAACTCGCTCGCGGCCTGCGCGCCGAGCCGGTAATTCGCGACCAGCTTGCCGGCATCAGCGACTGCGATCTCGCGCTCTATTCGGTCGGCGCGGTCGACGCCGACAGCCATCTGGTGAAATGCGGCGCGCTGACGCCGGCCGAAATGGCCGCACTTCGCAGGCAAGGCGCCGCCGGCGTCATTGCCGGGCAGGTCATCGACGCCAAGGGCGAGGTGCTCGACTGCGACTACAACCGGCGGGTCATCTCCGCCGAGCTCGCCTCGCTGCGCGCGATCGGGAAGCGATTGATGGTGGTGCAGGAGGATACGAAGTTCGAGCCGCTGCTGGCCGCGATCGCCGGCGGGCTCTGCACGCATCTGGTGGTCGGCGCGCATATGGCGGCGCGCCTTCTGGAGCACGCCGGGACGGCAAGCAAAAAGCCCCTCTAGAAACCACCCTGTCGCGACTGTCATCAAAGCGTCGCGGCTTCCTGTTCATGAGCAAACAAAAAGACGGAACCGGACGGAACGACATGAAGAACCTTTGGAACGACGCCGACGCGGAAAAGATGGTTGCCGACTATGCCAAGAAAGGCGTCGGCGGCGACCTCGCGCTGCGCGTCTACACGACCCGCCTGCTCGGCGGCGAGCCGCGGCTTGTGCTGCATGGCGGCGGCAACACCTCCTGCAAGACCAAGGCCACCGATCTCGTCGGCGACGAATGGGACGTGCTCTGCGTCAAGGGCAGCGGCTGGGACATGGCGGTGATCGAGCCGCAAGGCTTGCCGGCGGTGAAGATGGGCGCGCTCATCAAGGCGCGCGCGCTTGCCGCGCTGTCCGATGAGGACATGGTGGCGCTGCAGCGCTCCAACCTCATCGATCCCGCCTCCCCCAACCCGTCGGTCGAAACACTTCTGCACGCCTTCCTGCCGCACAAATTCGTCGACCATACGCATTCGACCGCGATCCTCGCCATCGTCGACCAGGAAGACAGCAAGGCTCTTGTGGCAAAGGTGTTCGGCAGCAAAATGGGTTACGTGCCCTACATCAAGCCGGGCTTCGACCTCGCCAAGGTGGCCGCGGAAGTTTTCGACGCCGACCCGAGCGTCGAAGGCCTGATCCTCGACAAGCACGGCATCTTCACCTTTGGCGACGACGCCCGGCAGGCCTATGACCGGATGATCCACTATGTGAACGTCGCCGAGGAGTATGTCGCGAAGAACGGCAAGCCGCAGGCTGCCAAGGCGGCGCTGCCGGCGAAGCTCGCCAGGCCAAGCGACATCGCGCCGATGCTGCGCGGCGCGGTGGCGGTGGCGCGTGGCGAAGGCCGCTTCGACCGAATGATCAGCGACTTCCGCACGTCGGACGCGATCGTCGATTTCATCAATTCGGCAAAGATCGCCGACTATGCCGGGCGCGGCGTGTCGACGCCCGATCTTTCGATCCGCATCAAGACCGGCCCGATGGCGGTGCCGGCGCCCGACGCCGACAAGCTCGACGACTACAAGGCCGTCATCCGCGGCCATGTCGAGGCCTTCGCCAAGGACTACCGTGCCTATTTCGAGACCAATGACGCGCTGGACGACGTCAAGCGCACCATGCTCGACCCGATGCCGCGCCTGACGCTGGTTCCGGGCCTCGGCATGTTCGGCCATGGCCGAACGCTGAAGGACGCCAAGATCGCCTCCGACGTCGGCGAGATGTGGATCGAGGCGGTGCGCGGCGCGGAAGCCATCGGCAATTTCCAACCGCTCTCCAAGGCCGACCTCTTCCCGCTCGAATACTGGTCGCTGGAGCAGGCGAAGCTCGCCTCGAACAAGCCGAAGCCGCTGACCGGCCAGGTGGCGCTGATCACCGGCGGCGCCGGCGCGATTGGCGCCGCGACGGCGAAGCTCTTCGCCGCCAATGGCGCGCATGCGGTCATCGTCGACCTAGATCCGGCCAAGGCCGCTGACGCGGCGAAAGCAGCCGGCAACAATTCGATCGGCGTCGGCGCCGATATCACCAACCCGGCCGAGATGCGCGCCGCCTTCGACAAGGCGGTCGCGGTCTATGGCGGCGTCGACATACTGGTCTCCAACGCGGGCGCGGCTTGGGAAGGCCGGATCGGCGAGCTCGACGATGCGCTTCTGCGCAAGAGCTTCGAGCTCAACTTCTTCGCCCACCAGTCAGCGGCGCAGAACGCGGTCCGCATCATGCTGGAACAGGGCACTGGCGGCGTCCTCCTGTTCAACACCTCCAAGCAGGCGGTCAATCCAGGGCCGAAATTCGGCGCCTATGGCCTGCCCAAGGCGGCGACGCTGTTCCTGTCGCGGCAATACGCGCTGGACTATGGCGCCCACGGCATCCGCTCCAACGCGGTCAACGCCGACCGCATCCGCTCGGGGCTTCTGACCGACGCCATGATCGCCAGCCGCTCCGGCGCCCGCGGCGTCTCGGAGAAGGAATACATGTCCGGCAACCTGCTTGGCCAGGAAGTGACGGCCGACGACGTGGCGCAGGCTTTCCTGCACCAGGCGCTCGCCGAACGCACCACCGCCGACGTGACGACGGTGGACGGCGGCAACATTGCGGCGGCGCTGCGCTGAAGAAGTGAAAGGCATCCCCGGACTGGTTCGTCGTTTACGAGAACGACGAACCGCTCTCTGTCTGTCCTGACGCGGTTCTCGGACGGAAGCCCGTTTTCGCACTTCTGCTGGAAAACTGCTCCAACTGGTCAAAATCTGCTCAAATCCTTCGCCTATTGCTCGAACAGCTTTAAGGGGTGCCTTGCGCCTCGCGGGCGAGACACAGGGCTGGAGCGGGCATGCAGTTCAGGGAAGTGCCTTATTTCAGCCAGTGGGAATCGCCCGGCATGACCTTGCCGCTGCTGGCGGAGGGACCATCGGCTCTTTATCGCGATCCGCTGTGGCGCAACTCGGGCGCGGAAACGGTCGAAGACTATGCGCGCTGGGCCGTCAATGTCTGCGGCATGGCCTGCCTGAAGATGATCCTTGCCTCGCGCGGCGAAATCCATCCCACGCTCAAGCTCGCCCGCGCCTGCACGGCCTATGGCGGCTATGTCGTCAATGACGGGGACGGGTCGATCAAAGGGCTGATCTATGAGCCCTTCGTCAGGTTCGTCCGCGAGCGATTCGACCTGCTTGCGGAAACGATGACGAACGTCGACATGGCCGCGGTGCCCGGACTGTTTTCACGGTGGCGCTACTTCATCGCCTCGGTGCACCCCGGCATCCGCTGGCCCGAACGCGAGCCGCCGTCCAAGGGCGGCCATCTGGTGTTGGTGACGGCGGCCTCGCCAGGCGAAATCCGCTTCCACAACCCATCCGGTCACGACCGGCAGAGCCAGGCGGATGTCACGCTGCCGCTCGCCAGCTTCGACCGCTTTTTCGCCCGGCGCGGCATCGCCGTCGGGTTCTGATCCTGCAACTTGACCATTCCGGAGATATCAATGGCCGAGAAAAGACTGCGTATCGGTGTGCTCTTTGGCGGCCGCTCCGCCGAGCAGGAGGTGTCGCTGCTTTCGGCGGCCAATGTCATGCATGCGCTGAATCCGGCGAAATACGATGCCGTTCCGATCTTCGTCACCCGCGATGGCCAGTGGCTGCTGAGCAGCTTCCAGGACGGCGCGCTGGCGACACCTTCAAGCGGGACCGAGATCTGCCTGGTGCCGGGCGGGCATGGACGGATGCTGGCCATTCCGGCCGGCGGGCCACCGCATGAACTACCCGCCATCGATGTCCTGTTCCCGGTCCTGCACGGTCTCCATGGCGAGGACGGCGCCGCCCAGGGGCTGGCCGAAGTAGCGCGAGTGCCGCTTGCCGGCTGCGGCATCCTGGGTTCGGCCACGGCGCTCGACAAGGACATCGCCAAGCGGTTGCTGAAGGCGGCTGGAGTGCCTGTCGCGCGTTCGGTGACGATCGACAGGGGCACAGCGCCTTCCCTCGCCGTGCTGGAAGATCAGCTCAGCCTGCCGCTGTTCATCAAGCCGGCGCGACAAGGCTCATCGGTCGGCGTCGCAAAGGTCAATGCCAGCCAGGAATTCGATCGGGCGCTCGAGGAAGCCTTCCAGCACGACCGCAAGCTGCTGGCGGAGGAATTCGTTCGTGGCCGCGAGATCGAGTACAGCGTGCTGGAAGATCCCGAAGGCGAACTCTTCGTCTCACGACCGGGCGAGATCGTACCCGCCGAAAGTCACGGCTTCTACGACTACAATGCCAAATACATCGACGAAAATGGCGCGGCATTGATCGTGCCTGCCGAACTGCCGCCCGAGGTCGAGCAAGGCATGCGCGAGATGGCCGCAAAGGCCTTCAGGGCCGTCGGTTGCGACGGAATGGCGCGTGTCGACTTTTTCCTGATGCCGGACATGACGTTCCTGGTCAACGAACTCAACACCATTCCTGGCTTCACCAACATCAGCATGTACGCCAAGGCGATGGCAGCAAGCGGCATCAGCTACCCCGAGGTCATCGACCGCCTGGTGGCGCATGGGCTGGCGCGGGCTGCGCGATCGGCCTGAGCGACCGACAAAACAAAAGAGCGGCCTGGGAGCCGCTCTTTCCTTTGGCAGATGGCTGAACGCTATTTGGCGTTCGGGTTGGGCATCCAGGCGGGCATCGCGACGTCGGCATGGGCGAACTGCGGCAGCTTGGCCGACAGATCCTCCATGTTCTTGATGTCCTTGTCGATGAGTTCCTTCTGCGTGATCAGCGTCGGCGGCACGATGACGTTGTGGCCGGGATCCTCGCCGGCGAGCAGCTGCGCCAGCGCGCGCACCGAAACCTGGCCGACGACGGCCGGGTTGGTGGCGGCCGTCGCTGCCCAGGCGCTGTCCGGCTCGCGCATCGCGGCGATATCCGAGGTCGAGATGTCGGCCGAGTAGATCTTGATGCCCTTGTTCAGGCCAGCCTCGTCGACGGCGATCTTCACGCCCTTGGCGAACTCGTCATAGGGCGCGAACATCACCTTGATGTCGGGATGCGCCTGCAGCACCGAGCGCGCCTGGTTGGCGACGGAGTTGGCGATCGGGTTGTCGAGCGTGCCGAACATGGCGACCTCGCTGATGCCCGAATATTTCTTCTTCACGTCGACCCAGGTTTCGTTGCGGCGGTCGAGCGGCGCAATGCCGGCGACATAGACGTAGCCGGCCTTCCAGGCCTTGCCATTGTCCTTCACCGCCTGCTCTAGGGCGAGCTTCGCCAGATCGCGATCGGACTGCTCGATCTGCGGGATCTTCGGGTTCTCGACATTGACGTCGAAGGCGACGACCTTGATGCCGGCGTCGACCGCGCGCTGGGCGGCGTCCTTCATCGATTCCGTCAGGCCGTGCTGGATGATGATGCCCTGCACGCCGAGCGCGATGGCCTGGTCGACCATGTCGGCCTGGAGGGCTGCATCCTGGCGGCTGTCCAGCACGCGCAGGTCGACGCCGAGCGCCTTGGCCTGCGCCTCGACGCCGGAGAGATAGGCCTGGAAGAAGTCACCGGTCGACAGATACCGCACCAGCGCGATCTTGACGCCCGGCTTGTCGAACGGCGCAGGGCGATCCGCCGCCAATGCCGTGCCCTGCATCAGCAGCGCCGCGCCCGCGAGGCCAAGTGCGGCCTTTCCCAGAAGTCTTCTTGTGATGCTCACGTCGTCTTCCTCCGTTGTTCTATTCATGCCCCGGTCGAAACTATCTCTTGCCCCTGCCGGAAAGGGCGAAGGTGAAGACAAGGGCGACGACGAGCACCGCGCCCTTGACGAAATCCTGCGTGTAGTAAGGGGCGTTCATCATCGTCAGGCCCTGCAGAAGAACGCCGACGAAGACCGCGCCGACGGCCGTGCCGAAGGCGTTGGGCTTGGCGGCGCCGAGCACCGCGTAGCCGATGAGCGCCGCCGCTACTGCGTCGAGCAGCAGATTATTACCCGAGGCGATGTCGCCGCGTCCAAGCCGGGCGGCGAGCAAAATCCCGCCGATCGAGGCAAAAACTCCCGAAATGACATAGGCCCAGATTTTGTATGCCTTGACAGGGGCGCCGGCGAGTTCAGCGGCGCGTTCGTTGCTGCCGACGGCATACATCATGCGGCCGAAGCGGGTGTATTCGAGGAAGAACCAGATCAGCACCGCGAGCACGACGAGCACCACCACGGAAACCGGGATCAGGCTCGGGATGAAGAAGTCGATGCGGTGGCGGCCGAGCGCCAGGAAGGCTTCCGAGAACTTGCCGTTGGCGACCGAGCCGTCGGGCAACGTCATGCCGGTGGCGATCGAGCGGCCCTCGGTCGGAATGCGCTGCAGGCCGAGCAGCAAGAACATCATGCCGAGCGTCGCCAAGAGATCGGGGACGCGCATATAGACGATCAGCCAGCCATTGATCAGGCCGACGACCACGCCGATGACCAGACAGGCGATGACGGCGACGATGGCATTCTGCTCCAGCACCACCATGGCGTAGGAGGCGGCCATCATGGCGCTGGTGGCGACCGAGCCTATCGACAGATCGAAGCCGCCGACGACGAGCGTCGCGGTGACGCCGAGCGCCAACACGCCGGTAATCGCCACCGACTGGAAAATGAAGACGGCGCTCTGCGGCGAGACGAACCCGTCGGCGGCGATCGCGAAATAGGCGATCAACCCGACCAGAAGGACGATGAAACCATAGCGGATGGCATAGTCACGCAATGTCATCGAACGCTCCGGCGCTGTTGCCCTCTCCGCCAAACTGGAACTCATGCATGCACTCCAAGTATCGTCATCGGTGCAATCTCACGCCGCGCTGTGCAGCGGCCCGCCGGCCACTTCAGCCAGCAGCCGGTCGAGATCGATATCGGCGTTCCTGTGCTCGCCGACGATCGTGTGTTCCGACATCACGAGAATGCGATCGGCAGTCTCAAGCGCCTCGTCGATCTCGGTGACGAAGAGGAGCGTGGCGCGGCCGTCGGCGCTGGCCCTCAGCTTAGCCGCGATGTCGCGCCGCGCCGAGATGTCGACGCCCTGAAACGGCTCGTCGAGGATGAATAGGCGCGAGGCCTGCGACATCCAGCGCGCCACCATCACCTTCTGCTGGTTGCCGCCGGACAGCGCCGAGAGCTCGTCCTTTTCCGAACGACAGACGATGCCGAGCTCGCCGATCTGGCGGCGGGCGGCGGCGCGCTCGACGCGGCGCTTCACGACACTGAGGCCCGACATGCGCTTGAGGAACGGCAGGCTGATGTTGCGCTCGATGTTGAAGCCGCCGACGATGCCACTGTCGGCGCGATCCTTGGCGACGAGGAAGACGCCGGCGGCGATCGCTGCGCGCGCCGAGTGCGGCGCGTAGGGCCTGCCGTCCATATGCATGGTGCCGGCCAGCGGCCTGCGCACGCCGAACAGCGTTTCGGCCAGCGCCGTCTTGCCGACGCCGACGAGACCGGTGATCGCCACCACCTCGCCGGCGCCGAGCGTCATCGAGATCGGCTTGGCGCCCTGCGAAAGCTGCAGGCCTTCGGCGGTGAAGACGGCGCGCGCCGAATTTCTGGCGACGACCTGGTCGAGGTGGATCTTGCGGCCGAGCATGGCGTTGACGGCGCCCTCATAGTCGAGCGGCTTCTGGTCGAAGACGCCGGAGATGACGCCGTCGCGCATCGAGACGATGCGGTCGGCAAGGCGCCGGATGTCGGACATGCGGTGCGAGATGTAGAGGATCGCGACACCCTGCCCGCGCAGCCGGTCGATCAGCGAAAACAGCCGGTCTGCTTCGGCGCTCGACAGCGAGGAGGTCGGCTCGTCGAGGATCAGCACCTTGGGCTGGTGTGCCATTGCTCGCGCAATCGCCACCATCTGCCGGTCGGCGAGCGAAAGGTCGGCGACGCGTGCCCTGAGGTCGATGGCGAGGCCCATGCGGTCGGCGACGGCCCTTGCCTCGGCGCGAACATTGGCAGGCTTGAACAGCAGCGATGCGCCCTTGCCGCTCAACCGGTCGAGCGTCAGGTTGGTGGAGACGTCGAGATCGGCCACCACGCCGTCGTTGATGTTCTGATGCACGGTGACGACGCCGGCGCGGATGGCTTCCGCCGGCGTGACGGGGTCGAATGCCTGGCCGGCAAGCCGCATCGCGCCGCCGCCGCGCTCGTAGACGCCGCTGATGATCTTGACCAGCGTGGACTTGCCGGCGCCGTTGGCGCCCATCAGCACGGTAACCTCACCGGCATGCAATTCGACCGAGATGCCGCCAAGCACCTCGTTCTGGCCGAAGGATTTCCTCAGGCCCTCCACACGGAACACGGCATCTGCGCCCATTCGTTCCTCCCTGACCATGACGCTATGGGCTCACTCGTCAATTGTCAACACGATTGACAATTGCCAGAGCGCTACCTAGCTTGGCCCCGCCGCCGTGGCTCCGCTATCGTTGGCGACCCACGAGCAGGAGGGGAGAGGATGACCGAGAGGAAGCCGTTCGAAGCATTGTCGGTGGAGACGCTGCCGAAGCGCCTTGGCGGAAACGCGGCGCTGACCGAGCGCATCGGCAAGGACGCCAGCCAGTGGAAGGTACGCGAGGTCGGCGACGGCAATTTGAACCTCGTCTTCATCGTCGAGAGCGACAAGGGCGCCGCGGTAGTGAAGCAAGCGCTGCCCTATGTGCGGCTGGTCGGCGACAGCTGGCCGCTGCCCTTGAAGCGCTCCTTCTTCGAATATCATGCCCTGACCAGGCAGGAGCGCCGAGCGCCCGGCTCGGTGCCGGCGATCTACCATTTTGATGAGACGCAAGCGCTGATCGTGATGGAGTATCTGGCGCCGCCGCACGTAATCCTCAGGCGCGCGCTGATCGACGGACGCGAGCTGCCGAATATCGCGCGCGACATCGGCCTGTTCATGGCCCGCACGCTGTTTCGCGGCTCGGACCTGTCGATGGCGGCGCGCGAGCGCAAGGCCGATCTCGCTTTATTCGCCGACAATGTCGAGCTCTGCGACATCACCGAGAACCTGGTGTTCTCCGACCCCTATTTCGACGCCGAGATGAACCGGCACACCAGCCCGCAGCTCGACGGCCTGGTGGCCGAGCTGCGGGCCGACCGCGACCTCAAGGTCGAGGCGCAGCGGCTGAAACATCTCTTCGCCGCCAATGCCGAGACGCTGCTGCATGGCGACCTGCATTCCGGCTCGATCATGGTGACGGACACCGAGACCCGGATGATCGATCCGGAGTTCGCCTTCTACGGCCCGATCGCCTTCGACGTCGGCATGCTGCTCGCCAATTTCTGGATGGCCTACTTCTCGCAGCGCGGCCATGAGGAGAAGGGCAGCCGGGATTCGATGCGCGCCTATCTGCTCAAGGTCACGGCCGAAACCTGGGCCGTGTTCCGTGCCGAGTTCTCGCATCTGTGGCGGACCGAGCGCACCGGCATGCTTTACCAGAAGAGCCTGTTCGAGGATCAAGGCGACAGGCTGGGCGCCGAACAGGCGCTCGACCACATGCTTGCCGGCATCTGGACCGACCTGCTGGGCTTTGCCGGCATCGAGGTGCACAGGCGCATCCTCGGCCTCGCCCACAACGCCGATTTCGAGACCATTGCCGATCAAGACCTGCGCGCCACATGTGAGGCCAAGGCACTGCGCTTCGGCCGCCACATCGCCGTCAACCGGCATCGGATCCACAGCATCGACGAGGTCAACACCTTGGCCGCGCTGATCGAACAGGAGAGCAGAATTTGAACGTCGGCGAGCGCCATTACCGCACCATTTGGCTCAGCGACGACAAGCGTTCGGTCGAGATCATCGACCAGCGCTGGCTGCCGCATGAGTTTCGCATCGAGACGATCGAAACAGTTGCCGGCATCGCCACCGCGATCCGCGACATGTGGGTGCGCGGCGCGCCGCTGATCGGCGTCACCGCCGCCTATGGCGTCGCCATCCAGATGACGGACGATCCGTCGGACGAAGCGCTCGACGCGGTTTGGGAAACGCTGCACAGGACGCGCCCGACGGCGATCAATCTGCGCTGGGCGCTGGACGAGATGCGGCGGTTTCTCAAGCCGCTCGCATCGGAAGAGCGCGTCGAGGCCGCCTATCGCCGTGCCGCCGAGATCGCCGACGAGGATGTCGGGCTGAACCGCGCCATCGGCGAGAACGGGCTCGCCATCATCAAGGCGATCGCGGCGAAGAAGAAGCCGGGCGAGACGGTCAACATCCTCACCCATTGCAACGCCGGCTGGCTGGCGACGGTCGACTACGGCACCGCCACCGCGCCGATCTACCTGGCTGCGGAAGCCGGCATCCCGGTCCATGTCTATGTCGACGAGACCAGACCGCGCAATCAAGGCGCCCAGCTGACCGCCTGGGAGATGGCCGGCCACGGCGTGCCGCATACGCTGATCGTCGACAATGCCGGCGGCCACCTGATGCAGCATGGCGACATCGACATGGTGATCGTCGGCACCGACCGCACCACGGCCAATGGCGACGTCTGCAACAAGATCGGTACCTATCTCAAGGCTTTGGCCGCCGCCGACAACGACGTGCCCTTCTATGTCGCGCTGCCCTCGCCCACCATCGATTGGACCGTAGCCGACGGGCTTGCGGAAATTCCGATCGAGGAGCGCTCCGGCGACGAAGTTTCGCTGGTCTGGGGCAAAACTGCCGACGGCAAGGTCGCCCAGGTGCGCGTCTCGCCGGATGCTACGCCGGCGGCCAATCCCGCCTTCGACGTGACGCCGGCAAGGCTGGTCACGGGGCTGATCACCGAACGCGGCGTGGCGAAGGCCTCGCGCGAGGGGCTGAGGGCGATGTTTCCGGAGCGGGGGTGAGAGCCAATCTCCCCTTGTGGAGAGATTGGCTAGTCGCCAATTGACAGCGCCTTCCGCCCCCTCCATACAAATCACCGTCAATGTTCTCAGGGCGGGGTGAAAGTCCCCACCGGCGGTAAGGGTCTCGACCCAAGCCCGCGAGCGCCTCCCGTCAACGGGAGGGTCAGCAGATCCGGTGTGATTCCGGAGCCGACGGTTACAGTCCGGATGGAAGGGAACGTACGCAAGGACGGTCCGCTCGCGCGGGCCGGTTTTTTGCGTCGTGCGTCCTGATTCTGGTTCGAAACGGAAGGAAGGACCCATGAATCAGCATTTCCCCAAAGATCATGCATACCGTCGCGTCGCCGTCATCCGTGCGCGCTGGCACGCCGATATCGTCGACCAGTGCGTGGCGGCTTTCGAGGCGGAGCTTACCGCCCTCGGCTTTGCCGTCGATGTCTTCGACGTGCCGGGCGCCTACGAGATCCCGCTGCACGCCAAGACGCTCGCCGAGACCGGCCGCTACGTCGCGATCCTGGGCACCGCCTTCGTCGTCAATGGCGGCATCTATCGGCACGATTTCGTCGCAAGCTCCGTCATCGACGGCATGATGACCGTGCAGCTTGCGACCGGCGTGCCGGTGCTGTCGGCCGTGCTGACGCCGCACAACTACCATGAGAGCGCCGAGCATCACCGCTTCTTCCACGAGCATTTTCGCGTGAAGGGCAAGGAAGCGGCGAAAGCCTGCGTCGAAATCCTTGCCGCGCGCGCACGTATCGCCGCCTGAGCACCGGTGCACCAGAACTAAACCGATTTGGATTTCAGGACCGCAACGAGAGTGGTTGCGGTGCGTCGGAAATCCGGCCAGAAGCAACGGGCCGCCCGCCTGGGCGGCCTTTCAAACACGGCTCGAACCAGATACGGGAGACTATTCGTTGGCTCGCATCACACTGAGACAATTGCTCGACCATGCCGCCGAACACGGCTACGGCGTGCCTGCCTTCAACATGAACAATATGGAACAGGGGCTCGCCATCATGGAAGCGGCCGAGGAGACCAAGTCGCCGGTCATCCTGCAGGCCAGCCGCGGCGCCCGCGCCTACGCCAATGACGTGGTGCTGGCCAAGCTGATCGACGCGCTGGTCGAGATCCATCCCGACATCCCGGTCTGCATGCATCTCGACCACGGCAACAACGAGGCGACCTGCGTCACCGCGATCCAATACGGCTTCACCTCGGTGATGATGGACGGCTCGCTGAAGGAGGATGGCAAGTCGCCGGCCGACTACGCCTACAATTCCGGCATCACGCGGCGCGTCGTCGACATGGCGCATTGGGGCGGCGTTTCGGTGGAAGGCGAGATCGGCGTGCTCGGCTCGCTGGAAAGCGGCGGCGGCGAGCAGGAGGACGGCCACGGCGTAGAAGGCGCAATCAGCCACGACCAGCTGCTGACCGACCCCGTGCAGGCCGAGCAGTTCGTGCGCGACACGCATGTCGACGCGCTGGCGGTCGCCATGGGCACCAGCCACGGCGCGTATAAATTCTCGCGCAAGCCGGACGGCGCGGTGCTGGCGATGAACGTGATCGAAGAGATCCACCGCCGCCTGCCCAACATGCATCTGGTCATGCACGGCTCGTCCTCGGTGCCGGAGGAGCTGCAGGAGATCATCAACAAATATGGCGGCCAGATGAAGCCGACCTGGGGCGTGCCGGTGGAGGAGATCCAGCGCGGCATCAAGCATGGCGTGCGCAAGATCAACATCGACACCGACAACCGCATGGCGCTGACCGGCGCGATCCGCAAGGTGCTGACCGAGAATCCGTCGGAGTTCGATCCGCGCAAATATCTGACGCCCGCCATGGCGGCGATGAAGAAGCTCTGCAAGGATCGCTTCGAGCAGTTCGGCACCGCCGGCAACGCGCCGAAGATCAAGCCGATCCCCTTGTCGGACATGGCCAAGCGCTACAAGTCGGGCAGCCTCGACCCGAAGTTCGGCTGAGTTCGGCCGATCTCGCGATCCGGACGACACCGGGCAGGAGCCGACAAGGTTCCTGCCCGTTTTCGTCGTTCCGGCGCATGCTTACGCGCCGCGCAAAAACTCGATCACCATCGCCGCAGTCCAGGTAAAGCGGCCGCCGCCAAGCGGCGCGCCGCTCTTCGGGTCATAGTATTCGGCAAAGCCGCTTTCCGTGATCAGGTCGAGGCTAGAGCGGGTGATGCGGCGGGCGACCTCACCGTGGCCGGCAGCGAGAAGTCCGTCGGCGATCATGTAGTTGACCACCAGCCAGACCGGACCGCGCCAGTAGCGCCCGGCGTCGAAGCGCGGGTCGGCGGGATCGTGCGACGGTACGATAAAGCGCGCCATGCCGGCCAGGCGCTCGATGGTGCCGGCAATCGAAGCGGCGCGATCCTCCGGAATGGCTGCGAAAGCCGGCAGGAGGCCGGCGACGGAGGCGCTGTCGACGAGCTTGCCGGCGACGCGGTCGAGGCAGAGATACTGGCCATGCGCCTCGCTCCACAGCCGCTCGATCGCCGCAAGGCCTTTTTGGGCGCGGGCGCGATTGGCATTGGCGATCTCCATTTCGCCGAGCACCTCTGCGAGATCGGCGAGGTCAACGCAGGCACGAATCAGGATGGCATTGAAACCGGGATCCACGATCTGGAACGGCGAGGCATCGTGCAGCCGGGCATTGTCCCAGCCAAGCCCGCGAAAATGCTGCACCAGCCAGAGATAGCGATCGTACTGCGCCTTGGTCGGCCGATGCGCCGGATCGGCATGCAAGATGTCCCGGCGAGTGTAAGGCTCGACGCCTTCGGTCGGCACACGATCGAAGGCGTCGTCCCAATCGATCGAGTTGTCGCGGCCGGACTCCCAGGGGTGGATGATCGCAACCAGCCCCTCGCCCTTGGGATCCCGGTTCTCATAGAACCACCGGTGCCAGGCATCGATCTTGGGCAGCAGCCTGCGAGCCCGCTCCACGACAAGCTTATTGTCGCGCGCCCGGTCGAACAGCCGGCGCACGGCAAAGCCGGCGACGGCCGGCTGGGTGATGCCGGAGGTGGCGGTCGGGCGACCGGTGCGCCAGACCTCGGGCCCGGGAAAGTAGCCATCGTTCCATACATGGAAGACGATGTGGGGAACCATGCCGTCGGGCCATTGGTGTGCGAACAGCGTTTCGATCTCGGTCCAGGCACGCGCCTCGTCATAGTGGGCGAGGCCAAGCGCCGTGAGGCAGGAATCCCAGTTCCACTGGAACGGATAGAGCCCCTTCGTCGGGATGGTGTAGTCGCCGTGGTCGTTTTCCTTCAGCACCTCGACGGCGCGGGCGATGATGTCTTGGGCAGTTGGGGCTGTCATGGCAGATCGAGGTCTTTCAGACGGCATTGGTGGTTTCAGGGTCGAACCAGCGGATGCGGTCAGGCTTGGGGGCGAGCCGCAGGCGGTCGCCAACGGCAACGGCGGCGTTGGAGTCGAGCACGGCGCGGAACAGGCCGCCTTCGACGTCGCAAGTGACCAGCGTGTGCGGGCCGAGGGGCTCGATGACGCGCACGGTGGCGGGCAGACCCGCCTCGCCGGCATCGACGTCCTCGGGGCGGATGGCGAATTCGATCGCTTGCCGGTCCGACTTCGGGCCGGGCAGCGTCAGCCCGGCGACGCTCCAGCCGCCATTCGCGGCCTTTGTGGCGGGCAGGAAATTCATCGGCGGGTTACCGATGAAGGAACCGACGAAGCGAGCGGCCGGATTGCGATAGACTTCTACCGGCGAGGCGGCCTGGACGATCCGGCCCTGATGCATGACGGCGATGCGGTCGGCGAGGCTCATCGCTTCCACCTGATCGTGGGTGACGTAGATGGTCGTGGTTTTCGAGGCCGCCAGCACGCCTTTGAGCTCGGCGCGCATTTCCAGGCGCAGCAGCGCATCGAGATTGGACAGCGGCTCGTCCATCAGGATGACGTCGGGCTCCATGGCGAGGGCGCGGGCAACCGCGACGCGCTGGCGCTGGCCGCCGGAAAGCTGACCGGAATAGCGCTTCAAGAGCTGCTCGATATGCATCAACTCTGCCGTGCGGTTGACGCGCCGCTCGACGTCGGCCTGCGGCAGCTTCTTCATGCGCAGACCGAAGGCGATGTTCTCGAACACGGTCAGATGCGGAAAGACGGCATAGTTCTGGAACACCATGGCGATGCCGCGGTCGCGCGGCGGCAGATGATCGACGCGGCGGCCGCCGATCCAGACCTCGCCTTCGCTCGGCGTCTCCAGCCCGGCGACGATCCTCAGCAGCGTGGTCTTGCCGCAGCCGGAGGCGCCGAGCAGCACCACGAATTCCTGGTTGGCGATGGCGAGGTCGACCTGATGCAGCGCGGTGAAGCCACCGAAGCGCTTGGCCACGCCCTTGATCGCGATTTCAGCCATGAACGTTCTCCGTGTCGCGCGTCATCGGTTGGCGATCCCCCACATGGCGAACAGATATTTCCGGACGGCGAAGATGAAGATCAGCGACGGCACGACCAGGGCCGCACCGCCGGCGAATTTGAGATAGAGCGGCGACTCGCCGAGGCTCTGCAGCAGGAAGGCGGTTAGCGTGCGGTTCTCGATGGTGAGCACGGCGGCGGCGAATACCTCGTTCCAGGAGATGGTGAAGGCGAACACGGCGGACGCGGCTATACCAGGCAGCGCCAGCGGCAGGATCACCTTGCGAAAGGCCTGCCATCGCGTGCAGCCGAGTGTCCAGGCAGCCTCCTCCAGTTCGACCGGAATGCCGGAAAACAGCGAGAAGGTGATGAGCACCGCGAAAGGCAGCGCCAGCGTGGTGTGCACCAGCGCCAGTCCGATCGCGGTGTCGTCGAGCCCGGTGCGGATGAACATCACCGCCAGCGGCAGCGCGAGCAGCGGCAGCGGGAAGGCGCGGGTCATCAGCACCAGGAACCGGAACGCGCCCTTGCCTGGGAAATCGAAGCGCGACAGCGCGTAACCGGCCGGCGCGCCGAAGCCGATAGACAGGATCATCGTCAGCGTGGCGACGAGAACCGAGTTCCAAAGCGCCCTGGCGACGCCAGCGAAATTGATGAAGAAGGTGAGGCTGCCGAGATCGAAGGATGGAAAGATGCGCTTGGGGAAAGCGGTCACCTCTTGCGGCGACGACAGCGCGTTGACGATCAACAGATAGATCGGCAGCAGCACCCAGACGCAAAGCAGGATGGCGGTGGCGAAGAGCAGCCAGCCGCCGGCCTTGCGCGCCTCGGCGGTTGCAGCCGTGACAGGCGCTTCGGCGACGGCGCTCATATGCGCGCCTCCTTGGGGACGCGCAGCACTCTCAGGAAGAACAGCGTGAAGCCGATCGAGATGGCGAGGATGAGCAGCGCCGAGGCGGCGGCGACGTTGCGGTCCTGCAGCGTGAATTGCCAGTTGTAGGTCTCGCCCATCAGCACCGGCAGATTGGTGCCGCCAAGTGCTGCAACGACGGCGAAGACCTCGAAGGCGAGGATGACGCGCAGGATGATCGCCGTCTGCAGGCTGGGGCGCAGCAGCGGAAGCGTGATGCGCACGAAGCGCTTCCATGGGCCGGCGCCGAAGACTTCCGCCGCCTCGTAATATTCCTTGGGGATCAGCCCCATGCCGGCGACGAGAATGACCATCATGATCGCGGTGGCGCGCCAGATCTCAGCCAGCGCCACAGCGATGAAGATGGTAAGCTTGCTCTGGTAGCCGAGGAACATGATCGGCCGGTCGACGATACCGAGACCGGAAAGCAGCGTGTTGAGGAAGCCGGACTGGTCGAAGATGGCAAGCCATATCAGGCCGGCGGCAAGGTCGGAAATGCCGAGCGGAATGGCGAATATGTAAAGCGCGGCGCTGCGCCCGGTCTCCAGCCGCGACACGATGCTCGCCATCAGCAGCGCCATGGCGAGTTGGATCGGCACGACGATTGCCGCAAGCAGCAGCGTGTTGCGGACGGTGGCCGGAAACTTCCAGCTCCCGGCCATGGTGCGAAAATTGTCGAACGTGAAGGCGCCGCCGCGGGTCACCGCCTCGAAGGCGACCAGCACGAAGGGATAGAGGAAGAAGGTGCACAGGAATAGCGTCGCCGGCATCAGCAGCAGATAGGGCAGAGCCTTGCCGTTCATGGTGTTTATCCTTTGCGCGCCGCAGTCGAGGGCCGCGGCCCTGGCGCCCGGAGCACAAGCTCCGGGCACCCCTTGGGAGGATTTCTGGTGAAGGCTAGTCGACCGGGCAAGCGCCCTCGGACGGTTTGTCCGGTGCCCAGCACGGCGCCTTGGCCTGGTCGATGATCGCCTTGAGCGCGGCCGCCTGCTCTTCGAGCACGCCATGCACGTCCTCGCCGCCGAGCACGATGCGCTCGAAGCTGTCGGTGTAGATCTGGTTGAACTTGCCGCCGAGATCGCCGAGCCCCATCGGCAGCAGCGCCGGCAGCGCATCGGGGGCGCCGGTCATGGCGGCGATGGCCGGACCGAACGCCTTCACCGAGGCCGGCATGTCGTCAGGCAGCTTGACGTCGACGACAGGGAAGAAATTGGTCGCCTTCAGCGTCGCGATCTGCGTCTCCGGTTTCAGCATGTAGGCGACCAGGGCCTTGGCCTTGTCGATGTCCGGCGAGGTCTTCGGGATGGCGACGCCGGCCACCACCGGCATGAAGCCGCGGCCGGCGGGACCGGCCGGCGCCGGGAAGGCGACGAAGTCGCCGGGCTTCTGATTGAAGGCGTCGGCGAGACGGGCGACGTGGTCGAACGCAATCCACACCTCGCCGCTCAGCAGCGGCTCCTGCATGAAGGCGTAGCTGGTCGAGTTCGGGTTGGTGTACTGCCACAGCTCCTTGAACTTGTTCCAGGCGGTTTCGGCTTCGGGCGAGCGGAACTTGGTCACCATCGAGCCGGTATAGGACGGATAGAGAAAACCCTCGAAGAAGCGGTGCCTCAGCCCCTTAGGCCCGGCCGGAAAGCCGAATTTCGGCGAGCCGGTCTTTTCGGCGATGGTCTTCGACCATTCGATCAGCTGGTCGTAGGTGATGGTGTTGAGATCGACGCCCGGCGGCAGATATTGCAGCGCCTGCTTGTTCGCCGCCATCAGATAGGTGGCCTGCATCCAGGGCATGTATTTCTGCTCGCCGGTGCCGAGCATGCCGAGCTTCTTGTAGGCCTCGTTGACCTTGACCCCTCCGACATCGACGGCGGACAGATCGACCAGGTTGGCGCCGACGGTGGAGAAGTCGCCATGCAGGCCGCCGAGCAGGCCGATGGTGCCGGAGCCGGCCTGCAATTCGGCCTGCAGGCGGGTGAGCCAGGGGCCGTCCTCGGCAACCTGATAGTCGACTGGACCGTCGAAGCCTTTCAGCACCTCGTCGCGCATCTTCTGCGTTTCCTCGACCGGCCGCGCCTGGGTCGACCAGAACAGCACCTGCTGCGCCTGGGCGCCGCCAACGGCAAACGACAGCGCCAGCGCGGCGCCCGCCAGTTTCCTCAACGTGGTCTTCATGCTCGTCCTCCCTGGATTGACGTCGTCATGCCGGCGTCAGCTTGTCTTCCTTGGTGCCGGCCCATGGCTCGCCCGTGGAACCAGCGTCGGCCGTATCAGCCGCGTCAGCGGCTCGGCCGGCCTGTCGACAATGACGGTGAGCAGCATGTCGGCGATCTCGCGCGCGCACTGGCGGATCGAAGCGTCGAAAGTGGTCAGGCCGGGCGGCGCATAAGCCGAGGCAAGGACGTTATCGAAGCCGATGACGGAGAGATCGCGCGGCACAGTGAGGCCGGCGCGCGCCGCCTCCTCCATCACCGTCAGCGCCAATTCGTCGAACAGGGCGACGATGGCGGTCGGCCGATCGGGGCCTTGCAGCATGCGATTGACGGCCTGAATGCGGGAGCCGCGATCGAAGCGCGGCGCGGTCGCCACGTCGAGCCGCACCGAAGGATCGCCGCGGCGGGCGATCGCGGCGGCGAGACCGTCCTGCCTGAGGTGCCTGAAGGTCATCGGCTCGGAAATCGTCACCAGGCCGAAATGGCGGTGGCCGAGATCATAGAGCATGTCGAAGGCTTCGCCGAAGGCATGGGCGCCATCGGTGTCGAGCCAATTGTAGGCAAAGTCGCTGTCGAGCAGCCGCCCATGGGCGACGAACGGAAAGCCGCGCTTGCGCAGATAGGCGAGCCGCTCGTCGATCTCGGCAATGCGGGTGACGACGACGCCGTCGGCGCGCCCGGATTCGACGACATGGCGCAGCACGGCAAGCTCGGCCTGATCCTGCGCGGCGGTGGCGAGGATAAGATCGGCGCCATGCGCTACCAACCCCTCGCCGAGCCCGGTGACGAACTCGCCAAGGAAGGAATCGACCAGGTTCGGACCGCGGATCGGCAGTACCAGACCGATGAAGCCGCTGCGGCCAGAAACCAGCGTGCGCGCGGCGGTGTTGGGGACATAGCCAGCCTGGCGCGCCGCCTGGGCAACGCGCTCGCGCGTCTTCAGGGCGATCTGCTGATGGCCCGCAAGCGCCCTTGATACCGTCGTGATCGACAGGCCGAGGCTGGCCGCAAGCTCCCTCAGCGTAGTGACACGGGCCGGCAATCGTTCCTCCCGAATGCAGTGTTGAAACGTTTGTAATCGGCTTTTATAGAATTGCAAACGTTTTAAATTTTGCATAGGGCGCCGAAGATCAGGCCGCGCCCTTGTCGGCTAGGGCTAGGCGGTGCAAGTCGGGGAGCCCCGACCCGAAGTTCGGCTAACCCCCATCTCCCGCGACCGGCTGAAATCCGTCGCGAGAGGCCATCCGCCACTCCGCCAAGACGAATTCGGCGGAACTTCACGCCGGCGAATCGGTTCCTGTGCTGACACCTTCCTCGCCCCATCCGCAGGCAAGGAGCAAATCGTGAGCAAGGATCGCGACAAGGAGGGCCCGGTCTTTTCCGGGCAGGACGTGCGCCAAGGCGAAATCATTCTGCGCACGCGCGCAAGGCGTATCATCTTCATCGCCGGGCTCGTCGGTTTCGTCGTGCTGGCACTGGTGCTGAGCATCGTCGTCCGATGAAGGACCGTTCGCGCCTACGGAGTCGAACTGCTCCGGCCACGGAACCATCGGCGGCCAAGCCCAGTTGAACGTTCCAGACGCAACGGAGGGCGCTCAGGTGCCCTGACGGACGATGTTCGAGCCGCTTTGCTGTGACATGCCGCTTCATCCGACCTGGCTGGATCTCGCCGCGCGGCTGTTGGCGACACTGGTCGCAGGTTTTCTCATCGGTTTGAACCGCGAAGCGCGCGGCCACTCCGCCGGGCTGCGCACAACCATACTGGTCGGCCTCGCGGCCTGCGTCGCCATGGTCCAGGCCAACATGCTGCTCGATGTGTCCGGCAAAGGGCCGGACTCCTTCGTGCGCATGGACGTGATGCGTTTTGCGCTCGGCGTGCTCACCGGCGTCGGCTTCATCGGCGGCGGCGCCATCTTGAGGCGCGGCGATCTCGTCACCGGTGTCACCACCGCCGCCACCATGTGGATCGTGACGATGATCGGGCTGGCCTTCGGCGGCGGTCAGTTCGGCCTCGCCGCAATCGCGACCGTTCTAACGCTGTTGACCCTGCAGGCGCTGAAATGGGTCGACCTCAAGATTTCCCGCAACCACAAGGCGATCCTGTCGGTCTCATGGCCGAAGAACTCGCCGCCCGACATCGGGGACATGGTACGGCCGCTTGGCTACGACGCACGCTTCATCGCTGTGGAGCACGACGCCGACCGCAACCGCTTCGTGTTTTCCTTCAGCGTTCAATGGAAGCAGCCCGACACCATCGAGCCTTCGACGGATGTGCTGGCGGTGGTCTCCGAGCACTGTGCTGTCGAGCGCTTCGAGGTGGTCGGCGAGAAGCCGTTTTGAGGGCGCCCGGCCGCTGGTGTCTGGAATCAGGCAGTCCATGAAACTTTCGCCGTTGCAAATTGTTCTGCGACAAGGCGGCGAACCAATGACGACGGGAGGCGCTGATGTACGATCCCTCTCTAGCACGCGGCAGGATGGTCGATATCCAGATCGCACAGCGTGGAATCCACGACCCCCTGGTCTTGGAGGCCATGCGAATGGTTCCTCGCGAGGCGTTCGTCGAACACGATTTCGAGGAATTCGCCTATGAGGATACGCCGCTGCCTATCGGCAAGGGCCAGACAATCTCGCAGCCCTACATGGTCGCCTATATGATCGAGGCGGCCGAAATCGATCCCGGCGACCGCGTGCTCGAGGTCGGCACCGGCTCGGGCTACGCCGCAGCGGTGGTGAGCCGCATCGCCGGCCGTGTCCACACGATCGAGCGCCACGCAGCGCTTGCGGCAACCGCCCGCCAACGCTTCGAACGCCTCGGCTACGACAATATCGAGGTCCGGGCCGGCGACGGAACCAAGGGCTGGCGCGACGCAGCTCCTTTCGATGCCATACTGGTGGCGGCTGCCGGTCCCGGCGCGCCGCTGGCACTGCAGGAACAGCTCGATATCGGCGGCCGCCTGGTGATACCGGTCGGCAGCGAGATGGACGGCCAGCGCCTGCTCAGGGTCACGCGCACCGGGGCCACGACCTATGAGGAGGAGGACCTCGGAGGCGTGCAGTTCGTTCCGCTCATCGGAGAACAGGGCTGGGCGGAGCGGTCTCTGCCCGAGGATCATCGCCCAGCGGTCGTGACGCCGCTGGCGCGCGGGCGAAGCCTGCCGGAAATGATCGCAGCGACTGCCGAGTCATTGCCCGATTTTGCGGATCCGGCCTTCGGCCACCTGTTCGATCGGTTCGGAGACCGACAGGTGGTTCTTCTCGGCGAGGCCAGCCATGGCACCTCCGAATTTTATCGGGCACGCGCCGCGATCACGCGCAGGCTTGTCGAGAAGCATGGTTTCTCCGTTGTCGCGGTGGAGGCAGATTGGCCGGATGCCGCAGCCATCGATCGCTACGTGCGTCGCCGGACGGGGCGCGCGGAAGCCGAACCGCCATTCCAACGCTTCCCGACCTGGATGTGGCGCAACACCGATTTCGAGGCCTTTGTCAGCTGGATGCGGGATCGCAACGAAGGCATCGCCGACGAGAACCGTCGGATCGGCTTCTACGGTCTCGACATCTACAACATGAGCGGCTCGATCGCGGCCGTTCTTCGCTATCTCGACAAGGTCGATCCGGAAGCGGCGGCAGCGGCGCGACAACGCTATGGCTGTCTGACGCCGTGGCAGAAGGAGCCCTCGACCTACGGCCGCGCCGTGCTCAGCGCCGGCTATCGCAAATGCGAGCAGGCGGTTCTAGAGCAATGCCGTGACCTGCTTGCCAGGCAGTTGGACTATGCCCGCCAGGACGGCACCGATTTCCTCGACGCAGCGCAGAACGCAAGGCTGGTCGCCGCGGCCGAGCGCTACTATCGCATCATGTATTACGGTGGAACGGAATCCTGGAATCTCCGCGACAGGCATATGTTCGAAACACTCGAACATCTGCTCGAGGCGCGCGGCCCGGGCTCAAAGGCGGTCGTCTGGGCTCACAACTCGCATATCGGCGACGCCCGCTTCACCGAGATGGGAACGATAAGAGAGGAACTGAACATCGGTCAGCTGTGCCGCGAGCGCTTCGGCGAGCAGGCGGCACTGATCGGCTTCGGCACCGATTCCGGAACGGTGGCCGCGGCTTCGGACTGGGATGCTCCGATGCAGGTCATGCGGGTGCGCCCCTCGCATGCGGACAGCTATGAACGGCTCTGCCATGACAGCGGCGTGTCGCGCTTCCTCCTCGATATGGACCGCGACGCCGCGCTGCGGCATCGCCTACTGGAGCGGCGGCTGGAGCGCTTCATCGGCGTGATCTACAGGCCGGAAACCGAACTGCGCAGCCACTATGCCGATGCCTCGCTGCCGCGCCAGTTCGATGCCTTCGTCTGGTTCGACAAGACCAAAGCGGTGACGCCGCTTGGACCGGAACATGCCAGGACCGGTGTACCCGAAACCTATCCGTTCGGACTTTGAAGAAGTCTCAAGGCGCGGCGGCGGTCAAATGCGTCCCGGAACATTCGCGGCGACCAATCTGTTCCTCATCCAGCAATCTTGGAAGGAGTCTGCCATGAGCACCAAGCAGCATAAATCACGCAGACCGAGCGACGCCGATCTGGAAAACAATCCGGGCATCGGAACGTCAAAGGGCAGCAGCAAGGAAGGCGACGATCTCGAGCTCGGCGAGAACACGACAGAGGGCGACGTGGAAAACGACACCACTGCCGCAGGCGGCATCAATCCGCAGCAAAAGATCCGCACCAACAAGTAGTGCCGCGAAGCTAGAGCATATCGCGTGACAAAGGATTCACACGATATCCTTTAGTCTTTGATTTTAAGTATGTCTTTTCCCGAAACTGCTGCACACTTCGGGAAACATGCTTTAGGCGAATGCCTTACGCATCCGTTTTCGGCGCTTCCGTATCGGCACGGATGAGCTTGATATCGGCCGCCGCAGCCCATGCGCCGATATCCTCACGGCGCAGCGCGGCGGCCATCATGTCGGGGAAATGATCCGGCGTGCAGGCAAAGACCGGGATGCTCAGCGCCGCGACCAAACCGGCCATGGAAGGATCGTAGCCGGGCCGGCCCTGGTCGGTGAGCGCCAGAAGCACGATGACATTGACGCCGGACCGGACCAGCGCGGCCAACCGGCGAAGCAGTTCCTTGCCATCGCCGCCTTCGTAGAGATCGGTGACCAGCACGAAATGCGCCTTGGTCGGCCGCTCGATCCGCTCGGCGCAATAGGCGACCGCCTGGTTGATGTCGGTGCCGCCGCCGAGCTGAACGCCGAACAGCACCTCGACCGGATCGCTGAGCTCCTCCGTCAGGTCGACGATCGCGGTGTCGAAGCAGACGAGCTTGGTGCGCACGACTGGCAGCGACGCCATCACCGCGGCGAAGATCGAGGCATAGATAACCGAGCTTGCCATCGAGCCGGACTGGTCGACGCATAAAGTCACCTCATCGAGATCGACCAGGCGACGCTGGCGGCGCATGAAGCCGACCAGCTTTTCCGGCACCACGGTCTTGTGATCCGGCTGGTAGTGGCGAAGGTTCGCCGCGATGGTGCGCGGCCAGTCGATGTCGCGCTGCCGCGGCCGGCTGGTGCGCCTGGAACGGTCGAGCGCGCCGCGGATCGCCTCGGCGGTCTTCTGCTCCAGGCGCTGCATCAGCTTGGCGACGATGTCGGAGATGATCGAACGGGCGATGTCCTTGGTCTTCTCCGGCATCGCCGAGCGCAGCGAGACCAGATCGGCGACGAGATTGACGTCGGCCTCGATCGCCTTGAGGAACTCCGGCTCCATCAGCATCTGCTTCAGGTTCAGCCGCTCGAAGGCGTCCTTCTGCACGACCTGGACGACCTGTTCGGGAAAGAACGAGCGGATATCGCCCATCCATTGCGCGACACGCGGCGCCGAGCGGCCGAGCCCGCCGCGCCGCTTGCGCGGATCGCCGGTCGCCTCGCCATCGCCATAGAGCGCGTCGAGCGCCGCCGACAGCCGCCGGTCCTCGGCCGAGAGTGCAGAGGAAGTTTCATCGTCGGCGCCGATCGCCAGGCGCCAGCGGCGCTCTCGTTTGTCTTCCGTCGGATTGAGGTCTGGGCCGACCGTTTCATCATCCATGGCCGACCTCCCCCGCAAGCAGCTTGCCGATGATGCCGAGATGCCGGCGCCAGGCCTCGCCGCCGTCCGGCGCCGGCATCAGGCCGGCGGGGAGGCTCGCCCGGCGGCCAAGCACGGCCTCGATCAGGCGGCGGCGCTCCATGCTGTCGAGATTGGAAAAGACGCGGCGCAGCAAGGGCAGATGCGCCACGAACGCCTCTTCGTCGAGCGATGCCAGCCATGCATCGACGGCGCCGCGCAGGCCCTCGTCATAGATCAGCCTCTGGCCGGCGCCGCTGAAGAAGCCTTCGAAGAAAGCGGCGGCATCGATGACCGGCGTTCCCGGCGACAGGCGCCTAGCCAAAAGGTCGGCCGTGGCATCGGCGGAGAGCCGCCCGGCTTCGTAGAGCAGATGCGCGGCGCAGCCAGCGACGAGCGCCGTCGAGCGCGGGGAATCGAGCACGGCCGCGAGGCCACCCCGCCACGCCTCCAGGACATGCTCGTCCGGCTCTACCAGCCTGATTGCCTCGTCGGCCTTGCGCAGCGCGCCCATCAGCGCCGCGGCTGCCTGCGCGTCGAGATCGCGCGCGGCGTAAGGCAGTGCGATCGCGCCTTCGATGATCAGCCGTTCCAAGAGGCCGGCAAGGCGTTCCGTCTCGGTCTTGCGCGCTTCGCCGTAGCGGATGATGTCTGCAAGCGGCGGCACCGAAGCGAGAAGTTCCAAGCACTCGCTGCTGTGCGCCGCCTTTTCCTCGAGCGCGGCCAGGCCGGCCGCGGATGCCTCGCCGAGCACCGCCGTGATCGCGCTTTGCACCAGCGTGGCCAGCGCATCCAGCGTTGCCGCAGCTCCGATCATCTGAACCAGGCGGCCGTTGGCGGCTTTCTCGATGGTCGGTCCGTAGACCAGGTTCTCGACCAGGCGAACGGCATATTCCGGCTGCCAGGCCAACATCCAGCGCTCGCGGAACGTGCCGCGGCTGCGGCCGACATCCGTCAGCCTGCCCCAGTTCACGCCAAGCACATTCAGCCGATGCAGCAGCGTCGAGCGGAACAGTCCGCTCTCGCTGCGCAGGTCGATGGAGAGTTCCCGCTCGAGCGCTTCAGGCTTCAGCCGGGCGGTTTTCTGGTTGCGCTGCAGGTCGTCGATCAGCGGCGCGAGTGGCGTGTCGGGCGGAATCTCGCCGACGTCGGCGCCGAGCAGCAGCTCGGCCTCAACCATCTTCCACAGCAGGGCCTCACCGTTGAAGAGGGCCGCGATCGAGGCGTCACGCAATTCCTCGAACCCCGGCTTTGGCCGTTCGCGAATGGCGGCGAGCGCCCGCGCCAGACGCTCCGCCTCGATCAGCGAGGCGGTCGAGATCATATGGCCCTTAGCGCGGAGCACCGCGGCGATACGCGCGAGCCACAGGACCGAGGCGTCGTCCTGCCCGCGCGTCTGCCACAGATGCTTGCACCAGCCGGGCGCAACGACGCCGGCACCGTAGCCATAGCCCAGCCCCAGGCGCGGTCCGGTCCATGGCGCGAAAGTCATTGTGGTCTTGCGCCGGCCGACGCCCTTGAGCAGCGCCTGGTCGCTCTTCTGTGTATGCGCGGCCCGCAAGGCCGGCACATGCCAGGCGCCGCAGACGACGGCCAGCGGTCCGTCGAACTCCTTGCGCGCGGCCGCGATCTCCAGCCGCATATGCGCCTCGCGCATGGCCTCGAACTTGCCGATCGCACCCTCGCCGTCGCGCAGCGTCGTCATCGCGTCGGCGATGGCCGCGAAGATCGGACCGGGTTCCGGGTTCTGCTCGATGATATCCGACCACCAGCTCTCGCCGTCCTCATAGCCGGCGGCGCGCGCCAAGGTGCCGATCGGATCCTGGATGCGCGTGGTCTCTTCGCTCTGCGCTTCCGTGACTTCGGCCCCGGCGGCATCGGCGTCGGTCGACCCTTCAGGCGCCTTCTCCGCAAGCCTCGCAGCCGACGGAAGATCGATGAAGCGCAGCGCCGCCTTGTTGGCGACGGCCCAGAGTGCTGCCTGATATTCGGGCGAGAATTCGGCGAAGGGCCAGAAGCTGGTCGCGGCTGGGTCGTCCTCCGGATAGCAGAGCAGAGCCACCGGCGGCCTCATCTCGGGGCTGGCAAGCAGCGGCAGCAGCGCCGACGCGTCAGCCGGCCCCTCGATCAGCACGGCGACCGGCTGGAATTCCTGCAACGCCTTGACCAGGCTCGCGGCAGAGCCCGGCCCGTGATGGCGTATGCCGAAATAGCTGATGCCGCCCTGCGTCATGCCTCAGATGGCCGCGTTCAACGCCGCGTAGTAGCCGGCATAGTCCGGCCGCTTCTTCAGCACCGTCTCCAGATATTCCTCGAGCACGACCTTGTCCTGGACCGGATCCTTCACGATGGCGCCGACCAGACTCGGCGCCAGGCCTTCGGCGTGCAGCTTGCCGCCGTCGAACCACGCCGCCTGGCTGAGGCCGCTGATCATCGTGGCGATCGCCTCGGCGGTGGAGAGCGAGCCCGACGGCGTCTTCAGCGTCACCTTGCCGTCCGAGGTCGCGCCGGAGCGCAGCTCGCGGAAGATGGTGAGCACGCGGGCGATCTCCTCGCCGACATTTTTCGGCACCGGCAAGTCCAGCCCGCCGGCCATCTCGCCGACGCGCCTGGAGACGATTGAGACCTCTTCCGCCATATCCTCCGGCAGAGGCAGCACCACGACATTGAAGCGCCGCTTCAGAGCCGAGGAGAGTTCGTTGACGCCCTTGTCGCGATTGTTGGCCGTGGCGATGATGTTGAAGCCGCGCTGCGCGTAAATCGAGGTGTTAAGTTCCGGCACCGGCATCATTTTTTCGGACAGCACGGTGATCAACGTGTCCTGCACGTCGGAACCCATGCGCGTCAGCTCTTCGAGGCGACAGAGCTTGCCTTCCTGCATGGCGCGGTAGAGCGGCGTCGGCACCAGCGCCTCCTGGCTCGGTCCTTTTGCCAGCAGCTGGGCGTAGTTCCAGCCATAGCGGATCTGGTTCTCGTCGGTGCCGGCCGTGCATTGCACGATCAGCGTCGAGTTCCCCATGATGGCGCCGGCGAGATGTTCAGAGACCCAGGACTTCGCCGTTCCCGGCACGCCGAGCAGAAGCAGCGCCCGGTCGGTCGCGAGCGTCGCGACCGCGGTTTCCATCAGTTGGCGGCGGCCGACATATTTCGGCGTGATGAGCGTGCCGTCGCTCGCCTTGCCGCCCATCAGGTAAGTGAGGACGGCCTTGGGCGACAGGCTCCAGCCGGCAGGCTTTTGCCGATCATCGTCGCGCGCGAGCGCCTGCAGTTCGGCGGCGTAGACCTGCTCGGCCGGAAGGCGGATGGCTGCGTTCATGCGATCTCTCCGGGTTGATCATTTGGTTGGGTTTCCGGCCAGCGCCGCGTTGAGGCGCAGCAGGCCGAGCGATGGGGACGCCGGCGGCAGGCCGGCGGCGACGACCTCGCCGATCAATTTTTCTGCCGTAACCGGATTGGCCAGAAAGCCTATGGCTTCGAGATACTGCTCGGCGCTTCGTTTCGTGACGTCGTTCTCATCCGAGACGGCGGAACGCAGCGCCGAAAGCGCCTTGCCGTTCGCAAGGACGTCCCATTCCAGCCAGCCTGCTTCCGCGCCTTCGACCAGGTTTAGCGCGGCCAGATTTTGCGCGTCATTCAGGATCTGCCTGATCAGGACGGGCTTCCTGCCGCCGTCCAAACGCGACATGAGCTGGAGGGCGAGATGCACCAGCTTGCCGCCAGCGGCGACAAGCAGATCCGCCATGCAGGCCACCGCCGCATCGCTGCCGGACAGCGAGACCATTCGAACGAGAAAGAGATCGGCGCCGTCATCGATGCCGAACTGCCATGCGCCGATGAAATCGGGCTCGGTCCTGCCGAAGCGCGCGACGAGATCGCCGAAGTAACAGGATATGAACAAGTCGGCGCGACGTGCTTGTTGCGCGGGCGATTTGGGTTTTATCGGCGCGTAGGTGGAGCGGCGGCGGATGAAGCCGGCTTTGCCTTGCTCGATAAAAGCGGCGAGCTCAGCTGTCGGATCTTCCGACCCGCCATCCGTTGGATTGCCACGTTCCCCCAATCTTGCCAGCAGCCGGCCAGCCATTTCGCGCACCTTGCCCGAGCGGTCTGCGGACAGGCTCTTCAGAAACGGAACGTCATCGGCATTCAGGCCGAAGCGCATGAGTTCAATGAGCGCCAGCCTGACCTCCGCCGGCTCGCTTGCTCCCTTGGTCTCGATCAGAGTACGCGCCAAGGCAGGCATTGTGCGCCGTAAATCGACCAGCGCGCTACGGCGCGCGGCGGGATAGAAGTCATCCCAGGTTTCCGCCGTCAGATGCTCGCGTCGGGACTGTTTTTCGCTGTCCGCGCCCGCCTGCCAATCGACCCAGGGAGCGTAGACGTCCGGGCTTTCCTGATATGACGCGGCGGGCATCCAATCCATCGGATGCAGCACGAAGCCGCGGCTGGCGACGAGCGCGGCCACGCGGGTCTTGAGCTTCGCATCGGCCGCGTATTTCAATGCGGCACGCAGCAACGGCCGCAGGCGATCGGGAAGCATAGGCAGCGCAAGCACCGGCAGCGGTGGACGCCGCTTCAGCATCTTGGGCGCCGCCGGCCGAAACGCGACATCCAGCGCCTGGGCAGCGATCGCCAACAGCCGCCGCTCCTGCTCGTCGGGGTTGGCGGCAGCGGCAAGCTCCTTCCACTCGGGCGGCGCAAGCTCGAAACCGGCGCCGCCCGAAATCCAGCCGTCGCGCAATCTTGCCAGCCCTGACTGCTCCGGCTCGTTCATGACAGGTCGAGCCTCCCGATGCTGCTCTGCGATGCCAGGAGCTCGAGCCTGGCGCCGTTCCACAGCGCTGCCGTCGCCGCGAGGTCGAGGCCGAGCAAAGTCTGGCTGACGGAACCAGCGACAGGCAGGGCAATGCCATGCGGATCGCTGGCCGGCTGCCACCAGGCGCCGTCCTTCTCATCCAGCGCGATCGCGCCCGCCGGCAGGATGATGGGGCAGTCCGAGAGCCAGGGCGCGCCATCCTGGAACGCGGCGTAAGCGGCCAGCGGATCGCCGGTTGTGTCTTCAGCGAAAGTTGGCCACGCGCCCGGCGCCGCATCGCCCAGCCGTTCCGCGACCAGCGCCCGCAGCGGATTGCGGGACGGATAGAACACCAGCCTCGCCTTCAAACGATCCCCCGGCGCGAAGGCGCCGGAGCGACGCCCGGCCGAGGCGGGGAAGAAGTCGAGCAGGACCGCAAAGCGAGGCGTGGGGCTTTTCAGATCGAGCAGCCAGGTCGCGTGGCTGACCAGACCGTCGCGGCGAGTCTCGATCTTCTCGCCGAGCACCTCCCAGTCGCTCTCGACCTGGACGGCATCAGGATTGGCGAGGATCTGGTCACGTGTTTCCGACGTCGAAACCAGACGTTTCAGCTCGGCATCGTCGGGCGCGGCGCGCCAGGCCTTGGCGATGAGCACCAGCTTGCCGAGCTCGCGGATCGCGGCGTCCGGCCGCTCTTCGCTGCGCAGCGCCATCAGCCGCGCCGGCAGTTCGTCAATACGACCCGCAAGCGCGGTGGCCTTGAGATCGACAAGCCTTGCCGCGATACGGCGACAGCGCTCGCCGCTGGCGTCGACAAATCCGGCAAGGCCAAGCCGAAGTTGGTCGGCGATCCACTGGTCGAGCTCATCGAGCGCCGCCGAAACAGCGGTTCGCGTGTCCTCGGCCCGCTTGCGCTGTGCCGCCTCGCGGCGTTCGGCGGCCGCGGCGTCTTCGACCGGAGCGCTTTCCTCAGGCCGCGCGGCCTCGTCGATGCTCTTGCCTTCGGCGCGTGCTGGCGCTGCCGTCGGCGGCTGGCCCGGCTTGCGGCGGCGACCAAGCCAGTCGTTCACCCATTCCGGTGTCTGATCGACTCGGGCGAAACTGTCTGGCGCGGTGGCGCCGATCCACATCAGCGCCAAAATGTGCTTGCATGGAAACTTGCGTGACGGACAGGTGCATTTATAGCCGTGATCCGACGTATCGAATGCGACCCGGTAGGGATTCGAGCCGGAACCCTGGCATTCGCCCCAGATCAGCGGCAGCTGTTCATGTGTTTCAAGCCGGGGCCAGTTCGACCGCTTGGTCAGCTTGGCGGCGGCGCCAAGCGAGGCCTGATCGGGGGCTAAAGCCTCGATTGTTTTCAAATCCAGCTGCAAGCTGCTCCCCATGACCCCCGAAGCATGATGTCGCGACGATTGATAGCCGTTTGCGGCGCGCTGGTGTAGCTCCAGCCGCAGCAAAATTCAGGCCTTATCTAATGTTCCGTTGCCCTGCCTCAGGCGGGCACGGCGGTATCGGCTCCGCCGAGATAGAGCCGGTGCAGTTCGTCCGGCGATTGGCAAAGCCTGGCGCAGTCGCCGTCGTAGACGACGCGGCCGCGGCGCATGACATAGGCGTGGTTGCCGATCGACAACGCAAGTGCTGCGAACTGCTCGACGAGAAGCACCGCCAGGCCATCATCGGCGAGCTTGCGCACCGCCGCCATCAGCCGCGTGACGAAGACCGGCGCCAGGCCGGCCGACGGAAGAGGTGCGGCTGCAGGTGCTGAAGGGCGCCGAGCGCGGCGGCCGGCTGAAGCAGATGGAAGAGCTGGTCGACGCCTGCATGGCCGACTATGACGAAAAGGGCTGGACCGGCGACATCTGGCTGCCGCCGTTTGCCGGCCAGTCAACTGACGGGGGCCGGCGATGGAGGCGGCCGTGGAAACGCAAGTCGCGAGGCTGGAATTCCGCGAGGCCATGGCGCGGGTCTGTGCACCGGTCAACATCGTCACGACCGACGGTCCGGCGGGCGCGGCGGCTTCACCGCGACCGCCATGTGCAGTGTTTCCGACGACCCGCCGATGCTGCTCGTGTGCATGAACGAGCGCTCGGCGCAGACCGGCATGTTCCTCGCCAACCAGCGCTTCTGCGTCAACGTGCTGACGCAATCGCATATGCATCTCGCGGCAAAATTCGAGGGCGCCATCCGTGACATGACCGAGCGCTACAGTGCGGCGCGCTGGCAGACCATGCCCTCCGGCATGCCGGCGCTGCTCGATGCCATCGTCAGCTTCGACTGCGAGATCGGCGCGGTGAACAAGGTCGGCACGCACAATGTGATGTTCGGCCGTGTCGTCGACATCCGTCACGACAGCGACGAGGCGGCGCTGCTCTATGTCGGGCCCAACTATATGCAGCCGAGCGCGCTGGGGAGTTTTGGCGGGTGAGGAATGCGCCTTCCCTTCTCACCCTTGTGGGAGAAGGTGGATCGGCGCGCAGCGCCGAGACGGATGAGGGGTGTTGGAAGAAATAAGGCGGCGGCGATTTCGAACGTACCGCCAAGCTGGAGCACCCCTCATCCGACCGAGCTTCGCTCGGCCACCTTCTCCCACAAGGGGAGAAGGGAAAGCGCTCAGCTCTCCGCCGACTCCGACTGGATCAGGCTTTCCAGCATGTCGAGCAGGCGCTCGTGCTGCTCGGCGCCGTAGCGCTTTTCGATAGCATCGTAGATGGCGACGCGTTCCGGCGACAGCTCCTCGATCAGCGCCAGGCCGACCGGACTGATGGCGAGCAGCGCGCGGCGGCCGTCATCCTTGACCTTGTTGCGGGTGATGAACTCGCGCTCCTCCATCGCCTTGATGATGCGGGTGAGGCTGGGCGGCAGGATCGAGGCGCGATTGGCAAGCTCGGTCGCCTCCAGCGGACCGGTTTCGGCAAGCACACGCAACACGCGCCATTGCTGCTCGGTGATGTCGTGGCGGGCAAGCATCGGCCGGAAATGCGCCATGATAACTTCGCGGGCGCGAAGCAGAGCCATCGGCAGCGATCGGCGGGTGCTGGGCGGTAGCAAGGTCAGGTCTCCAATTCCAGGTTCCGCTCGCCACTCGGGACAAAACTCGACGGCTATCGAGTTATGTCCGCGATTTTGCCGGGAGCGGCAATCTCACAACCCGGACGCTGCATTGGCTTAGAGAACGACGCTTGAGTCGGCGCTCAGCATCAATATCCCGGATTCCGGCATCCTGTTCGACGATATGTTCTTCGAGGACGGCGGCACGGTGCCGACCGGCCGCTTCATTCAACCGCGCATCGAGGCCGAGATCGCCTTCGTCATGAAGGCGCCGCTCGCCGGTCCGGACGTGTCGATCGACGACGTGCTCGACGCCACCAATCACATCACCCCGGCGCTGGAAATCCTCGACACCCGCATCAAGCGGGTGAACAAGGAGACCGGCAAGATCAGAAGCCTCTTCGACACGATCTGGGACAATGCAGCCAATGCCGGCATCGTCGTCGGCGGCCGCTCCGCCGGCCCGCGCGAGGCGGACCTGCGCTGGATCGGCGCCATCGTGTCGCGCAACGGCGAGGTCGAGGAGACTGGGCTCGGCGCCGGCGTGCTCGACCATCCCGCCAAGGGCATCGTCTGGCTCGCCAACCGGCTTCACCAATACGGGATGCAGATCGAGGCCGGCCAGGTGGTGCTCTCGGGCTCCTTCATCCGGTCGGTCGAATGTCGGCATGGCGACCAGATCGTCTCGGATTTCGGACCCTTTGGTATGATCCGCATCGCCTTCGCCTGACCTCGTCAGTCTTCTGTCTTTGCGCAATTGCGGGCGATGGCCGCAGTGCGATGGCTTGCGCCAAAGAAAAAGGCCGGGCGCGAAAGCGGCCCGGCCAAAAATGAAGGTCATAACCTTCAGAGGGGAACATCGTCCGGCGCAATGGGAGGAAAACACCGGACGACACCCGTTATTTGGGCTTTGGCCGACCGGTTTGCGACGAACAGAATTCCAAAAACTTCCCGAAACGCGAAAAAATATCGCTCAGACTGCTGGAAAACCTCAGCCGGCGGCCGCCGCCTTTTCCAGCAGGTCGGCATAGTGCCGCCGCGCCACGTCGGGATGCGACCTCAGCCGGCTCTTCAGCACATTGGTGCCGACGTTGCGGAACAGCGGATTGTCGGGATCGCTGGCCGGGCCGCGCGCCTCGGCCGCCAGTTCCTCCGGCAGATCGAGCAGCGGGATCGTCGCGTCGAGACGGGCGCTGAAGAAGAACGGCACCGATATCCGCTCGACGCCGGCCGGCGGCGTGACGACGCGATGCACGGTTGCCCTCAGATAGCCGTTCGAGGCGAGCTCGAGCAGCTCGCCGATATTGACCACCAGCGTTCGCGGAATCGGATCCACATTCACCCAGCTACCGTCGTACTCGACCTGAAGCCCCTTGTTCTCGTCCTGCAACAGAAGGGTGAGGAAGCCGCCATCCTTATGCGCGCCGACGCCCTGGTCGTCGCCGGTGGCGTCGCGGCCGGGATAGCGAACGATCTTCATGCGGTGGTTGGGCTCGCCGCGATAGATCGGATCGAAAGCGTCTTCCAGCTGATCGAGCGACAGCGCGAAGGCCTTGAGCAGGCGAATCGCAACCTCTGTCGCCTTGGTCTGCCAAGCGAGCAGCGCCGGCTTCAGCTCGGGCAGCGCGGCAGGCCACTGGTTCGGACCTTGCAGGCGCGTCCAGGCCGGCACGCCCGGCCCTTGCGCAATGGTCGCGCGCTCGACGCCTATGTCTAGCTGCTCGCGCCAGTCGGCCTTGCCCTTGGTCAGTTCGCCGCCGGCGCGCGTATAGCCGCGGAACTGAGGCGACTTCACCATTTCGATCGCGAGCTTGTCCGCTTCAGGCAAGGCAAAGAAGTGGCGCGCGGCATTGAGCACCGCATCGATATCGGACTGTGCTATGCCGTGGCCGCTGAGGTAGAAGAAGCCGACATCGCGGGCCGCCGTTCGCAGGTCAAACAAGAAAGTCCGCAGTTCCGACGCGCCCTGTTCAAGGCGGTCGAGATCGAGCACCGGAATTATTCTGGCCATGGACAGGTTCCTCCTGCGGCAACTCTTTGTTTTCGCAATCCGGACGAAAAACCGCTGTTCACTTTTCCTGGAATTGCTCTGGCGACCCCGCCGCACGATGACATGCGCGTGATTGGAGGTGAAGAAACGCGCCGACCAATCTCATTGCAAACGGAGCAAGCCGCCGCTCAAATGCGGGCTTTTGCGGCAAATTGCGTTCGATGCGACCGCCGCCGGCCCAAGGGCTCATGCGCGATGATCGAGCCGCGCCACCAGCCGGTCGCCGATCCACTGGATGCCGCAGACCAATACGATCAGAACGACGACCACGGCGATCATGACGCTGGTCTCGAAACGCTGGTAGCCATAGCGGATGGCAAGGTCGCCGAGACCGCCGGCACCGATGGCGCCGGCCATGGCCGAGGCGCCGACAAGCGTCACCAGCGTCACCGTGAAGCCGGCGACGATGCCCGGCAGCGCCTCCGGCACCAGCACCTCGCGGATGATCGTCCAGCGGTTGCCGCCCATGGCGCGCGCCGCCTCGATCAGGCCATGGTCGACCTCGCGCAGCGATACTTCCGCGATACGGGCATAGTAGGGCGTTGCGGCGATCGACAGCGGAACGATCGCCGCCCAGGTACCGATCGAGGTGCCGACGATCAGCCGCGTCACCGGGATCAGCGCCACCAGCAGGATGATGAAGGGCACGGAGCGGAAGCCGTTGATCAAAGCGCCGAGGACGCGGTTCACCCAGAGGTTTTCGGCGATGCCGTCGCGATCGGTGGCGACCAGCGCCAGCCCGAGCGGCAGGCCGAAGACGAGCGAAATGAGACCCGAAGCGCCGGTCATCAGCACGGTCTCCCAGATCGAGCGAAGCAGGAGTTCAAACAGGACCGGCGACATGGCCAAGCACCTCCACCCGCGCGCCGCGGTCTTTCAGGAATGCGATTGTCTGCGCGAGACCCCCGCTGTCGGGGACGGCGAGGAACAGCGTGCCGACTGGTTGCCGTTGGACATGGTCGATACCGCCATGCACGAGGCGGATCGGGCCGGGCACACTGGCGCTCAGATCGGACAGCAGCGGACCACGCGCCGCATCGCCGGCCACATCGACCTTGAGGATCGTCTCCGCACCCTCGCCCGCGGCCAGCCGGCCGGCGATCTCGGGCGGCAGTTGCGGCCGGATCGCGCCGAGCAGGCTGCGCGTGACCCCGGATTTCGGATCGGCGAAGATCTGCCAGACGGCACCCTCCTCGACGATCCGGCCGGCGTCGATCACCGCCACGCGGTCGGCGATTGAACGGATCACCTCCATCTCATGGGTGACTAGCAAAATGGTGAGGCCGAGCCTGGAATTGATGTCCTTGAGCAGCGCCAGGATCGAGCGCGTCGTCTCCGGATCGAGCGCCGAGGTCGCTTCGTCGGATAAGAGCAGAGCCGGTCGCGCGGCGAGCGCCCTGGCGATCCCGACACGCTGCTTCTGTCCGCCCGAGAGCGAGGCTGGATGGGCTTTCGCCTTCTCCGACAGACCTACCAGTTGCAGCAATTCGGCGGCGCGCGCCATGCGCTCGGCGCGCGGCTGCCCCTCGATCTTGAGCGGCAGCGCGACATTTTCCTCGACGGTTTTCGCCGACAGAAGGTTGAAGTGCTGGAAGACCATGCCGATGCGGCGGCGCAGCGGCTGCAAGTCGCGCTCGCTCAGACGGCTGATCTCGCGGCCCTCGATGAAGACCTCGCCCGAATCCGGCCGCTCCAGGCCGTTGAGGCAGCGGATCAGCGTCGACTTGCCGGCGCCGCTGCGGCCGATGATGCCGAGGATCTCGCCCTTCTTTACGGTCAGCGAAACGCCGCCAAGCGCCGCCGTTGCGCCGAAGCTGCGCTTCAGGCCGACGAGGCGGACGACATCTTCGGTCCCCGTGGGCCGGATGTGGACCGGTTCGGCTGTCTCGGCCTTGACATGCTGGTTCATTTCTATGTCCGTTTCAGCGCGCAAAAGCGATGGCGGCCCGCTCGCCGGCGAACCGCCCGTTCCTGCCAGCCAGGCCCCGATCAATAGGCGCTGATCCCGGTACCCTTGTAGACCTTGTCGAACTCGGCCTTGACGGTTTCGTTCTGGTAGGAGGCGACCAGCGTCTTCACCCAGGGTTCGTTCTCGCTGCCGGCCTTGACCGCGATGAAGTTGCGGTAGGGATTGTCCGTCACCGGCTCCTGCGCGATGCGTTGCTCCGGGCCAAGGCCGCTCTTCAGCGCCCAGTCGGTGTTGACCACGGCGGCGTCGAGATCGTCGACCGAGCGGCCGACGATGCCGGCGTCGAGTTCCTTGATCGCGAGCTTCTTCGGGTTGTCGGCAATGTCGGCGGTCGTGGCCAGGATGCCAGTGCCGTCCTTCAGCTTGATCAGCCCCTCATGCTCAAGGACATGCAGCGCGCGACCCTCGTTGGAGGGATCGTTCGGCAGGCCGATGACGGCGCCCTCGGGCAGGTCGGCGACCTTGGCGTGCTTCTTCGAATAGAGGCCGATCGGCCAGACGCCGGTATAGCCGACGGGCACGATGTGATACCCTTGAGTCTTGATCTGGTTGTCGAGGTAAGGCTTGTGCTGGAAGGCGTTGGCGTCGATCTCGCCGCGCTCAAGCGCCTCGTTGGGCTGGGTGTAATCGTTGAAGACGACGGTCTCGATCGTCAGGCCTTTCTTGGCCGCCTCGGCGGTAACGACGCGCCAGACATCCTCGTCCTCGCCGCTGATGATGCCAACCTTGATCGCCTTCTTGTCCTCGGCGAGGGACGGAGACGGCGCGGTCAGGCCTATGACGGCAAGTGTCGCGGCCAAAAGCGCGGCAAGTCCGGCCCGTCTGGTGATTGACGTAGCGAGAGAATTTGAAGCGTTGCCGCGTTCGGACATGATGCGTTCCTTGCGATCCTGAAATCATTTCGGCCTGGCGGAATGCGAAGCCTCGATATCAGCATCACCAATGCTGCCCGGCTGGGCAAAGAAGCGCTTTTCCTATCAAACGGGAGGCGGAAAATATTCTCTCAAAGATTTTATGACTTGGAGAACGCTGACCGCCGCCGGCAGATATTCGACGCGGCGCAAGATCGGAACGGCGGGCGTTTATGAAGCTCGCTGTGCGGCGGGCCAGGGCAATCGGTCATGCCCAGGCAGCCGCGACACGGTCGGCAGGCCTCGCGCTTCCTGCGCGCCAAAGCCCAATCGTGTCAGGCAGGCTCGCGCCAAGGCCGCATTGCTGTCGATGACGATCAGTCCGTTCGTGTCGCTAAGGCTGGCGGCCACCACCGACAGTTCGGTGCAACCGAGCAGGGCGGCATCGGCGCCGGCCAATTGCGCGAGATGAAGCGCGCGCTCGGTCTCAATCGCCGCATCCACGATCGAGCCGGCCTTGACGAGGGCGATCGCGTTGTCGACGCGTTCCTGAAACTCCTTGCTCGCGGGAAGGCAGAGGTCGAACCCCGCCGCCGCTATCCTGTTTTGGTAGAAGCCGGAGACGAGCGTGCCTCGGGTTGCGAGGTTCGCAACCCGCCCGTGGCCCAGGCTGCGACGGATTTCCGTCACCACGGCGTCGCCGATATGGATGATCTCCGCGCGCGAGTTCGCCGCCAGTTGATCGTACCAATGATGCGCGGTGTTGCACGGCATCGCGATGCAGGCGACGCCCAGCGCATCGAGCGTCGAGACCGCGGCTTGCAGCGGCGCCAGCGGCCCGTCATGGTTGCCGAGGATCGCTTCGGTCCTGTCCGGCATCTGCGGCACGCTGAGGATGACGGCCGGCACATGTTCGTTGTCGCGAAGGGCGTCGGTCATCCGGGTGAGCTTGAAGTAGAAGTCGGCCGACGCAAGCGGCCCGAGACCGCCTATGACGCCGAGCTGAGGGCGGATGCTGTCGTCGATCATCGCGCGGGCTCGGCTTCGGGCACTTCCTGGACGAGTTCGGCAGGCTGCGGCGCCTCCCTGTGACTGGGCGCGATCATGGCCGTGCTCGCCGCGACGGTGCTGACACTGGACAGCGTCATGAACGTGTCGACGGCCGCATCGACCGCGACGAACAGGGCGAAGGCCGCCTCGAAAGGAAGCTTCAGGTAGCCGCAGACGATGGACATCTGCGACAAGATGAGCAGGCTGCCCATGCCGCCGGTCGTGAGCGCGAGAAGCGCCGAAACGATGCCGACGAGCAGGAGGTCGGGCACGCCAAGCGGATGGCCGTAGAGCTGGGCGATGAACAGGGTGCCCGAGGTGTAGAGAAGCGCAGGGCCGGTCCGCAGCAAGGCCGCCTGCAGCGGCACGAGCAGCTCGACCACCACCAGGCTGAACCTCAGCCGCTCGCTCAACAGGTTGATGACCCACGGAAGCGAGGCGACCGTGGAGCGCGTGGTGATCGCTACCATAAGCAACGGCTGAAGGGTCTTGATCGTGGTCCAGTAGCTGCGTCGCGACCGGATGGCGATAATTGCAAATGCGACGACCAGGAATGTGAGACAGGAAAGGCCCATCACCAGCAAATAACCGCCCATCAGTGTGAGCGGCCTGGTTCCTGTCGAGGCGGTCTGGTCGGCGATCAGGATGAAGGTTGCGAAGGGCAACCCCCAGACGAACCAGTTGGTCAGCACCGTGCAGGCCCGGTAGACGGCGTTGAGCGCCTGCGACAGGCTCATCGACGAGGGCTGGGGGATCTTGCCCATCGCCAACCCGAACAGCAGGCAGAACAGCAGGACCTGGATGGTCTGGCCCGAGGCCAGCGCGTTGAAGACGTTGTTCGGCACCAGGTCGAGCAGGATCGAATGCTCGCCGTTTGCGCCATCGATCAATGGCGGCGGCTGGAACGGGAATGCGAGATCGGTGGACACGCTGCCCTGGGAATTGATGAACTCGCCGAGCTCGATGCGCGACTGCGGGTTCTCGATCTGGCCAGGCTGGAGGGCCAGCGAATATGTGCCGCTGACCAGCACGGCCAGGAACGAGACGACCAGCACGGCCATGCCCACCTTGCCGAGGTAGCGGACCGATTTCGGGTCCTGGACCATCGCCGTGATGGAGAAGATGACCGACGACACCAGGTAAGGCAGGACGACCATCTTGAGGAAATTCAGATAGACCTGCGCGACGGGGCTGATGGCGTGCGAAAACCCGGGATAGTAAAGACCGCACAGGATGCCCGCCGCGATCATCGCCAGCGTCGTCACAGGCGAGCGCAATATGCGCTTTGCCGCCAGGCGCCAGTCGAAAGGCACGGGTTCGGCTACGTCGGCGACGGTCATCGTCAGGCTTTGCTCCCCAAGCGATAGCGCGCGATGATCTCGTCGGTGTTGAGGACCTGCTGGCCCCGGGCGAGATCGAGATAAAGGTCGACAAAGGCCGCGAGATGCGGATTGTCCGGCCGGACGCCGACCGCAATGGTGTCGACCTTGTCCGTCAGCGTGATCGAACGCGCCACGACCGTCATCGACGGATCGTCGACCATCAGCTTCTTGATCTCGAAATCATCGCGATAGGCCATGTCGATCGTGCCGTTCCGGATCGCATCGACGACCGTATTCCAGCCAGCGAAGCGACGGATCTGCGCATGCGGGAAGGTCGCCGCCGCATAGGTGGCGAATGACGAACCCTCGATCACCCCGAGATCGCCGGAGAAATCGCGGATGATCTGTTCCGGCGGCTTGCCCTGTGTAATGCGCGCCAGGTTGAGGCGATTGGCGAGCAGCCCCTGATGCAGCATGGCATAGGGTCGCGAATAGAGGATCGAACGGCCGCGCTGAAGAGTGCGGCTGAGTTTGCCGATCGCTATGTCCGTCTGACCCGACATCAGCTGTTTCACCATGCCGTCGAACGTTACGGCGGATCGGTCGAACACCGGCTCGACGCCAAGCTCCGCGGCTATGCCGCGGGCCAGCTCCATGTCTATCCCCTTGTCTCCCGCCCCATCGGCCGGGAAGAATGGATCGGAAGCAAACGCCGGCATGGCGATGCGCAGTTTGTTGTCGCCCGTGATTGGCTGCGGAGCGTTCTCCGCCTGCTGCGCTGGGCTGTTTGGCGTCGCCCGCGCTCGCGCGATCAGCAAACCGCCGCCTCCGGCTGTAAGCAGCGTGCGACGTGTAAGCGACATGCGCACTTCTCTATTCGTTTAGGGATTCAAGTAACAAATCCGACCAACTCGCAGTATGCACGCCGAGGTTAAACAAAGGTATCTTTTAAAGCTTTAAATATTACTAGTGGCCAGAGCAACGAACATACGCCATGGCTAATATGATATGGACGCCGCAAGGGCCGTGTAACGTCAGCGATTGGCGCGGATTGTCAGAACGTCTCAACCCATGGCCTGAGCTCGACCTCGAAGCTCCAGGCGCTGCGATGCTGGCGATGGACCGCGAGGTATGTCTCGGCGATCGCGTCGGGCGAGAGGCGACGATCAGGACGGTCGGGCTCGGGCGCCTGTTCGGGCGGTTCGATCTGGCCATCGATGATGAAATGCGCGACGTGGATGTTCTTAGGGGAAAGCTCACGCGCCATCGACTGCGCCAGCCCGCGCAGCCCGAATTTCGGCATGGCGAAACCGGCCGAGCCGGAGAACCCTTTGAGGCTCGCGGTCGCGCCTGTGAACAGGATCGAGCCGGCGCCGCGCGCGACGAGCCGGCGGGCCGCCTGCTGGCCGACGAGGAAGCCGCCATAGGCGCCGACGAGCAGGGCCTGCTTGACCGCCTCGGGATCGAGCTCGGCGATCGGGCCGCGCGTGCGGCCGCTGGCGTTGAAGACGGCAATTTCGAGCGGGCCGGCCTTGTCCGCGGCGTCGAACAGCCGCGCGACGGAGGTGGCATCCGACACATCCGTCTCCACCGCCTGTGCGCCGGTCTCCTGGACCAGTGCGGCCAGCTTGTCGACATTGCGAGCGGCGAGGATGACGCGGTAGCCTTCCTTGCCGAGTAGGCGCGCCAGGGAGGCGCTGAGTCCAGCTCCGGCGCCTGCGATCACTGCGACATTGGGTGCCATGTCGTTCCTCCTTGCGATGACGTTCGGCCGATACCGATGGTCGCACAGGCTCGCGCCTTCCGCGGCAAGAGGCAAGAACGGCGTTGCTCCATTTTCACCGTTCGGCGCAAAAGCGGTGAAGGGATGCGAGGCTTCGCCGACTACGGTGAAGGACTTGCCTGCCGAACCGATCCGTCCGACACGTGGTTCAACGACGATTCGAGGAGCGACCATGGAACCAATCTGGGCCGTCGGCCTGATGACCGGCACGGTGCTTGACGGCAACATCGACGTGGCGCTGATCAAGACCGACGGCGAGCGCATCGCCGACTTCGGCACCTATACGCTTGCGCCCTACCCGCAATCGATCCGCACGCTGCTGGAAGAGACGCTGCGCCAGGCGCGCGCCTGGAATTTCGAAGGGCCGGAGCCGGCGATCTTCCGCGAGGCCGAGGAAGCGCTGACGCGGGCGCAGTCGGCCGCGGTCAGGGATCTCGTCGAAAGCCAAGGGATGACCATGGCCGACATCGGCGTCGTCGGCTTCCATGGCCAGACGGTACTGCACCGCGCCCCGCAGCCGGGGCGGATCGGTAAGACCCGCCAGCTCGGCGACGGCGAATTGATGGCCTCACTTCTCGGCACCAAGGTCGCCTATGATTTCCGCTCCGCCGACGTAGCGGCAGGCGGGCAAGGCGCGCCTTTGGCCGCCGCCTATCATGCGGCGCTGCTCAAGGAGGCCGACGCCAGCGGCGACACCGCCGTGCTCAATCTCGGCGGCGTCGGCAACATCACCTGGTGGGACGGCAAGGACGCAATCGTCGCCTTCGACACCGGGCCAGCCAATGCGCCGGTCAACGATTTCATCAAGTCGAAAGGTCTCGGCGAGATGGACCGCGACGGCAAGCTGGCGGCCGCGGGCACCGTCGACGAGGCAAGGCTAGAGCGGCTGCTTCAGCATCCCTATCTCATCAAGCCGTACCCGAAATCGCTCGACCGCTTCGACTTCACCGCGGCGATGGCCGACGGACTCGGCGCGGAGGACGGCGCGGCGACGCTGACGGCTTTCACCGTCTCGGCGGTCGGCAAGGCGCTCGATCTCTTGCCGCGCCGTCCCAAGCGGCTCGCGGTCAGCGGCGGCGGCCGGCGCAACCCGACGATGATGGCGATGCTCGGCCCGCGCGCCGGCGTCGAAGTGGTGCAAGCCGAGGCACTCGGCTGGAAGGGCGATGCGGTAGAGGCGGAATGCTTTGCCTTCCTTGCGGTGCGCGTGCTGCGCGGCCTGCCGATCAGCTTTCCGAGCACCACCGGGGTGCCGCAGCCGATGCGCGGCGGGCGGCTTGCGGGCTGATCAAGCCGAAATTTTCTTCTGCAGAAAGATGCGGCTACGGCCAACCGGAAAATCAGCGATCGCGCCGAAGGGACGATAGCCTTGTCGCTCATAGACCTTGGCCGCGGTCGGATTGAAGGTGTCGATCCAGGCGCCGTGGCAACCGCGTGCAATGGCTTCCCGTTCGGCGGCGTCCAGCATACTGGCGGCGATGCGCCGGCCGCGCAGCTTTTCGTCGACCCAGAGCCATTGCACGTAGAGCCAACCCCAGGCGGTGTAGCCCGATATGCCGGCGACGACCGCGCCGGCATCGTCGCGAACGAAAACGGCAAGTGTCTTGCGGCCAGAGGCGCCAACATCGCTATCGTTGAAAGCGGTAAGGCTCTCGCCGACGAAGGCAAGGTCGCGCGGCAGGGGCTCGGCGGTGACTTCAAGGCTCGTCTTCATCGTAGCTCCGGTGCGGTGCGGAGCCAGCCTTAGCGAACGACCGAGCGGCGACGCAAGCCTATTGCGTGGCGCCAGCCGACCGCCATGCCGCGGCCGAAGCGGCCACCAGCATCAGCAAGGCGGCGATCAACGCGCAATTGGCGAAGCCGAGGTCCGTGTAGAGCGGACCGAAGCCGGCGGTGCCCACGGTGACGGCGAGATAGGTGACCGCACTGTTGAGGCCCATGATGGTGCCGCGCCGCGCGGGATCGAGCGCAGTCAGCCGCATCACCAGCACGTTCAGCCCGAAATGGTTGGCAAGCCCCCAGACGGCAATCGTCCCCATCAGGAGACCGAAGCCGCCGCTTGCCAAGGCCATCGCGACATAGACGGCGGCGACCAACAGGTAGGCGAAGGGCATGACGCGGCGCGCGCCGAGGCGGTCGATGACGCCGTCGAGCAATGCGGCCGCGCCGAAGCCGAGGCCGTAGGCGATTGCCGCGAGGCCGTTGGCGCTGACGGGTTCGCCAAGATCCCTGTGCAGATGATCGCCGAGATAGCCGTAGACGCCGTAGAAGGCGGTCATGAAGGCGCCGCAGGCGACCAGCAGCGGCAGGATGCCGGGCACGGCAAGCGCCCCCAGCGGCGACGGCGCCGGACCGCTTTTCCTGACGTCGCGCAGCGAGCTCATCGTCAGGCCGGCGACGGCGGTCCCGGCCATAAGCGCGACAGCGGCGAAGACGGCGCGCCAATGGATGAGATCGGCAAGCACGGCCGACAGCGACACGCCGGCGACCATGGATAGCGTCCAGCCGGTCAGCACGACGCCGATCGTGCCGCTCTCGCGCCCGGGCGGGGCGATCGCCGCGGAGCTGGCATAGATCGCCGGCATGGCGACTCCGGCGGCGATGCCGGCGACAAGCTGGGCCGCGACCAGCGCCGTCACCGCCGGCGCCAGCGCGCTGGCCACCAGCGCCAACGCCAGCAAAAGCAAGGCGCCCTGCAACATGCGGCGCGCGCCGATCCTGTCGATGTAGCGGGCGAGGAAGAGCGCGCTGGCCGAAGTGCCGAGGCCGAAGGCGGCAGCCGCCGTCATCACTGCAGGCACGCTTGCCCCGAACGATGCCGCGACGGCGGGCGCGATCGGCCCGAGAACCAGCGAGTTGGAACCGATGACGGAGATGCACCCGGTGAGCAGATAAGCCGCCGCCGGGATCGGCGCGCGGGGCGCGGCGGTCAGAATTGCTGATTGATCACTGTTCGACATATCTCCATAATGGCCGAATTCAATTCAGCATCAATGGAGAATTTCCATATGGACGCAGAAACAGATGACGTTCAGCGGAACAGGCAGTCTCCCCGCGAGGTCGACCCGATCGACCGAAAAATATTAGGCGTTCTCGTCGAGGACGCGACCATCAGCTATGCCGAGCTCGGCGATCGCGTCGGCCTGTCGCCGCCGGCCGCGCATGAGCGTGTAAAGCGGCTCAGGCGCAGCGGCGCGATCCGCGCCACCTCGGCGATCATCGATCCGAAGGCAGTGAAGAAGCCGCTGCTCGCCTTCGTGCATATCGACACCAGAGGCTGGGGCAAGACGCCGGAGCTGATGGCGATTTCAGAATGTCCGGAAGTGGAGGAGATCCATTCCGTCGCCGGCGACACCTGCATGCTCCTCAAGGTGCGCACCGAGGATACGCGGGCGCTGGAAGGCCTGCTGTCACGGATCTACGAGACGCCGGGCGTGGTCTCGACGCGCAGCTACGTGGTGCTGTCGACCTATCTCGAACGGCCGGTGCAACCGGACATCACGGCGGAATGGCCGACGCCGCGGCACATGGCAACACCCGTGTATTAGGCTGCATCGAGACGATCGGCCGTCATTTGACCGCTCGCCTGCCGAGACGAACAGGGCAGGCTCAGACTTCCCTATTGTCGAAAAGGAACATTTGAACGCCCGAGTCGTCAGGCGCGTAAACCCGGCGATCCACCCCGGCAGCTTTGCCCTCCGGGCTTGCGAACGCCTTTTCGAGCGCTGCAAGATCGTCGAAATAGAGCGTCCCGATCCGATGAATGCCAGAGGCTCCCACGGGCGTCACGACGGGGCCGTCGCTGACCTCGTATTTCCTGAGACCCGGAAGCTTTTTGGCGAGAGGCACGTGGATTTCGAAGTAGTGTCGATCAAACGCCTGAACGTCCTTCGGTGTCGGGTAAATAACGACCATAAGGGCCATTGCGGTGCTCCTTTGTTTCGGACACACCAAGGACGACCCGAAGGGCGGAAACGGAACGCGACACAGAAGATTTTTGCAAGCCTGAAGTCGTATGCTTTGCCGGGCGTCGCAACCACAGCCGGTCAACCGCTCGGGCTTACGGATTCGTTGCGCTGCGGTAGAAGTCGAGGACGCGCGTGACGCTGCCGATCAGAAGCTCATGCGCGGTCGGCTTGATCCGGCCCGCGCCGACCTCGGCATCGAGATGGGCGAGATACTGGCTGATCACGGGGCGCGGGATCTCCCGGTCGCCAAGCGCGGCCAGCAGCGCTTCGGTCGCGCGTTGCGCATCGGGCGACGGCCAGTAGTAGCGGATGCGGTCGCTGAAGGAGAAATGCCGCTGCAGGCGCTGCTCGTCGGGCGTGCCCGGATAGTATTTCCGCCAGTTGCCGGGCGAGGCCAGCATCACTCGCTCCATCGCGTCGGGCAGGCTGTCACGGGTTGGATCGGGCACTAACTGGCCGGCAATGTAGCTCAGTCCATAGAGCGCCTCGCGCAGCGCGAAGGTCAGCCAGGGGCCGACCTTGAGGATGGCGAAGCCGTCACGCACGAGCGCGGCCAGTGCTTCGGCCGGCTGATAGTCGGTCGAATGCGCCTCGAAGACGAATTGCGGCATGCTCTCCAGCGACGTCACCAGCTTCGTCGCCTTCCGGGGTTCGTAGGCGATGATGTCGGCGTTGCCGAATTCGACGCCGGGCTGCACGACGACGCCGACGGCGCGGGAAAAGGCGGCGTCGAGGCCGAGGCGGGCGAAGGCCTGACGGTGGACTTCGACGGTGCGCAGCGCATCGGCCGGCTCGGTCACATGCATATGGTCGAGCGCTTCCAGCGCGCCGCCCGGAACCGGCACTTCGGTGCCGATGATGTAGACGGGTTTCTGGCCGCCCGTGCGCGCGACCGCCGCCTCGGCCGCCGCCGCAAGATCGGCCGCGCGCGCGGCGATGGTCTCGTCGGAGAGCACTATGGGATCGTCGGCGCAGGCCATGCTGGCGTCGAGGTGCAGCTTGGTGAAGCCGGCGGCGGCATAGGCGTCGATCATCGCGACAGCCTTCTCCATCGCTTGCGCCGCGGGCATGTGTTTCCACGGGTTGGGGCCGAGATGGTCGCCGCCGAGGATCAGCCGGTCGAGCGGAAAGCCGGCGCTGGCGGCATGCGCCTCGACGAAGCGACGGAAGTCAGCCGGCGTCATGCCGGTATAGCCGCCCTCGTGGTTGACCTGATTGCAGGTCGCCTCGATCAGCACATCCGCGCCGTGCACCGCACCGTGACGGAGCGTCGCTTCGATCACCAGCGGATGCGCCGAACAGATCGAGGCTATGCCGCCCTTCCCGCCTGCCGTGCGCCAAGCGGCGATGCCTGCAAATCTTGTCGTGGCGCCGATCAAGCGCGTGGTCCTGCCTTGGCGATGAAAGCCTCGACATCGGCAAGCCGATGAATGCCTTCCATCGGGCCCTTGCGGGTGACCGCGAGCGCTCCGCAGGCATTGGCGATGCGCAGCGCATCGGCGGGCGCGGCGCCGCGCAGCCAGAACGAAACGAAGGCCGCGCCGAAGCAGTCGCCGGCGCCTGTCGGGTCGACTTCCTCGACGGCAAAGCCGGGCATCACGACCGTGCCCTGCCGGTCGTGATAAGCGGCGCCGTCGGCGCCTTTCTTCAGCACGATGCAGGAGATGCCACGCCCCAGCAATTCGCCGACCGCGCCCTGCTCGTCACCGACTGACGAGAACAGGAACAGCTCGTTGCCGCTGGGCAGGAAGATATCGGTCTGCGCCAGCACTTGGTCGAGCGCCTGGCGCATGCCGGAAGCCTGCATGATTTCGTGACGGATGTTGGGATCGAAGGACACGGTGCCGCCCCTGGCCTTCACGGCCGCGATCGCGCCAAGCGCGACTTCGGTGGCGCGGTCGGAAAACAGCGAGGAGCCCATGACATGGACGTGGTCGGCGCCGGAGAGCAGCCGCATGGCCGCGTTGTCCATCTCCAGCAGGCCGGCGGCGCTGTTGCGGATGTTGAAGACAAAATGCCTGGACGCGTCGGGCCGATAGGTGACGAAGGCGGTGCCGGTGGCATGGCCTTCATGGACTCCGATTGCCGAAACATCGGCGCCGAGCGCACGCAACCGGTCGATGTTCAGTTGGCCGAAATCATCCTCGCCGACGGCGCCGATGAGACCCGCGGGTTGGCCGAGCGCCGCCGCCTGGCCAATGAAGATCGCCGGGGCGCCGGACGGAAAAGGTCCGACCAGCGGTCCGGGTTCGAGAAAACTCTGGCCGATCCGCTCGGCCATGATCTCGACGAGGATCTCGCCGGCTGAGACCAGCTTCTTCATCACGTCCTCCCGGCATTCGCCGTGCACGGCGTAGTCCTTGAAAATTGAATACGGCTTGCACTTTTCTACGTCAATTAATAAATTTACGCATGGAATAATTTCTCTCGACGCGTTGAAACTTGTAGAGCTTGCCGTAAAGTTTCAACTTGCAGTCGCGCTCCGGCGAGCCGTATGTAGCGCCGGGGCGGTGCATGGGGAGCGAGGATTCCATGCCGCGAGGGTTTGGATGCCGATGACGCATAAGACGATGGAGGATTTCGCACGTTCCTGCGGCGTCTCCCGACCGACACTGTCGAAATTTTTCGACGATCCGACCAGCGTCAAGCCGGCAACGCGCAAGCGCATCGAGGACGCGCTGCGCTCCTCCGACTACCAGCCGAATCTCTTCGCCCGCAATCTCAACCGCAAGCGCACCCGCAGTATCGGCATCGTCGTGCCGACGGTGACCGACCCCTTCTATTCCGAGATGGTCAGCCGCATCGAGCTCAGGCTGCGCGACGAGGGCTACTGGCCGATCGTCATTTCCTCGCATGGATCGAGCGAGCTGGAAGCCGAGGCGACGCGGACCATACTGTCGCTGAAGGTTTCCGGCGCACTGGTCGCCCCGCTTGGCCGGCGCTCGGACCCGAAGGCGATCGAGAAGCTGACGCAGGCGATCCCGATCGTCTATTTCGACACCTATCTCGAAGGCGACACGCCCTTTGTCGGCAACAACAACGTGCAGAGCATGTCGACCATCGTCGACTATCTCTGCCGCTCGGGCGACGCTCCGGTTTATTTCGACATCCCCCATGTCAACCACAATTCGCGCGAGCGGGTGGAGAGCTATGTCGATGCGATGAAGCGGCTCGGACAGGAGCCGGTCGTGTTCGGCAACGTCGAAGACTACACGTGGGAGTTTGAGCGGATCGGCTACGAGCAGACGGAAAAGCTGCTCAACAATGGCGGCCTGCCGGGCAAGACCATCCTGTGCGCCAACGACCGCCTCGCCTTCGGCGTGATGGCGGCGGCCTATTCGAAGGGGCTGAAGGTGGGCCGCAAGGCGGATTGCGACCTGCGGGTCGCGGCGCATGACGACCATCCGCTCAGCCGTTACACCTGCCCGGCGCTCACCACCATGGCGCAGGATTTCGCGGCGATGGCCGGCCGCAGCGTCGAGACGCTGCTTGCGCTCCTCGACGAGGACGGCACCGCCGTCGCACCGAAGGTCAAGCTCGATGCGACGCTGGTGATGCGTCAGTCGGCATGAGGCGGCTCCCGCCGCGCCTGCGGATCGAGCTATGCTGTCATGATCGTCCTTATGCGAGCAGGCTCGCCGCCTCGTCCTCGCCGAGAAGCGGCGGCTGGTCGACCGAGCCGATCACCGCGACGGAGTTGCGGCTTTCGCCGGAGGCAAGGATCGCTTCCATGATCTCCAGCACATGCAGCGCAAGCTCGCCGGACGCGCGCGGTCTCCTCTCTTCCGACAGCGCCCGCGCAAGGTCGGCGACGCCGAGCATGCGGTAGTTGGCACGGTCCGGCGCGGCATAGGGCCAGTTGCGCGCGCCATAGAGCTCGCCTTCGCTTTCGAAATCCTTCCAGTCGTCGCCGCGCGCCGACAATGAGACGGTGCCGCCAAACGTGTCGGGGTCGGGCAGCCTGAGCGACCCTTCCGTGCCGTGCAGCTCGATCGGGTGGTTGGAGTGCTTGAAGACGTCCCAGGACGCGCCGAAGGTGACGGTGGCGCCGGAGCGGAATTCGAGCAGCGACAGGATGTTGGTCGGCGTGCCGACCCTGAAGCTGGTGTTCTTGTACGGGCCCTCGGCGGTGATCAGGCGCTCGTCCTGGCCGCGCGTCGCCATCGCCATCACGCGGGTGACCGGGCCGAGCAGGTTGACGAGCATCGTCAGATAATAGGGCCCCATGTCGAAGACCGGACCGCCGCCCGGCTGATAGTAGAATTGCGGATTGGGGTGCCAGTGCTCCATGCCGCGCCCCATCATGAAGGCGGTGCCGGTCACGGCGCGGCCGATCGCGCCCTCGTCCATCAGCCGGCGCGCCCGGCGTCCGGCGGCGCCAAGGAAGGTGTCGGGCGCCGAGCCCAGCAGCAGCCCACGCTTTGCCGCCTCGGCGACCAGCCGGCGGCCCTCGCTGGCGGAGGTCGCGAGAGGCTTTTCGGTGAAGACATGTTTTCCGGCCGAGAGCGCCGAAAATGAGATGTCGAAATGCGCGGACGGAACAGTGAGGTTGAGGACGAGATCGACCTCGGGATCGGCGAACAGTGCATCGACGCCGAGGGCGCGGATGCCGTATTCCTTCGCCCGCAGCACCGCCATGTCGGTGGAAATATCGGCGCATGCGCGCAATTCCACACCGGCAAAAAGGGCCGCGTTGCGCAGATAAGTCATCGAGATGTTACCGCATCCGATAACGCCGATGCCGAGCCTAGCATCTGATTTCGCTTGCATTTTCCTTCCGACCTCCCAATGCGGCAGCGTTTCCGACAGGCTGGCGCGCCGGCGTCGGACCATTTTCGGGATTCGCTATACAGCATTTTAAATATTGACGCGCGTAAAATTTTTATAGAGCATATGAAAATGCTGGTGCGATATCGGAGGCCGCCAGCTTGAGGATTTGGAAATCAAGAGATCGGGGAAATAATGAGCCTAGGAACCAAGGTGCGCCTTGCGCGCCTCTTCGCGCATCCATCGGGGAAGCTTTTTGGCGGCGCGGTCGACCATTTTGTCGGCTATGGCGACGTGCGCAAGGGAGGGCTTGCCGACCTGCCGGGCGCGCTCGCGCGCGTCATGGCGGGCAAGCCCGACTACGTCAGCATCCAGCCTGGCACGGCGCGCCATCTGTGGCCGCAATATGCGGGCAAAGCTTCCCTCGTGATCCAGGCGGGCTGCTTTACTCCGGACGATCGAATCAGCGAGCTGATTGCAACGCCCGAGGATGCGGTGCGCCTGGGGGCCGACGCGTTGGCCGTAGCCATTCCGGTGCGCGGCGCGACCGAGGGCAAGTACATACGCTGGTTGACCGATTCGGTGAATGCGGCGGCCCGCTACGGCATGCCGGTGGTGGCCCACATCTATCCCCGCGATTTCACCGACGGGGTGAAAATCGTCTTCACTCCCGACGAGATCGCCTATGCGGCGCGCATCGGCTACGAGTCCGGCGTCGACGTGATCAAGATAGGCTACACGGGCGATTTCGAGTCTTTCCGAGAGACCGTTCGGACCTGTCCGGTGCCGGTAGTGATCGCGGGCGGTCCGAAGACCGATACGCTGCTCGGCGCGCTTCAGCAGACGGCGGATGCCATCCGTGCCGGCGCGCGCGGCGCCGTGGTGGGTCGTAATCTCTGGGGGCACGGCGATCCTCAGAAGGCAGCGCTTGCCTTTCGGGGCGTCATCCATGACGGGCTTTCGGCGCAAGAAGCGCTTGCGAAGGCAGGCGCCTGAACGATGCCTACCGTGCCCTCAATCCTCGGCTTCGGCGCCATTGCGATCGACGACATCGTCTATGTCGATCAGCCGCTGTCGGCGGGCAAGGGGAAGGTTCTGCAAAGCGCCAGAGCTTTCGGTGGAAATGTCGCGACGGCCCTTGCCGCCGTCGCGCGGCTCGGCGGAAGCGCAGGATTCGTCGGATGGCTGGGCAGTGCCGCGGACGACGCCGTGCTGCGCGATCTCGTTGCGAGCGGGGTCGAAACCGCATTCGCGCCGCGCCACCCCGACGCGCGCCCGGTGCGTTCGCGCATTACCGTCGGCTCGGACGGAGACCGGTTCATCGCGTATGACGATGACGCGATGCTGGGCACCGCGCCGGACTTTCCGGACGAGGTTCTCAGCCGCGCGACCGTGCTGATCGTCGATGGCTACGCGATCCGGTCGATGGATGTCGTGGCTCGAGCCCGCGATCTCGGCCTCGCGATCCTCGGCGATATCGAATGGAGCGCCGGCCCAGCCACCGAGAGGCTGATCGCGCTCTGCGACCATCTCATTCTTCCGCTCGGCTTTGCGCGCACTGCCACGGGCCGCCGATCGCCCGCCGAGATGCTCGATGCATTGTGGTTGCCGTCGCGGTCCGCCGTGGTTCTGACCGATGGCGGCAGAGGCGTCTACTATCGCGGCCACGACGAGCCAGGGCTCTGGCACCTGCCCCCGCATCGGGTCGCCGTCGTCGACTCGACCGGCGCGGGCGACTGCTTTCATGGCGCCTATGCCCACGCATTGGCGCGCGGCGCCGACACCGCAGGCGGGGTCGCATTCGCGGCCGCGGCCGCGGCTCTGTCGATCACGGGGCGCGGCGGGCGCGAAGCGCTGCCGACCGCCGACGAGGTCACGAAACTCCTGGCATCGACGAACGCTCCGTCAGCGGTCGAACTGAAACATGCGCAGGTCGACACTGGAACATAGCTGAAACTGTCCGAGGAAATATTTCGCAGGCGAAAATAGGCCGGGGTAGAGCAATAAAAATCAACGGCTTAGACTTGTGGAGGGAGGAAGATGGCAGAAGTCATTCTCGAGAATATCTGCAAGACCTATGGGAACAATTTTCACGCGATCGACCAACTGAACCTATCGGTCGAGGATGGTGAGTTCTTGATTCTCGTCGGGCCGTCCGGCTGCGGCAAATCCACGGCGTTGCGAATGATCGCCGGGTTGGAGGACGTCACAAGCGGCAGCCTTCGGATCGGCGGCGTAGACGTCGTCGACATGCCGCCCAAGGATCGCGACATCGCGATGGTCTTCCAGAGCTACGCGCTCTATCCGCATATGACGGTGTTCGAAAACATCGCCTTTTCGATGCGCCTGGCAGGCAAGCCGAAGGCCGAGCGCAAGAAGCGCGTGGATGAGATAGCCAAAACCCTTCAGCTGACGTCGCTGCTGGACAGCAAACCCGCGAACCTTTCGGGCGGACAGCGCCAACGGGTTGCCATGGGCCGCGCCATGGTGCGCGAGCCAGCCGCCTTTCTCATGGACGAACCGCTTTCCAATCTGGACGCGAAACTGCGCGTGCAAATGCGCGCCGAAATCACCAGCCTGCAAAAGCAGCTCGGCGTAACGACCATATACGTGACCCACGACCAGACTGAAGCGATGACGATGGGGGACCGGGTCGCGGTGCTGAAAGGCGGCGTGCTGCAGCAGGTCGACACACCCAAGAGGCTCTATAAATCGCCGGTCAACGCCTTCGTCGCCGGCTTCATCGGCTCCCCTTCGATGAACCTTTTCGAGGCGACCCTGACGGGCGACGAACTGAGGTCCGGCACCTTCGCCATTCGGCTGCAGGATGCAGCCTTCGCGCGCAAGCCAGGTTTGAGGTCGTACGCGGGGCGCAAGGTCGTGTTCGGGATCCGGCCGGAGGACCTCTATGACAGCAGCCTAGAATCGGGCCGCAAGTATCAGACGATACCGGCACAGGTGACCTCGATCGAAGAACTCGGGTCCGAGCATATCGTCCATCTCAGCATCGACGCGGTGCGGGTGGACTCCGGCGACCCGGACGCGGTGCAAGATTTCGGCATGACGTCGAACGCGGTGGCGAAATTCGAACCGGTCAGCGAAGTCCGTTCCGGCTCGGAAATCCGGTTGGCCCTGGACGATACCAAGCTGCATTTCTTCGATCCCGAGACACGTCTGGCGATCTGAAGATCCGCGGCAAGGCCCGCAGGCGAGGGCGAGGCGCCTGCGAACGAAGACTTCTGGATAACCAGACGATCGTCCGCATTGTGCGGCCGATCTTTAAGAAGGAGGAGAAAATGACGTTTCGGATAAAACCCGCGATGCTGAAAATGGCAGCGGCCGCATGGTTGCTTGGCGCAACCGGCGCCATGGCGGACACGACGCTGGAATTCACCCAATGGTGGGAGCCTGAGCTGCCCGCAGGCTCCTTGCGGAAAATCATGGACGATTTCGAGGCCGCGAACCCTGGAATCAAGGTGACGCTGGTCAGCGGCCCCTATGCGACCACGCGAGACCAGATCTCGGTCGGTGCCGCAACCGGAACGCTCAGCGACGTCGTCGGCCTCGACGGCGCCTGGGTGAACAACCTGAATGCGCAGAACGCGCTGGCCGACATGAACCCGATGATGGATGCGAGCAAGTTCGACAAAGCCCAAGTCGCGGATATCATCAAGGTGGACGGCAAAGCGGTGATGTTTCCCGTGGCTTCGTTCGTCTATCCTGTGTTCGTGAATCTGGACCTCGCCGCCCAGGCGGGCGTCACCAAGCTGCCGTCGACCCGCGCCGAGTTTCTCGAAGCCGCCAAGAAGATGACCCATGCGGACAAGAACCAGTATGGCTGGGTGCTGCCGCTGTCGCTGCAAACGCCGTCCGGCGTCCAGAACGACATGATGTCGTGGGTCTGGGCATCGGGTCAATCGATGATGGCGGACGGCAAGCCCGCTCTCGAGGGCAAACCGGTGGTGGATATGCTGACCTTCGTCAAATCACTCAATGATGCCGGCACCGTCTCGCCCGGCATCGCCACCAAGACCGAGCAGGAAAAAGTCGAGGAATTCGTCAACGACCGGGTCGGGATGATGATCGACTCGCTCGCGCATGTGAACCTCATCCGCAAGCGCAATCCCAAGCTGAACTTCGACCTCATTCCGGTCCCGGTCGTGGAGAACTACAACGGCAAGCGCGGCCTTCCCTATGCCTCCTGGGGCATCGGCATCTCCGCGGGCTCGAAGCATCAGGAAGAGGCCTGGAAACTCGTCCAGTATCTGATGAGCGAAAAGGTGAACGCCAAGCTGGTGTCGCTTGCCAACGCCTTCCCGGGCAACGTCAATGCGAAGCCCGATTTCGTGACCTCCGACAAGGCTTTCGGCAAGGCTTTCGAAATCTTCAAGACCGGTTACCTTGCCAACGAGTTCACGGGCCTGCCGGTGGCGGAAGATCTGATGACCCAGTTCGACGTGGAAGCCCAGAAGATGCTCGCCGGCGAGCAGTCCCCGGAGCAGGCCGCAGCCAACGCGCAAAAGGGCTGGATTGCGAAATTCTGATCGGCTTGTTTTACGATCTTCGACCGGGAGGCCTGACTTCGGGCAGGCCTCCCGGCAAACGAGCACAGGCAATGCGAGACGGACCCGTTTCCGAAACTCGCCTTCTCTTGAAGGCGTATCCCAAGGTTGGCATATGACCCGGCAGAAGCGCTCCCGCCATAGACTGAAACGAGCGGTCGCACCCTATCTCTACCTGTCGCCCTCGCTCCTCATAATCGGCCTTCTGATGCTGCTGCCGATGGTGACGGTGATTGCGTATTCGTTCCAGAACAGCGCGGTGCTGCGTCGCGACCCGTCCTTTGCCGGACTGAAACACTACCAGGCGATCTTTGCCGATCCCGTGTTCTGGGCATCGCTTTGGCACACGCTCTACTTCACCTGCATGAGCGTCGTCTTCCACATGACCGTCGGCATGATCTTCGCGCTCATGCTGAACAGCGACCGCATCAATCCGACGCTGCGCAATGTCCTGCGCGTACTCTACATACTGCCCTGGCTGTTCACCGCAGTGATCATTGCGGTGATCTGGCGCCTCCTGCTCGAGCCGAACGGTGTCGTGAACAGCATCCTCATGCAGATCGGCGTCATCGGTTCCAAGGTCGAGTGGTTCTCCTCGCCCGAGACCGCGCTGCACGCCGTCACTTTCGCCAATATCTGGGCCGGCTACCCGCTTTTCATGGTCAGCCTGCTCGCAGGCCTGCAGGGCATTCCCAAGGATTTCTACGAGGCTGCCGATATCGACGGCGCGAAGGCCTACCAGAAGCTGATCTTCATCACCATCCCGCAACTGATGCCGATCATCATCAGCATCTCGCTGCTCGATTTCATCTGGACCATGCAGGTCTTCCCGCTGATCTGGATAACGACGGGCGGCGGCCCGATCTACTCGACCGAGGTGCTGAGCACCTACACCTATAAGCTGGCATTTTCGAGCTACAACCTGTCACAGGCGGCGGCAAGCGCCGTGATCATCCTGCTGATCTCTCTCGGCCTGACGCTGTTCTACATCCGTTATCAAAAGGCCCGGTAGTCACCATGAGGAAAAGACACTCGCCGAAAGACAGGCTGATCACCGTCGCGCTGCATGTCGCGCTTGCCGCGGGGCTGTTTTTCGCAGCCTTCCCGATCTACTGGATGCTGAGCAGCTCGTTCAAATCAAATACCGAAATCTTTGCCCTGCCGCCAACCATCCTGCCGAAGGCCTTCACGCTGGAAGCGTATGCAGCCATCCTTGGCGATCCGGTAAAGCTGCGCTTCTTCTTCAACAGCTACTTCGTGGCCGGAGCGGTAACCGTGCTGACGGTGCTGATCGCGTTGCTCGCAGCCTATGGATTCAGCCGCTTCAACTTCCGCGGCAAGGGCAGCCTGAACACGCTCATCATCAGCACGCAGACGATCCCGCCGATCACGCTTTTGATCCCCTTCTTCGGGCTTGTCGTCTCATATGGCATCTTCGACACCTATATCGCGCTGATCCTGACTTACCTGGTGTTCACGCTGCCCTACGCGATCCTGCTGATGACGGGATATCTGAACACCTTGCCCCGCGATCTCGACGAAGCGGTGGCCGTCGACGGCGGCACCAGTTGGACGGCTCTTTGGCGGGTGATTGTGCCGATCTCGCTGCCCGGCATCGTGGCGACGTCGGTCTACACCTTCCTGCTGTGCTGGAACGAATTTCTCTTTGCGCTGACACTGACGAAGTCGACGTCGATGCGCACCGTCCCGATCGGCATCCAGCTGCTGATGGGGCAGCACGCCTTCGAATGGAACCAGATGATGGCGATGAGCGTGCTCGGCTCGCTACCGCTCTTGCTCATTTACCTCATTGCCCAGAGGTTCTTCCTCGCCGGCATGACCGCGGGCTCGGTCAAGTAGATATCCATCCCATGGAGCGCAGAGCGACATCAGGGAATGGGCGGTATCAAGGATTGAAAGGATGAACGTGAAAGACCTCAAAGTCGGCTGCCAGACCTTCACCTGGGAAATGCTCGGAGACCGCTTCACAGGCGGCCCCGACGATCTGCTCAAGGCGATCGTCGAGGGCGGCTATGCCGGCATCGAGATCACCGATACGATGGTCGGCCGCTATGCCGGCAAGCCGGCGGAGTTCGGCGCAGCGTTGAGATCGCTTGGCCTTACGCTCGTTTCCTTCGCCTTCGGCTCGAAGAGCGGCTTCACGCTGAAGGAGAAGATCGGCGCCGACCTCGATACCGCCAAGCGCTGGATCGACTTCGCCGCCGCCTTTCCCGACGCGCTGGTCTCGATGGGTTCGGCGACGGTGGTGTCCGGCGGGCCACGCGACGACAAGTTCGCGATTGCAGCCGAGGTCTACAACAAGGCCGGCGAGATCGGACGCGAGGCCGGCGTCCAGGTCGCGGTGCATCCGAGCTCGCATCACAACACGCTGCTCTTCGACCGCGCCGACTACGACCGCATCTTCTCCCTGATCGACGCCTCGCTGGTCGGCTGGGTGCCGGACACGGGCCACATGCTGCGCGGTCATCAGGACATGGCCGACACGCTCACCGCCTATCGCGACCGCATCCGCTACGTGCACCTGAAGGATGTCGACGCAAGCGGCACCTGGGCGATGCTCGGCAAAGGCGTCTGCGACACGGCAAAGGTGATCGAGATCGCCGGCGCCGCGCCCAACTTCAACGGCTGGCTGGTGCTGGAAGAAGAATCCGAAACCGCCGCCGCCGATCCGGCTGGCGCGGTCAAAACCAATCGGCAGACCATGCGCGGCTACGGGGCCTGAAGACGATGATCCGCAAACAAGACCGTTGCCTTCGTGTCGGTGTGCTCGGCTGCGGGCCGATCGCGCAGTTCGCGCATCTGGAAAGCTGCGTGAAGGCGAGCAATGCCGACCTGTACGCGATCTGCGACGCGGCGCCCGATCTCTTGGCTCGTATGGGCGCGACTTATGAACCCGAGAAAATGTACGGCGATTATGACGAGATGCTCGCCGACCCGGAACTGGAAGCGGTGATCGTCGCGACGTCCGACGCCTATCACGTGCCGATGTCGATCAAGGCGCTCGAAGCCGGCAAGCATGTGCTGTGCGAAAAGCCGATCGGCGTCTCGGTCGAGGAAGGCGAGAAGCTCGCCGAGGCGGTCAAGCGTTCCGGCAAGGTGCTGCAGGTCGGGCACATGAAGCGCTTCGATCCGGCGCTGGAGGCGGCGCGCGATTTCGTGCGCGACGAGATGGGCGATATCCTGGCGCTGAAGGCTTGGTACTGCGATTCCACCCATCGCTATACCAACACCGACGCCGTGCAGCCGCTGCCCATCACCAGCAAGCTTGCGAAGAAGCCGGGCGGCAATCCGAAGGCCGACCTGAGACAGTATTTCATGCTGGCGCACGGCTCGCATCTGGTCGACACGGCGCGTTTCCTTGCCGGCGAGATCACCGCCGTGCGCGCGCGCCTCAACGAGCGCTTCGGCGCCTATTGCTGGTTCGTCGAAACCGAGTTCGCCAATGGCGCGCTCGGCCACCTCGACCTGACCGTCGCCGTGCGCATGGACTGGCACGAGGGCTTCCAGCTCTACGGCGAGAATGGCTCGGTGGTCGCGAAGACCTTCAATCCCTGGTATTTCCGGGCGAGCGAGGTCGACATCTTTCACGAGAAGGATGCGACCTCGCGCAGGCCGCTCGGCGCCGACGGCCATTTCTTCCGCCGCCAGTTGGAAGGCCTCGCCGACACCGTGCTCGACGGGAAGCCACAGCGCGGCGCAACCGTCGAGGACGGGCTCGCTTCGATCCGCGCCATGGTGGCGATCGCCCGCTCGGTCGAAAGCGGCGAGCGCGTCGAGCTCGCCGGCGTTGCGGGAGCGGTGTGATGCAGGTCGGGGTGTTTGCCAAGACCTTTCCAGGCAGCGAACCGGCCGGCGTGCTTGGCGCCGTGCGCGACGCGGGTTTCGCGGTCACCCAATTCAACCTTGCCTGCGCCGGCTTGCCGTCGATGCCGGACGCGGTCTCCGACGCCGCGATCGACGCCATCGATGCCGCTGCCAAGGCTACCGGCATCGGCCTCGTCGCGCTGTCAGGCACCTACAACCTGGCGCATCCGGACAGCCGCGTGCGCGACGACGGGCTGCGGCGGCTGGCGGCCGTCATCGAGACTGCAGCCCGGCTGTCCGTCCCACTCGTCACGCTCTGCACCGGAACGCGCAACACCCAAGACCAGTGGGCGCATCATCCCGACAATGCGGATCCCTCGGCCTGGACCGACATGGCGCGCGAGATGGCAAAGGCGCTTCAGCTTGCCGAACGCTATGGCGTCGACCTCGGCATCGAGCCGGAGCAGGCCAACATCGTAACCTCGGCCGACGACGCCGTGCGGCTGATCGCCGAGATGGGCTCGAAGCGGCTGCGCATCGTGCTCGATCCCGCCAATCTGTTCGAGCAGGCGAATACAGAGGAGGCACGCACCATTGTCGCCGCGGCGGTCGAGCGCACGGCTGGTCATGTCTCCCTGGCGCACGCCAAGGATCGCTTCGCCGATGGGCGCTTTGCCGCGGCCGGACAAGGCGTCGTCGACTTCGCCGGCTTCATCGCTCGCCTGAAAGCTACTGGCTTCGACGGGCCGCTGGTGACGCACGGGCTCTCCGCCGAGGAAGCGCCAGGGGTCGCGCGTTTCCTTGAGGATCTGGTGTGATGGGCACACTGCTCCGCGACGGCGCCACACTCCGCGTCACCGACACGGGCGAAGGCCTCGCTGTCGTCTTCCAACACGGGCTGGGCGGCGGCGAGGCGCAGGTCGCGCAGACTTTTCCTCCCGGCTTCCGCCGCATCACGCTGGAATGCCGTGGGCATGGCGGCTCCGGGCTCGGCAAGCGGCGGCCGTTCTCGTTCGAAATGTTCGCCGATGACGTTCTGGCCGCAGCCGACCAGGCCGGCCTGGACCGCTTCATTGCCGGCGGCGTCTCGATGGGCGCGGCGATCGCGCTGCGTCTCGCCTGCCGTCATCCGCGGCGCGTCGCCGGCCTGATCCTGGTGCGGCCGGCCTGGACGTTTTCCCCGGCGCCACAGAACATGCGGCCGATTGCCGAGGTCGCCGAGCTCATCCTCGCACACGGGGCCGACAAGGGGCGGACGATCTTCGCACAGTCCGAGACCGCCGCGCGGCTCTATCGCGAGGCGCCCGACAATCTTTCCTCGCTGCTCGGTTATTTCGACCGGCCCGACGCCGGTGCATTCGCGCAAGTGCTGGCCAACATCGCCACCGACGGGCCAGGAGTTTCCGAGCGCGACGCCGCAGCACTCGAGATTCCGGTACTCGTCATCGGCAACGAAGTCGATGCCGTCCATCCGCTGTCGACGGCCTATGCACTGGCTGCCGCGATACCCAAGGCGATCTTCGCCGAGATCACGCCCAAGGCGCGCGACAGCGTGAAGCATTTCGGCGAATTGCACGAGCAGATCAGTTCCTTCCTCCAGTCCCACTCGAATGTCCGGAGCTCCATTCCGTCATGATCGCCAAATCCCTCTCCGGACCCGCGGCAATAGCCGCATTGCCACGCAACCGGCTTATCGGCGAGTTCTCGCTGTGGTCGGCGGATCTCGCCAATATGGACCACGACCTTAAGCGCATCGAAGCCTATGCCGACCTGCACCACATCGACGTTGCGGACGCACGCTTCACCCCCGGCTTCCTGTTCTTTCCCGACCTGGTGGCGCGCATCGCCAGGCTGACGGCGAAGCCGATCCACGTGCATCTGATGGTCGAAGCCGAAATCGTCGAGGCGCAGACGCGCCAGTTCATCGAGGCCGGCGCCGACCTCGTCACCATCCATGCCGAGAACGGCGAGGCCGGCCTGCGCGCGGTAGAACTGGCGCGTGAGCTCGGCGCCGAGGCCGGCGTCGTGCTGCGGCTCGAGACGCCGGTTTCCGCGATCGAGCCCTTCCTGCCGGACGTCGCCTTCGTGACGCTGCTCGGCACCTCGATCGGCGTCAAAGGGCAGAGCCTGTCCGAAAAAGCTTGCCCCCGCCTGATCGAGGCGCGCGCGCTGATGAGGAATGCCGGCCGCGAGGCCGACATCCTGCTTGCCGCCGACGGCGGCATACGCCACGAGACGGTGCCGCTGCTGCGGGCCGCCGGCGCCGACACTGTGGTGCTCGGCTCACTCGCCTTCGGCGATCCTGATCTTGCGCAGCGCATGGCCTGGTTGCACGGGCTGAAGGCCGCCGCCTGATGAGCACGCTCGCGCTTGCCTTCGATCTCGGCGGCACGGAACTGCGCGGCGCGCTGGTCGAGCGCAGCGGCGAGGTCGTCGCGCGCGTCTCGGAGCCAACATTGGCCGGCGCCGGATCGGAAGCGGTCATCGGCCAGATCATTGTGCTGGCGGGCAAACTGCTCGAGGAGCATCCGCAGGCAAGGGTCATCGGCATCGGCGCGTGCGCGCCCGGCCCGCTCGATCCCAAGGCAGGCATCGTCATCGGACCGCCGACGCTCGCCGGCTGGCACAACGTGCCCATGATCGACATTTTGAGCCGCCAGTTCGGCCTGCCGGTGCGGCTGGAGAACGATGCCAACGCCGCCGCGCTCGGCGAATGGCGTTTCGGCGCCGGCCGCGGCGCCGCATCGATGGTCTTCGTCACCGTGTCGACCGGGATCGGCGGCGGCGTGATCGCCGACGGCCACATCTATCACGGCAGGCGCGGGCTCGCGGCCGAGATCGGCCATATGACGATCACCGGCGAAGGCGATCGCTGCTTCTGCGGCAATGTCGGCTGCTTCGAGGCCGTCGCTTCCGGCACCGCGCTCGGACGCCGGGCGACGCGGCTCACCGCGCCTGGCGACGGCTCGCTGCTGCGGCGGCTTTCCAAGGATGGCGATGTCTCCGCCCGCCATGTCGTCGAGGCCGCGCGGACGGGCGATGCCAGCGCCCGCCGGCTGATCGAAGCCGAAGCGAAATGGCTCGGCATCGGCTTCACCAATCTCCTGCATCTTTATTCGCCGGAGGTGATCGTCATGGGCGGCGGGCTCGCCAACGGCTTCGAGCTGCTGGCGCCAGGCATCAGGGCAACGATCGATGAGCGCGCCATGCAAGCCTATCGCGACGTGCCGATCGTGCCGGCGGAGCTCGGCGACCGCGCCGGCCTTGTCGGCGCGGCAAGCCTGATCCTGTGGGAAGGCGAGCCGGGCACGGCGCTGGCGATGGTGCAGGACGACGAGACAAAGACCGGTGGAGCGGCCGGCGCCAGAGAAGCAAACCATGGCTGAGCTCAAGGCGCGCGGCGACGAGTTCTTGCTGGGCATCGCGCCTATGGCAGAGATCATCGAGCGGATGAAGGAGAGCGGAGGGACCTGAGATCGCCTGCCTCCTTATCGCCGTCGCTGCGCGCGGCCTTGGGCTGAGGGCGCGCCAGCAGATAGAAGGCGGCAACATGCGTGATCATCAGCAGCGGCACATAGACGATCGGGATCACGTAGGTGGCACCCAATTGTCCCGCCAGGTCCGGAAGGTCGAGCAGTGTGCCGTGGTAGTAGTCGACGACAAGGTCGACTGTCCCGACCACATTGAAAGCGACGACGAGCGGCCAGAAGATCGAGGGTCGCCTCACGGCAAGCAGCGCCAGCATGGCCAGCAGTCCGGTCGCGAAATCGCCATAGGCGGCAAAGACGGCAAAGTCGGCTGGCAGGTTCGGACCGACGACGCCCGGAAGTAGGAAGACCAGCCCGAAGAAACGGAAGCTGTGCAGCGTGGCGATGGCGCGCTGCGCCTCGACGCTGTCCATCGTCTTGAGCCTTGGCCAGACATAAGCGCCGAAGCAAAGCAGCCAAGGCACATAGCCCAGGACGAGATGGATGTTGAAGATGGTCGCCGGCGACATTTCCACCTCCTCAGTTGCTTGAATTGCTTGCCGGAATTGCTTCGAACACCGCCGTCAGGATGCCGAGCCGGCCTTCCATCAGATTGCGTCCGAGATTGGCGGCAAAATCCGCGAAACCCGGACCCATGACGACGCCGAGATTCAGCGAGGGCGGCGGCCCGGACGCCCGCAGCGCCGCGAACCAGGTCTTGGCATCCGCTGTATCGTCCTGCTGGACCAGCAGGCGGAACCCTGCGGCCTCGATCGCCTCGCAGGTCTCGGTCGCGGAGAGCAGAAAGCTTTCGGCCGACGTTCTCGCCCAGGGCACCGGATAGTGCGGATCGCCACCGTTCAGAACGACATCGAAGGTCGCGAATTTTCCGCCCGGCTTCAGCATGCGCCTGATCTCGCGGTAGAGAAGCGGCCGGTCCGCGATATTCATCGCCACATGCTGCAGCAACACGACATCGAAACCGCCGTCATCGAGCGGAAGCGCCAGCGCGCTGCCGGCCTTGAACGACACTTGTCCGTCCTGCCCCGTGCGCGCGGTGAGATACTGCGCGGCTTCGACGAAGGGCTCGCTGAGGTCGACGCCCGTGACGCTACAGCCATAGGTCGCGGCGAGAAAGCGGGCCGGTCCGCCCACGCCCGACCCGACGTCGAGGACCGACATGCCGGCCATAACGCCGGCCAATTTGGCAAGCTCCGCCGTTGCGGCGAGGCCGCGGGTGTGGAACTGGTCGAGGGTCGCCAGTTGCTCGGGCTTCAACTGCTGTTCGTTCGGCCCCAATACGGCCAGTGCCGTCTTCAGTCGCTCGGCGAGGCCGGTCGCGCGGTAGTGATCGCGCACGCGATCCAAATCGTTCGTCATTGCCACTTCCTTCAGGCTTCCAATACACGACACAGATACGACCGCTTTGTGCCGGCAACTATCCACGATAATGTCGATGGGTCATGAAGCAGAACTTCACAGTCCGGCATGGCGCGCTCGACGGCGTCGAAGCATTCTTGAGCGTCGCCAGGCACCGCAACTTCCGTAAGGCGGCGGCGGAACTTGGTGTCACGCCATCGGCGATCAGCCAGGCGGTGCGGACGCTCGAGGCGCGCATCGGCGCCGCGCTCTTCACACGCACGACACGCAGCGTCGGCCTGACCGAAGCCGGCGAGCGTTTTTTTTCGCGCGCACGGCCGGCTTTCGAGGAATTGATAGCCGCGAGCGAGGTCGCGCGCGGAATCGGCCAACGGCCGGCCGGGCTCTTGCGCCTCTCGGTGCCGCCCGCGGTTGTGCCGACCCTGCTGGAGCCGATGATCGCGTCCTTCTGCCAGGCCTATCCCGAGATCGAGCTGGAGATCGTCGCAAGCGGCGAACTGGCCGATCTCGCCGTCGAAGGATTTGATGCCGGCATCCGAATGGGGGACCTGATCGCGCCCGACATGATCGCGGTTCGACTGACGCCGCCCTTCCCGATGATGGTCGTCGGCAGCCCCGACTATCTACACCAGCGAACAGCCCCGGAGCGCATCGAGGATCTGCGTCACCACGCCTGCCTTCGCCTGCGCCGATCGAACGGTTCGGTCGCGCCGTGGCGCTTCACCAAGGGCAACAAGGCAATCGAGGCGATCGTCACAGGACCCCTCATAGCGCAGGACTACCCTACCCTCCTCGGCGCCGCGATCCAGGGCGCCGGACTTGCCCAGGTGCCCAGTCCGATTGCCGGTGACGCGGTTGCGGATGGACGCCTCGATACGGTCCTGACGGCCTTCGCCGTCACATCGCCGGGTGTCTTTCTCTACTACCCGGAAAGGCATCAAGTGCTGCCGAAGCTGCGCGCATTCATCGATCATATCCGCTCGCAAGGCGGCGCCGACGTTTCCCGAAAACGATCGCGGGAACGGCAGGCTCGGGCCTGACGTATCACCCGTCGGACCGGCCGTGCCCTACTCGCTGGCGCGCCAGGCGAGGATCCTGTGGATCTCGTTCCGCTTGTCTTCCGACAAACCAGAAAGCTGGTTCTCGTCCAGATATCCTTCCCGGATGAGAACCGCGAAAACGACGATAAGCTGTGAATAGCGGTAGTCGAACATCCGATCGATCTTCAGCCGTTGCTGCCGCAGGTAGTCTTCGATGTCCCACATGGCCGCAGGTGTCGTCACGCCACTAACCTTGCTCTTGAGTTCGGCCATCGTCTTGCCGAGCGCTACCTCCAGTGCTGCGTCGAAGGCGCGGCGTGCGACCTTCTTTTCGGACGGAGACCATTTCAGATCGAAGCTCATGGAGTACCTCGCAGGGCCCGGAGCCGGCCTAGACGCGCAGCAGATCGGCCAGGCTGTCCGACTTCTCCACCTTGTCGGTGAGGTCGAGCCCGGACAGCAGGTCGACCAGGTGGCTGTTCATCAGGGCCGCGGCGTCGGCGCTGTCGCCGGCCTCGATCGCGTCGACCAGCGCATGGTGGGCGTGCTTTTCGCAGGTCGCGTCGCGGCGCTTCCAATAAAGCGCGATGATCAGCGAGGAATGCGAGACGAGATCGCGCACGAAGTTGGTGAAGACGGAATGCGCGGCGATCTCGGCGATGCCGACATGGAAGCGCGCTGACAGCATGATGGCGTCGCTGTCGCGGCCGGCGTGGAGCGCCTCGTGCTCCTTCTCCAGATGCGCCCGCAATTGCGCGATGTCGGACGGCACCGCCGCCTTGGCGGCAAGTGCCGCAACCTTGGGCTCGATCAAGGCGCGGGCCTCGAACACCTCTCGCGCCTCGATCTTCGACGGCTGCGCGACGAAGGCGCCGCGATTGGGTTCCAGCCGCGCCAGCCGGTCATGCGCTAACGCCTGCAGGGCGGAGCGGACGACGGTGCGGCTTACCGAATAGATCGACGCCAGCTCGTCTTCCGGCAGCTTGGTGCCCGGCGCGAGGCGATGGCCGACGATGGCGTCCCTCAGCCCATAGTAGATCGGCGACCAGCGCGCTGCCGGCTTGTCGTCGCGATCGTCTTCCCTGAGTACCGTCAACATGCTTTCAATGCGCAGGCCCGATCCGGCCCGATCTGCCCCCAAATCGCCAGCAGCCAACCCAATCTAATGTCGCCCGCGCCCCGGTCAATCCCGCTGGGATCCGACGCCCTAGCCCGGCGAACCGGCTTCCATGGGCGAGGCCGAGGCAAATATGCCGGCGAAACGCTTGGCGCGCGGTGTCGCATAGCCGCCGACTTTCGATGTCTTCAAGCCCACCTTGAACAGGCTCTCGGCCAGCGTCACCGCGCAGGCGACGCCGTCGAGCACGGGAACGCCGTGCTCTTCCGACAGGCTGTGCGCGAGGTCTGCCATGCCGGCGCAGCCCAGCACAATCGCCTCGGCGCGATCCTCGTTTATGGCGCGCGCAATTTCCTCCGATATCCTGTGCCTCGCATTCGAGCCGGGCCGTTCGAGCTCCAGCACGGCGACTTCCGACGAGCGCACCTTGGCGCAACGCGAGGCAAGACCGTATTTTGCCAGATTGTGCTCGATGGCGGGAACCGAGCGAGCAAGCGTGGTAACGACGCTGAACTTGCCGGCGACAAGGCTGGCGAGGTGGAAGGCCGCCTCGCCGATGCCGATGACCGGAGCCTCGGCAGCGCAGCGCGCGGCGTCGAGCCCGGTGTCGTCGAAGCAAGCGATCACATAGGCGTCCGCCGCCGGCGCCTTGCCCATCTCGGCGATGATGCCCGGAATGGCGAAAACCTCGTCGAAATAGCCCTCGATGCTCGGCGGACCGTCGGCCGGATTGACGGCGATGATTTCGGTGCCCGCCGCCGCGACGCTCGCCGCGGCCTGACCGATCTTGGCGGTCATCGATGCCGTCGTGTTGGGGTTGATGACGAGTATGCGCATTCAATCAGCCTCAGATCTCGCCGCCGAGATAAAGACGCTTGACCCTGTCGTCGGTCAGCAATTCGGCGGAGTTGCCGCTCAGCGCGACACTGCCCGTGGTCAGCGCATAGGCGCGCTGCGAGATGCGGAGCGCCATGCGGGAATTCTGCTCGACGAGAAGAACGCTGACCTTTTCGTCGCGGTTGATGGCGACGATCGAGCGGGCGATGTCCTGGACGAGCTTTGGCGCGACGCCGAGCGACGGCTCGTCGAGCAGCAGAAGCTTCGGCTTCGCCATCAGCGCGCGGCCGATGACCAGCATCTGCTGCTCACCGCCGCTCATCGTGCCGGCGGCCTGCGAGAAGCGCTCCTTCAGCCGGGGAAAGCGCCCCAGCACCATCTCCATCGTTGCGGCGATCTCGGATTTACTCGAGCGGGTGAAGGCGCCCATCAGGAGGTTGTCCCTCACCGTCATATAGGGGAAGACGCGCCGCCCTTCCGGCACCATGGCGATGCCCATCTTGACGATCTCGTCCGGCGCAGCGCCGTCAATGCGCTTGCCGTTGTAATGGATTTCGCCGGACCTGATCCTGTTCAGACCGGTGATGGCGCGAAGGATCGACGACTTGCCGGCACCGTTGGCGCCGATCAGCGCGACGGTCTCGCCCTCGTTGACCTCGAGCGAGACGCCTTTCAGCGCATAGACGTGATCGTAATAGAGCTCGACACCGGCGAAATTCAGGATCTGGTTCATAGGCCGATCGCCTCGTCTTCGCTGCCGAGATAGGCTTCGATGACCTTCTCGTTGGCCTGGATTTCCGGCGGCGTTCCTTCGGCGATCTTCTGCCCGAAATTGAGGACCACGATGCGGTCCGAGATTTTCATCACCGCCGGCATATCGTGCTCGACGAGCAGGATGGTGAGGCCGAGATCGCGCAGGCGCCGCACCATCGCCACCATCCGCATCGTCTCCTCGTGGTTCATGCCGGCGAAGGGTTCGTCGAGCAGCAGGATGGAAGGATTGGTGGCAAGGCCGATGGCGATGCCCAGCGCCCGCAAATGGCCGTGCGGCAGGTTGCGGGCGATCTCCTTGGCAAGCGGGGCCAGGCCGAGCAGCGCCAGGATCTCGTCGGCGGACTGGCCGAAGGCCGCTTCGTCGGCCTTGGCCGTGCCAGTGCCGAAGAAGAAGCCGACGAGATTCGCCTTCGAGCGCAGGTGGTGCGCGATGACGACGTTGTCGCGCACGCTCATGTTCTTGAAGATCGTCGTTTCCTGGAAGGTGCGCACGACGCCCTTGCGGGCGGCGATATGCGGCGCCATGCCGGAGATACGCTCGCCCTTCAGGCGCACCTCGCCGGATGTCGGCCTGAGGAACGACGAGATCAGCTTGAACAGCGTCGACTTACCGGCGCCGTTCGGACCGATCACCGACAGGATCTCCTTTTCGCGCACCGAGAAGGAGACGTTATTGACCGCGACGAGACCGCCGAAGCGCTTGGTGATGCTGGAGACTTCGAGCATTTCGGCCATGGCTCAAGCCTTCTTCCGGGTCGAAGCCGTGAGGCTGAGCAGGCCGTTTGGCAGCACCAGCATCAGGACGATCATCAGGCCGGAATAGATGAGCAGTTGGAACTGGCCGGTCTGGAAGAGCAGGTCCCATCCGAAATAGAGCACCAGCGTGCCGAGCATCGGCCCGAATACATAACCGAGGCCGCCGAGGAAGCAGTTCAGCATGAAGTTGACGGAGTCTGTGACCGTGAAGCTCGACGGATAGATCGATTGCGAGATGGCGGCGAAGATCGCACCGGCGACACCGCCGAAGAAAGACGACACCGCATAGGCAATGACGCGCAGATAGGCGATGTTGACGCCGATCGATGAGGCAAGCTCCTCATTCTGCTGCAGCGACTGGCAAAGCTTGCCGATGCGCGAATGGACCAGCCGGTACATGACGCCGAAGCAGACCACCATCAGCGTGACCGCCAGCAGATAGAAGGCGAGCCGCGAGTTCTGCAGCGTGGCGAAATCCGGGATGATGATCAGGCCGAAGACCGACAGCGCGCCCGGCAGCGGGATGCTGACGATGCCCTTGGCGCCGTTGGTGATCGGCAGCGCCAGAGCCAACAGCCGCGCCACCTCGGTCAGCGTCAGCGTCACCATGGCGAAATAGACGCCGCGCAGCCGCAGGATCGGCAGGCCGATCAGCACGCTTGCCGCGGCGCAGAACAGGCCGGCCACGGGCAACGTCAACCAGAAGGACCAGCCATGGTTCATCACCAGGATGGCCGAGACGTAGCCGCCCATAAGCGCGTAGGCGCCCTGGCCGATATTGATGCGACCGATGTAGAAGGTGAGCCACACGCCGGCGCTGGCGATGCTGAGCAGTGCCACCGAGGTCAGCGTGTAGTAGAGGTCGATGCGGCCGCTTGCCGAGATCGCGGCCGGCACGACGACGAAGACGATCGCCAGAAAGGCCACGACCGAAGCGATTTTCATGTTGCGATTGCGGGTCATGGCGCTCTCAACCCCACGGCTTGCCCATCAGCCCGTTGGGGCGGATCGACAGGAACACCATCAGAGCGGCGAAGATGACGAGATAAGTGACGTCGCCATATTCACGCAGCACGGTGAGGCCGACCGACTCCATCATGCCGAGGATGAAGCCGCCGGCGATAGCGCCGCCGACCACGCCGGCGCCGCCGATCATCACCATCAGGAAGGCCTTGATCGAGATCGGGCCGCCGATGCCGGAATTGACGCCTGTGATCGTGACCAGCAGGCCGCCGACGACACCCGCCAGCATGGCGCCGAGCGCGAAGCCGATCATCGAATAGCGGTCGACCCGCACACCCATCAGCTGGGCCGCGACACGATCCTGGGCGAGCGCGCGCATGGCGCGGCCGACTCGGCTGTATTGCATATAGAGGACGAAAGCGGCGATGAAGACGATGGCCAAGGCACCGACGACCAGTCGGTCGTAGGGCATGATGATGCCGGCCTGGTTGAAGACGCCCTTGACGATCTTGGGCACGCCGCGCTGCTTCTCGCCGAACATGAGCAGGATGACGGCGTCGAAGAAGAAGGCCGTCGCCGCGGCGAGCAGCATGGTGCTCTCCTCGCGATGACTGCGCCTGATGACGGTGCGAAAGAGGAATTTCTCCATCAGCGCGCCGATCACCGCGAGCGTCACGCCGGAGGCCAAGAGCGCCACCACGAAAGGCAGGCCGAGCTGTCCGTAGACGGTGTAGGTGATGAACCCGCCCAGCACGTACATCTGCCCGTGGGCGAAGTTGAGCACGTTCATCAGGGCGAAGATCAGGGTGAGGCCCAGCGCGATCAGCGCATATTGGGCACCGAGATACAATCCGTTGGCGATGACCTGTTCCATGGACACCTTCGATCTTCCGCGGGGTCCGAGCATCGCCCGGACCCCCGGCATGCGGGAGGAAGCAACCTTAGGAACCTGACCCTAAAGCTTGTGCTTTAGGTTTTGATTTACGCATGTCTTTGTCCCGAAAACCGGTTCCCACTTTCGGGAGACATGCGTTAGTCGACGGAGCCTACGAACAGGGTCTGGAAAGCACCGTCCTTATACTCGTTGACCACCATCGGCACGGCGAGCTGACGCTTCTGGCCAAACGACGTCGTGCCGACATAGCTCAGCTTGGCGTCACCCTTCAGGAAGGGATTGGGCGCCGAGAAGGTCTCCATCGTCTTCTTGAATTCGGCGACGTCGTTGATGGCGGCGGGATTGGCCTTCAGCGTATCGAGAATGTATTCCAGCGCGTAGACCTTGGTGTTGGACTCGTCGTTGTACTCGCCGAACATCTTGGTGTAGCGGGTGACGAACTCCTTCATCTCGTCGGAGGCGATCTCCGGCGTCGAGGCGCCACCGACCGAGATGAAACCGTTGGCATATTCGCCGGCGCCCTCTTCCAGCACCTTGGCGTCCTGCGCCGTCTCGGTCGAGATCAGGCCCTCATAGCCGAGCTCGCGGGCGGCGCGGATGAGCAGCGGCGCGTTGGCCGGCGCCACGCCGGACAGCACCAGCAGGTCGGGCTTCAGCGCGACGATCGGCGTCAGCACCGGAGTGAAGTCGCGGGTGTCGTTCTGGTAGGTGTCGTTCTGGGCGACGACCTGAAGCCCGAGCGCCTTGGCTGCCTCGACGCCGCTGTCGCGCTGGCTGAGCGGGTCGGATTCGTTCGCCGCAACGAAGGCAATCGTCTTCACGCCCTTGTTTTCCTTGAGATATTTGTAGATCGCCGGGCCTGACTGATAGTTGGCGATCATGCCCAGCACGGCATTCGAGGCCGGCTTTTGGTAGAGGGCTTTCGGGAAAGCGTAGGGGAAATAGATGATGCCGTTGGACTCTGCGACAGGGCGCACCGCGGCGGCACCGTCATCGACATTCGGCCCGACGACATAGTGGATGCCTTCCTGCGCCATCTTCTCCATGCCGGCGATGGCGCGCTTGGGATCCTTCTGGTCGTCGAAGGTGACGATGTTGATGTTGTAGGTGTCGTCGCCGATCTTGACGCCGCCTTTTTCGTTGAGCCAGGCGGCGCGCGTCTGCATCGAGCGCACATTGGACGTGCCCCAGGCGGCGGCGGGACCGCTGGTGACGCCAACGAAGCCTATCTTCAGCTCCTTGTTTCCAGCCTGCGCGGACGGAATGGCAAAAGCGGCAATGGCCAGGGTCGAGACGGCGCCTAGCACCATCGATTTCAGAGTCGAGCGTCGATTGATCATTTGCAGGTTCCCTTCTGGTTATCGCGCCTTGTGTTTTTCGTTGGATGGCGCGGATAGCCTAAGGGAAACCGGCTGCGACGGATTGTCAACATCTTTCTTAGTTATTGTATACAATATTTGAAGCAGATGTGTGCGACGGCGCGACAGCCGCACGCTGCGCAACGGCCGACAACAAGCGGGCACGCCTCGGCCAACCCGATCAGCACTTGAAGGAGGGGCAAAAGCGGGCGCGGCTCATCGAGGCCAAGCCGCGCAAAGACAACCGCGAGAGCGGCTATTTTCCGCAATGATGGTCGTTGATCTTGTTCAGCGCGTTTGCGTCCGGTCCGGTCCGGTGATAGGAGCAGGCGCCCGCCGCCGAGGTGACCAGCATAGCGTCATAGTAGCGCGGACCGCCGAACAGGATGTCGACGAGGTCGCCTTCGGCCGGAACGTAGCGTTCCTGCTCGACCGGGCGATGATGGTGCCGGTGGCCGGCGAATGCCGGGGCGGACATGGCAACGGCCGCGGCCAGAACGGCAGCGGAGATCGCAAGGTTTTTGGTCGTCATCGTCAGCAACCCTTCTGGCATCCGGTGCCCAAACATATAGCCAAAATCGCCAGCCGAACAAAGGTTCCGTCGGCAGCCTTGCAGGGTCTCTCGGCCAGTTGCGACTGCTAATGCAGATGCTTCAGCTTGTCGGGATTGCGCATCACATAGATCGCGGTGATCTTGCCGTCCTCGATGTCGAGCGCGGTGGTCTGCAACTCGCCGTCGGCTTCCAGCGTGATGAAACCCGGCAACCCGTTGATGAAGCCAAAACGGACGAGCTGCGAGCGATTGTCCCTAAGCCAGGCGACGACGGTCTCGTATTGCTTGATGACCGCGTCGTAGCCGAAGACCGGCGCGATCGCCGCCGGGCGCTTGCCGCCGCCGTCCGCATGAGCGCTGACATCGGCGCTGAGCATGGCGCCGAGCGCCTTCATGTCGCCGCTGCGCGAGGCATTGAAGAAGGCCTCGGCAAGCTCGAGGCCACGCTCTTTCTCGACCTTGAAACGCGGCCGCGCCTCGCGGACATGGCTGCGCGCGCGGGCGGCGAGCTGGCGACAGGCCGCCGGATCGCGGTCGATCTCGGTTGCCACTTCCTCGAATTGCAGCCCGAACACGTCGTGCAGCAGGAAGGCCGCCCGCTCGAGCGGCGACAGGCGCTCCAGCGCCAGCATCAGCGGCAAGGTGACGTCGTCCGCCTCGTCGTCTTCGACGACGGGATCGGGAAGCCAGGAGCCGACATAGGTCTCGCGCTGGTGGCGTGCGGACTTGAGCTGGTCGAGGCAGAGCCGCGTGACCGTGCGGCGCAAGAAAGCCTCGGGCTCGCGTACCTCGGCACGGTCGGCCCTCATCCAGCGGATGAAGGCCTCCTGCACCATGTCCTCGGCATCGGCCACCGAGCCGAGCATGCGGTAGGCGACCCGCATGAGCTTCGGGCGCAGCGGCTCGAATGCCGCCGCACCCTCGGATGCCGGCTTCGCCATCAAGCGGCGGCCACCTTGTTGGAAGCCTTGGCATTGGCCGCCTTCACCGCAGCCGGGTCGACAAAGCCGCCGAAGCCAACCGCGATGCGGTTCCAGCCGTTGATGATGTTAATCATCAGGGTGAGCTTCACCCGTTCCTCCTCGGTGAAATGGTCCTTCAGCGCCTCATAGGCGGCCTCATGCGTATGGCCTTCGCTGATCCGCGTCAGCGCCTCGGTCCAGCCAAGCGCGGCGCGCTCGCGGTCGGTATAGCACGGCGCCTCACGCCAGGCCGCCAGCAGATAGACACGCTGTTCGGTCTCTCCGCGCTCGCGGGCATAGGTGGTGTGCATGTTGATGCAGTTGGCGCAGCCGTTGATCTGGGAAGAGCGGATCTCGATGAGCTCGGCAAGCGCCGGATCGAGACTGGCGGAAATCACGAGCGAGGCGCGGTGCCACTCCTTCATCAGCGACGGGGCGGCGGCAAGGGGATCAAGTCTGGCAGTCATGGTCGGTTCCTTTCGTTGGTTCCGACCTCAAAGACGAGTGAGAACCCGCCCAACGTGACATGGCGCAGACTTTTTTGTGCGTCAGAGCCCCGCTACTCGAACGAATACGTAAACCCTTCCGCCGAGGCTCCGACGGTGACCTTCGTCATCTTGGCGCCCTCGAGCGAGCGGTTCAGCACGCCGCGGCTCAGCTCCGGCAGCAGCGTGTTGGTGAGGATGGCGTCGATCATGCGCCCGCCGGATTCGATCTCGGTGCAGCGCGCCTTGACCAGGTCCATGACGCCGTCGCCGATGACCAGTTCGGCATCGTTGGTTGCCTTCAGCCGCCGCGCGATCTTGCCGAACTGGTGGCGAGTGATCGCCTCGATCATCGCATCCGAGAGCGGATAGTAAGGTATGGTGACGACGCGGCCGAGGAAGGCGGCCGGGAACACCTTCAGCAGCGGCGCGCGCAAGGCAGTGTCGAGGTCGTCGATCCCGGTCCGCACGGTGCCGTTCCTCGTGCGGTCCATGATGACGTCCGAGCCGACATTCGAAGTGAGCAGGATCAGCGTGTTCTTGAAATCGATGCGCCGGCCCTCGCTGTCGTCCATCATGCCCTTGTCGAAGACCTGGAAGAATATCTCGTGCACGTCCGGGTGCGCCTTCTCGACCTCGTCGAGCAGGATCACCGAATAGGGCTTGCGGCGCACCGCTTCGGTCAGGATGCCGCCTTTGCCGTAGCCGACGTAGCCGGGCGGCGCGCCTTTCAGCGTCGAGACGGTATGCGCTTCCTGGAACTCGGACATGTTGATCGAGATCAGGTTCTGCTCGCCGCCATAGAGCGTCTCGGCGAGCGCCAGCGCGGTCTCGGTCTTGCCGACGCCGGACGGACCGCAGAGCAGGAACACGCCGACCGGCTTTTCCGGGGCGCCGAGGCCGGCGCGGCTGGTCTGCACACGCCTGGCGATCATCTCCATCGCATGGTCCTGGCCGACCACCCGCTCGGACAGGGTGGCGGCGAGTCTGAGCGCCTTTTCGGTCTGGCTGGACAGCATGCGTCCGGTCGGGATGCCGGTCCAGTCCTGCACCACGGCGGCAACCGCGTTGCGATCGACCGACGGCAGGATCAGCGGCGTCTCGCCCTGCGCCGCGGCGAGTTCCGCCATCAATTCGCGCAGCCGCGCAAGGTCGGCGGTTGAACCCGCCGATCCCTCGGCGATCGTCTCCGAAGCGGTCGCCTCGGCTTTGGCCGCCTCGCCCTTGGTCGGCTTGGCTTTCGAACCCTTGGATTTCGCTGGCTTTGTTTCAGCCGCCTTGTTCTCAGGCGCCTTCGCCTTGGAAGCTCCGGATGCAGGCGGCTCAGCCCCTGCGGTTTCCTCGGCGCCCTCCTCGGCCGCAGCCGCATCGAGCGGCACGCCTTCGCCGCGCAATTTGGCGCGCAGGTCGAGAATCTCGGCCACCAGCGCCTTTTCCCGATCCCAGCGCGCCTGGGCGGCGGCCAAGGTCGTCTCGGTTTCCGCCAGCCCGGCGTCGACGCGAGCCTGCCGGTCGGCGACGTCGATGCCGATCGCCGCCTCGCGGCCGATGATACCGCTCTCGACCTCCAGCGCCTGGCGGCGGCGCAGAATGTCCTCGACCTCCGCGGGCGTCGCATGCTGCGAGACGGCGACGCGAGCGCAAGCGGTGTCGAGAAGACTGACCGCCTTGTCCGGCAATTGCCGTGCCGGGATGTAGCGGTGCGAGAGGGAAACGGCCGCCTCGATCGCCTCATCCAGGATCTGCACCTTGTGGTGCTGCTCCAGAACGCCGGCGACGCCGCGCAGCATCAGCACGGCCACGGCTTCCGACGGCTCGTCGATCTTGACCACCTGGAAGCGGCGGGTCAGCGCCGGGTCCTTCTCGATATGCTGCTTGTATTCGGCCCAGGTCGTGGCCGCGATCGTGCGCAGCTCGCCGCGCGCCAGCGCCGGCTTCAGAAGATTGGCCGCATCGCCGGTGCCCGCGGCACCTCCGGCACCGATCAGGGTGTGTGCCTCGTCGATGAACAGGATGATCGGCGTCTCGGAGGCCTGCACCTCGTCGATTACCGCCTTCAGCCGCTTCTCGAACTCGCCCTTGACGCTGGCGCCCGCCTGCATCAGCCCGACATCGAGCATGCGCACGCTGACGTTCTGCAGCGTCGGCGGCACGTCGCCCTGGGCGATGCGGAGCGCGAAACCCTCGACCACCGCCGTCTTGCCGACGCCGGCCTCGCCGGTCAGGATCGGGTTGTTTTGCCGGCGTCGCATCAGGATGTCGACGATCTGCCGAATTTCCGGATCGCGGCCAACTACCGGATCGATCTTGCCGTCGCGGGCGCGCTGGGTGAGGTCGGTGGCGTATTTCGCCAGCGCCGAATCCCCGCCCGGGCCGCGCTTCAGCGGAGTCTCGGCGGCGGCCGCGGCGGGCGGTGAGCCGGCTTCCAACGAGCCTTCGGTGACATCGGCGAAGCGGGAAACGACGCCGTCCGCATCTATCTTGTCGAACTCGGCGCTGATCTTGGAAACCAGGCCTTCCAGAACGGGCGTCTTCAGGCAGGCAAGCAGGATATGGGCGCTGCGCACCTCCTCGACGCCGAACTCCAGCGTCGCCAGGTTCCAGCCTTCCTGAATGGCGTGGAAGATGTGGTCGGAAAATTCCTCCACCGAGGTCGCGCCGTAAGGCAGCTTGTCGATGGCGCGCGTCATATCCGCCGAAAGCCGGCTTGCGTCCACTCCGGCATCGGCAAGGATCATCTGCACGTCCGAGCGCTCGGACAGCACCAGTTGCTGGATGAAATGGACGAGCTCGACATAGGGATTGCCGCGCAGCTTGGCCGTGTCGGCTGCGGCCTTGAAGGCGCGCACCCCCGTGGCGTTGAGCTTTGCGACCAGTTCCTTACGCTTGAAGCTCTGCGATGACCGGCGCTGTTCCATCGAACCTGCTCCCGCAACCTGCCAACCGTACCCTGCCATATAAGCGGCGGCTTGACAAAGCCGTGTGACGGATAAGGCGTTTGGATTCATCCAGGCGGCACCGCCCGGTTACACAAGCCTTGCAAACTCACCCAACAAACACCGGATTACCGTCCGGGCTATGCGAGCCATTTCACATACCCGGTCCGACAATCGCGCAATGGGTTTCGCCGAAGAAACCGGTCGCGTTTAGCTTCCGTTAGTTTTTGAGCGAGTGCTCAATTGTGATAAAGTGAGGCCATGTGATAACGTCGCGTCACATAGGGGTCTCAGGGCCGCTGGCTGGGGGTTAGTGTGATTGATCTCGCACTCTGGCTGAATCCTCTGAACGGTGAGAATCCGTCGGGAGAGGACTTGCGCAACGACCCGGCGTTTCATGAGCTGGAGCGTCTGACCGAACCGCAAGTCAAGGTCGTCCACGACGGCAACAGCAAGCCTGTCTCGCAATCCAGCCCGGTCGACTGGGCGGCCGTCCTCGAGAAGGCGGAAGAGCTTCGCCCCCGCGGCCGGGATCTGCGCCTGCTGGTCATCGTGGCGCGCGCTTTAGCCAACGAGGAAAGGCTGGCAGGCCTCGCGCAGGGCCTGACGCTGATCGCCAGGACCTTCGACCAGTACTGGGACACGATGCATCCGGCAGTGCGGGCCAACGCGCCGCCGCGCGACGCCGCCTTGCGCCGCATCAATGCCCTGCTCGACCTCCAGAATGCCCAGGAAGGCCTCTTGGCGAACCTGCGCGAGATGATCTTCTTCTCGCCGCGCCAAGTCGGACCGATCAGCGGACGCGACCTGGAAAAGGGCGCGCTCGACGAGCGCATCATGCTGCAGGAAGCGGCTTCCGGACTGGGAGCTTCCGAAAAAGCGGCGCTGGCGACCGCTCACAGCCAGCTCTTGAACCGGGTGCGCAGCGGCTGCGTGGCACACATCGACCAGGCCGGCGACGCGATGGCCGCGCTGCTCGCCGACGCCCGCGCGGCGATCGCAGCCCTCGACGAGGTCGACGCCGCGCTCAACAAGCGTATCGAAGGCAATGGCCCGACCGTCCCGGAATTGAAACGGTTCCTGCAGCGTTTGCTGACGACGCTGGAGCGGAATTCGTCCGCCGGCACTGCTGGAAACGGAGCCGCAAAGCCGGTCCCGCAGGAACCGGCAGCGCCTACCCGAAACGGTCATCGAGCGGAAGGGGCCGAAGCGATGGGAGCCGAAACGATGGCAAGTATCGCAAGCCGTGCGGAACCGGGCGTCGGGCTGCCTGACCGGATCACCTCGCGCGACGACGTCGTCAAATGCCTCGATCTCGTCGTCGCTTTCTATGATCGCACCGAGCCTTCGAGCCCGATACCGCATCTCGCCCGCCGCGTGCGGCGCATGGTGCACATGGATTTCGTGGAACTGATGGAAGATCTCGCCCCGTCGGGGCTGAAGGAGTTCCGGCTGCTTGCCGGTGTCCCCGATCCCAAGAAGCCGGCCCAGAAGGATGAAAGGTAACAAGCATGCCAGCAGAGAGCAAAGCGAAGGTCATCGAAAGAAACCGCGCGCCGCGCGTGCAGATCGCCTACGACGTCGAGACCTACGGCAGCCCGACGACGATCGAACTGCCGTTCGTCATGGCCGTGATGGCCGATCTATCCGGCGCTTCACAGACCAAGGAAGCGGTAAAGTCGGTGCTCGACCGCAATTTCGTCGAAACCGACGCCAACCGCTTCCCGAAATTCATGGAGGCCATGGGGCCAAGGGTTAAGGCGCGGGTCAAGAACACGCTGCCGCAAGCCGAGGGCGCCGAGCGCGACGAGGAGCTCGCGGTCGATCTCACCTTCTCCAAGATGGGCGATTTCGCCCCGGACAAGATCGCCGAGCAGGTCCCGCAACTGGCGGAGATCCTGAAGATGCGCCGTCAGCTCGAAGAGCTGCTGGGCTTCATGGACGGGCGCGTCGACGCCGAAAAGCGCATCGCGCAGCTTCTGAACAACGAGCCGCTGCTGAGCAAGATCGCCAGCCAGGCGATGGCTGACGGCAAGGGCGAGGAGTAAGTCATGGCTGAACAGCAAAAGACCGCAGCCGCCACCGCCGAGGCGGAAGCAATCGATCTCGGCGAATTCAGCGGACTCCTGGAAAAGGATTTCAAGGTCAAGAAGGACGACAGCGAGAAGCTGCAGCAGTTGGTGCGCAACCTGGCGCTGGCGGCGCAGTCGCGCTCCGAGACCACCACCATCTCGTCCAATGCGATCAAGTCGATCAAGTCGCTGATCGCCGGGATCGACAAATTGCTGACGACGCAAGTCAACGAGATCCTGCACGCGCCGGAAGTGCGGGAGATGGAAGGCACCTGGCGCGGCCTCTGGTACCTCGTCAACAACACCGAGACGGATACCAAGCTCAAGATCCGGGTGATGAACATCTCCAAGGAGCAGCTGGCCGACACGCTCGAAGACTATGAAGGCCAGATGTGGGACCAGAGCCCGATCTTCAAGAAGGTCTACACGGACGAGTATTCGATGCTGGGCGGCGAGCCGATCGGCTGCATCATCGGCGCCTACGAATTCTCGAACCATCCGCGCGACGTCGGGCTGCTGCGCAACATATCCGGCGTCTGCGCCTCGGCGCATACGCCCTTCATCGCCGCCGCCTCGCCGCGCCTGTTCCGCATGGACAGCTGGCAGGAACTGCCCAATCCGCAGGACCTGGCGATGATCGTGAACAACCCGGCCTATGCCTCGTGGCAGTCGCTGCGCGAGAGCGAGGACGCCCGCTATATCGGCCTCACCATGCCGCGTGTGCTGGCGCGCCTGCCCTACGGCACCGAAACCGTTCCGGTGAAGGGATTCACCTTCGAGGAAGAGGTGGGGGGCGACCACAACAAATATGTCTGGATGAACGCCGCCTTCCCGATGGGGGTCAACATCAACCGCAGCCACAAGCTCTATGGCTGGGGCACGCAGATCCGCGGCGTCGAGAATGGCGGCACGGTGCTCAACCTGCCGGTGCACGCCTTCCCGACCGATGACGGGTCGATCGCGATGAAGTGCCCGACCGAGGTCGCCATCGACGACCGGCGCGAGGCGGAATTGGCCAAGCTCGGCCTGATGCCGATCCTGCACCGGAAGAACACCGACCTTGCGGCCTTCATCGGCGCTCATTCGCTGCAGGACGACGAGACCCGCGCCGGCCGTCTGGTCGATCCCGACGCGCAGTCGAACGAGCGGCTCAGCGCCAACCTGCCCTACCTTTTCCCCGTCTCGCGCTTCGCGCACTACCTGAAGGCGATTGCGCGCGACAAGATCGGCTCGTTCAAGGAACGCACCGACATGCAGATCTGGTTGACCGAATGGATCAACCGGTACGTGCTGGCCAACCCTGCCTTTGCCGACGACAAGGCGCGCGCCAAGCGCCCGCTCGCCGCGGCCGAAGTCCAGGTCGACAGCGTCGAAGGCCGGCCCGGTTACTACAATGCCCGTTTCTATCTGCGTCCGCACTACCAGCTGGAAGGTATCAACGCCTCGCTCCGGCTGGTGTCCGAACTGCCGTCAGTGAAGGGCTGAAATAGCAAGCATAGTGATCTGTTTCGTTTGAAAGCGGTGGAGAAAGACAATGCCGACAACAGTGAGAACGGATGGGCCTACAATGAAGATCGATGGTTTTTTGAAAGTCCCGGACATCAAGGGCCCGAGCAAGCGCGACGGCCATGAAGACGAGATCGAGATCCATGGCGTCGACTACAAGATGATCGCGCCCTACGACCCCAACTCGCTGTCGCGGCGCGGTCGCGTGTCGATGGGGATGATCAAATTCACCAAGCACTACGACAAGTCGTCTCCCTACCTGAAGAAGGCGCTGTTCGAAAACAAGGCGCTCGACGAGGTGGTGTTTTCGGCGCGCCGCACCATCGACGGCGAGACCAGCGACTACCTGGTGGTGACGCTCACCGACGCCTCGATCATGGAATACGATATGCGGCAGGCCAACGACGAGGCCGACCTGATCGAGGAAGAAGTCAGCTTCGCCTACAAGAAGATCAAGTTCGTCTATGACAAGGACGACGAGATCGAAATGGATGTCTATGTCGGCAAGTGAGGCCAAACGGCCTGGTGCGAAAGCGCAGCTTGCCGGCAGTTCCCGGGCAAAGCGCGAGGCGGTCCAGCCCTCCCTCTGGGACCGCCTCATCAACGATTTGCCCGGGCTGACCTCGGAGATCGACGGGCTGCGCCGACTGCTGGAAGAAGAACTCGGCGCCGAGCGCGTCGAGGCTCTTCTCGCCGGCAGCGCGCGCGCCATCGATGCCGATGCGGAATTGACGGCCGACCAGAAGCGGCGCCTGCACCGGCTTGTCTTCCAGACCGAGCATCGCGCCGAGATCGAAAGCCGCGGCGTGGTGGTGTCGGCGCGGGTGCTCAGGGAAGCCGTCCGGCGCGACATCGAAGCCCTGTTCAACACCGAGCGTTTTGAATCCGTTCCGATGCTCTCCGACGCCGAACACGAACAGCCGTTGGACGAATTGCCGTCGCTCGCGGATTTCCCGGAAGTGCGGCGCAGCGTCGTCAATTATGGCGTGCCGTCCTTCTCCGGCCGCTCGTCGCGGGATTTCGACCGCGATACCTTGGCACGCGAGATCCGCGCGGTGCTCGCAACTTTCGAGCCGCGTCTGAAGGAAAGCGCCACGACGGTCAATGTGACCCTCGGCGACAAGAGCGTCGGTCTGAAGATCGAGATCGATGCCGTGCTGATCATGACGCCGACGCCCGAACGCATGCGGCTGCGCACCACGATCAATCTCGACAACGGCTTGGCGCGAACCGAATTCCGGGAGACCTGAGATGGATCGGGTCTTCGTCGAATATTACGAAGAAGAACTGACCCATATCCGGGCGCTGGCCGCGGAATTCGCCGACATGCATCCGGCGGTCGCCCGCAATCTTTCCCTCGACACCGTCCCCTGCCCCGACCCCTATGTCGAACGGCTGCTCGACGGCGTGGCCTTCCTCGCCGCGCGCACGCGGCTGAAGGTGGACGCCGAGCGCTCGCGCTTCTCGCGCGCCGTGCTCGACGTGCTTTATCCGGACCTGGTGACGCCGGCGCCGGCAACGGCGATGGCCGTGCTGAAACCCGGCCAGCAGGTGCAGTCGATGATTGCCGGCCACGCCGTCGCGCGCGGCACGCGACTGGTCTCCGGGCTGCATCCGGGGCTTTCGACACGCTGTACCTTCACCACCGCGCAAGAGGTCACACTGTGGCCGATCTCGATCACCTCTGTAAGCTATTTCCAGGACCGCAGCGCGTTGGCTGCCGCCGGCATCGCGCCGATCGGCGGCGTGCGCGGCGAAGCGGCGTTTCGCATCGCGCTCGCCCGAACCGGAAAGGGCAAGCTCAGCGAGCTGTCGCTCGACCGTCTCGACCTCTATTTCGCCGGGCGCACCAAGGCGCCGCTTCTGTTCGACGCGATCTTCGGCGCCTGCTCGGCAGTCGGCGCCCGAGCGGAGGGAAAGACCAACCCGCTCTCGGCCTTGCCCGAGCCCGAAATGGTCGGCATCCGCGACGATGAAGCCTTGATGCCGCGTACTCGTCCGACCTTCGAAGGCTACCGGCTGCTGCGCGAATATTTCATGATCCCGGAGCGTTTCCACTATGTGCGGGTCGCCGGACTGCAGCCGGTGGTGCGCAAATGCGAGGCCGGGATCGAGATCATCTTCCTGTTCCGCCGCCCAGTACCCGAGCTCGCAGATGTGACGCCGGCCGATCTCGAGCTATTCGCGACGCCGCTCATCAATCTCTTCGAGCGGGAATGCAACGTCATCGAGATCGATCCGCGCAGGACCCGGCAGGTGGTGCACGCCGACCGCACCCGGGCGCGCGATTTCGAGGTCTTTCGGATCACCCGGGTCGAGGACGCCGACGCGGAAGGCGGCGAGGCGCAAATTCCCGAGCTTTTCAGCCTGGGGCAGAATCGCGGCAGCGGCTGGGTCTATTCGACAGAGCGGCGCCCGCGCCGGGCAACGGAAGACGAGCGGCGCGAGGGCCTGACCCGCACGTCCTACACCGGCGACGACGTTTTCCTGGCGGTCTCGCGCCCTGCTGGCAGCCCGGCGAACCGGCCGCTCAAGCGCCTCGACGTGATGGCGCTCTGCACCAATCGCGACCTGCCGATCCTGGACGACACACCGACGCTGACGCTGGAGACGGCCGATCCGGTCGAGGCGGTCAGGCTGCTCGGCGCGCTGCGGCCGCCGCAGCCGGCGATCCCGGCCTCGCTGCCGGCGGGCGCCGAGGGCGAATCCCGCGCCGATAATCTCGCCTGGCGGCTGGTGGCGCAGCTCTCGCTCAATTTCCTGAGCCTCGCCAAGGAGGGGCGCGGCGTCGATCCGCTGCATGCGCTGCTCGATCTCTATGCCGACCGCGGCGATCCAAGCCTTGCCCGCAACGTGCATTCGATCACGCGCATCGACTCGCGCCCGGTCATCGAGCGGCTCAAGATCGACGGGCCGATGTGCTTCGGGCGGGGCACGGAAGTGACGCTGCATGTCGACCAGTCGGTGCTGGCGGGGCAAAGCACGCTGCTGCTTTCGGCCCTGCTTGCGCGGCTGTTTGCCCGCCACGCCGGAATAAACGGTTTCGTGCGGACGCGCACGCGACTGCTGCAGAAGCAGGAGGATGTGCCATGGCCGATGACGCCCGGCAATCGCTACCTGATCTAGCGCCGCCCACCCCGAGCGGGGCCGCGCCTGAGGGACTCGGCGCGCTGTCGGAAAGCTTCGACTTTTTCGAGCTGCTGCGCCGGCTGGAGCAGAGGGGCGGACTGTTCGGCTATTCCGGCCAGGCCAGTCGCGAGCCGGCGCGGCTCGGCCAGCATGTGCGCTTGAGCTTTTCGGCCAGGGACGTGGTCAAATTCCAGGAGGCGGGCGAAAAGGCCCCGGCGCGGATAACCGTCGCCAATCTGGGACTCCTGGGACCTGAAGGACCGATGCCGCTGCATCTGACGCGCTGGGTGCTCGACCGGCTGTCGCAGCGCTGGTTTACCGGCGCCGATGCGGAGCAGACCAGCGACACGACCTTCGTTGACTTCGTCAACATCCTGCAGCACCGGATGATCGCGCTTTACTACCGGGCCTGGGCGGACGCGCATCCGGCGGTGCAGGTCGAGCGCTCGGTCGGCGGACGCATCCGGGCCATGCTGGAAGCGATGGCGGGGATCGGCCTTCCCGGCACCCAGGATCCCGAACTCGACACGGTGCGGCTGCGTCAGGCCGGGTCGCTCGCCAACCAGGTCGACGGCGCGGAGCGGCTGACGCTGTTTCTCGCCACGGCCTTCAAGGTGCCGGTTGAGATCAAGGAATTCGTCGCCGCCTGGATCACCATACCGGCGGCGCTGCAGAGCCGCGTCGGCAAGGCCTATGCGGCGCTCGGGCGTGGGGCGACGATCGGCCCGCGCGTCTTCAGCCGTCAGAGCCGGATCGAATTGCGCATAGGTCCGCTCAGCCTCGATGACTTCAAGTCCTTCCTGCCCGGCGAGCGGCGCCTCGCCATCTTCAAGAAAGCCGTGCGCGACATGATCGGCGAGGCGCTCGATGTCGATTTGCGCATCGTGCTTGCACGCGACGCCGTGCCGCCGCCAAGGATCGGAACCGTCCAGCTTGGCCGGACCTCCTGGCTCGCGCGCCCCGCCGAAAAGGGAGACGCCGACGATCTCAAGCTGCGCACGATCGTCGGCTGGCGGCCGGAAATGGCGGAGGCGGCCTGATGAGCCTGCTGCTGACGCTGGAACAAGGCCCGCGCTCCCAGGTGGTCAGGCAGACCCGACTGGACGAGGGCGAGCTGGTGATCGGCCGCAGCGCCGACGCCGGCTGGCAGATCGACGATCCGGACATGTTCGTCTCGCGCGCGCATTGCAAGATCAGCGGCGGCCGCGACGGCTACTTCGTCACCGACACCTCGAGCAGCGGGCTCTTCATCGACGATTCCGACAGCCCGCTCGGCGCCGGCAGGTCGACGCGACTGCAGAGCGGCATGCGATTGAGGTTGGGCGACTACGTGCTCTATGTCGAAGTCCAGCCGAACGCGAGCCAGACGTCGGTCGGCCAGGCCGCCAACCATTCGGTCCCTGCATGGTCGCCGCCGCCACAGCCGCGATCTTCGCCCAGCATCGGCGGCGACGACTTCTTTTCGGCCAGGGTCGAGGAAGAACCGCGGCGGCCGCGTCCGGCCAATCTGCCGGACCCGTTCGAGCAGCCCGTGCCCGGCGCCTATGACCGCGCCTCGAACCAGCGCAGCTCGCCCGCCTTCGACGACCCGTTCAGCCTCGACCCGGTAGCGACGCCAGCCTCGAGCGACGACGCGGCGGTGGGCCGGTCAGACCCGTTCGGCTTCGGCGACATGCCGCCGCCCAGAGATCCAGCGGAGCCCACACCGAAAGCGTCCAGCTTCGATGACGATTTCAGCTTCGGGCCGGCCGCGACGCCTGCTTCCACCGACGGCGCCGATCCGGCCGGCCGTGGCGAGCAGTTGGCCGACAAGCCGCAGGCCGCCCATCCCTGGGATATGCCGGCGCGTGCTGCGGAGCCCCCTGCTCCGCCGCGCCCCGCTTCCGCGCCCAAGCCGTCCCGCCCGGAACACGCGGCCCCTGCCTCGGAGATGGCGCTTCGCGCTGCGTTCCTGCGCGGCATGGGTGTCGAGGAAGCCGATTTTCCCGGCCGCGACGCGGTCGCCGAAATGGAGAAGTTCGGGCGCGAATACCGGCTGATGCTGGATGGCTTGATGCAGCTTCTGCGCAAGCGCGCCGAGGAAAAGGGAAGCGCCCGCGTCGCCCAGACGATGGTCGGGGCCTCGGAAGTCAATCCGCTCAAGTTCCTGCCGACGGTCGAGGACGTCATCGTCACCATCATCTCGGAGCGCAGCCCCGGCTTCCTCTCCGGCGAAGCGGCGATCGGCGATGCGGTGCGCGACCTCGCGCAGCACCATGTGCGCGCCTGGCGCGGCGTGCAGGCAGCGCTTCGGCGCATGATCGACCGGTTCGATCCGGCCGCGATCGAGGAAGAGCTGAAATCCAATTCTGCGATCGGCAACCTGCTTTCGGGCGGGCGCAGCGCCAAACTGTGGGAGCTTTACCAGAAACGCCATCGCGACATCGCCCAAAGCGCGGAATCGAGCTTCCTGGGCGAGATCGGCGCGGACTTCAGGGATGCTTACGAAGAGGAGTAGGACATGATCGATCGACGCGAATTCATCGTTGCCCTCGGCGCGACGGGGCTGCTTGCGGCTTGCCAGAGCGGCCCGCCGAAACCATCGGTTATCTCGGTCAATGTGAGCGGTGGCGCAGGCATGAATCCGGGACCGGGCGGCGGCGATCGGCCGGTGACCGTGCTGGTGATGCGGCTTGCCAGCACCGGCAAGTTCAATTCGGCCGACTATTTCGCGCTGCAAGGCGATGCGGGCTCGGCGCTCGGCGCGGACCTCATCGGATCCGACACGATCTCCGTCGCGCCGGGCAAGACCGCCGCCAAGACCATCACGGTCGAGCCGAACGCGACGGCGCTCGGCTTCGTCGCGCTGATCCGCGAACCTGGCGGCAGGAACTGGCGCACCACCAAGTCGGTGTCGCCAGGGTCGAAATTCACCATCAACGTCAGCCTCGGCAAGGGCGGCATTTCCGCCTGACGGAGAGACAACAGGTAGCAGTGCAGAGAGCAGCAGCATGAACGACACAAACAGGGTCCTATGGTCCGAGGGGCTCTTCTTGAGGACCCAGCACTTCCAGCAGCAGGACCGGTTCTTCGAGGGGATGGTGCGCGGCGCCTTGCAGGCCGGCCAGCTCCATACGTTCGGCTTCCAGCAGCTGACGCTCGACCAGTCGCTGCTCGACGCCGGCCAGGTTTCGATCGTGTCCGCGCGGGGTATTTTCCCGGACGGCACGCCCTTCTCCATTCCGGAACTGATGGACGCGCCCAAGCCATTGCCGGTCACGGCCGACACGGGTGCAGGCCCGGTGCTGGTCGCGCTGCCGCTCGAGCCACCCGGCGGCGTCGGTTTCGATCCGGCGCACACCGCGTCGACCGGCGCGCGCTATCACGGCAAGATCGTCTCGGTGCGTGATGCCGTGCAAGGCGGTGCGGATGCGGAAGAGATCGAGATCGCCCGGCCGCAGGCGGTGCTGCTTGCGCCCGGCAAATCGGTCGGCGGCTACACCGCGCTGCCGGTCGCCGACATCAAGGGCGTTCGCGCCGACGGCGGCGTCTCGCTCGACGAGAGCTTCCTGCCGCCGACACTGATCACCGGCGCGGTCGCCTGGTACCGGCAATTGCTGCAAGAGGTGGTCACCGGCCTCGACCAGATCGCCGAGGCGCATGGCAAGATGGTGATGGGCGGGCCGGGTCGCAGCGTCGAGGACCTTTTGATGCTCCACCTTGCCAATGCCGCGCGGCCGCGGCTCGCGCACATGCTGGCGCAGGACGTCTTTCATCCGGCCGAGCTCTATCTCGAGCTTGCCGGTCTCGCCGGCGAGATGGCGACTTACGGCTCCAGCTCGCGGAGGCTTGGCGAGCTGCCGGCCTACGACCATATGGCGCCTGGACCGGCCTACATGGCGCTTGCCGACGCCTTGCGCTCGCTGATCCTCAGCCTGCGCTACATCGAGCCGAAATCGCGCGCGCTGCCGGTCATGCGGCATGCGACCAATGTGTGGAAGGTCCGCATCGACAATCCGAAGCTTCTGGTCGCCAGCCGCATCGTCATCCGCGTCGGCTCCGAACTGTCGGAAGACGCGCTGCGCAAGATCTTCGTCAACCAGGCGACCGTCGGGTCGGCCGACCAGTTCGAAGGCCTGTGGAAGTCGCGCCTGCCCGGCATTCCGCTGAAGCCGCTGCACTCGCAGCCGCGCGAGATCCCCTATGACGGCGACCGGCTGTGCCTGGAGCTGGACCAGAAGAGCGAGCATTGGGCCTCGCTGCTCGACGCTCCCGGTTTCGTCATCGGCGTTTCCGGTGTGCTGCCGAGCGAGCCGCAGGTCGACTGCTATTCGGTGAACAGGTGAGGCCATGAGCCGGGATGATCCCTTCGGACTGTCGGAGGATCGCGAACGCACGCGCATCCGGCTGACGGGGGCCGCGCCCCGGCCGATGGCGCCGCTTTCGCCCGGCGCGCCGGTAAAGCGGGCGCGTGCCCATCCCAACACGCTGATCAACATATTCGCGCCGCTGCTCGAATTCGCACCGGAGCTCGAAAGCGCGCTCGCGCCCGAGAATCCGGAAGTGATGCGCACGCGCCTGCTCGACGAGCTGGTCCGGGCGCGCGACACCGCGATGGCGGCTGGCTCTTCGCTCGAGCGGGCCGACCAGGCCGCCTGGGCGGTGGCGGCGCTGCTCGACGACCTCGCGCTCAACACGCCCTGGGGCGGCGCCAGCGCCTGGCCGCGCCAGCCGCTGGTGGTGATGCTGCGCGGCGACGTCGATGCCGGCACGCAGTTCTTCTCGCGTCTCGACGAACTGGAGCGGCACCCGAACCGCGACCGCGAAATGCTCGAGCTGCAATATTACTGCCTGGCGCTCGGCTTCCGCGGCAAGTATCGCGTGCCAGGCCGCGCCGGCGACCGCTCGCTCAACGCCGTTCGCGTGGCGGCGGCGCGCTTCCTGCGCAATGCCGACGCCGAAGACGCGCCGCTGTCGCCGAACTGGAAGGGCGTGACGGCGTCCGACGAGCCGCAGCGCTTCATCGTGCCGATCTGGGTGATGGCGCTTGCGGCCGTGGTCATCGCCGCCGCCGCTTACATCGGTCTGTCGATGGGGCTGAGCAGCCAGGCGGTCGAGCTCTCCGCACTGGTCCGCACGCTGCCGCCGCCCTCGCGTGGCGACGTTACCCGCGCCCCGCCCAAACCGGATGCTCCCGAACCGGAACCGCCGCAGCCGGTCGATTTCGCGCTGCTGCCGGAATTCAAGGCCGAGGCGCCGGATAGCCTCAAGGGGGCGCTGAGCGGCACCGAGAGCGTGTCGCTGGCCAAGCTGGTCATCCAGTCCTCCAACCCCGAATTGTTCCAGTCGTCGCGGCCAACGCTCACAGAAGGCTACGAGCCGCTGATCGAGTCGATCGCCAAGGTGATCCTCGCCAACCAGGAGCTGATCGGGAACATCACCGTCGTCGGCCACACCGACAACGTGCGTCTGCAAAAATCCAATCCGCTTTCGTCCAACCAGCGGCTGTCGGAAGCGCGCGCCGAGACCATAGCCAGCCTTCTCGTGCAGGCCGGCGTGCCGCAGGAGCGCATCCATTCCGAAGGCCGTGCCGATACCGATCCGGTGGCCGACAACGCCACGCGCGAGGGCCGCGCGCTCAACCGCCGCGTCGAGGTCCTGGTCGAGAAGAGGCTGTGATGTTCATCCTGCGCTTCCTCTGGGCGGTTCTGACCTCACGCTTCCTTTGGACGCTGATCGGCATAGCGCTGCTTTCGCTGCTGATCTGGGTGTTCGGCCCGATCGTCCAGGTCGGCCCTTACGCGCCGTTCGAATCCGACAATGTGCGCATCGCCATCATCGCCGGACTGATCATCCTGTGGCTGATCTGGCTGATCATCGCCCAGCGGCGCGCGATCCGCGCCAACCGCCTCTTCGTCGCCGAGATCGCGGCGCCGGTGCAGGAAAAGCAGCTTACGCCGGGCGAAGAGAGCGTGGCGGCGGTCGGCGCCAAGTTCGGCGAGGTGATGGCGGAGCTCAAGCGGCGCAAGCTCGGCGGCAGGAAATTCCTGCGCGAGATGCCGTGGTATGTCATCGTCGGACCGCCGGCCACCGGCAAGACGACGGCGCTGCGGCAGTCCGGCCTGAACTTCCCGATCGACCTCACCGATGACCTGCAGGGCGTCGGCGGCACGCGCAACTGCGACTGGTTCTTCTCGGAGAACGCGGTGCTGATCGACACCGCCGGCCGCTACGTCCAGCAGGAGAGCCAGCCGGATGTCGACGCGACGGAATGGCTGGGCTTCCTCGATCTTCTGAAGAAGCATCGGGGCCGCCGCGCGCTCAACGGCGTCATCGTCGCGTTGTCGATCGACGTGCTCTCGGAAGGCGACGAAGCCATCAAGGCGCATGGCCGCAAGATCCGTCGCCGGCTGGCTGAGCTGAACGACCGGCTCGAAATCCGCCTGCCGGTCTACCTGATGCTGACCAAGGCCGACCTGATCAAAGGCTTCGAAGCCTTCTTCGGCGGCTTGTCGACCGCCGCCCGCGAACAGGTGTGGGGAACGACCTTCCCGCTCGATGCCCGCATCGACGCCAAGACCGTCGAAAAGGAAATCGCCACGCTTGCGGCAGAGCTCGAGCGGCGGCTGGTGCCGAAGCTCGAGGACGAGGACAAGCTTGGCGCGCGCGCCGAAATCTTCCGCTTCCCGGCCCAGCTCGCCAGCCTCTCCGAGCCGATCCAGGTGCTGGTAGACGCGATGTTCGGCGAAAGCCGCTACGAGGAAGCCGCTTGGCTGCGCGGCCTCTATCTGACGTCGGCGACGCAGGAAGGCGCGCCGATCGACCGGCTGACCGCGGCACTGTCCTCCTCTTTCGGGTTGCCGCCGCGCCGCGCGATGCTGGCGCCGCGCGTCGAGAAGCGCAGCTTCTTCCTGCGGAATCTTCTGACCGAAGTCATCTTCAAGGAAGCCGGCTTGGGCACGTTCGATCCCCTGGCGCAGCGCCGCCGCGCCTGGATCTGGCGCGGCGCGGCCACGGCCTGCGCGCTTGCCGCCCTGCTCGCCTGCGGACTGTTCACCTGGTCCTATCTCGACAACCGCAATGCCATCACCGAGCAGGCCGGCCAGTTCGAGGCGCTGCAGGCGCCGCTGACCGACGTTTCAGCCGCACCGGCATCGGTGGAGCAGCCGACGATGGATGGAGCGCTGGCCGCGATGGACGCGGTGGCGACGGCCCGCACCACGCCGCCGGACGCGGCTCACAATCTGCTCGGGCCCACCGCCTCGGCGGAACTCGTGCGCGCGCAGACCGACACCTATGACCACGCGCTGCGCAACGTGCTCGAGCCGCACATGGTCGCCCTGCTCGAGGCGACGATGTGGCGGCAGATCCGCGATCCGGACTTCATGCTCGGCGCGCTGAAGACCTATCGCATGATGACGGGCCTGTCGCAGATGGACGCCGACTTCGCGCAGAACTGGTGGGTGAACAGCCTGCCGGAATTCGCGCCCGCCCCGCCCTTCCCTACCGCCGACGCCGAGGAACACCAGCTTGCCGCTATCCGCCGCATGGCGGTCGACGACAGCTACATCGCCCCCGACAAAGAGCTGGTCGCAGAGGCGCTGAAGACGGTCTGCACGATCTCGCTGCCGGAGCGCGCCTACAAGCAGCTGCTCGCCGACCCGGAAGTGGCTGCCGTCAAGGAATGGCTGCCAGCCAATTTCGCCGGGCCCAACGGCGCGAAGGTGTTCGCGCGCCGCTCCGACAAGACACTGCGTGTCGGCGTTCCCGGCGCCTATACCTATGCCGGTTTCCACGATGCGATCCTCGACCGGCTCGAGGATGTGGCGGCGCAGGCGGCACTCGACCGGGCGGTGTTCGCCGGCGGTTGCTCGGAAAATTCCGAGACCTCTGTATCGGCGCTGTCAGAGGACATTCTGAAGCTCTATTACGACGACTACATCGCGCAGTGGGACAGTTTCCTGCGCGACATGCGGCTGGCGCCACTGACCGACCTCAATGTCGCCAGCGAAAACCTCAAGGATCTTTCGAGCGCCGATTCCGCGCTGAAGCGGCTGCTTACCGCGGTCGTGCAGGAAGTCGATCTCACCCGTTCCGACGACGCGCCGGCCGATGACAAGAGTGGCGGCGCCGCAAAGACCGGCTCGAAGCTGCTCAGCAAGCTCGGCAAATTGGGCAAGGTGGTGAAAACGGGAGCGAAATTGCTGCCCCGCGCGGGCTCGGCCGATCAGGTCGATATGACCGGCAGCCTGGTGGCCGCGCATTTCAAACCGCTCAAGGGCACCATCGCCGAAGTCGACGGTCAGCCGCCGGCGCTCGACGCCGCGGTGGTGGCGCTGACGGCGCTTTCCAACGTGCTGCAGACGGTGACCGCCAACCCCAACCCGCAGGACGCCATCAAGAAGCAGGGCGGCCTCGCGGAACTGACGGGAGCTGTGGCCAGGCAGGCGCAGATCCTGCCTTCGCCGATCAACGACTGGCTGGGCGGCATTGCCGGCGACACCAGCGGGCTGTCGCAGAAGGCCGTCACCAACGAGCTCAACGCCATCTGGCGCGCCGACATCCTGCCCTTCTGCCAGGCGGCGCTCAACAACCGCTATCCCTTCAGCCCCGACAGCGCGGTGGATGTCAATGTGCGCGATTTCCAGCGTCTGTTCGGTCCCGCCGGGTTGATCGACGCCTTCATCAACGACCACCTGATCAACTATGTCGACACCGCCAGCGAGCCCTGGAAATGGCGCGCCGATTTCGGCCTCGATCCTGCGGCGCTGCCGGCTTTCGAGCAGGCAAGGCACATCCGCGACGACCTTTTCCCGGGCGGCAGCGGCCCGGTGATGAACTTCACGCTGGAACCAAAGGACCTGTCGCCCAACGTGGCGCGGGTGACGCTCAACCTCGATGGCCAGAACCTCGTCTACTACAACAACGCGACGAGGCCGCAGCCGATGACGTGGCCCGGCAAGGACGGAACCGGTGTGATCTCGCTCGCCTTCCAGCCGGTCGACGGCTCGCCCGAGGTGATGCTCAACGAAACCGGCAGTTGGGCATGGCTGAGGATGCTGCGCGGCGGCAAATTCGCCGGCACCAAGCTCACCGACGTCTACAGCCTGCGGCTGGGCACGAAAGGCATGTATGCCGATTTCGAGCTGAAGGCGGCCAGCGTCGAGAATCCCTACACGCTCGAGATGTTCAAGAAGTTCACATGTCCGCCGCAGATCTGAACATGCCCGGCTTCTACGGCAAGATGCCCGCCGCCGGCGATTTCGTGACGCGGCGGCTGCCGGGCGATTTCGTGCGCATATGGGACCGCTGGCTAGCGCAACACATCGTGCCGCTGTTCGGCCTTGAAAACTGGCCGACGGACATCGCTTTGCGCTTCCTCAGCGGTCCTGCTTCCTTCGGCGCCGCCGCGGGTATCGTGCTGCAGAGCGCCGACAGGGTCGGCAGGCGGTTTCCGCTCAGCGTTGTCGCGCGGCTTGCCGAAGCGCCGCTGAAGCTTGCTTATGCCGATGTCTGGTTCGAAGGCATCGAGAAAGCCGCTTTCGCAGCGCAACGGGGTGAATTGACGCCCGACGAGCTGGATGCCGCCCTGACAGCCCTGCCGGTTCCGCTTGCCGATGGCCAGGGCGATATCATCGACGATCTCGTCATGTGGACCGCGCGCACGGATATCTTCGACGTCGATCCGCAGGCGCCGCAGCCGGCGCTGGAGCAGATCTTCGCGGCTAGTTGGGAGACCAGTTGATGTTCGTCAGCCAGAACACCACCCCGTTTCTCGCCGAGACTTTTCCCTATCAGGATAAGCACTGCGTGAAGTTCTGCGTCGCGGTCGTTCGCGCGACATACGACGTCGACGAGCAAGGCAACTGCACACCTGCGAAGGAGCAATCGCCTTTTGTATTTGCAGACACGCACTACGGCGACCCCGAGACGACGTCGGTACGCGTCGAAAGCGATTTCGTTCCGGTCAAGCCAAAATGCGAAGTGCTGCTCGACGCCCGGGCGGTCACACCAATCGGCCGTCCGGTGGAATCGATGGAAGTTGCGCTGATCGGGCCTGGCATCGATAAACGAGCCATCCTCACCGGGCAAAGGCGCTGGTTCAAGACAGGCCTGGGTGTGCAGGCCTCACGGACTACGCCCTTTGTCAGCATGCCGCTTGCGTGGCATCTCACTTTCGGCGGAACTGACAGGACAGATCCCGAGAAGCCGCATGGCGATGGCGTGAACCCCATCGGCACCGGCTTCCTGGTGAACCAGGCCAATCCCGATGGCGTCCTGTTGCCATGCGTGGAGCATCCGCAATCGCGTGTCCGCATCTGGAACGACCGCGTGAAGCCGATCGGCTTCGGCCCAGTGCCGCGCTTCGCCAAACAGCGCGCGCAATATGCGGGCACCTATGACAAGCACTGGCTCGACAATATTTTTCCCTACTTGCCGCCGGATTTTGATGACCGTTATTTCCAGGCGGCGCCACAAGATCAGTGGCTTGATCTGCTTAGCGAAGGAATGGTTTTCGGCTGCCTAGGGATGACTGAAAGAGGGCGCTTCGCGGCTAGGTTGCCAAGGCTCTCGGTGCCGGTCCGGTTTGTTTACGAAGACCGCATTGAGCGCAAGACCCTCGTGCCCGACACGTTGAACATCGTGCCGCACGAAGGCAAGATCGTGTTGGTGGGCCGCGTGAGCACGAAGGTTCCGCGCAAATTCGTCAAACTGCAGCAGGTCGAGATTGGCGTTAATCTCATCCCGGATGATGATGATAAACCACACTACGCTGGACTGGGCGCGGCAATTGAAGCCCTGAAAAGTCGACGGCGCCTGTCATGAGTTGGGTTGCCTGCATAAGCCTGGTGACGCCGGTTGGCTACAGCGCCGCCAGTTCGATCGCGGCCATGCGGGGAAGAATCGCCGCATTCAACGAGCTAAACTATCACGATGCGGAAGGCGAGCCGATCATCGGCGCAACAGTCGACGCCTTGCCGCTCAAGCTTCGAGGCCGCGACCGCATCTCGGCGCTGGTCAAACTCGCATTCGAGCAACTCGATGCTGACAACGTGACCGGCCTGCCTTGGGGGCAGATGCCCCTTCTGTTGTGCACGCGTGAGAACGAAATGCCTGGCGGCAGGCTCAAAGGAATTCTGGCGGGAATAACGCTACCGGACGGACGTGGGCTGACGGGACCGAAGCTGTTGCATATCGCGGGCGGCTCCGTCGCGGTCTTCACCGCATTGTCGCATGCCGAAAAGCTTTTGAAGAGCGAAGGATTTCCCGCATGCGTCATCGTCGCCGTCGACAGTCTGGTGGATGCGCGAACGTTGTCCTGGCTCGATCTCCACCAGCGCTTGAAGACCAGTATCGTCACCGACGGACTGGTGCCTGGTGAAGCCGCCGGGATCCTGGTGATGACGCGCGATGCCGCTTCTTTGACCGCGATCAGCATTCTCGGCATCGGTTTTGGCGTCGAGAGGTCGACCTTGTTCAACGAGACGCCGTTCCGAGCCGACGGATTGAGCGCCGCCCTGAAAGCCGCGCTCGCCGATGCCGGCGTGCCTATGCACAAAGTCTCGTTTCGGCTGTCCGACGTTGCTGGCGAAAGCTACGCTTTCGAAGAGTTGGTGCTGGCACAGATGCGCAATATGCGTGAAGTCCGGCCCTGCCAAGACGTTTGGCACGCAGCGGATTGCATTGGCGACAGCGGCGCCGCCGCGGGCATCATCCAGTTCGCCTGGGCCGAGCAAGCCTATGCGCGCAGCTATGCGCCGGGAAAGCTCGCGGCGCTCCATGCAAGCTCTTGCTTCGGCGCAAAGGCCGCAGCGATTGTGGCACCCAGAAGGCCGAGTTGACCGATGACAAAAGACGTCTTCGCCGAGAAGTGGGAAATCGCCGGGAAGAACGGTATGAACAAATCATTGGCGCGCTTTCCCGACGTGTGTCTGTCGCCGCCTTCGCCGCCAGCCGGGCCTATCCCGGTTCCTTATCCCGACACGTCGTTTTCGACAGACCTCAAGGAAGGGTCCGAGACGGTCAATATCGGTGGCAAGCCCGCCGCGCTGGCCCAAAAGTCCTATTACAAATCGTCGCCTTTGGGCAACGAGGCGGCCACCCGAAGCTTTGGCGCGTCTGTCATCACTCACCAAATCACGGGCAAGACCTACTTCCAGGCCTGGGCGATGACGGTGAAGTTCGAGGGCAAGAACGTTTGCCGGCATATTGACATAACAACAAGCAATCACGCCTCGCAGATCGGCGCAACGCCACCGGCGCCTACGAATGAAACACAAGACATGAAACAAGCCAAGGTGGCCATCAAAGCCGGCAAATGCCCCTGTTGCGGCAACCCTTTGCATAAGTGGCAGAAGGATCCCAAGACCAAAAAACCGTATCCGGTGATGACGGCGGGCGCCTTCTGGCGAAAGCAGATCAGCTTGATCAAAGTGCCGGACAAGCAGGCCGAGAAAGATCGACTAACTAAGACGCTCAAGCGGATGAACAGAAGAAAGACCAGGCAGCGCAAGGCAAGAAAGGCCGGTCAGCCGAGTTGCCCGAATGTTCAAACGAAGGAAAACCAGGGCTGCGCTCTCCATTTTGACATACCTCAACACCGTGATACGCCTACACGATATCGTCCGACCGTGAAGCGACCAAATGGTCCAACAGCGGCCCAGGCTGCGTACGACGCTTTCAGCCCGAAGAAGAAGAGCGCGGTTCTGAGCACCTGGAGCAAGGTGAATCCGTCGAATCCCATTCCAGCTTCTTATCCTCCGCCAAGCACGAAGCGACCGGACAAACTTAATCATAAGACGCCGCGCATGGCGGGTGGCTGCAACGATCAGGGAAACGTCGTTCCCCAGCACTACATGAACACCAAGGCATGCAACGATATTGAAGATGACCAGAGCGAACTGGAAAAGGTCGCCAGCCTCATTTATTGACTGGACATGGAACACTATCCAAAGATTGCCAACACCGCATTCGAGGAACTCAGCTATGGGTTTCATCCCAAATCGTTCGACCTCTATGCGTTGGACCTCGCCCGCCTCGAAACGAGCACGCGCGCATGGGAGCGGATAGCGGCGGTTCTGCTAGGATGCTCGCGCGGAAACTTTTCCAGGCTTCCGGAACTCGGCCCTTTGATGCGAGACAATCCGCTTTACCTACTTTGGCACGCGATCGCCAACATTTCCGGTTATGCCGGCACACTTCAGTCGGTGCGGCAGACTTTCGATTATATCGAGGACAAAAGCGGAGACAATTTTCTCTTTTTTCTGGCAATTGCACTGGGAGCTACATCCAACCTCGCTGCAGTCGACTACCTCATGGAAGCGCACAAACGAGCCGGGGACATCGACCCGCTAAGACAGATCGAGCAGGAAATATCCTTCCTCCTCGAAGCCGAGGATGGCCCTTTGATGGCGGGTTCCATGGAGGAAGTCTTGACGGATGAGGGCTGGGTCGAGAGAGCTAACCGCGAAAGATATTTCGACCAAGTGAAGCAGGCGCAAGATGCGGTGCTGGAGCGCGTAGGCTCCAAGGATATTCCGATCTATGGAGGCGAGGCGATTGACATCGCCAAGATTGCGAAGCGCATGTATGACAACCTGGACCAGGACGACGAGCGGGAGCAAAGACTGGCTCGGGAAGCGACGCTGTTCGAGGCCGCCACAGGTATAAATTGTTCGAAAATGTTCGATCGCAGCGGCAACTTGAAATCGTTGCATGCAGCCGGGATCCTAGAGGCATTTTTCGACGGCGACCAGATCGAGAGCTTCAGGCCCGGTCAGAGATATTTTTTTGGGCACCCGATAGCGACCTGAGCAGTTCCACGCGTGTGCGGAGAGATCGCTGCTGCGAGGTTGGCCCTATTCTACAAATCCACTCGCCTTGCCCCATTCCATGACTCTGTCAGCCAGCGGGATTTTCTGTTCGCCATATTCGAAGCGGCGGACAAATTCCAAACCGGCTTCGGCTGGGTCGATGGTGAACAAATCATCTTCTTGCGCAGCGTCGGGAAAGAGCTCCAGAAAGGCCGCACCCGCCGCGGCGGCCATCGCGGGTTCGCGCATGCGATCGATGAGCCAGTTGAGGTAGGTCTTGTCGTTGAGCATCCCAACTGCGCGGACAGCCACCGGGTTCGCGGCGCGCATCAGACCTCCCAGCCAGGATCGGACTTCCTGCGGCTGCGTTGTCTTGATCAAAGTACGCAACGCGGTGAGTGCGTTAGCGTCGTCTGATGCGGCTACGGCCTGAAGGTCAGGCCTAACCCGCTCCCCAAATCCAAGCTCTGCGAGTGCGATGCCGGCCCAGAAGCGTACCTGAGCGTCGCGATCATCGAGCAGCGCGGCGACAACTTGGACAAACTCGATATGTCGAAGTCCCGCCGTGAGCCTAAGACCGATACACCGCGTCTCTGCGCCAGAGTCCTTTAGCAGATGCAAAAGCATTCTGCCGGGGTCCATTTTGTGCACTTCGATCGCGTGAGCGGCAAGTTGCCGCCTAACGGGATCCTCGTGCGACACCCACTGCCTGACCCACCTCGCGATCTTGTCCGCTCGATGGATTTCCAACGCGCCAACAAAGCCGTAAGCCGTGCTCCTTTCAGCGCGGAAGAACTCAATCGACTCGTTCAGGCTTTTTTCGTCTTCCAGCTCAATTGCGAGCCATGCACACGTGAAAAGTTCGCCTTTGTCGGGAAAATCGGCCCATTGTTCGATGGCAAATGGCCAAGCCGCCGCGCCGGCGATCCGCAGCGCGTCTAGATGCACGTCAAGCCGCTCGCCAATGCTCTTTGCCACCTGGACGTCCGGCGGGTCTGCATTCAGTAGCGTATTTCGTTGCGCCCAAAGGAATGCCACCAATTCGACATGCTGACGGAGCACGTCACCAGCCACCCTGTTGGGCCGCGACTGCGTTGTGACCTGTGGCAGAGTCATCAGTTCAGATTCACGGAGCCACCGCGGATATTGTTCGCACCGCTGGCCTGGCTCACGATGTATTTTCCGCGAAGCGAGATATGTCCATCACTGTCAAGTATGAGACTGGACTTTCCGCAGCGAAGTTCGATCCTCTTCGAGGCCTTCAGTCGGACATATTCACCATCGCTGATAACGCGTTGGGCGGCGCCCTTGCGCGCTGGTTCGATGATCGGCCCCATGATGAGCGGACGTCTCGGGTCGCCGTCCTGAAACAGCAACGCCACTTCTGATCCGATCATAGCCTGATCGAGCTCAACCAGGCTTCTGGCTCTCAGCGCCACATCCAGGGGATTGCCGGGAAATACAACCAGCGGACCCTGATCGTCGAAACCAAGGAACAGCCCGATGACCACCCCATAGATACGCTCGACAACTTTGCTCATCGCGACCTCAATTCTCGTTGATCTTCGAGCCCTTCAGGATGATGTCACCCGAAGCCTTGGCGTTGATCTTACCAGATGCTTTCAAGAAAATGTCCTTTCCCTCCACGACGATCGTGCCATCCTTTTTCATGACAACCTTCGAACTTCCGCATGTCAGGGTGATATCGTCCGTCGCTTCGATCGACAGGCTTTTGCCAGACTTTGTAACCGAGTCTTCTTTGATGTCGGTAAGGCTGCCCTTTGCAATCTTGAGCATGAAGCCGCCACCAACATCGGTGGAGTCGTTCGATGTGATTTTGGCGATGCGCGAGGCACCCACATCGGTTGCCTGTGACGCGGCGATCGAAACCGTCTGTCCGGCACCGATGCTGATGCTTTGATCGGCGCCGATAGTCCAACTGTCGGAGGCTCCAATTTCGTGGCTCTGACTGATGCCCACGCTGACTGCCCGCGTCGCTCCGATGGTGTTAATCTGTGCCGCGCCGACAGTCCGTGTCTCAGCCGCCCCCACCGTATCGACACGCGCCGCCCCCACCGTCACCGTCTGCACCAACCCGACCGTCTGCGAATGGTTGGCGTCGATGTTTTCCGTCGAGTTCGAGACGACGTGGATCGTCTCATTCGCCATAACCGTCAGCGAGCGGTTCGCCCCCACCGTCTCGGTGTCGTTCGACCCGATGTTCGTCGTCTGGTCGACGCCGATCTTGACCGTCTTGTTGTTGCCCACGTCCTCGTCGAGGTTGTGACCGACTGAGTGCTTGGCGTCGTGGTCGATGCGGTCGGACTGGTCGTGCTGCACCGTCTTGTTGCGGTCGTGCTTGATCAGCAGGTGGTGGTCCTTCTGCGCCTGGAAGTTGACCAGCTCGGAGCCGGCCTTGTCCTCGAACATCAGCTCGTTGTAACCGCCGCCGCCCTTGGATGAGTTCGACTTCCAGCCCGACTGCGTCGCATTGCCCGGCAGCGCGTAAGGGGGCATCTCGGCGGCGTTGTAGACGCGGCCGGTGATGATCGGCAGGTCCGGATCGCCCTCGATGAAATCGACGATGACCTCCTGGCCGATGCGCGGGATCTGGATGAAACCCCAGCCGCTGCCGGCCCAGGTCTGAGACACGCGCACGAAGCAGGAGGAGTTCTGATCCTTCTTGCCGAGCCGGTCCCAGTGGAACTGCACCTTCACGCGGGCATATTTGTCGGTGAAGATTTCTTCGCCGGAAGGGCCGACCACCGTCGCCGTCTGCGGCCCGCGCATGATCGGCCGCGGCGTGATGCGCGGCGGCCGGTAGGGCAATTTGGTGGGCGCGACCCCCAGAACGACCTTGAAATTCTCGCTATGGGCCTCGTTCTGGGTCCGGTAGCCCGGATCGAATAGCCGGTATTCGGCGCTGATCACCAGATAGTCCTGGTTCTGGTCGTCGCGCGGAAAACTCTCCAGCTTGAACTTGCAGCCGGAAAAGATGCCGCGCACGGTGCCCACCGCCGTGCTGCGCTGGTGCACCGCCTGAAGTTCCTCGCGGCGAATCCCCGCAATCGTGTCGCCGCGCCCGACATCGAGATGCGCTCCAGGCTGGCGGTAGTTTTCGCCTGCCGCCTCCTTATGGCTGAACGGCTGGGCGGACTTCGCCATCAGGTCCGCGCCAGGCTTCTCGAAATCGTAGTCGGTGTGGGCATAGGCGCCCGGCCGCACCGCGCTGCCGGGGATCCATTCGGTGATGTATTCGACGTCGCGCCGCGAGCCCTGCCCCTCGAAATTATAGAGCACCTTCTCGTAGCCAGGCGCTGCCTTCAGCTTGCTCATCGCATCGCAGAGCACCAGCGTATGCTTGCCCTCGTCATGCTCGAAGAAATAGAAGATGCCCTCGTGCTCCATCAGCCGCTGCACGAAATCCAGATCGCTTTCGTCATACTGCACGCAATATTCGCGCTGGGGGTAAGATCCCTGCAGCCGCTTCTCGAATTTCGCGATGCCGTATTTCGAGAAGATTTTTTCGATGATCTCGACCGCCGTCATGTTCTGGAAGATGCGGCAATCGGTGGTGTTGCCGAGGAACCAGAGCCACGGCCTGACCACCGCCTCATAAAAGGCCAGCCGGTCCTCGATGCGGGTAAGCTTGAATTCCGACACCAGCCCGCTGAACCAGCGTTTCGGATCGGATTCGCCTTCGACCGAAACGACGCCGCCGAGCATCTTCAGCGGATCGACATCATGGCTCTTCGAGACGAAGCCGACGGTATAGGCGAAACAACGGCTGATCTCATCGCGGCCGATGAGATGGGTGAAAGTCAGGTCGGCGCCAACCGGCGTCTGCACAACGGTGGCACGTTCGTTCGGCATGGGTCGTGCCCCTCCTGGACGCGGCCGCCAGTGTGATGGTTCGAAGCCCCCGCTCTGTAAACTGCATCACGTTCGGGAAGTTTTCGCATTCATCGCACCGGACCGATCCAAACCTAGCACATGTTTGGTGCCGGCCAAACAACAGCGGTGCCTAAACGGTGGCGATGCGCCGATGTGAAACGCTCCTCTCCCGTCGTTCCCGCAAGCTGCTAGAATGCCGGAGCAATTCCGGGAAAAAGCGCGCAGCGGTTCTCCGTCCGGAATTGCGAAGCAAGTATTTATTTACCAAGTTCGGCGACGCTTCCGGATGTTCATCTCGCTCCAGATCAGCAATGTCGACAGGCTGCCTCCGGGCACGGCGGCAAGCTACGCCGTCCGCGGCCGCAGCTTCGAGATCGGCCGCGAGAACTGCGACTGGACGCTCGCCGATCCGGACAAAATCATCTCGGGCCGGCATTGCGAGGTCCGCTACCAGGCGGGCGCCTTCTGGCTCTACGACATCTCGCGCAACGGCACCTTCATCAACGGCTCCAGCCAGCGTATGGCCGGGCCGCACCGGCTGGCCCACGGCGACCGGCTGCTGATCGGCCGCTATGTCATTTCGGTTTCGATCGACGAAGAGCGTATCGCCACCGGCCATCCGCAAAGCCGGAGCGGGTCAACGCAACGTGAGCTGCCGCCGTCGACAGGCAGGCCGCTGGAATTGGGCAACGAGCCGTTCTTCAGTCCGAAGGAGCAGCGGCCCGGACGAGGATTGCCGGCATCGACGTCCTCGGCGCTGCAGCCGCCGCCGACCCCGGCGGCCCCGCCTGGCCGGCCCGCGGCAGCCGATGCGCTGTTGCGGGATATCGCTAAGGCGGCCGGCATTTCGCCTGACCTGCTTCAGTCGCGCGATCCGCATGAAGTGGCCGCCGAGATCGGCACCGTGCTCAGAACCACGGTCGAGCAGTTGTCCCTGCTGCTCAAGGCGCGCGCGGCGGCCAAGGTGCTGGCCAAGAGCGCCAACCGCACGATGATCGGCGCGGAGAACAACAACCCGCTGAAATTCGTGCCGGGCATCGACGACATACTGGAGATCATGTTCGCGAAACGCAGGGCCGGCTACCTGGACGCCGCGCACAGTGTCGAGGACGCCTTCCGGGACCTCAAGGCGCACGAATTCGCTACCTATGCCGCCATGCAGGCCGCGCTTTCCAGGCTGCTCGACGACCTGTCGCCGGAGGCGATCGCCAGGAAACTGCCGCCGGCCTCCTTTTCATCCAAGAAGAGCCAGGCATGGGATGCCCTCGTCGCCACCTGGCGGACCATGGAGGAGAAGCATGAAAACGGCATGCTCGACGTCTTCCTCGCCTATTTCAGCGAAGCCTACGCCAAGGCCGGCAAACAGAAGTAACGAACCCGGCGTTATGTGAGCGGTCTCACAGAAGAAACCGCTGCTTTGAGCATCCTGCTTTCCGATTTCAATCGGCCACCCGTGCAGCCAAAGCGCGTCGCGATCGTTCGGATTCGCTCCATGCGCTTTAGCTTTTGATTTTACGCATGTCTTTGTCCCGAAACCGGTTCCCACTTTCGGGAGACATGCTTTAGGATAAGCGCACGGAAGCTTGCCTGGCGGGCAAAGCGGCGTGGCTTGGGGCGTGTGCAGCAATGTCATGTTTCGGCGAGATGAGCCTTTCCATCCGGCCCGCCGCCAAACCTTGGCGTGAAAGGCGCGAGGCCGGCCTCATTTCCCGTCAGAGAAACGATCGCCACACCTCGACGGTGGACCGCCGATGAGCTCGAACGACGATCCCTCCGTGCCGGCGGACAAGACCGTCATCCGCGCGCCACGGCCAAGACAACGCTCGCCCGCGGCTCCCGAGAGAGCCGCTCCTGGTGGCGTCGCGCCAGCCGCCCGGGAATCGACTGTGTTCGATCCGGGCGTCGGCCGGCAGATGCCGACCGGCTGGTCGTCCGGGACCGTTATCCACCAAGGTGCTTCCGATGCGGCGCCTGCTGCATCCGCGCCCGCGTTGCAGCAGGAAATCCTGCTTAATGCCTCGCACGGCGTGAAATACGCCGCGGCAAATCCAATTCTCGCCGCGGCAGCTCCCTTGCTGATGCTGTTCGGCCAGTTGCGGCTGATGCCGGTCGAGAGGCAGGCGGCACCGCTCGCGGAGCATATCGCCGAAGCGATCGAAACATTCGACCGGGAGATGACGAAAGCCGGCATCGCCGAGGAGGACGGCAGAATCGCAAAATTCGCCCTTTGCGAGACGGCCGACGATCTCGTCGGCAACCTGCCCTGGCCGAAGGAGGACAGCTGGAGCGGGCACAGCCTGGTAGTGCGGTTCTTCCACACCAAGCCCACCGGCGCCGGTTTCTACGAGGCGCTGAACAATATTCTGGGCAGCCCGGATGGCCATCACGACCTGCTCGAACTGATGCATGCCTGCCTGTCGCTCGGGTTCGAGGGCCAGTATCGCGGGCGGGCCGGCGAGCGAGACACACTCGAACGTGTCCGGCGCGACGTCTACGACACGCTCCGCTATTTCAGGCCGCGCGCCGAAGACGACATCTCTCCCCATTGGCAAGGCATGGCGGCGAAGCTGTCAAAGCCCCGCGCGCGGCTGCCGCTGTGGGCGGTGGCGGCCGCCGCGGCGACGCTGGTGACGGCAGCGTTCTTCGGGTTGCGGGTGCTCATCACCGACCAAGGCGACGTCACCGCCGGCGAATTGCTGGCGCTCAATCCTTCGACCCCGGTCACCATCGAGCGCGCCAGCGCGCCGCTCGCCGAACCCGCGGAAGCCGCCCCGCCGCCCGTCGCTCCCACCTCCACCCAGTTCGACCGCATCCGCGCAGCCTTGGCCAAGGAGATCACCGGCGGCGGGCTGACGGTCGGCACCAAGGGCAACTTCATCGTCGTGGAGGTCAACAACCAGCTTTTGTTCGCGTCAGGCCAGGCGGAGCTGAAGACAGAGTTCCAGCCCATCGCGGCCGACATCGCCTCCGCGCTCGACGGCGAGCCAGGGCCGATCCGGATCGTCGGCCATACCGACAATGTGAAGCCGAAGAAGTCGAGCACGTTCAAGTCCAATTTCGATCTCTCCGTCGCCCGCGCCAAAGCCGTTCAGGCAGTGATGGCCAAGCAATTGAAAGACCCGTCGCGGGTAACAGTCGACGGCAAGGGGGAGGATGAACCGATCGCCGACAATGCGACGGCGGACGGCCGCGCCAAGAACCGCCGCGTCGATGTGATGATCGCAAAGGAGGAGACGCTGTGAGCGGGCGCGGCAGGGAGCGGCGGTACTGATGCGCTGGGTGCTCAGGATATTCAGCCTGCTCGCGCTTGCCGGGTTCTCGGCGGCAGTCTGGTATGCCGGGCCGCTGATCCGCTTTGCCGACACCCGTCCGCTCGCACCAGCCTGGTTGCGAGCGACGATCATCGGCGTGACCGTCGCGCTGCTCGCGCTCTTCTACGGCATCCGCTTCTGGCAAGGACGCAAGGCACAAAGGGCGCTCGAGAAAGCGGTCGTCGCCGGCGGCGCCCGCAAC